>PMBF01000076.1 GCA_003152875.1 Ignavibacteriota bacterium | reverse complement strand
TCGTACGAGAGTATCCTGGGGGACCCGGAGTCATTGAAGGGGACAGATGGATTCCAGGAGATTCATCCGGAAGATAAGGATAGGGTAAAGCAAGTGTTTCGAGAAACCGTCAGGACCGGCGTTGGGCAGCGGATCGAATACCGGCTCTTGGGCAACGATGGTGCCGCACACGACATTGACTCGAAGGGGAGCCTGATCAGAGATAGTGACGGCAAGGTGTCTCGAGTCGTCGTGGTCTCCCGTGATGTGACCGAGCAAAAGAGGCTCGCGGCTCAATTTCTGCGGGCACAGCGCATGGAGAGCATTGGCACGCTCGCTGGCGGCATTGCCCATGATCTCAACAATGTTCTGTCGCCGATTATGTTGGCGATCGGGATTCTGAGAAGGACAACACACGATCCGGGCGGGCAGAAAATCCTCAATACGATTGAGATATCGGCAAAGCGCGGCGCAGACATTGTCAAGCAGGTTCTGGCATTCGGACGGGGAGTTGGAGGTGACCGCATTCTCGTGCAACTCAAACATGTTATCAACGAAGTTGTCAAGATCGCCGGTGAGACATTTCCCAAATCTATCGAGCTTGATACAGAGATTCCGCGGGACCTATGGATGGTCTCGGCCGATCCGACACAGATGCACCAGGTACTCCTGAACATCATGGTGAATGCGCGGGATGCCATGCCCACGGGAGGGACTCTTACGATCTTGGCGGAGAACGTGGACCTGGACGAGAATTACTCGCGCGTGCATCTCGAGGCGAAACCAGGGGCGTATGTGTCCATTGTGATCACTGATACGGGAACGGGAATTCCCGCGGATATCCGGGAGAGGATTTTTGAGCCCTTCTTCACGACAAAGGAAATCGGTATGGGAACTGGCCTCGGCCTTTCAACCACGCTTTCCATCGTCAAGAGCCACAAGGGGTTTATCAACCTGGACAGTGAAGTGGGGAAAGGGACGACGTTTAGGATATATATCCCAGCGACAAGAACGGCTCCGGGTGTCGCGGGAGCAAGTGAGATAACGAATCTCCCGATGGGAAATGGTGAGCTGATCCTCATCATTGATGATGAAACAGCCATCCGGGTGATCACGAAAGAAACTCTGCAGGCCTATGGCTACAATGCCATAACGGCCAGCGACGGCGCGGAGGGAGTTGCGGCCTTTGCTGAAAACAAGAAACAAATCAAGGCTGTGATTACTGACATCATGATGCCTGTCATGGATGGAACGGCTGCGATTCTTGCCTTGAAAAAGATAAGTCCAGATGTCAAGATCATTGCGGTCAGCGGATTGACAACCAAAGGGCTCGTCGGATCTCCGTCAGATTTCAACGTGCAGGCTTTCTTGACAAAGCCGACCACTGCGGAGAGTTTGCTCAAAACTCTGGCAGCGGTGCTGGGATGAATCCAGGCGCCATTCTCACCCCTGATCGGCGTCGCCTCAGATCCGGTTTCTGCCCGTCGGCTCGCAGTTTCGTTCCACGTCTCCCTCCCAAGGCGATGTAGCCCTGCTCCTGCCCTGGCGGGACTTTGGTTTGATCGCCTTGGTCGGCCTTCCGGAGGATGTGTACCTCCACGGTGGATATCTTGCTGGTCATACACAACGAAGCCCCCCGCCCGCAAATACGGGACGGGGGGCTCCATGCTGTTTGCGCGTATGATCCTCTCCCCGGCACACCAGAACCCGTCTCAGGGCAGGCAGTTCCTGCCTGATGTCGGACGGAAATCGGTCTGATGTTGTCCGGCAGCCGGGCGCGGGCCGGCGGCAGGCGCCAGCCCGGCACAGAGGTTACTTCACGCGGAAGAACTCGATACGACGGTTCTTCGCACGCCCCGCTGCCGTCGTGTTCGGTGCAACCGGCTTTGCGGGACCGTACCCCTTGGTCGTGATGCGTGAGGCGTCGATGCCCTTCTTCACCAGCCAGCCCTTCACATCATCGGCCCGGGCCTGCGAGAGCTTCAGGTTCTTCGCCTTGCTGCCCTTGTTATCCGTATAACCCTGGATCTCCACCGTGACGTCGGAATTCTGCGCCAGGGTGTTGTAGGCCTTCTCGAGGATCGGTTCGGAAGCCGGCAGGACAGTCGACTTGCCGCTCGCGAATTCGATCCCTTCCAGCACGATAGCCTTGCCTACCTCGACCTTCAACTCCTCTTTCTTCGCAGGAACGTCGTCGGAGGGATCGAGCGGGTTCGTGCCCCGTGCTACTTCCACTCCGTCATTGACACTGCCTCCGTCCGTATCGGCCTTCAACGGATCGGTCTTGTACTTCATGACCTCGTCGCCGTCACTGAGCCCGTCGCCGTCGGTGTCGGCCTTGAGCGGATCGGTCTTGTACTTCATGACTTCGTCGCCGTCGCTGAGCCCGTCGCCGTCCGTGTCGGCCTTGAGCGGGTCGGTCTTGTACTTCATGACCTCGTCGCCGTCACTGAGCCCGTCGCCGTCGGTGTCGGCCTTGTTGGGGTCGGTGTGGTAGACGTTGATCTCATCATAATCTGACAGGCCATCCCCGTCGCTGTCCTTCTTCAACGGGTTGGTGTTGTATTTCTTGACTTCGTCGCCGTCGGTGATCCCGTCACCGTCGGTGTCGGGATTGTGCGGATCCGTGCCCAGGATCTTCTCTTCCTTGTTGGTAAGGCCGTCATGGTCAGGATCGGCATTCTCGCTTTCGCCGGCGACCGTGAGACCCAGCAGGAATGTCCAGTAGCCGTCTTTCTTCCCGCTCTTGACGCCGTTCAGTTCTTCCTTGAGCGTGTAGTTGTACCCGCCGCTCATGTCGAAGGCAACCATGTCAGACATCTTGATGATGACCCCGGCCCCGCCCGGTGCCACGAGCGTCCACCCGGTGTTCTTGGTTGCCAGGGTCGCAGTCGATGGCAGGCCTTGGAGCGTCGGCACATCGATCAGCTGGAAGTAGAGCGCGCCGGCGCCCGCGTAGAGGTAAGGAGCCCAGGTAGTGGACGATATGGGGCTATACACGAACCGGTAGTCGATCGGCACAAGAATCGTAGTGTAAGGGCTGCCGTCGTTCGCATTGGTACCCGCGACTCGCCCGAACGCCGCACCCAGTTCGCCGAAGAGATGGGGAACGAGCGGATAGCGGATGAAGCCGCGGGCAATGAAGCGGGATTGAGCGTCCTTCAACTCCGTCTGACCGAATGTTGCCCCGAACCCGATTCCACCTCCCATGCCCTGGTCCTTGAATTGTGCTATGGCCTGCAGTGAGGAAAAACCAAGCAGTCCCAGCACAATGACAACAAGCAGAATCCTTTTGTTCATTGGTTAGCTCTCCTTGATGGTGGAAGACTTGCTTCGGCACACGAGATGAGTCCGTGCCCTGCGGCAGTGTTGAAGAAACAGGAGTGTGGAATCCGGTGACCCTCCGCCTGATGAAAATCCCTCACTGAGGCAAAGTCCGATCCGGTGGATGAATCTGCCGGAGCGGCTAACAGAGAAATTGCCACGTTAGAACGGTTAGGTAAAGAGGGAAAGTGCCGCCTGACCCATAGGCGTGCCGTAAGGTACAGACACACACTGCAATTATCAAGCTGGAATCGGAAATCCGGCTCACACGACGTAGTATGCATGGGGCACCCGCCGGGTCAGGAAGAGCGAAAACACCGTGAAAACTTGTTACTTCCATGGAAGGGCGTCGATATGGCTCAACGGACATTTGTCGGAGTCGGGTGGGCAACGAAATTTCCGGGTGGAGGATCGGCAATTTCGATCAGTGTCAACCTGGACAAAATCATGCCTCTGCAGAAGGACGACTACGGGAACGTGAGACTGGTCGTGGGGGAGCGGAGGGAGCAGGATGAGCGGAGCAAGGCGACTCACTGGGTCGCCGTGGACGACTACCACTACCGGAGAGGTGCTTCCCCTGAGGCGCCCTCGGAGGGACCGCTGCCGGCCGAGCAAATGTCCGAGGGGGAAGGAAGGCTGCCGTTCTGAAAAGGGATCAAAACCAGGGGGATGGCGAACGGGGGCCCCCGGTACGGAAGCCCCCGGTATCCGTTCCCGTCAGGGTTCCAGAAACACCTCGCCCCAAACGGCATCCCAGTTGGCCGCCGGATAGTGTGCCGGGATATCGTTGACGAGCTCTCCTCCGTCGGCAAGAGATGCTCCCAGCCTCGATTCTCCGAGCCTCACCTCCATGGATTCGAGCTCACGGGTCAACCATCCCCGTGCCTCGTCTGCGCTCAGCAGGTGTGTTGTCACCAAACCCTCTGCCCCGGGGCGGAGCCTGAGAAACCATCCCTTTTCCGCGCTCCCGGTCTCGACCACCACGCCGTCTACAGGGGCCAGAACCCGCACCGTTGCTCCGCTCCGGCTCATCTGCCACCCCGTACCGTTCACCTGGACGGCTGTCCCCGGAGCGGGAAGAGCCACCCTGTCCGGTTTTCCGAACACTCTGCCGCCGAATTCGTCGAGCCCCACCAGCACGGTCCCGTCGTCCTCTGCCTTCACCCAGGTATGACCCCTGTGATAAAGCCGGTCCGCCGGCACCGGGAATCCGATACCGATTGCGGAGTCCTGGACAGCGCTGTGCGGAGGGAATTTCGGATGAAGCTCGCACACACGGCAGTCAAACGCATTGGGACATGTGCGGTGTCCGATTTCCCCCGCCACCTCATGGCGGCAGGCGCGGAGCGGGGAGGGCAGATCGTGGAAATCCTCATGCCACCGAATTCGCTCC
Organism: Ignavibacteriota bacterium; assembly: GCA_003152875.1. Classification (GTDB taxonomy): domain Bacteria; phylum Bacteroidota; class Ignavibacteria; order UBA10030; family UBA6906; genus Fen-1262. The sequence goes on along the minus strand of PMBF01000076.1, from coordinate 270,718 downwards.
TCCTCGTGGTTCCGCACATCCCGCACCGCGCGAAGGGCGGCGAGAACGACGGTAGACCCGATGATGGCGGCAACCGTGAAGAAAAGGCCGAGAAAAATCACATTGCCCGCATCCCAGGTGAAGCCGTAGACTCCGGGAAACATGGGTGTTCTCCTTGTGGTGAAGTGTTCACGGGCCGCCCCTGCGTCGAGCGCCCTTCGTGCAACCGCTCAAGGGGCGTCAGCATCTCCCCTCCGGCGGGCGCGGGTCAGACTGCAATTCTCTCCGGGAGCTCTTCCCGCACGGCCAGTTCGCGCTCCTGCGGGAACAGGCGGAGGTACCGGAAGGAAACAGAGTACACCAGGACTCCATACGCGATGACGGCAAGGAACGTCGCGACTTCCTGCCAGCTCGGGAGGTAGAGCATGAACGCATCGAACCTGAGCGTGGGAAGGGCGAGGGTCTGGATCGTCATCACGAACCGGTTGAGGACGATGCCGCCGCATGTCAGCAGGGCGCAGGCGAGGAGTCCGAAGCTGCTGGACCGCACCCTGGTATTCAGATAGAGCAGGGCCGGGAGAAGCCCGAACAGGACGATCTCGGCATAGAGGATCCAGGTTCCGAAAGGCTGCCACGCATAGTACTCAGCCGCTGGAACGCCGGCCTGCGGCGATGTGCTGTTGGCCCAGATTATCGTGTCAATGGACTTGAGCAGGACGTAGAAGAGCAGCAGCAAGCCCGAGATGCGTCCGAGCATCGCGTACACTTCTGTCTTGACAAGCTTCTTCCGCGAGATCTTCTCCACGAGCCGGGTGGTCAGAATGATGAAACTCGGCCCCGAGGCGGCGGCGGAAAGAATGAAGAGGAAGAATGTCGACGGCCAGACGGCGAAGCCTTCACGGTAGGAGAAGGGGCGTCCCTGCAGGACCCCGTACAGCCCACCGAGCGAACCCTGGTGGAAAAAGGAGAGAAAGGTCCCGACTGCCGCAAAAACCACAACGACTTTATGCAGCTCGAACTCGAACACCAGGAGAGGGGCCACCTGCTTGAGCTTCCTGTTTCTCAGGATGATGGGTGCATACTCGATCGCAAGCACCATCAGGTAGCAAGTGATGCAGAACGTCACTTCGGTGAGCATCGAATGGACGTTCGGGTGCCAGAATGTGAACCAGGCCCGCAACGGTTGTCCGACGTCGACCATGAGGACCACCACCGCACCGCTGTAGCAGATGAACCCCAGCACGACGGCGCTGTTGATCACCGCCTTCAGCTCGGTCTTCCGGAGGATGTAGAGGAGAAATCCCGTGAAGAACGCGCCGGCTCCGAGCGCAATCACCGCAAGGTCAAGAAAGATCCAGACTCCGAACGCGAAACGGTTGTCCATGTTCGTCTGGTTGAGACCCTTCGAGAGGCAGAGGTATGCTCCGTAGACGCCGAAAACGAGGAGTCCGGTCCAGGGGGCGAGCCAGAGAAGGAACCGCGGCCAGGGTGCCCTGTGCAGTCCGCGGACGATCAATCCGTTATCCATGTGCCTCTTCCTTCGCTGGTGATGAGATGCGGCTGTCGGCGATGGTGCGCACCCAGGGCTGGCGCGACCGGTAATATACCTTGGGTTCCGTCCCGAGATGCTCCAGGAGCCGGAACGCGTCGCCGCCCGATGCGGCCTGGTGCACATCTGAATTCTCGTCTGACAGCTCCCCAAAGACGATCGCGCCTGCCGGGCAGGCTTCTGCGCAGGCGGGCATGTACTCGCCGGCGCGGAGTTCGGACCGTCCCTCCACGGCTGCCCTGGCCTTCGCCTGCTGAAGCCGGCTGTGGCAGAAGTTGCACTTCTCCACGACTCCCCGCATCCGTGTCGAAACGTCGGGGTTGAGGGTTTTCTCCATTCCTTCCGGCCACACGGGGTCCCACCAGTTGAAGTATCGCGCATGGTAGGGGCATGCGGTCATGCAGTAACGGCACCCCAGGCACCGCACCGGGATCTGACCCACGATGCCCGTCGCCCGGTCGTACTCAACCGCCTTCTGCGGGCAGACTGAAACGCATGGCGTATGGTGATCGCAGTGCTGGCACAGAATAGGGACGAACACCGCACGCTGCTCGGGGAACGCCTTCCTGTTGTCCGCTTTGTAGACCCTGATCCAGGTCGTCCCCGTTCGTTCGGTTGCGCCCTGGTGGGCGGGCGGGATGTTGTTTTCCACGGCGCAGGCGACCATGCATGCCCCGCACCCCGTGCAGCGGTCAAGATCGATAACCATTCCATAGCGAACGTTCTTCTTCATGGTCTCCATGTCAGGATTTTCCGATCGTAGCTCTGGCGATTCTCCACATTCCTTCGCTCGCGCCGCACAGGGCGAAGATGCCCGAGCCGCCGCGCGCCGGCTCATTGAGTGCGGCAGGATCCGGGCCGACTGCCACATGGATGACTCCTGGCATCACCGAGGAGTCGCACCGCACAACGACACACAGAGACCCGGATGTGGAACTCAGGGTAGCCGCGCCCCCGTCGGAGAGCCCGAGTTCATTGCACGTCGCAGGGTTGATGAATCCCTGGTTCTCCGAGGGCCTCAGGCCGGATTCCTGGAAGACCTTCGAGAGAATGGGCGACACCTGTCCGGTGATCGATGCGGCTTTTGTCCCGAACGGCAGGACCGCCACCTGCACGGATCCTTTCGCAGCGGGGACACGGCCTCCGGCCAGGGGGCGCATCCTGTCGACCTCGTCAGAAGTGAGAGGACGGAGTAGCGGGGCGTGAGATTTGCCCTCGCTGCGCCCCTCGTCGACCCAAACGCCCCCGGCAGCAAGCATCTCGAACAGCCGGCCGGCCGACTCTACCTCGCTGACGGGCGTGCATCGCGAAGGGGCACATACAGTACCTTTCCTGCGCGCATGAAGAGATCCGACCCTCTCTGTGAGGAGGTTAAGGGCCGTGCGGTCCTGCGGACCGGTTTCCCCGGAAAGACGCCGGACAAGCAGCACCGGATCGACGGAGCCCTCAGGGGGTGTGAACAACGGAGCCGAAAGGGCAAGCGATCCGGCTGGCCCATCGAACGGGGCCGGGAGATCTTCCCATCGCTCGAGAGGGACGGGGGAGGGGATGATGAGATCGGCCCGTCTGGCCAGTCCGGCGAGGAATGGAGAAAGGCTGACGACGAGCGAGGATCCATCCTTCAGCTTGGGCTCTATGGCTTCCCAGGGAATAGCGCATCCGCATTCGGCTCCGTCGAGGATCAGGACGCCGATCGCGTGATCGGGGACCTCGAGCAGTTGCTGCTCAAGCCTCTGGGGCTGCTTCTCCGAAGAGAGATCTCTGGCCACGAGTCCGCCCGGCGCGCCGATGGAGCCCAGGAGAAAGTTCAGCATCACGATGGCCCTCTGTTCCTCCCGTCCGAGGGGGCCCGCTGCCGGATCGCCGCCGCCGACGACGATTGCGGGCCGGTGCCCGGCGAGGTACCTGGCGGTCTCTTCGATGCGGTCGGCGGATATCCCCGTGACTTCCGCACTCATGGACGGAGTGCATCCGGATGCGATTGCCGTGAACGGCTGATGGGCTGTCCCGGGGTCCGGAACGGAGAGGTCGCGCAGCAGCACGTGACAGATCCCCAGGGCGAGCGCGAGCTCCGTGCCCGGCTTCAATGGCAGCCAGCGGTTGGCAGCCAGCGCCGTGTGTGACTGCCGGGTCTCAGCCTGGATGATGAATGGCTCGCCGGAGCCGAACCGTGCCGAGGCGATCCGCATCATGCGGCCCGGCGTTCCCCATCCGTCAAGCAGTGGTGTGCCGAAGCTCAGGATCGTCCGGCAATGCTCCAGGTCTACCCCGAATGTGGCTCCGGCCATTTCTCCGGCCGCACGGAGCGTTCCATCCTCGATCGAAGGGGGGACAAGATAGAGGCCGTTTGGCACTGAGGCAAGCCATTCCTTGTACAGGGCCGAGACGGAGCGTCCCGGACGCTGATCGAGGAGCGCAATGCCGTCGGTCCCGCGTGCAGCCGTGATGGCTCCTGCCAGGATGCCGAAGGCCTCATCTGCGGAAACTGGAGTGGAGTTCGTGACGCCTCGGTCGTGGATTCTGCGGAGCGGCTGCCGGACCCGTGCAGGATGAAACGCGAGGTGATGGGCCGCAAGCCCAACAGCGCACAGCGAACCGTTGCCGTAGTGATGTCCGGGAATTCCAGAAAGGGAAACGGGTACTCCGTTGATGCAGCGGGCTCGGATCCCGCACCCGGCGGGGCAGAGCGTGCAGGTGGACATTCTGGAAGTGACCTCGCCGGAAGCCGGCCGGGGAATCCAGGGCCAGTTTTGCGTCCAGATTGCCGTATCGTCCAGGGCTTTCCAGGGGGCGGGGGTGACCAGGAGTCCTGCGGTTGCGCCTGCCGCAAACTTCAGGATATCACGTCGAGTCATTTTCATTGCTGGTGCCGGTTCGAAGGTACAGTCAGTTCCCGTGCCGCCCCGCTTGCTTCCGTTCGGATGCAGGGGTCAACGGCCGGAAGTTACTTGTGACATGCAAGACAGCTCTCTGCGACGGCGTGGTCCTGGTGGCAACGGGAACAATCATCCATTTTCATCCCCTCCCATTCATGGGATTTGACCCCGGAAATGTTCGGTCCCCAGATCGCCCGGCTGTAGCCGCTGATCCGGTTCCGCTCGTAGGCAGGAAGGCTCTCCGAGGTGCCATGGGGCCCATGGCATCGCTCGCAGGAAATGGCCGCGAGCTTCACGTGCTGGACGTGGGCGAAGTAGGCGTTTTGCGGCTGGCGGGCATACACCAGCCAGGGGATGATCCGGCTTCCGGCAACGTACTCCTCGACAAGGATCTTTTCGGAGGGTGAGTCCGTGACCCGGGTCGAATGGCATGTAGCGCACTTATCGACGCCCGGGATCCCGGTGAACGAGCCGTCCGGACGGAAACTGTGACACTCTTCGCAGGACAGACCGACCTTTTCGCCCGCATGGACCCTGTGACTGAACTGCAGCGGCTGCTCGATCTTCTCATACAGCAATGCAGGAAAGGCGAGCCAGCCGAGCGCCAGCGATGCCGCGAGACCGCCGATGAACATCATGAGACCCTGGTGCTTCACGCTACCTCCTCAGACCCGCATACGGGGAGAAAAATTCATTGAACAGGGTGAGCGAATCCTCCCGCGGCAGCAGCTGCAGCGCCCCGGGGGCGATTAGTCCACCGTCGTTGAGGATCCGGTCTCCAGTGCCGCCGGGGCGCGACAGGATTTCATGGACACATGCGGAGATCCGGTGAAGATCGGCGCGGAGCCACTCTCTGGCTTCCTTGCCTCTGAGCAGCCCGGCGGTGAGCGGGGAGACTTCTCCCTCCGGCCGCCGCGTCTCAGCACCCTCGAACAGCCATCCGAGACCATAAGGATCTGAAGTGAGGCGGGCAGGGTCTGCCCTCAGGTGCGTATTCGGCTCGACGAGAGGGAGCGTGTTCGGTAACACGATATGAAGATCCACCCCCCCGACGGTCAACACGGCGGTCGGCCTTGCACCTCCCTTGGCGGAGAGGAAGGTGACCTTCTCCACCGGCCCGAGAACATGGGCCAGCAGGGCATCGATGCCGATCTGGCAGGTTCCGTCTTCGTTCACGTCAAGCCAGAGGTGGCTCCGGGAATAGTACAGCTCTTCGGGGACGGCGAGTCCGTCAACCCCCTCCTCAGGCCTGCTGCCGGAGTTCTTCCCGGGATGCGCGAGGACAAGGAACAGTTCGCAATAGCGGTGTCTCCCGCTGATACACCGCGACCGGAGAGACTCGGTGTACGGGATATACTTTGTCACCGGCGCGGCTGCGCAGAACTGAACCAGCGACTCCTCCAGGAAGGGGCAACGTGAATGGGATGGAAGCTCTTCATGAAGCTGTTTCACCGAAGGACAATGCACATAGTCTTCCGAGAGACAACGCTCGTTGCCGGCATGCACACTGCTCCGGGCGATCATCTTCCGGTAGGCCGAGGCCTGGCAGGATTTGACCTGCGCCTCACGAAGAAAGGGACATCTCATGGCGCCTCCATGTTCACGGTGGTGTCCGGTGAGGCTCCTACGGTTTTGCGGTGTTCCCGCCGTTGCTCTTCTGTCCTTCGGCAGGCTGTCCGGGAGCAGCGATCCGCTCTCCGCCGTCGGCCATGGTGACGCCGAGCATCGGGATCACGAAAGCGTGATCGTCGGCGTGCGCGAGAGCAACAGACCGGCGGGCGAGCACCCTGGCTCTGACATCCTTGTACAGCGCAAACCCGATGGCAAGAATGCACACCAGCGTGACCAGCCCGAGAACGACGTTCGTGGCGGTAAGCCAGAAGGTCTCGAAATCATTTGCGCTAAGCACGGTAGGTCTCCTTGCGACGTGACATTGGTAACAGGGAGGACATGCAACTGCACGCTCCGCCGTCATCGAGTGCAATGAGCGTGCCGCAACAGTCGAAATGCTCCGATTAGGGGTAATACCCAGGAAAAGAGAGAATTCGAGGATGTCCACGGTTTAGGGAAGAGGCGAGCGGCCCCCCGAGTGAGGGAATCGCCAACAGGCGTGTTGGGACTTCCGGCACGCCTTCTGCCGGGAAATCGGACCGCCAGTTCCCGGGCTCCGCCGCCAAGGCGGTGCGCTGTGGTGAATTCCGGCTCACTGCCTGCAGCCGCTATCGCACATTCCTTCCGTGCTTCTGCCGTTACTGTTTGCATTTTCAAATCTGAAATTGTAACATTATGCTTCATCTGCGCTTCAGCCTTGCCCCTCCACGTCAGGATACCCCGAATTCACTATGACCGCCATCCACCTGAGTTTTGCCGACTGGCTGATCATCGGGATCTATTTCGCCTTTGTTCTCGGTATCGGCTTCTATCTGAAGAAATTCACAAGGAACCAGGAAGATTTCTTTCTCGCCGGACGCAAGAACAGCTCATGGGTTGCCGGGCTGGCCTTCCTCTCGGCGAACCTGGGCGCTCTCGAACTGCTTGGCATGACCGGCAACACCTACAAGTACGGCATGTACGTGGCGCACTTCTACTGGATCGGCGCGGTGCCGGCCATGCTCTTTCTCGGCATCTACATGATGCCGTTCTACTTCAGCAGCAAGATCCACTCGGTTCCGGGATACCTGAAACTGAGGTTTGACGAAAAGACCCGCGTGTTGAACGGGATCGCCTTTGCCCTGATGACGCTGCTCGTTTCCGGCATCAACCTTTACGCGATGGCACTCGTCCTTCACACCTTCCTCGGCTGGAACTGGGATATCAGCATGTGGGCTTCGGCCCTCACCGTGGCGATGTACGTCACGCTCAGCGGCCTGATGTCGGCGATTTTCACGGAGATCATTCAGTTCTTCCTGATCTGGTTCGGGTTGTTCCTCGTTGCCCTGTTCGGTCTCATCGAGGTCGGAGGAGTCCACAAGCTCTTTTCCCTCGTCCCTCCCTCATTCGGGACTCTCTGGTCGACGTCGGGAAACCCGGCCGACAACGGCATGATGATCTCCTGGGCCGGAATCGTGATCGGACTCGGGTTTGTNNTCGGCCAGAATGACCCCGATCACGGCATCGTTCTTCAAGATGTGCGTCCCGTTCCTCGTGATCATTCCCGGGCTCGTGGCGCTCGTCCTGTCGCAGAACCCGGCAAGCGGGTTCGCCCTGCTGCACGATGGGAGCCAGACCAATTACGACTCGGCCCTCCCTCTCCTTATCGCACGCTACTATCCCGACGGTCTCATCGGTCTCGGTGTGACGGCGCTGCTTGCGGGCTTCATGGCGGGACAGGCCGGCAATATCAGCGCATTCAACACGGTCTGGACGTACGACATCTACAGGTCGGTGATCAACCCGAAGGCCTCCGAGAGCCACCTGCTCTGGATGGGGAGGGTTGCGACCGTGGCCGGCATCCTGCTCAGCCTTGTTACCGCGTACTGGGCGAAGACCTTCCCCAGCATCATGGACTACATGCAGGCGATCTTCTCATGGGTCAATGCCCCCCTGTTCGCCACCATGCTGCTCGGGATGTTCGTCCGCTGGACCACACCCGCCGGAGCGTTCTGGGGACTTCTCCTGGGGATGGTGTCGTCGTTCACGCTCTTCCTGGCGGTGAAATTTGCCTGGATCAACCCTGCCCTGCTGACTCTTTCGCCGGTCGCGAGCGACATGGCGGCGAATTTCTGGCGCGCCTGGTGGGCCTGGCTCGTATGCTTCGTGTCGACGATTGTGATCAGCATCTTCACGAAGCGCAGGCCGGACGGCGAGCTGGTGGGGCTCGTCAAGGGGCTCACCCCGCGCACCGGGGCTGGCAATGTACCGTTCCATCGCACTCCTGAATTTTTCGCCGTCATCTCATTCCTGGTTTTTATCGCGCTGAACATCTATTACTGGTAAGGACGCCGTTCCCATGGCAGATGAACCCAAGCAGATGAAATCGATCTGGTATCTGGTCGGCCTGATGCTCCTGGTGATGGGTGCGGTCATAGCCGTTGCCGGGTTCCTCCAGTTCATACATCCTCCGGCAACCCCGACTGTCCTTGCGGACCTTCACCCGGGTCTCTGGTGGGGGCTCTTCATGGTCTGCGCCGGAGCGGTGTTCTTCTTCGGGAGCAGGAACCGTGCTCGCTGACATCGTGAAAACCCGGGAGACCATTGCCGGGCTTTTCCGGCAGCGCTTCGGGAGCGATCCCCTCCTGGTGCGTTCCCCCGGGCGGGTCAACCTGATCGGCGAGCACACCGACTACAACGAAGGCTTCGTCCTCCCCGCCGCTGTCGACAAGGCCATCGTGCTTGCCGCGGCACCACGGAATGACCGGCGTTTCCGATTCGTCGCCGCCGACCTCCACCAGGATGACGAAGGGTCCTTCGAGATCCTCGCCCCATCGCCGCTCGGCTGGCCTGATTACCTTCTGGGGATTGTGGACCAGCTGGAGAAAACGGGCAGGAAGGTGCCTGGGGTCGACCTTGTCTTCGGCGGCACGATCCCGATCGGCGCAGGGATGTCCTCGTCGGCGGCGGTCGAAGCCGGTTTTCTCTTTCTCCTGAATGCAATGTTCGATCTCGGCATTCCCCTGCTCGACATGGCAAAGATGGCCCAGCGGGCGGAGAACGAATTCATCGGTGTCAGGTGCGGCATCATGGATCAGTTTGCCAACCTGTTCGGGACCGAAGGACACGTGCTCAGGCTGGATTGCCGGTCGCTGCAGTACGAGGCCGTCCCCTTCCGCCGTGCCGACGTCAGTATCGTCCTGTGCGATACGATGGTGCGCCATGAGCTTGCATCGTCCGAGTACAACAAACGGCGCAGGCAGTGCGAAGAGGGGGTCGAGGCGCTCCGGCGCCGCCATCCTGCCGTGAAGAGTCTTCGGGACGCTACGCCCGAGATGCTGGCCGACGTCCGGGACCTCCTGGATCCGGTGGTCGAGCGCCGGTGCAGGTACGTGGTCGAAGAGAACGGGCGCGTCCTCGAGGGATGTGCCGACCTGCGGAAGGGGGATCTTGAGGCATTCGGTGGGCGAATGATCCTCTCGCACGAGGGATTGCGGGACCTGTACGAAGTGAGCTGCCGGGAACTCGACACACTTGTGGAAGCGGCGCTCAAGCTCGATGGCGTCTTCGGAGCCAGGATGATGGGTGGGGGATTCGGGGGATGCACGATCAATTTGGTGCGTGAGGACTGCGTGGAGGACTTCGCCCGGGAGATTCCGGAGGTGTACCGCGATGCCATCGGCAGGGAAATGAACCTTCATCTTTGCAGGATCACGGGTGGCACCTCCCTGATCCAACCCAAATGAAGACAATTCCTGGCAGGCTGCAAGACCTCCTAGGGAAGCCCCACCGCCGGCGTAACCCCCTGACCGGCGAGTGGCTGCTCGTCTCCCCCCAGCGAACCATGCGTCCATGGCAGGGGTCCATCGAGTCGCTTCGCACAAAAGTCCCGCCGCGTCACGACCCGGCGTGCTATCTGTGTCCGGGGAACTCCAGGGCGGGGCAGGAGCGAAACCCGGTTTATGCCGAGACGTTCGTCTTTACGAATGATTTCAGCGCGCTGCTCCCCGGCATCCCCCCCGGCGAGATGGGGAAGGGAGGACTTCTCCACGCGAGGGCTGAGCCCGGAGTCTGCCGTGTGGTCTGCTTTACGCCGCGCCACGACCTGACCCTCGCGGAGATGGACGTCGACGGGATCCGCAGCGTGGTGGACGTCTGGGTTCAGGAGTTCAAGCGGCTGAGAAGCATTCCGGGGATCGGCTACGTGCAGATCTTTGAGAACAAGGGGGCGATGATGGGAGCGAGCAATCCGCACCCTCACGGACAGATCTGGGCGCAGGAGTCGGTCCCGGCTGAACCCGTCAAAGAGGGGGCGGGACAGCTCGAGCATTTCACCCGGACGCGTTCGACGCTTCTCTCGGACTATCTGGCTCTGGAACTGGAGAGCTCTGAGCGTGTGGTGACCTTCAACGAGCACTTTGTGGGATTGGTCCCCTTCTGGGCCATCTGGCCGTACGAAACGATGATCATCAGCCGCAGGGCAGTCCCCGATATTGCCGAGCTGACGTACGGCGAGAGGGTGGCGTTTGCGGATATCATCAGGCGCATCACGGCGCGGTATGACAACCTGTTCACCGCGCCCTTCCCGTATTCCGCGGGCATCCACCAGCGTCCCACAGACGGGGCCGCTCATCCGGAGTGGCATCTCCACATGCATTTCTATCCGCCCCTTCTCCGCTCGGCTTCGGTCAGGAAGTTCATGGTGGGCTATGAGATGTTCGGAGCCCCCCAGCGCGATATCACCCCCGAGGTCAGCGCCGCCAAGCTTCGCGAGCAGTCCGAGATTCACTTTTCCGCCGATGAGCGGAAGGCTCCCTGACCCCACCATCATCCGGCCTCATGACCTTCCAGATACCATTCAACCGTCCCGCCATGGCGGGACGGGAGTTGTCCTGCGTCGAAGAAGCCCTCAGGAGCGGACATCTGGCCGGCGACGGCCCCTTTACCTTTCGCTGCGCCGGCCTGCTCGAAAAGCTCCTCGGCGTTCCGAGAGTGCTCCTCACCACGTCGTGCACCCATGCCCTCGAAATGAGCGCGCTGCTCCTGGATATCCGGCCGGGCGACGAGGTAATCGTACCCTCCTTCACGTTTGTCAGCACGCTGAATGCCTTCGTTCTCCGGGGAGGCTGCCCGGTGTTTGCCGACATCCACGAATCCACGCTCAACATGGACGAGAACCTGCTGGAAGGACTCGTCACTCCGCGCACGCGCGCGATCGTCCCGGTCCACTATGCCGGAGTCGGGTGTGAGATGGACGTGATCATGACGATTGCCCGCCGGCACGGGCTTGCCGTGGTCGAAGACAACGCCCACGGGCTCTTTGCCTGGTACCGGCAAAAGGCTCTGGGTACGTTCGGTGTCCTTGCGACGCAGAGCTTCCACGAGACCAAGAACATCGTCTGCGGAGAGGGGGGAGCGCTCGTTCTCAACGAAGAACGGCTGATAGAGCGGGCGGAAATCATACGTGAAAAAGGGACCAACAGGAGCAGGTTTTTCCGTGGACAGGTGGACAAGTATACGTGGGTCGACACGGGATCGAGCTACCTGCTCTCCGATCTTCTCGCCGCATTCCTGTATGCTCAGCTTGAGGAGCGGGACGCCATTCAGCGGAAGCGGCGCAGGGTCTGGGAATACTATCAGGAACGGCTCGCTCCCTGGATCGCGGAGCATGGGGTACGCCTGCCCGTCATTCCGGAGTATTGTATCCATCCGTATCATCTGTATTATATGCTCCTGCCATCCCTGGAGCGCCGGCAGGCGCTCATCGCCCACCTGAAGGCAAACGGGATCCAGGCGGTCTTCCACTACCTTCCGCTCCACCTTTCCGACATGGGGAGGAAATTCGGAGGACATGAGCGCCAGTGCCCGGTGACGGAAGATGTCAGCGACCGGCTTCTCCGTCTCCCGTTTTTCAACGACATCACGGAGGGGGAGCAGGACCATGTGGTTTCCGCGTTGAAGGAGTTCTTCGAGGGGAAGCAGCGGACGCATCCCGCCTGAGGAATTCAAGGAAAGACGAACGGGAGGAGACGTGTTCGGGCGGGATCGTGCGGAAGAGGCTCGGGAGAGTCTGACTCGTGTTCGGCTCCGCCCGCTCTCTTCCGGCATGAGATCCGCCGCCTTATGCGAACTCCTCCGCCGGAAATGAGCCGGACGTTCAGCCGTACGCAGAGGAATCGGTTTTGCGGCAAGAAAAAGGGTCCCGCCACAAACGGGACCCCTTTGATTTTTCACAGATGAGTTTCTACGGAAGTGTTTCTACAGCAGCACTCGCCTGTTCCGGGTCAGCGAGAGGAGCCGAAAAGGTCCTGCATCGTCTGGTACAACGAAGGATCCACCTGGAGACCCGCCGCTCCCTTTGCCAGTGGAGAGGGGATCCCGGGGACGGTGCCGACGTCGACCATCGGGATGCTGGTGCCGAATTTGCCGTTGATGACACGGAGGAATTCGTTGGCAACCACTGCCTGGCCGCGGCTCGAAGGATGGACACCGTCAAGGCTGAACAACCCTCCGGAAACGTAGTCTGCCGTGAATTCCTGTCCGCTGACGAGGAGGCCGTTCGCCTTGATTCCGGTGAAGAACAAGTTAATATCCACGACTGCCGCGCCATTCACCGATGCCTGGGAGGCGATGATCCCGTTGAATGCGCTGACGGCGCCGGCGGCAACCGCCTGCTCGTCTGCGTCGAGCATCAGGGCATCGGGCCACGGGTTCTGGGGATGCAGCCCGAAAGGCTTGGTGGTATCAATTCCCGCAGGAAGGGCGACTCCGTTGTCCCGGTACCACTTGCCCGAGGGGTGCCCGATCAGCAGTGCATAGGTCTGGCCCGGAAGCGTGATGAAAGGGGGGGTGGCTTCCGTGAAACGGGTGGAATCAAACGCCAGGCTCGTGTTGCCGTGTTTCTGGTACCGGAGATAGTAGCCGGCGGGAAGGCTTGCTGCCACGCGTGGACCCACCGTCGTGAAGTACGGGATGCATGTGACGTTGGGGATGTTGGCGACCACGATTTTGGCGTTGGGCAGTGCCGCCCGCAGTGCTCCCAGCGCCTGCGCATAGAGGGCCCCGAATACGGCGGATGACGTCGGTGCCGAAGGGGAGACTCCCCCGGACGTCGCGTATCCCAGCACATCGTTGTTCCCCAGCCAGAATGTCACCAGATCGGGATGGAGGGCACGGGCTTGTTCCAGGATGTTCTTTCCCATCACAGCGTTTCGCAGGACCAGAGAGAACAGCGGGTTGTTTCTGGGTGGCCCTGCCTTGGCAAGGAAACTTGTCGTGTCGAGGAAATCGTAGATCACCGCGCCCGGGATCCCGAGGTTGTCGTAGGGACGGGCAAGGGTGAGGTTTATCGGTGCGCCAGGGGGCGCTCCTGCGGGTCCGATCACGGGACCCGTCATGCTCAGGATTTCATACCGTGAGGCCTTCCCGGTTTTCGGATCGGGTGTGCCCGGATCCGAATAGAGGGGCATCTCAAAACTTCCGACCGAGGCGCCGGCGAGGTTCAGCTGTCCGGCGATCAGATTCGGGTAGCTGTAGATTTGCCCCGATTGGAACAGCCCCCCCGACTGGTAGCCGGCGGTCAGGCTGTTCCCGATGGCGACGTATTTCGTGACCGTAGTGTTGCCCATGCCGGCGACGGGGCCGGATGGGGTGCTGTCCTTACATCCGCCCAGCAGCAGGGCGGCGATCAGCATGGCCGCCAGGGCGGCCGCAAAGCGTATCGATCTCATGCTCATGCTCCAGGGAGAAGGTTAAATGGAATACCCGAGATTTACGCCGAACAGGCTCACATGGGTGTGATATGTACCGTCGAAATTGACGGTGGGAGTGGTATTCACGGCTTTCCGCTCATTGAACAGCAGGAGGAGGTAAGCTACGTCCACGCTAAATTCCTTGGAGAAGGAGTAGCCGAGTCCGAGGTTTATCCCGTTGCGGTTGGCATCCGGAAGAATCGGATCGACATACTCCGTGCTTACGGGGGAGTGGTCGAAGAGGTATCCCCCGCGGATGCGGAAATCTCCCAGCGCGTACTCGCCGCCGATCCGGAGAATGTACGTGTCGCTGTAGTTCTTGGGCTGAATAACCTGGGATCCGTCCGCCTGGAACGTAAATGCCAGCTGGTTGTAGGAAGACCACCCGATCCACTGGTAGTCGGCCTCGATCTGGTACTTCTCCCCTGCGGGAGTCCAGGCGAGACCCGCAAAGGCGGTGGCGGGGAGCTTGATGGAGGTGGTAACACCGCCCGCGGGAAGGTCAAGCGGTGCGTAATTCGGGTTGAAGGACGCAGTCCCGCTGGCATCCATTTTCACGGAACTCCGGTACGACGCGCCGATGGAAATATCGCGCGTAATCTTGTACAGTGCCCCGGCATTCCAGCCGTAGCCGTGGCCCGTCAGATCCAGTGTAACCTTCGGATCGCCGTCGGCTGCCTGAAGAGGGATGGCAACGGCGCGCTCCAGGCTGACACTACCGGTGACATAGTTGAAGCCTCCTCCCACGGCAAGGTCGTCCGTAATCTTGTATGAGACGGTGGGGGAGAAGTAGAACGAATGAAGGCTCACATAGGTCGTAAGGTAGCGGCCTATCCACGTATCGGGCCATTCGCTACCGAGTCCGTACGGATTGTTCACACCGATCCCCACATGCAGGCGCTCGAAGGCCGGGTAGGTGACGTACGCATTGATTGGTGAGAAGAACTGGTTTGGCGCCTGTGTCTTCGCGTTGGTATTGTTCTGCAGAGGGCCGTAGAACGAAACGGTCGGGATCACCGCCGTGACGCCTCCGTACACGGAAATCTGGTCCTGAAATGCAAGGCCGGCCGGGTTGAAGAAAACCGCCGATCCATCGGACGCCCTGGCCACAAAGGCTCCCGCCTGGGCCATGGCACGTGCGCCGTGCTCGTTCAGCTGGAATCCTCCCGCTACCGCCTCCACAGCCAACATTCCAGACAGGGCGAACGAGAGCGTAACTCGCCGTGCGAGGTTCATAGCAGCTCCTTGAAACTGTGAGTGAACGGGGGAAGAGTAAGACGGCTGCGGCGAGGAACGAACCGATGGGCAGCCGGTGGCGGTCATCCGCAGGCATACGCGGACGCATCCGGTGTGAGAATGCTTCGCAAGCTAGTCAAAAATATCGGGAAAAGCACACACTCCGGAAAAAAAACAGAGGAACGAAGCCCGCCGGCGGAAGGGGAGATCTTGCTTCTTTCGCGCGTTTTTCATAGAATTTACCAATAAGTGTTCGGCAATCTCCATCCATAGTCAGGTCTCCTGCCCGTCTGTTGGACGGGGGGGAGGATAAGCCCCCCAGGTTGAAGGCCGCTGCTTTGAGCACACGGACCCCGCCCGGATCAACGGCGGGGTTTTTTGCAGTTGAGGTCCACGAAAAGGAGCTGTCATGATCATCGTCATGCAGGCGCGGGCGACCGAAGCGGATGTTGAATACGTTTCCCGCCGGATCGAAGAGCTCGGCCTCACGCCCCATGTCTCCAGGGGGACGGAGCGGATTCTCATTGGCGTCATCGGCGACGAGCGTCTGGTCAACCGCGACCAGCTCACCCTCCTTCCGCACGTCGAGGAAGTCATACCGATACTCAAGCCGTATAAGCTTGCGAGCCGTGAATTCCAACCGGCCGACAGCATTGTGTCGGTCGCCGGGGTGCCGATCGGGGGCAACGAAGTGGTGGTTATTGCTGGCCCCTGTTCGGTGGAGGATGAAGAACAGATAGTGACTGCGGCGATCGCGGTGAAGGCTGCGGGAGCCCGTCTCCTCCGCGGGGGCGCGTACAAACCCCGGACAAGCCCGTACGTTTTTCAAGGATTGGGAGAGGAAGGGCTGAAGCTCCTCGCACGTGCCCGCGAGAAGACCGGTCTGGGCATCGTCACTGAGGTGATGGAATCCTCCGAGGTCGATGTCGTCGCGGAGTATGCGGATCTGCTCCAGGTGGGTGCCCGGAACATGCAGAACACGAAGCTCCTGAGGAGCCTCTCCAAAATCGACAAGCCCGTTCTGCTGAAACGGGGTCCCGCCGCAACGCTCAACGAGTTTCTGATGAGTGCCGAATACCTGCTCTCGGGCGGAAATCACCGCGTGATTCTCTGTGAGCGGGGGATCAGGACATTTGTCGAGTATACCCGCAACACCCTCGATCTGAACGTGGTGCCTGCCGTCAAACAGCTCTCGCATCTCCCGATCATCGTGGACCCGAGTCATGGGACCGGAAGACATGACCTGGTGGTCCCGATGAGCCGCGCGGCCATCGCGGCGGGGGCCGACGGACTTCTCGTGGAAGTCCACCCGGCGCCGGAGAAGGCACTGTCCGATGGGGAGCAATCCCTGAAGCCCGCGGCATTTGCCGATCTCATGAGGGAGGTCCGCTGCATCGCCCCGGCAGTCGGCCGGTCCGTGGCTTCTCCGGCCGCAACGGCCTCCGGCCGGGAGAGTGCCCGCACGGTATGAAGAACGCTCCGGTTGTCATCTTCTTTGCAGTCTTCTTCACGATCTACGGGCTCATCAACTATTACATTTTCCTGCGCGGGTGGCAGGCCATCCCGGCCGGATCCATGCTCAGGATCCCCTACGCTGCGCTCTTTGCCGGCTTTGCGCTGTCGTTCATCGCCGGCAGGTTCCTGGAGAGGGCGTGGCTTTCGCCGCTGAGCTCGGGACTTGTCTGGATCGGGTCGTTCTGGCTTGCCGCAATGCTGTATTTCTTCCTTGCACTGGTCCTTCTCGACCTGGTCCGCCTCTTCAACCACTTCTTTGCCCTCTCTCCCGACTGGGTGTCGAAGAATTACCCTGAGGTGAAAGCATGGACTCTGGCGGGCCTCCTCTGCACAGTTGCGCTCGTTCTTGTCGCTGGACACATGAATGCCCTCAGGCCTCGCACCGTCGGGCTCGATCTTCGTGTCCACAAGCGGCTCGAGAAGGGGCTGACCATTGCTGCGGCGTCCGACATCCACCTCGGGACAATCATCGGGCGCCGGCGGCTGGAGAAGATCGTCGAGGCCATCAACGCCATCGAGCCTGATGTGATCCTTCTCCCGGGTGACATTGTCGATGAAGATCTCGCGCCCGTGATCCGCGCAAATCTCGGTGAGCATCTCCGGTCACTCCGCGCCAGGTTGGGAGTCTTTGCGATCACCGGCAACCATGAATATATCGGCGGCGTTGAAGCTGCGGTGTCGTACCTGAGGGAACACGGGGTGACAGTCCTGCGCGACAGCAGCACGGTGCTGCCCGGCGGCGTGACGATTATCGGCAGGGAGGACCGGAGCGTGGTGACGATGGCGGGACGAACCAGGAAAACGCTGAAAGAGCTGATGACCGGCGTCGATGCCTCGCGCCCCGTCATCGTGCTGGATCACCAGCCGTTTCACCTGGAGGAGGCTGCGGAAGCCGGGGCGGACCTCCAGCTCTCCGGTCACACCCACGACGGTCAGTTGTGGCCCCTGAACTTTATCACAAAGGCAATCTACGAGGTGAGCTGGGGGTACCTGAAGAAGGGGGAAACACACTACTATGTTTCAAGCGGTATCGGGACGTGGGGGCCTCCTGTCCGGCTGGGCAATCATCCGGAAATCATCAGGATCAGGCTCGTATCAGACCTGTAGTCCGTGTCCTGCTGATTCTACAATCGTCACCCTTCTCTCGTCATCTCTCACCTGATCCCGGGCCGTTCCCGGAATTCTCCCGCAATCCTGTTGAGGGCCTCCTGGCACGGATAATGTTCATTATTCCGCCAGCCTCCCCACTCATCATTCCCTCTCCACATCCCGCAGCGGACCACTGATGACGGGATGAATGATGAGTGGGGAATGGGGGAAGGAATCAACAGTCGTCTCCCTTGTGATGCGGGCCGGGTTCCTCCCGGCGGGTCTTAACGGCGCGGTTGCTGTCGTCCACGAAGACCACGATGGGAGTATGGCCGGATACCTCCGGCTCGGGAATCTCCACGAAACAGGAAATGATGATCCGGTCCCCGCTGCCCGCGAGGTGAGCCGCTGCCCCGTTCACGCAAATTCTTCCCGATCCGCGCTCCCCGGTGATCGCGTACGTTTCAAAACGCGTTCCGCGGCTGACATTCCATACCTGCACGGCCTCGTATTCCCTGATGTCAGCCAGCTCCATGAGCTCCGGCGGTATGGTCAGGCTTCCCTCATACTCCAGATCGGCGTCCGTGACGATCGCACGATGGATCTTTGCCCTGAGCATTTTCCGGTGTTGAGGCATCGATGCTTTCCTGTTGTCAGTTCGAAAGGGCGCGCAAGGGGAACCGGGGGATCAGCGCCCGGAACTGCTCGCCGTTGGACCGCTGCATGAGATACGTTCCCTCCATCGTTCCCTCGAATGTCTCGAGGACGCAAAAGCTGTTGTACTCGTGCGATTTCCCCGGTGTGATGACGGGCTGTTTTCCCACAACACCCTCCCCCTCGACCTCCTTCGCTTCGCCTGATCCGTCGATGATGTGCCAGTGGCGGCGAAGCAGCTGGACCTTCTCCGCGCCATGGTTCTCGATCCGTATGAAGTAGGCAAAGACAAATTTCTTCTCAATAGGGTCGGATTGGCCGTCGAGGTACACCGGCCGTACGCGCACCGTGATGTCCTCTGTTGTTGCGATGAACGATGTCATCCTGGGATCTCTGTTTCCTGGAAGGGCGGGGCTCCCGGCTCCTACTGGAAAGATAGGGTTTCGGGGAGGCAACCTCAACATTTCCCAGGAACCCGCGTGACACTGCTCGGCTGACCCGGCCCGATCTAAAGCCAATTCTGACAGACACGGTCAACCACTGTCGTCATCTGCCCAGGTTATCTGACGTCCCGGCTCTCGACGATCCCCACGGCGACGCGCTCGAGCATCAGCGTCCGCTCGGCTTCCTGCGGCTGGATTTCAACGAGCAATCCCCTTTTTCCCCCGTTGATGTAGATCTTCGGGAGGTTGAATACCGTAGACTCCACGTAGACCGGCAGCGGACTCCTTGTCCCGAACGGGCTGATCCCCCCGACCATGTAGCCGGTATGCCGCTGTGCAGTGGCCGGGTCACAGGCTGTCACTCCTTTCACGCCTAGAAACCGGGCAAGCTGCTTTGTCGAGACCTCCCTGTCTCCGTGCATGAGGACAAGAAGGGGCTTTCCGGCATTTGTCTGGAACACTAGCGTCTTGATCACAGAATGCTCGTCAATGCCCAGCTCGGCGGCTGCAAGGGCCGTGCCTCCATGTTCCTCATAGGTATACGGATGCGGCACGAAAGAAACATTGTGCTCGCGAAGGTACCGCATTGCGGATGTGACAGGGAGGTTCCGGGTATTCATGATCTGCTTGTCAGCCTGCTGGTCCACCGTTTCCACCCGACACGATCATCCCCCGCCCAGCCATACCGGAGAGCGGTGGCACGCTGCCTGCCATTCGAAAGGTGCGTCCGAATCTCAGAGTGAGAATCCACGACGGTGCACAGATGGTAAGTTCGAGGCTATTGTCGTGCTTTAGCCACCAACCAGATGTAGCGCAGGGTATCGGATCCGGTGTTGATCACATCGTGTTCCGTCAACGGCGGACAGTAGGCAACGCTGTAGGGCTGAAGCAAGAATGCGGGTCCTCCTGTGATTCTCATCTCTCCGGCACCTGAGAGCAAAGGGAAGAGATAGAGTTCACGGATCGTCGGACTCTGAAAGCCTTTTCCGGATGAGGCCTTGATGGTCGTTGCGTTATCGACCCGAAGCGCAAATCCGATCTGTGGTGCTACCTCGTTACCATACAGTGAATGATGGTTCAAGCGGACGCCGGCCGAGATATTCGCCGTGCTGAAGATATCCTGCTGCGTAAGCACATATGCTCCGCTGAGGTGAGTTGGAATTTGCTGTGTTGTATCCCTTTCAGGCTGGAAATGTCGGATGCGATCTTGCGCAATGCGCCCGCCCGGCCCCGCAGAAGGATGACCTCCAGGCAGTTGTCGTGATCAATGTGAACGTGTGTGGTTGTGATAATGGAATGGTGGTGATCGTGTTGAATGGTTGTCAGACGGTCTTCAAGATCTCGCTTGTGATGGTCGTACACGAGAGTCAACACACCGAGTGAGGCCGTACTGTCATCCTGTACCCGATCTTCATCGAGAAGGGAACGCAGTACGTCGCGGAGTCCCTGTGAACGATTGACAAAACCCTTCTGCCGGTTGAATCGGTCAAATCCTCTGAGGAGGTCTGCCTCGATGGAGACCCCGAAGCGAACAAGATTGATCATGGTAACACCCTTTCTAAGAAGGGTAACACATGTTTCTCCAAGGCGCAAGTAGCGTTCTTCCCGCACCGCCCTAACGGCAGCAGGGGCATCACAAGGAGCGAGAAACTTCAAAGGTGATTCGGTTTGGCGCGACGTGACGGAATCTGCTGCCTGCAGGAGGATGAAAGAGGGAACCGGCAGAAGGTTTTATCCCGGTCCCGATCCCCCAATGCAGGATTCCTTCCAATCGGTCCGGCGTTCGCTGGTCCAAGAGTCTGCCACTCCTACGCGGTTCCAGTTCTTCCGCTACACGAAGGATGACCTTTGTCCAACACACCAACCATGACACGGTACCGCTACTCCACGTGCGAAGAGGCTTTGCATGATCGCATACAACGGGAACGTTCATAGCGACAACTGATCCGAAGGAACCAATTGCATTTGGCATGCGTTCATTGTTGGGCGACAATGGGGAATACAGGGACCACCTGGTGGTTGATTTTTCCCGCCCCCGTTCGCCAAACTTGACCTTTCTCCGTTCTTTCCAGGCCCCCGGACCCAGTGAGGCTCATACTCGTCATAGTAACCCTTCTATCCCTAACGCTCGCCTGTCTCAGCGATTGTGTGGTTGTCCTCTCTTTCTCACTCAACCGATCATTCATTGCAGGAAACCTCTGCGAGAAAAAGGACGAACCCGGGAACACCTGCCAGGGTTGCTGCCTCCTGCGGAAACAGCTCGCCAATGAAGACCGGAAGGAGCAGTCTCCCCCCGCTAGAAATCTTAAGGAAGGCAACGATCTACAGCCGGTTCTTGTAGACCCTCCAACGTCTCTTCGTACGCCCCGGACCGGGGAGGTGCATTTTACTTTTCTCAGCCCCGCCATCCCCCTCCCCTCCGGGAGGGACATCGACCATCCTCCGGAGATCTTCTCCCTGTAACGGCGCTGTCATGCTATTTCAAAACCCACAGGAAGGAGTCTATNNTGCGGGTGCAACGTGTTTACCGTCGGCGCACCGTGGACGATGCCGACATCAGCAGGGTTCGGGGCATTTCTGCAATATAACTACATGGACCAGACCAGGAACTGGGGTAGCTGGAAGAGCGCTTCCGCGGATGCGAACAGCGATCAGGAGATCCGCACGAACTTCTATACGCTCGGGTTCAAGTACATGGTCAACAGGGACTGGGGGTTTATGGCGGAAGGTCCCGTGTGGAACCGTTACTTCAGGACCACGGATGACGATGGGAACATCGCTGCGGTAAATCACACGTCGTTTGGTGACGTCCGTCTCATGGGCATGTACACGGGCATCTCGGAGGACATGTCCACAGGCCTTCAATTCGGGCTGAAACTTCCCACCGGCGCATTCCATGAATCCCTCCTTGACCGGGATACACAGATCGGGACCGGCACGACGGATTTCCTCCTGGGGGGATACCAGATGGGGCAGGAGGACGGATGGGGATGGTACGCACAGGTCATGTGGCAGTATGCGTTTAACACGCGTGACGGATACCGCCCCGGGAACAGCTTCGACGTCAACGGCGGGATCCACTATGACGGGCTTCTCAATAGTCTCAGGATCGTGCCCACGCTGCAGCTCGCGGGTTCGTTCCGTGGAATCGACGGCGGCGACAATGCCGACCCGGATAATACCGGATATGAAAGGCTGTACCTTTCTCCGGGCCTTGAAGTGGTGGCTTCAACCCATTTCACATTGTATGGGGACCTGAGAATCCCGCTCATGACGCATGTCCGGGGGGTTCAACTGGTCGCCCCCGCCCTGGTGAACCTGACGATGGGCTACAGTTTCTGATCTCAGTCCCGGTCTGCGGCTTTTCCGGTTGGAAGCGTCGTTCAACTACGATCTGACATTCCGTTTCCGCCTGTTTCCCCAGGATGCATGTGATGGACCGGTGCTCATCCAGCATCTCGGCGTTATCGGACGTGTGAGCTGGAAGGAACGGTACAAGGACGCTTATATCCCGGATTCCGGCGGCCATTACATGTTTCTCAACGCAGGCCTTTCCTTCATTCCTTTCCCTGGCTTCAACATTGATTTCTTTGGTCAATTCCCGATGATCAAGAACCTGACGGGTAACCAGCTGGATGAGCAGTTCCGGCTGGCTTCCGGTATACAGGTCTCTCTCTGAAAAGAACTCCCGCTTCCTCCTCACCCCGCGGACCAAACATCCATTCCATGAGGTAGCGTGTGTTCAAACCACGCGCCCGCTGGTCTTCGGACGCCCGCTCCTCCCTCTACGTTGAAGACATCTTCTCCAACCTCCTGATTCAGCACTTCGAATACTCGTTGGGTGTTCTCAGACATGGACAGAGAGTCTGAATATGAGGTTTCTTCGTTCTTCCCAGCTCGCCCCGCTGAAGTATGCCCCTTTGATCAGGTGGTCGTGGTCCAGGAGATTCGTGATGTAGATCGACGGCTCCAATCGCGAACCGCCCGCCATGCGAAAGGTGTATCCGAGTCCCAGATTCACAATCCAGGACGGCGCAGTGTGTGTCGCCGTGTTGAAATCGAAGAGACTGGTGCTGTACGCGACTCCGCCGGGGTTTCCATTCGTAAGTCCCGAACCATAAATGCCGGTGAGATTGGCAAACCAATCGTCTGTCTGGTAGTTCAATCCCATGACGACCGAGAGTCTTTGATCATGATCAAGGTCGGTTGCGGACCCATCACCCGTGATATCGAGAAAGCCTCCGCTCACCGCTCCGGAGCCGTACGCGTGGATGACTGAGGCGTTAAGATACCCGGAGATCGGGATATCTTGGCTGGCATAGTTGAGTCCAAGCTCGATGCCGGTGATCTTGACCTCCGCAATGTTCACGGGAGTCTTGATCGCGCTGTTGCCGACGGTCTGATCGTCCAGGCCCGGGCTTGCCTTCTTGAAAAACCCGTCCAGCTTCCCGCGGAAGCCGAGGGGGAACGAGTGTGTGTAGGCAATCTCGTAGAAGTCATCTTTTTCAGGAAGCGTTGGCGTCAGAGAGGTGCTCACATTGAGAGCAATCGATCTCAGGCCTTCAATGTTCGTCGGCATAAAGAGCCGCCCGTAATACAGATAGGCTGAATTGGATTCATCGATATACAAGTTCCACCTGATCCTGGGACTCACCTGATGTTGCAGAGGGACATCGGGAGCAATGTGCTGATCGTACCTGACCCCAAGCTCGATGGAAGTCCACTCAAGAGGATGCCAGTCAGTTTCGAAAAAGGCGCCGAAATCCGACCCCGCAAAATCGGTGACGATGGAAGGCCCCGGTGTCCCACCGGAGTCACGCGAGGTGAAATTTTCGGTTCCCCTCGTGCTGCTGAGGTTCAATCCCACCTTGTAGGTGAGCTCATGGGAGAGTCTGCTGTCATACGTCGATCGCATTCCGAGTGTAGTGAAACTCCGGTCTTCCGTCAATAAGTACGAGCGGAGAGTGTCGCCGGCGAACTGAAAGTTAGGCGAATCAATGTCTCCTGGCGTGTAGACAAGCCCGCCTTCACGGGCATACACGCCCATGAAAAAATTGGACTCATGGTCGATCTCCGGATTGAGGGTTCGGAAATACGACAACGTCTGAAATCCATTCGTCGTTTTCTGCACATCAGCGGCGATCTGTTCAACCGAATCGTAGGGGACCTCCGTGTAGGTTCGGCCAAAATTGAGATTAGATGTCAGGTAGTCGACGTCACTCAGGATATAGTCGAATTTGCCGTACAGGAAGTAGTCAAAGCCGTGATCGTGAAACAGTGCAGGGACCGGCGGATCGATCCGGCGGTCTGTCTCCTGTCGCGAGCCCGAGAGGAAAAAGCCAAGTTTCCCGACATGATCGCTGAAGGAGAGACTCTGTCCGTTCGAGTTGAGCGCGCGGAATGGTCCAAGGCGTGATCCGAGCGTGTCCCCAGGTGATCCTTTCGCCCCGTTGAAGACGAGGTAGCTTCCCGCGTATGTCGAGGCATCGAGATGGAACGTCCCTGTGGGGACATGGTTGTTGAGATCGACGACGGCCGCCATCTGTCCGCCGAACTCCGCTGGATACCCTCCCGTGATGAAGGTTGCCCGGTCAATGACCTTGGGATCGACAACCTCATTGAGTCCCCCGAACACTCCGAGAGGAACGGGCAGTCCATCGACGTAGTACGTAAATTCTCCGTGCATTCCGCGAATGTGGACCTCGCCGGTGGGAGCACGGGCCACCCCCATCAAGTTTTCCTGAATAAGGTTCGTCATCCTTGAGGTGGGAGGTGCGTGGTAGGTCTCAGATTCGAAGACCTGATTTCCGGTTCTTGGATCTATATGGGATACGGCTAGTTCCTTTTCTCCCACCACTTCAACTTCTTGAGCCGACGTCCCTTCGGAATGGAGTGCGATGTCGAAGGTTGTATGCTGCGCATCGATGTCGATTGTAGCCGTATAGGTCCTGTATCCAACGAACCAGACCGAAATGGCATACTGTCCCGGTCTCAGATCCTTGAAACGCATGAGTCCCGCAGGATTCGTTGCATCCTGGGCCACAATCCTTCCGTCTCGCCGGAGAACGGCATGGGCGAGCTCGATCGGGAACTTCTGATCTGCATCGGAAACCGAGATGCGGACTTGAACGGTGGGATCGGCTGGAGAAGTCTTTGCATCTCCGGCAGACCATGCAAGTTGGGCATTCACAAGCGACAGCCAAAACACCAGGAAACGGGTTATGTGACTTCTCATACCATTGCTCCTGTTCTGGGCGGATGAAAACCATCAAGGACCGGCTTGGCCATGCCGAGAAAAGCCGATCTTGAATTGGCCATTGGGTGTGTGACTATTCTCCCCTGAAAAGGAGCGGCTGATCCTCACGAACGGCACCAAAAAGAGGCGATCCGTTACAGGGGACGCGTCGTCCAAGCCCGTTTCGGCCGGGAAATGGTCACCACGAACGATAACGCAAACTGTGATGTGTTAGCAGGAAAGAGGTTGGGGAGGAGCGCGAGCGGATTCCGTTTCCGGGGCAGCCTGAGGGTGAACTGAGACTCGTTGAACAACAAAATCTAGAACAGAACGACCACAAGGGAGGACGACATCGTGCTGGACGAAGTGTCCAGAAATGATGAGGCAGGCGACACAGGGACCGGTCTCAGTTGCCCCGATAGTGCCGCTGGGCGGGGGGGGATGAAGTTCAACATTGCGGGAGCCTTGGATCCATGCCTCATCCGTGTGCAGGAAGCCAAGGAAGAGGCTCAGCGGAACGTAGGCTGCAAGAAGGAAGATCGAAAGCCGGCGTTGCATCGATTGCTTCATGATTACACTTCATAACGAGAGCATTTCCCGGGAAGTTCCAAAGCCTGTCCGAGACGTAATTGCCTGTGCCGGCATGCCAACCGGCAGGAGAGCCCCACGCTGGTTCTGCAAAATCATCAATGAGTCGATTTTGATTCAACTGACACAAAGGGGAATGCATCGCAGAGGTTGCCGGGAATCGGCCTGATCTGGCGGCAGCCGCTGTCGATTCAAGGTGTGAGGCGGGGACCGCCTCTTGCATCATTCATATTTATCCGTTTCTTATTGATGACAGGAGCCTCCGTGAGCGATCACCAAGCCATGTCCGGCCACCTGGCAGACGTAACCGCGTGCCAGCCACCCCACCGTATGCGGCCCGAAGCTCTCATCCAGATCCTCATCGACCAGTGATTCCAAGGAACCCCCATGGAACAAATAACGAGCAGTCAACAGGAAGTGGCGCCCGGGTCCGCGGGAGGCCAGATTCGCGATCGCATCCCTGTTCGCACCAAGGTTGCCTACGGTCTCGGAACCGGCATCGACATGTGGGGGCTCTGGCTGTATCCTGCTGTTGCCTTCGCGGTGTTCAATATCTACCTCGGTGTTGCGCCGTGGCTTGTCGGGCTTGCCCTGACGTTGATCAGGATTTACGATGCCATTGCCGATCCGATCGCAGGATGGATCTCCGACAATTTCCGATCAAAGTTCGGCCGGAGGCGTCCGTTCATCCTGATTGCCGGGATCTTGAGCGGCCTTGGTCTCCCTGCCCTTTTTCTTATCTCGCCGTCCTGGGTTGACCAGACGTTTCTTGGATTGTCCGTGGTGTTCTGGTACATGATCGTATCGTCCATGATCTATATTCCCCTCATGGCGCTCTATACCGTCCCGTACAACAGCCTCGGGGCAGAGATGACTCCGGACTACGAGGAGCGCACCTCGGTGATGACCTACAGAAGCTCGATGCAGAAAATATTCGAGATCGGGAATTTCTATGCGCTGCGATTCACCAACCTCTCCTGGTTTCTTCTTCCGGGGGCAGTCGGCAAGAATACCCTCCTGGGAATGCAGGTCTACACTTCCATCCTCGGCCTGTTGATGGCGGCATTTGCGATCATCATCTTTTTCAGGGTGAAAGAACGCTATTATGAACGGGTGGTCGTCAAGACGAAGGAACGCATCTCGCTCAAAAGCTCGTTCTACGAAACGTTGAAATGCAAACCGTTCCGGACCATGATGGGCGTTGGTGCCGCTTTCACCATGGGAACCAGCATGGTCGGCGCTCTCGGCTATTACGCCACCGTCTACTACGTCTGCGGCGGAAGCACCATCAACGGAGACAATTGGAACTTCTGGATGGGGTTTGCGTTCATGGTCGGCGGCTTTTCGGGTCCGCTCATTCTGGGGAGGATTGCGCGCGCGACGGACAAGAAGACGGGCGTCATCGCGGCCGCCATCATCGGCATTCTTGGTTATGGGGGGTCATGGTTCCTGTATACGCCTTTGATCCCGTGGCTGCAGACCATCGCTTCCGGGACGATGGGGCTTGCGGCAGGCGGTCTCTGGATGCTGCATGGTTCCATC
This sequence comes from Ignavibacteriota bacterium, assembly GCA_003152875.1. Lineage (GTDB taxonomy): Bacteria > Bacteroidota > Ignavibacteria > UBA10030 > UBA6906 > Fen-1262. The sequence goes on along the minus strand of PMBF01000076.1, from coordinate 243,671 downwards.
GGCGCGGACATCATCGATTATGACGAACTGAATATGGGGATACGCCGTGAAGGTTCGTTCACTGCCTGTGGCTCCTATATCCTGAAGCTGGGCAATTCGATGGGATATTTCGTCTCCGGCCTTATCCTCGGGTGGGCGGGGTTCAACTCTTCCCACGGCGCACAGGCCCCTGAGACGATTTTCTGGATCCGCGCGTCCCTCGCATCAATTCCCGTTGCCGGGTTGCTGGCGGTCATCTTCTTCATTTCGAAGCTTCAGCTAACAAAGCAGAAATGTGAGGAGATTCGCGTTCAGCTTGAGTCGCGCAGGGGAAAAGTGTAGACGGGCCGCCGGACGAAGGAAGAAACAGCGCCGCTCCCCGGCCCGGTCTGACGGCATGGTCATGAAGCCTGGAGGAATCTCTCCCTGCGCCGGTTACCTCCGGGACTCCGGGTGATACGGAAGTCTTGATTTCTCCCGCCGTATCTTCGATATTGATTGCCATGACCGTACCACTCCATCCAACCCGGGCGATTATCCTTCTTGGGGCCTTCCGGGAGAACCTGGAACTTGTCAGGACCCTTGTGGGTCCGCGAGTGAAAATCCTCGCGGTCGTAAAGGCCGAAGCGTACGGTCACGGGCTGATCGGGATTTCCCGGGCGGCACACTCAGCAGGTGTCGATTACCTCGGGGTGGCGCGTGTTCCCGAAGGCGTCCAGCTCCGAAGTGAAGGAATCGACACCCCCGCTCTGGTCTTTGAAGCCGCCCCGCCGGAGCACATCGAGCCCGCCCTGCACGCCGGCCTCGACCTGACCGTCACCTCCCTTGCAGGTGCTGAAGAGATCGGCGGGCTCGCCCAGCGGACCCGCATGAGGGCCCGCATTCATGTGAAAGTGGACACGGGGATGGGCAGGCTCGGGCTCCCCTGGGAATCTGCCGCCGGGCAGATTGCGAGGGCTGCCAGTATTCCCGGAATCGACCTGGTGGGCGTCTACAGTCATTTCTCTACGGCCGAGGATGCCGACCCCGGGTACGCGCGCGGACAGCTCGGCCGCTTCCTCCGGGTTCTTGAGTCCCTTGCCGGGCTCAAGATCGACGTCCCGCTGAGGCACATGGCGGGCTCCGGCGGCATCCTGGCCCATCCGGATTCACACCTGGACATGGTCCGCCCCGGCATCATGCTGTACGGATATCCGCCCAGGAAGGACATGCCCCTTCCGTTCCCGCTCAAGCCTGTGCTCTCTCTGGTCACCCGGGTCTCATTCATCAAGGACGTCCCTGTGGGAACCTCCATTTCCTACGGCCGCCGCTACACGACCGACCGCCCAACAATGATTGCTACCCTCCCCGTCGGCTATGGCGATGGGTACTCGCGGCTCCTGACGAACCGGGGAGACGTGCTCATTCGCGGCCGGCGGTTCCGGATTGCTGGCACGGTCTGCATGGACCACTGCATGGTGGATGTGGGGCCCGGTGCGGCCGTTCATCCGGGCGATCCCGCGGTGTTGATAGGGAGAGACGGCGGGGAAACCATCACGGCGTGGGATCTGGCCGAAGCCATGGGAACCATCCCTTACGAAGTGACTTCGCTCATCGCCTGGAGGGTTCCCCGCGTTTTCGAGGAGTAAATCTTCCGTTTCCCCGGGCGCAGACAAGGCGCACGTGGCTGTCAACCTGTGGTCGGGTGACCGTGCGCACAGCTTCTGGAAGTAAAAGTCGCTATATTGTTGTGCTGGTTTCCGGCCAGATTCATCTGATGAAGGGTTCTCATGAAAAGGGTCCTTGTTGTCGACGACGAAACGGACTACCGTATGCTTCTCCGGGCTCTTCTGCAGGCCGAAGGATACGAAGTCGTCATGGCAGGCAACGGCGAGGAAGCGCTCGAGAAGCTCGAAGAGCAGCCTGTCGATCTCATCGTGTCCGACATTTTCATGCCTGTGATGGATGGCATCAAGTTCTATCGGACCGTCCGGCTCATGGCTCTGTACCAGGAACTCCCGTTCCTCTTCGTCTCGGCCCATGACGACACGCATGCGCTCGATGCGATCAGAGATCCCCGGTACGACGGCTTCCTCCGGAAAGGCCGGCCGGTGGAGGAGTTCCTGGACTGGATCGAGTATCTCATGACGCCGGAGGACAACCGGCCTTCCTCGCTCCCGGGTGGCGCCCGCTCCCGGCTGAATGCGCAGCTTCGCGCAGCCCGCAGAGGGAAGCCTTAAAGACGCATCCTGTTTCTGACGGCATCTCTCTGTCCGCGCTCTGCCTGAACAGGCCTCCTGATAATCTTCCGGCAGCGTCGCACTTCTCTGTGTGCCCGCCCCGTCCCGCCAGATGATCTATGCCGCTCCATGGCAGGATAATCCATGTTTGGTTTTTTCGCGGGAATCCGTATCTTCCATAAGCCTCCCGCAGGCAAAACTCGCCATCCATCGCACGCCAGAACCGATTCCCATGAGTGGTCACATCCGAAAACCCGCCGTCCTGGTGACAGGAGCAAACGGCGAGATGGGACATGGTCTCATCGACCGCCTCGCCGGGGCGGGAAACGTCCACATTATCGCCCTTGATGTGCGGCCGATCGACGCCGGTCTTGCCGCGAAGAGCACGGCAACAATCGTCGGAGACATCCTGGACAACCGGCTGCTCGAGCGGCTCCAGAGCGAGTTCGAAATCCATGCGATGTTCCACCTGGCCGCGCTTCTCTCCACCCGCGCCGAATTCACACCGGAGGCCGCGCACCGCGTGAACGTCGAGGGTACCCTCCACCTCCTCAAGATTGCCATCGAACAGTCGCAGTGGCACGGGGCCCCGGTCCGCTTCTTCTTCCCGAGCTCGATAGCCGTGTACGGCCTGCCCGATCCTGCCACCAAGCACAGGGTCGGCCGTGTCAGGGAACACGAATGGACAATGCCCATCACGATGTACGGATGCAACAAGCTTTACTGCGAACACCTCGGCAGGTACTACGCGAACCACTACCGCCAGCTCGCCGCAGACGAAAAGCGGGGGGGCGTCGACTTCAGGGCCATCCGGTTTCCCGGGCTCATCAGCGCCGTCACGGTCCCGAGCGGGGGGACCAGCGACTTCGCTCCTGAAATGCTGCATGCGGCGGCGCAGGGAAAACCCTACTACAGCTTTGTCCGTGAAGACCGGAAGATCCCGTTTATGGCAATGCCGGATGCGATCACGGCGATCCTGAAACTCCACGACGCGCCGCGCGAACGCCTGACCAAGTGCGTGTACAATATCGGGTCTTTCAATCCGGCTGCGGGCGAAATCCGGGCAATTGCCCTCAGGGAATTCAAGAACGCGGAGATCGGCTACCTCCCGGACGACAAGCGCCAGGCAATCGTCGATTCATGGCCGGAGGATGTGGACGACTCAGCAGCCAGGAACGACTGGGGATTCATGCCCGAATATGACCAGAGCCGGGCGTTCGATGAGTACCTGATCCCCGGTGTCAAACAGCGTTACGCGCGCTGACCCTCTCTTCGATCGTCTTCAGGAGAATACATGCTTCGACGTGCGATCCGTCTCCTGGCAGCGACCTTGCTGGTTCTGCCTGCCGCATCCGCCCAGTCTGTTGACACCGCACAATACCTTCCGGTCGCGAGAAGCCTGCTGGGGGCCGGCATGCGGACGATGAACGCCTATGCTCTGCTGCGCGAGCTCGTGGACGTTGCCCCGCACCGGCTCAGCGGTTCCGACGGCCAGCGGAAGGCATCCGATCTCACCGCCATGATGATGACCCGCCTTGGGTTTACCGGCGTGCGCCAGGAGAAGGTCATGGTGCCGCACTGGGTGCGGGGGAAGACTGAAGAGGCCGTCGTCGCAGGCCCAACCCCGTACCGTCTGAACATCTGCGCGCTCGGCGGGAGTGTGGCAACACCGGGCGAGGGGATCACCGCCGGGGTCGTCGAAGTCCATTCCTTCGAAGAGCTTCGCTCGCTCGGACCTCGTGCGAAGGGGAACATCGTCTTCTTCAACAGGCCGATGGACCCAACCAGGGTTGTGACATTTGAAGCCTATGGCGGCGCAGTCGATCAACGCAGCCGGGGTGCGGTGGAGTCAGCACGCGCTGGAGGGGTTGCGGCCCTCGTCCGTTCGATGACTCTTCGACTGGACCGGGTGCCCCATACGGGCGCGATGGGATACAATGACAGCCTGCCCAAGGTTCCTGCCGCCGCGGTGAGCAGCGTTGACGCCGACTCACTCAGCGCGCTTCTGAGCCGGACTCCGGGTTTGAAGATTCACATGACCCTTGACTGCCGGACGCTTCCCGATGCGCCCTCCGCGAATGTCCTGGGGGAGATTACCGGGACAGAAAAGCCGGATGAAATAGTGGTCGTCTCAGGGCACCTCGACTGCTGGGACAAGGGTCAAGGGGCGAATGACGACGGCTCGGGATGCGTGCAGGCAATCGAAGCTCTCCGCCTGTTGAAAAGCGCCGGCCTTCAGCCCAAACGGACCATCCGTGCCGTCATGTTCACGAACGAGGAAAATGGGAGCCGGGGAGGGCGAGACTATCCTGTGGAGCCGGCCCGGCAGCATGAGCATCAGGTCGCCGTCCTCGAGTCCGACAGGGGAAGCTTCGCTCCGCGCGGGTTCACCGTCGAGGGAGATGCCGCCATCGTTCAGAAGGCGCGCCGCTGGTCGCCCCTGTTTGCGCTCTTCGGAGCGGCCGAATTCACAGCCGGGTCCGGCGGCACAGATATCTCCCCCACGATCAAGACCGGCGTCCCGGGGTTCGGTCTTGACGTTGAAAACCAGCGCTATTTCGACTACCACCATTCCGACAACGACACCATAGAAACCGTCAACCCTCGTGAATTGGAGCTCGGCGCTATTGCCGAAGCCCTTCTATGCTACCTCATCTCCGAGGAGGGCCTGTAATCACTCGTCAACCCTCATGCGGTGGCAGGGGGAAGCCCGGCCTCCGTCGGGGAAGACCCCGGGAGATCCCCGGATGGAATGCCCATATTTCAGGGATTGGCCCAAACGGGCTTCCCGGACATCCTCAGAGCCCTTCAGGCAAGCCGCTGACCCCTTTTGCCCTCTCCTGCATCACATCAATGTAGACAACCACAGAATCAACGCCAAAACAGCAGAGGGGCAGCATGGAGCACTTGACGAAAGAGACATTTCAGCAAAAGATTTTCGACTTTGAGAACAACAAGGAATGGAGCTACTCAGGCGAGCTTCCGGCCATCGTGGACTTCTATGCCGATTGGTGCGGACCCTGCAAGATGGTGGCTCCGATTCTCGAGGATCTCGGCAAACAATACGCCGGCAAGCTGAATATCTACAAGGTCGACACCGAAAGAGAGCAGGAGCTTGCGGCTGCCTTCGGGATCCGGAGTATCCCCTCGCTTCTCTTCATTCCGAAAGAGGGGAAACCGCAAATGGCAATGGGCGCCCTCCCTAAAGAGTCGTTCGTCCAGGTGATCGAGGGGCTTCTCGGCGTTCCCGCCTGACACAGGCAGGTTGTCCCCGAAAGAGCCGGACTTACACCGAAGCCGATCCACACAGGATCGGCTTCGGTGTTTGTGAGCGGATGACAAGAGCGTGCCCGATTCTTGCCGGGGCGGCACGAACCCATGCTGTTCACACCACGTCCTTCATGTTTGATTTTCAACCGCGGTTTCCTGATGTTGACGGTGTCGCACATCGGACCCGTCCATGACACTCCTTCTTGCCCTCCTTGGGTTCCTGCTCGGCATCGCTGCCGCAGCCGGCGTTTTTCTCCCCCGCTTGCGTAAGGAAGAGACTGCGCGGGCCGCTGCAGGCGGGGAAAACGCGCTGGCCAGCGAGCGCCTCCGGCTGATGTCCGGGCGGGCTGAGGAAGCCATGGCCGAGGCACTCGAGGCACGCGTGAAGGTGCTCGATCTGACATCCGCCGCTGCCAAGGCCGAAGCTGAAGGAGAGGCGCTTCGACAGCGTCTGGACGAGCAGCGGCATCTCCTCGAGGAGTTTGAGGCAAAATACACTGGAGACTTCGAAAACATCGCCCGCCGTGTTCTCGTGGAAACCTCCCGGACAATCCATGACGAGCATCGCGGCACCCTCCAGGAAGTGCTGGGGCCCCTGAAGGAAAGCATCGGCCGGTTCGAGGAAAAGGTCGAGTCCACGCACCGGGACTCGGTGCGTGAGAACCAGTCCCTCCGTGAGCAGCTCCTCCAGCTCCAGCAGCTCAACAGCACTATCGGCGAAGAAGCCAGGAACCTCACTACCGCGCTTCGCGGCCAGGCGAAGATCCGGGGAAACTGGGGTGAAATGATCCTGGAACGCATTCTCGAACAATCGGGACTCATGCGGGGCCGGGAATTTGCCGTTCAGGAGCAGCACATGACCGGCGACGGGCGCCGCCTGCAGCCGGACGCGATCATCATGCTGCCGGAGCGGCGCCATGTGGTCATCGATGCCAAGGTCTCCCTCCTGGCATATGAGCGGCATTGCGCTGCGGCCGATCCCGAGGAGAAAGCCGCGGCCCTCGCCGGGCACGTTGAGGCGATGCGGCGCCATGTGCGCGAGCTTTCTGAAAAACGGTACGAGACCCTGGAGGGGCTCCAGAGCCCGGACTTTGTTCTGATGTTCGTTCCCGTGGAACCGGCCTTCAACGATGCCGTCAATGCCGACCCCTCGCTGACCACCGATGCCCTTGCGCGCAATATCCTCATCGTTTCCGCATCCAGCCTTCTCGCCACGCTCCGGATCATTGCATCGCTCTGGCGCGTTGAGAGGCAGAACCGGAACGCCGTGGAAATCGCACACCGGGCGGGAGACCTCTATGACAAATTCGTGAGCCTCCTTGGGGACCTGCAGGAGGTTGGCCGAAGGATTGAAGGAGTCCGGCGGTGGCACGAAGCGGCGGTCGCCCACCTCGGGACCGGCAAGGGAAATATTATTCGAAGGGTGGAAGAGCTGAAGCGGCTTGGCGCGCACGCTTCGAAGGTCATCGATCCCTCGCTCCTGGAAGATGAACGGGCGACGGAGGTGAACCCCGTAGAGCGGGCTCCGGGGCATATGGCGGCTGGACCCGAAGGGCCGGATGTCCGGGTACCCGCGACCGAACCACCGGGAGACCCCTTCAAGGGGAATGATGGACCGGAGGTCCGGACCGGTGGAAACGAGGCACCGGAAACCAGGATTCCGGAGAAGGGTGTTCCGGATGGCCGGCCTCAAGGGAACGAAACATCGGATGGCCGATCGCCCTCCGACCAGGCGCCCGCCGATAAGCGATCCACGCAAGGTTGATCCAAAGAAGTGCGATCCGCCAGGGGGTGATCGTCCAAACGGCAATCCTCCAAAGTGTTATCCTCCAAAGCGTATTCCTCCAAAGGGTTATCCTCCGTGCCCGGTTCTTGAACCTTCAACAGCTTTTTCGTATCTTCACCATGCAATTACCCACTTATCACCAGCCATCGGAGGTACCGTGGTAACAGCGCGCTGTCTTGCCGTAGCGGGCGCAATCACCGCAATGGTTCTTCTGTCGGGTTGCGGGGCCACCAAATCGGTCTCACGCGTCGACGTGGATAAGACCATCGACCTCAGCGGCGATTGGAACGATACCGATTCGCGTCTCGTGGCGGAAGAGATGATCAGAGACGTCCTCGCGCGTCCCTGGCTCGGAGAATTCAAGGGCGCAAACACACGCCCGCCTGACGTGATCGTGGGCACCGTCAAGAACAGATCGAGCGAGCACATCCAGACACTTACCTTCATCAAGAATCTCGAGCGCGAGCTCATCAACTCAGGCCGGGTGAACTTCGTCGCCAACAAGGAAGAGCGGCAGGAGGTGCGGGATGAGAGGGCAGACCAGCAGGAAAACGCCTCCCCCGAATCGATGAAAAAATTCCAGAAGGAGGCGGGAGCCGATTTCATGCTCAGGGGTGACATCACCACCATCGTCGACCAGGAAGGCGGTGATCAGGTGAAGTACTACCAGGTGAACATGGAGCTGGTCAACCTTGAGAATAACCGCAAGGCCTGGCTCGGAGAAAAGAAGATCAAGAAGTTCGTTTCCCAGAGCGGTACGAAGTTCTAACCCCCGGCAAGCGAGCCATGCCACACAGCCCCTCTCCCGTCGCAGGCGGGAAAGCGCTGTGGCTGTTCGCCGCAGCGCTTTGCTTTTTTCTTTCTTCCTGCAGCAACGTTACGGAAGTCTACCAGAGCATCGACGGCGATGTCTCGCGGGGGGAATACCTCCGTGCGATCCAGACCATCCGCGCCAGTTCCTCGGTCTACGGCAACAAGGCCCACGTCCTGTACAACCTGGACCTGGGCCTTCTGTTCCACTATGCGGGACTCCCCGATTCCAGCAGCGCGTACCTCTTTGCAGCCGAGCGGGAAATCCAGGACCTGTACACCAAGAGCATTTCCCTCGCCGCCATATCCTTCCTGACGAATGACAATGTCCTCCCGTACGACGGGGAAGATTTTGAGAAGGTCATGGTCAATGTCTTCCTCGCCCTCAACTTTGCCGAGAAGCGGGAGGTCGACGAAGCCCTTGTGGAGGCGCGGAAGGTCGACCTGAAACTCCGCGAATACTCCCGGCAATATGAAGGGAAGAACCGCTACCAGGAAGATGCCTTTGTCCGCTACATCGCCGGCGTGCTCTATGAGACCGGGGGGGAAATCAACGACGCCTTCATCTCCTACAGGAAGGCCTACGAAAGCTATGGCGTGTACGCGCGCGAGTATAAGACTCCGCCACCGTCGTTCCTGCTGGACGACCTCGTCCGTACCGCCACCCGGATGGGATTCACCGAAGAGGCGGAACAGTACCGGAACCTGGGGGGGAAGGCGGCCAGGAAATCAGACAGGAACCTTGGCTCGATCCTGGTCGTTGCCTATGCCGGGCAGGGACCGGTGAAACAGGAGATCCGGCCAACGGTGACGATCCCCGATTCGTCAGGGACGCTCCACACGTTTCAGATAGCTCTTCCAAAGTTCGTCCCTCGCATGAAGGGGCCGCGCACCTACACTGTGGAGGCGAAGGGCCCGGATTCCTCGGTGGCGGCCGTCGGCAACACCCAGATCGCACAGGACATCACCGCGATTGCGGAGAAATGTCTCGACGACCGGATTGCCCTCGTCTACCTGAAGAGTGGAGGGAGGGCGCTCCTCAAATTCCTTGCGGCCGAGAAGGCGAAATCCGAGCTCAAGAAAAGGGATGACAAGCTCACCAACTTTCTCGGAAGTCTGGCAATCGACCTCACGGTCGGGGCCACCGAGAAAGCCGATCTTCGCACCTGGGGGACACTCCCCGCTCAGATCCAGCTTGCCCGTCTGAATGTCCCGCCGGGAAAGTACGCCGTGAGCGTCCGCTCATCCGACCGCGGCTTTGAGATTCCTCAAGACCAGGTGACCGTGACCTCCGGGAAAACGGAGTTCGTCATCGTGGACGACATCCGGTGAACTCCACCTGTCACTCCAGAAGGCGCTAATGATGAGCACTGTTCCCGAAAACGACATCGAAAAGATCCTTCACGCGGATCACCACGACCCGTTCGCCGTGCTTGGCGCCCATCTGGTGCATGTCCCCGGAGGCGAACCGGTTGTCGCCGTGAGGGCCTACCTGCCTGATGCGTCCGCCGCCTGGGTGGTGGAGGATTCAACCCGCGCAGAGCACCCGATGGAGCTCATTCACCGGGAGGGCTTCTTTGAGGCGGTATTCCCGGGGCATCAGGAGGTATTTGCCTACTGGCTGAAGAAGGCCCACCCCGACGGGTCCTCGGCGCTCTTCCACGACTCCTATTCATTCCTTCCAACGCTCACCGAATACGACCTCTACCTCTTCAATGGCGGGAATCACCACCAGATCTACGAGAAGCTCGGTGCACATCATTCCATTGTGAATGGGGTCGGCGGGGTGCAGTTTGCCGTGTGGGCTCCCTCGGCTCGCAGCGTGAGCGTCATCGGGGACTTCAACAGATGGGACCGCCGGTACCATGCCATGCGCATGCTCGGCTCCTCCGGTGTCTGGGAGATCTTCATCCCGGGCATGAACGAGGGGGAGCTGTATAAGTTCGAGGTGAAGGGCCAGAACGGAAGGTATGAAGACAAGACCGACCCCTACGGCTTCGAGATGGAGGTCAGGCCGAGAACCGCCTCGAAAGTCAATTTCCTCGGGGGTTTCGAATGGCATGACGGGCCCTGGATGGATCAGCGGCGCTCCGATACGTCACAGGAAAGACCGCTCGCGGTCTACGAGGTGCATCTCGGATCATGGCGGCGCGGCGAGGATTCGCGCTGGCTCACGTACCGCGAGACCGCTGTCCAACTTGCCGAGTACGTGACTTCGATGGGTTACACCCACGTTGAATTCCTGCCCGTGATGGAACATCCGTTCGACGCTTCATGGGGTTACCAGGTCACGGGGTACTATGCGCCCTCCAGCCGCTTCGGCTCCCCCCAGGACTTCATGTTCCTGGTGAACCACCTCCACGAACACAACATCGGCGTTCTTCTGGACTGGGTCCCGGCACACTTCCCGAAAGATGCGCATGCCCTGGGACTATTTGACGGGACGCACCTGTACGAGCATGCCGACCCGCGCAAAGGCGAGCATCAGGACTGGGGTACGTTCATCTTCAACTACGGGCGGAACGAGGTGAAAAACTTCCTGATCAGCAACGCGCTCTACTGGCTGGACCGCTACCATGTGGACGGCATCAGGATCGATGCGGTTGCATCGATGTTGTACCTCGACTACTCCCGCAAGGCAGGGGAGTGGATCCCCAACCAGTATGGAGGCCGCGAAAACCTCGAGGCGATCGAGTTTGTGAAATACCTCAACAGCGTCGTGCACGAGTACCACCCCGGCGTCGTCATGCTCGCTGAGGAATCCACAGCGTGGCCCGGCGTCACGCACGCGCTCGACAAGGGCGGACTCGGATTCGACCTCAAATGGAACATGGGGTGGATGCACGACATGCTGGAGTACTTCTCGCTCGATCCCGTCTACCGGACATACCACCAGAACAACCTGACGTTTGCGCTGCTCTATGCGTTCACCGAACGGTTCATCCTTCCGTTTTCCCATGACGAGGTCGTGCACGGCAAGGGGTCGATGCTCGGCCGGATGCCCGGCGACGACTGGCAGAAGTTTGCCAACCTGAGATTGCTGCTCGCGCTGATGTATGGATTCCCGGGGAAGAAGCACCTCTTCATGGGCATCGACTTCGGCCAGTGGAACGAATGGAACCACGAACAGAGCCTGGACTGGCACCTCCTCAACTTCGAACCCCATCGGGGGCTGAAACGCTGCGTCATGGACCTCAATGCCCTCTACCGGTCCAGGCCGGCACTCCATGGCATCGACTTTAGTTACAGCGGCTTTGAATGGATCGATTTCGAGGACCGCGCAGCTTGCGTGATTGCCTTCGAACGTAAGTCCGGTAAAGGTCATTCCTTGATCTGCGTCTACAATTTCACCCCGGTTCCGCGGCCCGGATACCGCATCGGCGTCCGGCAACAGGGTGGCTACAAGGAACTGCTCAACACCGATGCAGCGCTCTATGGCGGGGGCAACATGGGCAATGCCGGCCATATCCAATCAGACCCCGTGCCGGCACACGCGCGGAGCCATTCGCTCAACCTGACCCTTCCTCCCCTGGGAGCCCTCTTCCTCGAAAAGACCTGATCCCGGTCTGCCGGCCACGGGTGCCGGCAGCCGGTCTTGTCCCTATCCCTCGCGTTCCGTCTCTGGAACCGGCGTGACTTTCCATGGTGTTAGATAAAGAGCGTTCGTCCGCCAGGAGGCGCGCAGCCGGCGCTTGTCGGGGGGGACGAAAAAGGTGGGGAGGGAAAAACACGTCTTGCCTCACGATGAAGTCGCATAAATCGTACAAATCGGACGAAGTGAGGCCGGTCATGCAAAGAACCATCCTGTCCACGGCGGACGTGGCGAGGCTCTTCAACGTGACGGAAACAACCGTCAAGCGATGGGCCGACGAGGGTGTCTTGAGGTGCCAGAAAACGCCTGGCGGACACAGGAGGTTTGTGATCAAGTACGTCGTCGAGTTCGCCGAAAAGAACAACCTGGAACCGCTCGGCGTCCTGCAGATGCCGGCACATGATGAACGTGCCGCACGCCTCCAGATGGCAGTCCTGGAGCGGGACATGGACACACTCGTCCAGGGATTCATTGAGCGTGCGCTGTCAGCCGATGAAGGGAAGCTGGCCGGTTTCCTGTCGTATCTCTACGAACACAAGATCCCTCTCTGGCAGATCTACGATGACATTATCCGGGAGGGAATGAGGGAGATCGGCGAACGATGGGAGAGGGGGGAAGTGGGCGTCGATCAGGAGCACCGGGCTTCGTACGAAACCCTTGATGCGCTCGCCAGGCTCCAGTCGCAGATCCATGTCAAGCCGGGCAGCGGTCGTCTTGTCGTCCTGGCATGCGCTGGGGAGGAGCTGCATGAGATGGGTCTCCGGTGCACCTCCTATCTGCTGGAAGCCGAGGGGTGGCAGACCAATTTTCTCGGAGCCCGCACCCCCGTATCCGCCATTGTCCGCTCGATCAGAGAAACGAAGCCGGCGGCGGTCTGCATCTCGGTGACGCAGTCCGGGCATTCCGCCCTGACCGGTTCCCACCTGAGGGAAATCGCCCGCGCAGCCAGGGACCAGGGCGCAATCGCGGTCCTCGGAGGCCGTGCCGCCCTGGACAAGGGGTACAGCCAGAAGTCCTTCGACCTCATTGCCACGACCGCGAAAGATCTGGTAGATACACTCGATCAGTGGACAAGTGTCCGTGCCGCTCCTGCGAATTGAAAGCCGGAAGGCCTTCCCGATGGAACCCGCCATCCTGCAAGTGCTCCTTCAGGTATTCCCTGCGCTCCCTCGCTTCGCAATTTCCCGAAACCTTTCTTGCCTTGCACCTGACTTCAGACACCGGTCCCTGTTGCTCTATCCGGCGGGATGGAGCGAAGCTTTTCCATGGAGGTAAGTTGAGATGAGAGTCGTGCTCTGCGGTGGGACGGGATTCGTCGGCCGGCACTTCATGCGGAGGCTCCTTGATGAAGGCCATGAGGTGGCGGTGCTCACCAGGCATCCCGGGCAGTATCGTGCAGAACAAGGAATCACGTACTCGGGGTGGGACAGCCTGGCATCCGGCCCACGGGTATTCGAGAGATCAGATGCCGTTATCAACCTGGCCGGAGAGTCGCTTGCAGGCGGGAGGTGGACGCGGGCGCGGAGGGAACGTCTCCTTCTGAGCCGCACCGCTTCCACCGGCGCGATCGTGGAAGCCATGCGTACGGCCGCACACCCTCCCCCAGTGCTCCTGAATATTTCGGCGGTGGGATTCTACGGTGATACCGGCACGGAGATAGTAACCGAACAGCACGAGGCAGGCAGGGGGTTTCTGGCCGAGGTCTGTCTGGCGTGGGAAGCCGCTGCGCTGAAAGCCGTGGACCTGGGTATTCGTGTGGTCATCCCCCGCATGGGTGTGGTCCTCGGGCGGCCGGGGGGAGCGCTCGATACAATGGCCCTGCTCTTCCGGGTATTTCTCGGGGGAACACCGGGGTCCGGCGCGCAGTACGTTCCATGGATACACTTGGATGATGCCGTCGACGCGGCGCTCTTCTCTCTGCGGGACGGTACAATGCGGGGACCCGTCAATCTTGTGGCGCCTGAGAGCGTAACCATGCGTGAGTTTTCGCGGGCGCTGGGGAGTGCGCTTCACCGGCCTTCGCTTCTCCCGGTTCCCGCTTTTGTCCTCCGCGGACTGCTGGGGGAAATGGCAGTGATGATCCTGGCGAGCCAGCGCGTCACGCCCTCTGCTCTGATCCGGAACGGCTTCCGGTTTCGCTTCCCTTCACTTCAGGAAGCCCTCCGTTCGCTCTTCGGGAACAAGGAACCCCGCCCGGCCCTCAAGACGTGAAGAGTCCCACATCCCCCTCATCCGCTCTCCCCCGTCATCTCTTGAACCATCAAGCAGGCCGGCCGGGGAGCTGATCCCCCCTCGAATTGCGCACTCTTCCATTTTCCCTCCCGGACGCCTCCTCTCTTTGGACGACGAAAAAAGGCAATGGCCAGCAGGCTGCCCCGGTCGACTCACCCAAGGTACTCACTGAAGACGAGGCTTCGTCGGTCTTCAACAAACCTTCTATTCGAAAGCTGCCTTCCCTCTCACGGTTTTTTTCAGTAAATTGAAAATCCCGATGCAGATTTCCCTTGACGATTCCCAGGGAGGACCGTGGCACCCACAAGCAAACACGTCGATTTCTTCCGCCGGAAGAACAAACTTCTGGGCGGGGGGGGCACGAAGGCGATCGAAAAGCAGACGGCGATGGGAAAGCTTACCGCCAGGGACCGGATCACCGCACTCCTCGATGCGCATTCCTTCCATGAATATGATCTGTTTGTCGAGCACAAATGCCGTGATTTCGACATGGAGTCGAAGTCTCTTCCCGGAGATGGTGTCATCACAGGCACCGGCACGATCATTGACCGTCCCGTGTGCATCTATGCGCAGGACTTCACCGTGGCCGGGGGCTCGCTGGGCCTGATGCATGCCCGGAAAATCACGAAGATCATGGATCATGCCGTGAAGATGGGGATGCCGCTGATCGGGATCAATGATTCCGGAGGGGCCCGGATCCAGGAAGGAGTGGACTCGCTAGCCGGCTATGGCGAAATCTTCTACCGGAACACCATGGCCTCGGGGATCATCCCTCAGCTGTCGGTGATTCTGGGTCCCTGTGCCGGGGGGGCGGTCTATTCGCCCGCATTGACGGACTTTGTGTTTGTGGTCGATAAGATCTCCAAGATGTTCATCACCGGGCCCGAGGTGATCAAAACCGTCCTTGGAGAAGAGGTCTCGATGGAGGACCTCGGCGGTGCCAGAGTCCAGGCGGAGATTACCGGCAACGCGCACTTCATCGCCTCGAATGAGCTGGAATGCTTTCATCAGATCAAGCAGCTGCTCTCCTATATCCCATGGAACAATGGGCGCCGTCCCGACAGATATCCGCCTACTGCCCCCAAGCCCAGGTTCGACATCGAGAAAATCATCCCGCCGGAGCCGTCGAAACCATACGACATCCGCGATATCATCCGCGCCGTCAGTGACAACTCCGATTTCTTCGAGGTGCACAAGAGCTGGGCGCCGAATGTTGTCGTCGGGTTCGCGCGACTCGACGGAGAAACGGTGGGAGTCGTCGGCAACCAGCCGCTTGTCCTTGCAGGAGTGCTCGATGTGGATTCGTCGGACAAGGCCGCCAGGTTCATACGATTTTGCGATGCCTTTAATATTCCGCTGGTGACGCTCGTTGACCTGCCCGGATATTTGCCCGGGATCGACCAGGAGCATGCGGGAGTCATCAGGCACGGGGCCAAGATTCTCTACGCGTACAGCGAGGCGACCGTGCCGAAAATCACCGTGATCCTGCGCAAGGCGTACGGCGGCGGCTACATTGCCATGTGCTCGCGCCACCTTGGAGCGGACTTCGTCTTTGCCTGGCCGACGGCGGAAATCGCAGTCATGGGCCCGGAAGGGGCAGCCAACATCATCTTCAGAAACGAAATCGCGGCCGCAGCGGATCCGGCGGCCACACGGAAACAGAAGGTAGCGGAGTACGGCGAGAAATTCGCCAATCCCTATGTCGCCGCCGCGAGCGGCCACATCGACGCGGTGATCGGACCGTCCGACACAAGAAAATTCCTTGTTCATGCCATTCAGGTTTCCACGAACAAGTCCGAATCGCGCCCGAAGAAGAAGCATGGAATCCCCCCTTTCTGAGTGGATGCGGCCCGGGGGCGCGTCCTGTCCAGGCAGGGAGTATCCGGCGGCCCCGCCTTCAAGAGTGAATGGGAACGATCATGCCATCTGAGCATCCCAGGTACCAGAAGCTGACGGTGCAGGGTACCACGTACGAAACACTCCTTACCGGCAAATTCCTGCGCCGGAAGCCCTGGTCACAGCCCGATCCCGGAAGCGTTGCCTGTGTCATTCCGGGGATGATCCTGCGGGTGAGTGTGCGCCCGGGCCAGAGGGTCTGCAAGGGCGATCCGCTGGTCACCCTTGAGGCCATGAAAATGCAGAACGATGTCCTCTCACCGGTTGATGGCACCGTGAAGAGTGTGGCGGTAGCGGTGGGTACTCAGGTAGCCAAAGGGCAGGTGATGCTCGTCATAGCGTCAAGCCCCTGATTCCCTCAACGGTGCACGCCCGCCTGATCTCACTCGAAGTCTCTGGCACGTTAATCAGCGAGAGCTCCATGCAAGACGAAGATCCTGCCCTTCCCCCATCGCTTCCCGATGATGTGCGGAAGGCGTTCGTCCGGTGGTACGAGGACGTCTACCGGAAGACGATTGAAAAGACCCCGGAACGGAAGGAGGCGCTCACCACAGCCTCGTCCGATCCCGTGAATCCGCTCTATACCGGGGCCGACGTGGACCGCAAGCACGAGACTGGGCGCCTGGGTTTTCCCGGACAGTATCCATTCACCCGCGGGATCCAGCCAAACATGTACCGGGGTCGGTTCTGGACGATGCGCCAGTATGCGGGCTTCGGCACCGCGCGCGAATCCAACCGGAGGTATCGATTCCTGCTCGAGCAGGGTCAGATGGGTCTTTCGGTTGCCTTTGACCTTCCGACCCAAATCGGGCTCGACAGCGACGCGCCCCTGGCCGACGGGGAGGTGGGAAAGGTGGGCGTGGCGATCGACACACTGGCGGACATGGAAGTGTTGTTCGCCGGTATCCCCCTCGACAGGGTATCCACCTCCATGACGATCAATGCTCCGGCACCAGTGCTGCTGGCAATGTACATCGCTGTGGGGGAGAAACAGGGCGTCGAGCGCGGGCTGCTCAGCGGCACCGTCCAGAACGACATCCTGAAGGAGTATATCGCCCGCGGCACCTACATCTACCCGCCGAAGCCTTCAATGAGGCTGATCACGAATATCTTCGAATACTGTGCGCGGGAGCTGCCGAAATGGAACACGATCTCGATCTCCGGCTATCACATCCGCGAGGCGGGGTCGACTGCCGCGCAGGAGGTGGGCTTCACGCTGGCGAACGGCATCGAATATGTGGGTGCGGCGGTGCGGGCGGGGCTGGACGTCGACTCCTTTGCCGGGCGCCTCTCATTCTTCTTTAATGCCCACAACGATCTGCTCGAAGAGGTGGCGAAATACAGAGCCGCGCGGCGCCTCTGGGCGCGCATCATGAAAGAGCGGTTCGGGGCAAAAAACGACAAATCGCTGATGCTGCGGTTCCATGCCCAGACGGCCGGTTCCACCCTCACGGCGCAGCAGGTCGACAACAACATCGTCCGGGTGACCATCCAGGCCCTTGCGGCGGTACTGGGCGGGACGCAGTCGCTCCATACCAACTCGCGCGACGAAGCGCTCGCGCTGCCCACAGAGGAATCCGTCCGCATCGCGCTCCGCACCCAGCAGATCATTGCCCACGAAAGCGGCGTCGGGAACACGGTGGACCCCCTCGCCGGCTCGTTCTACCTGGAAGCGCTGACGGACCGGATCGAGGAGGAGGCCGTCCGGTACATCGAGACCATCGATGGGATGGGAGGAATGATCGATGCCATCGAATCGGGCTTCGTGCAGGCCGAAATCCAGAAGGCGGCATACCGCTACTGCCGGGAGGTCGAAGCGGGGGAACGGATTGTTGTCGGCGTGAACAGGTATCAGGTCAAGGAAGAAAAACCCGGCGGCCTGTTGAGAGTCGACCGGAAAACGCAGGACGATCAGATCGCAGCCCTGCGGAAGGTCCGGGCAGAACGTGATAACTCGGCAGTCACGGAGAGTCTGGCCGCGCTGAAGACTGCCGCCGCCGGGGAGGAGAATGTCATGCAGGCAATTCTTGCCGCCGTCCGGGCCTATGCCAGCGTGGGGGAGATCTGCAACACGATGCGCGAAGTGTTTGGTGAACACCGGGAACGAATCATCATCTGAGAGATCCATGAAGGTGACACACGTCGAACACATCGGCATCGCGGTCAGAAACCTTGAGGATGCCATCGCCTGGTACGAGAATGTCCTTGGCCTGAAATGCTATGCCGTGGAGGAGGTTCCCGCCCAGAGCGTCAGGACCGCCTTCTTCAAGGCCGGCCAGACCAAGATTGAGCTCCTGGAGTCGACCGCACCTGACGGGCCGATCGGGAAGTTCATAGCGAAGAGGGGAGAGGGAATTCACCATGTGGCGTACGGCGTCGAGGGCCTCGAGGCTGCTCTTGACGAGGCGCAAACAAAAGGGGTAGAGCTGATAGACGCGCGTCCGAAAAAAGGGGCGGAAGGCATGGAGACGGGGTTTCTTCATCCTCGATCGACGTTCGGCGTGCTGACGGAGCTGTGTGAGAAACCATAGAGGCTTGCGCTGCCAGGTATCCACTTCCAGGGAGGATTCGTGAACCCCATTGTTGCAGTGTTGCTCGGACTGATCCAGGGACTGTCCGAGTTTCTTCCGATCAGCAGCACGGCCCATCTGACGCTTGCTGCAAAGGCGCTCCATCTCATCGATCCTCTGCATCCGGAGCTCTGGACCGAGTACATGGCTGTCATCCAGCTCGGGACCATGGCGGCGGTGGTAGTCTACTTCTGGTCCGATCTCATCGGCATGGCTTCGTCATTCTTCCGCGCTGCCGGGTCGGGCGCTCTGATGAGAGGGTGGGGTACTCAGGCGCCGGAGACGCGGCTTGCGCTCCTGGTCATCGTGGGGACGCTGCCTGTGGGAGTGTTCGGGTTCGGTCTGAAGAACCTGATCGAGGGAGCCCTAACCAAGAGCCTTCCGGTCATTGCCGGCAGCATGATCGGGCTTGCACTCCTTCTCTGGCTCGCGGAACGGGTTGCCGGCCGCACACGGCACCTCGAAAGCCTCACCTGGCTGGATGCGCTGCTGGTCGGCATTGCCCAGGCATGCGCGCTGATACCCGGATCGTCACGATCCGGAACGACGATCACTGCCGGCCTGTTTCTCGGGTTCACGCGCGAATCGGCGGCCAGGTTCTCCTTCCTCCTGAGCGTGCCGGCGGTTCTTGCGAGCGGTCTCTACGAGCTGACCAAGATTCACGGTGACGTCTTCTCCCTCGGGATGGGAAACCTTGTCATTGCCACACTTGTGTCCGGGATCACAGGGTACGCTGCGATAGCCTGGCTCCTGCATTATCTGATGAAAAACACCACTCTGGTCTTTGTCTGGTATCGTTTGGCGCTTGGTTTGGTCCTGGTCGTGCTCCTCAGTTCGGGGCTGATCGCTCCTTAGGAGACGTCCCCGGAGGAGGATCGTCAGGGTGTGATGTTCGGCACAGACGGACGATGAGGAATTGTTTATACTGAATCACCATCATCGTACCCAGATCCTCATACTCCTGATTCATGGACGTCACCATCGAACGCCAGACCGAGATCTCCCCTCGAGAAGCGTACCAGCACGCCAAGGTCGAGCATTACCTGGACCGGGCATCGGAGTGCTTTGCAATGGCGCGCTATCACGCCACCCAGCGGGTGCTCGACATCGTCACCGCCCTTGACCCCGGCAACGCCGCCGCGGCTGAGCTGCGCGACCGGACGCACGAGCGCCTCAGATTGCTCTGCCGGCCCGTTCATGCCGACTGGCTGAATAACCACCAGGCCGCCGGTGCGCGGCGCCCCGAGATCGTCATGGTGGTTGACCAGGACGAACGGGTGCTTACCGGGCTTACCGAGACCTTCCGTGGATACGGTTTTCCCGTGGTCGGGGCCGGGACAATCGACGAATCGGCAGAAATCCTCTCATCCTGCCTGCCTGATGTGGTCCTCTCTGAGGTGAATTTCGATTCCGGCCCGAGGGGGTTTGAGCTCTTTCACCAGCTTAAGACTCTTCAACCCGGCAACGACGGGGTCTTTCTCTTCCTGGTTGCCCATCTCGACCGGAATGTCGAGATTGCCGGCCGCCGGATGGGTGTTGATGATTTTATCGTCAAGCCCTTCGATCCTGACGTCGTGGCGGCAACCGTCATGCGCTGCCTCACGCGCCGCAGCCACCTGTCCTGAGCCGTTGGTTCCTTGCTTTTCCCTGCCGCAAGTTGTACCTTGGGAGACCTTTGGACCCTTGGTACCTTTCCCGCTCACCATCAACGAGATTTTCTTCAGTATCCGGGTCATGCCCCACACCGGTGGCGAACCCGGCTGTCTGTGAAGCTTGCCTGCTTCTGTCTCCGATGCACTTATCCGCGAGAGGATTCTGATGGGGAGGGATCGTGCTATTGTGCTCGCGAGCGGCGGAATGGACAGCTGCGTTTCTGCCGCTATCGCTCAACGCACACACGACATTGCGATGCTCCATTTCAGCTACGGCCAGCGGACCGAAGCGCGCGAACTCAAGGCTTTTCATGACGTTGCAGGCGCACTGGACGCTGCATCCCGTCTCGTGATCCGCATGGGACACCTGGCGGCGATCGGCGGATCCAGCCTGACCGATACCAGTATTCCCGTCTCTCCCGCCGATCTCGGAGCCAGAGACATTCCGTCGTCGTATGTCCCTTTCCGGAACGCTAACCTGCTTTCCGCTGCTGTCAGCTGGGCCGAGGTGCTCGGGGCGAATGCGGTGTTCTTTGGGGCCGTGGAGGAAGACTCATCGGGGTACCCGGATTGCCGAAAGTCGTTTTTCCAGGCGTTTGAAGCGGCCGTCCGTGAAGGGACGAGGCCAACCACAGAGATCCACATCATCACACCGGTCATCGGCTCCACAAAAGCGGAAATTGTCAGGATGGGCATGGAGCTGAGGGCACCTCTGCATCTGACCTGGTCGTGCTACCAGCGCGAAGACCGCGCTTGCGGGGTCTGCGACAGTTGTGCGCTGAGACTCAGGGGGTTTCGAGAGGCGGGAGTTGAAGACCCGATACCCTATGTGACCCGTCCTGTATACACGTAGTGGCATGAGAGGGCGGTGGGGGCGGGTGCCGGCGAATGTGGCCGTGCTTACCGCCGGGTTGGTCAGCCGCCCGAACGCCGGTCAGCGCGGGGCGAGCAGGGATCCTGAGAGTCGGGTGCTCACGGCGTCGGGCGAATAGGTGGAGTCTTTCCTGGAAGGAGGGGGACGTGGAAGAATTCAAGAAAAGCATCCTGGCTCTGGTCATAGAGACCTCCAGCAACCTGCCTGAGGATGTCCGCCGGAGTCTGAGGTCGACGATGGACGGAGAGACGGCGGGTTCGCAATCGGCGCTGGCACTCGACACGATAGCGCTGAACATCGACATGGCGTGTGATACGAGCGCCCCGTTGTGCCAGGATACAGGTACCCCCACGTTCGAGATCAAGACGCCGGTCGGCGCCAACCAGATGGTGATGAAACAGTGGATCCGTGATGCGATCGCGGAGGCCACCCGGCTTGGGCACCTCCGGCCCAACGCGGTTGACTCCCTCACAGGCAAGAACAGCGGCAATAATCTGGGCGAGGGGACGCCGGTCATGCATTTCGACCAGTGGGAGGCGGACGGGGAAATCGAAGTGAGGCTCCTCCTGAAGGGGGGCGGATGTGAGAACAAGAATATCCAGTACTCTCTCCCCGCAGAGCTCCCGGAGTTGGGGCGCGCGGACCGGAACCTCGACGGTGTCCGCAAGTGCATCCTCCACGCGGTGTACCAGGCCCAGGGTCAGGGGTGCAGCACGGGGGCGATTGGCGTGGCCATCGGCGGGGATCGCGCCTCGGGCTACGCATTCGCAAAGCAGCAGTTGTTCCGGACGCTCGACGACATCAACCCCAACCCCGAGCTTGCGAAGCTCGAGGAGTACGTTCTGGACCGCGCCAACACCCTGGGGATCGGCACCATGGGGTTCGGGGGGAAAGCGACGCTGTTCGGATGCAAGGTCGGCTCGTATCACAGGCTCCCCGCCAGTTTTTTTGTCACCGTCGCGTATGATTGCTGGGCGTTCCGGCGCCTGGGAGTGGTTCTCGATTCCCGAACGGGCGCCATCACAAGGTGGCTGTACAAGGGTGATACCCCGGCCGTCCGCATGGCGCGCAGCGAGCATCTCCCCCTCACGGGCCGCGAGCTGAGGCTGAGGCTCCCCCTTTCGGAGGGACAGGTCCGTGCATTGAAGGTGGGGGATGTCGTCCTCCTGAGCGGACCGATGCATACCGGGCGTGATGTCCTGCACCACTATCTGCAGACCCACGAGGCGCCCGTAGATCTGAACGGCGGTGCGATCTACCACTGCGGCCCGGTCGCCCTGAAGCAGGGAGACCGCTGGTCTCTGAATGCTGCCGGACCCACCACGAGCAGCCGGGAAGAACCCTATCAGGCCGAGGTGATCCGTAAATTCGGTCTTCGCGTGGTGATCGGAAAGGGGGGGATGGGGGTGAAGACGCTCGCCGCGCTGAAGGAATGCGGCGCGGTCTACCTGAATGCCATCGGCGGTGCGGCCCAGTATTACACCAAATGCATCAGTGCCGTGGACGGCGTGGATTTTCTGGAATTCGGCATCCCGGAAGCGATGTGGCATATCACCGTGCAGGACTTCCCCGCGATAGTGACGATGGATGCAGGCGGGAACAGCCTGCACGCGGAGGTCGAAAAACTCTCGGCTTCCCGCCTCGCGGAATTAAGTGCTGCCTTATGAGCTCCCCGTTGCTAAATGGAGGAACCCCATGAGCCCTTCGACAAGCCTTCGAGAAGGTCCGCACATTGCATCCATCCAGGACATGGTCATCCAGTCCGCACACGCTCACGGCGAGAAACTCGCCCTGGAGGATCTCAAGGATACTCCCATCAACAGGCTGTCGTTTGCCGGGCTGCTCCGGCAGGCGCTCAAGTTCGGCGCCGCCCTCCAAAGGCTGGGCATCAGGGAGCGAAGCCACGTGGCGGTGATCAGCGAGAACCGCACCCAGTGGGCGCTCAGCTATCTCACCTGCATGTGCTTCGATTACGTGGTCGTGCCGATCGACCGGAACCTCACGATCAACGAGGTGCTCAACATCCTGCACGAGTCGGACGCCGTTGCGATCATCTACTCCGAGACTCTTGAGCCCGTCTTCGCCGAGCGCCGGAGTTCCATGAAGAACCTTCGCCACTACATCAATATGGACGCCCCTGTCTCGTCGGGAGGCATGCTGTCGATGGTTGAGCTCATTCAGAAGAGTCCCGGGTGCACTCTCGCCGAGCTTCCCGCGGTCAATCCAGAGGAGATGGCAGAGATCATCTTCACCTCGGGGTCCCTCGGCCGTGCGAAGGGCGTCATGCTGAGCCAGCGCAATATTGCGGAAAACCTGATGGCGATGGTGAAAAACGTCGAGGTGCGATCCGAAGACCGCTTCCTCATGGTGCTCCCGATCCATCACACCTACGCCTGTACCTGCGGAATGCTCTGTCCGATGTACACTGGCGCCTCCGTGCATTTTGCGCGTTCGTTGAAGACCGTCGTGGAGGACCTGCAGCAGGTGAAAAGCACGATCCTCCTCACCGTGCCCCTGATGTACGACAAGATGTTCAAGCGCATCTACAAGGGGATCGGCGAGAAAAAGGTCCTGTCCCTCCTGATCGGGCCGCTCATCAAGGCGACGGAATTCCTCCGGGTTGTCGGGTGGAAGAACTCCAAGCGTCAGGTGTTCAAGGAGATCCACGAGCGCTTCGGCGGATCCGTCAGGCTCTTCATCGCCGGCGGCGCCGCCCAGGATCCGACAGTCTCGAAGGGGTTGAGGGAATTCGGGTTCAATTTCGTTCAGGGGTATGGGCTGACCGAGACCTCACCGATTCTCACGCTGAACCACATCGACCGGTTCAAGGACGATTCCGCCGGGCTTCCGCTCCCCGGAGTCACGCTCCGCATCAACGAACCGGATGTCCTGGGGGTGGGCGAGATCTGGGCGAAAGGGCCGAACGTGATGCTCGGCTACTACAAGAACGAGCGGGCCACGTTGGATGCATTCGAAGACGGCTGGTTCAAGACGGGGGACCTGGGCCGCATCGACGAGGAGGGGTTCCTGCACATCAGCGGCAGGAAGAAGAACATCATCATCTCCAAGTCCGGTGAGAATGTCTACCCGGAGGAGCTGGAGGATCTTCTGCAGAGGAGTCCGTTCATCCTGGAGTCGCTGGTCTACGGCGAAGAGGATCCCAAGCTTGACGAAATTATAGCCGTCCAGGTCGTGCCGGATGCGGAAGCCTTCATCGAACTTGCGGAGACCAGGAACATCCAGATCACGCGCGAGCTGATGCAGAGCACGATCGCGGGAGAGATCCAGCGGGTAAACAAGGAGCTGCCACCGTTCAAGCAGATCCGGAAATTCTATCTCCGGGACCATGAATTCGAGAAAACGACAACCCAGAAGGTGAAACGGTATCTTGTCAACGCGGCGCATACAGCCGTGAGCACGTAGAGGCGCCGCCGCGGACGGCGCAGTACCCGCTTCTGCGGGGGTTGACCGCGGCCCGGGGGGGCAGTGTGGGGGCCCTCCGCGCCGGGGGACGGGCCCTTGCCCGGCGGCTGCCGCTGCCGCCCCGCGGGTCGACACTCAGGAACAGGAGGAGCATCGCGATGGGGCTGGAGCTGGTCAAGAATTTTCCCGACAGGTCCTATGCCGAGAGGGCTCAGCAATCGCTTCAGGAGGACGGAATAGAGTCAGTCATCCAATCGCCGGATGCCGGATTCCTGGGGGCCGGGGCATCTGCGGGCTTTCCGCAGGGGGCAGACCTGTACGTCGAGGCGGAACATGCCGCGCAGGCCCGGGAGATGCTGAACGAATTGTTCGACGGGATCTGACGCGCCTCTGCGCGTGGTTCCGTGCACACAGAACGTCAAGGCAGGTGCTGCGACGAACGGCCGTGAAGCGGCCGGGATACATGTCAATCATTCCATCAGTCAAGGAAAGGGAGGTTCATGAGAGTCCTACTTGCCGTGGTGCTGGCGGGAAGCATGCTCGGGTGCCAGGCCCAGGACGCCAGGAAAGGCGGATCATCCGCGCTGGCAACGAAAAAGGATTCCGTCAGCTACGTGATCGGGCTGAACATCGGGCACAACCTCATCCGCGATTCCATTCAGGTGAGCCCAGATGCGTTGGTCCTCGGGGTTCAGGATGCCGCCGTGGATAGCAGCAAGAGGATCCTGTCGCAGCGCATGGTGGATTCCACGATGAAGATGTTTCAGTCAGAAATGATGGAGAAGCAAATGTCGAATGCAAAAGTGCAGGGAGAGAAAAACAAGGGCGAAGGGGAGGCATTCCTTGCCGCGAACAAGGCGAAAGAGGGGGTGACCACCCTTCCCGACGGACTGCAGTACAAGGTCCTGAAAGAGGGAAACGGTCCCGTCCCGAAGTCGACCCAGACAGTTACGGTGAATTACGCGGGGACGCTGATCGACGGAAAAGAGTTCGACAGCTCCTACAAGCGGGGGGAACCCGCCACATTTCCCGTGTCCGGAGTAATCCGCGGCTGGACGGAGGCGCTGCTGAAGATGAAGGTGGGCTCCAAGTGGCAGCTCTGGATTCCGTCGGACCTTGCTTACGGGGAGAGGGGCGCGGGGACCGTGATCCCGCCGAACGCCACACTCTGCTTCGAAGTGGAGCTGCTCTCAGTGAAATGAGCGGGCGGAGGGAGGCCTCGAGGCCGTGAAGGGGTGCTCCCGGAGCAAACAGAGGGCCGGGGGCAATATGCGGGAGTGGGTCCCGGGAGAGGTGAACCGGGGCCCCTCCCGATTTGTTCATGGAGATGCACGCCGTCTCTCACCTCCACTTCCACGAAAGGAAACGCTATGCTCAGTCCGTCTATCGAAAGCGCCATCAATCTCCAGCTGAAGCATGAAATCGAATCCGCGTACCTCTATCTGGCGATGTCGGCATACTGCGAGAGCGTGAACCTCCCCGGAATTGCCACCTGGCTCCGGATCCAGTGGCAGGAAGAATTATCCCACGGCATGAAGCTCTTCCGCTACGTCAATGACAGGCGGGGCCGCGTCACCCTGGAAACGGTTGAGAAGCCGCCTAAGGACTATGCCTCGCCGATCGCCGTCTTCACCCTTGTGCTGGAGCATGAGCGGAAGGTGACCGCGGCCATCAACAACCTGTACGATCTTGCCATCAGGGAAAACGACCACGCCACGCAGATCGAGCTCCAGTGGTTTGTCCAGGAACAGGTCGAAGAGGAAAAGAACGCCGATGAAGTCCTGCACATGCTCAGGATGGTCGGCGAGAGCGGATTATCTCTGCTCATGCTGGACCGGCAGCTCGGCCAGCGCGCGGCAGGCAAGTAGAACTCCGGAGCAGCGTTCATGCCACCCAGGGTACGATACGGCATCATCGGTTTTGGAGAATTCGCCGGCAGGGCCATCGGCCCCGCAATCATGAGCTCCGCTAACTCGTCGCTTGTCGCCCTCCAGAAACGGTCGCTTGCGTCTGCGAGGGAGATCGCGGCCCGGACGGGAGTGCCGCACGCCTTCGATTCCGTCGGCGCGCTGGTCAATCATCCTGATGTCGATGCGGTGTTCATCTGCTCCGCGAACTCCGCGCATCATCCCGAGACCCTTGCCGCCGCGGCCGCGGGCAAGCACGTGATCGTCGAGAAACCGATGTCCCTCACGGTGGCTGAGGCAAAGGAAATGATCGCTGCGTGCGATCGACATGGCGTCAGGCTTATGGTCGGACACATGGTCAGGCTTTCCCCGGCTGTAGAAAGGGTACGGGAGCTGGTTGGCTCGGGAGCATACGGGCCCGTGGTGTTTGCCCGCGCAGATTTTTCCTACAACGCCCGGCTCAGCGGCCGGGCCTGGCTGTTTGACACGCGGGTGGCCGGGGGCGGCCCCCTCTACGATATAGGGATCCATTGCCTTGACACGCTTCGCTACGTTCTTGACGACGAAGTGGCTTCCGTCAAAGCGCACCTTGATCCCCGGCCGACGCATGCGACGACCGAGACCTCGGCGCTTCTGAGCCTTCAGTTCTCCCGGGGGACACCGGCGTCAAGCTTCTGCACGTATGCCTCCCCCGTCCGGATCCGGATGCTTGAAGTCATGTGCCGCGACGCGATCGTATCCCTCCCCGATTTCACCGCGCCCGCGGAGACCCTCACCGTCACGGTGCTCAAAGGGTCTGGAGGCCTGCCCGGCGACGTGATGACCGAACGCGTTGACATACCGAACCTCTATTCCAGAGAGGTGACTCTCTTCTCCGACGCCATCCTGAACGGCACCGGGCATCCGCTGGACGGCGCGAATGGTTTGCAGAACATGCGAGTCCTGGAAGATGCCCTCCGTCAGTGCTCCACCTGAGGTTCATACGGAGGGCAGCTCCGGAAGACCATGCAACTGTCATCCCGCCGCTACGGCGCCGGTGAGCCGCTTGTCATCCTCCACGGCCTCTTCGGCTCGCTGAACAACTGGGCCACTCTGTGCCGCGCATTCGCCGAAGAGTTCGAGGTCTACGCAGTCGACCAGCGCAACCACGGGCGTTCGCCCCATCATCCGGTTCACACCTTCCCTGTGCTGGCGGACGACCTCCGAGAATTCATGGACCAGCAGGCAATGTCCAGCGCTCATCTTCTGGGGCACTCGATGGGGGGGAAGACCGCGATGGAGGTCGCCCTGGGGACGCCCGATCGCGTGAAGAGCCTCATCGTCGTCGATATCGCACCAGCACCCTATCCTCCCTCGCACGATGCGCTCATGGAGGCGCTTGCCTCAGTTGACCCTTCGGCCTTCGCGTCAAGGGGAGAGGTCGATGCGGCGCTCCGGCCTCAGATCCCCGTGGAGCGAACCCGCCAGTTTCTGATGACCAACCTGCACCGCACCGGGGATGGCCGGCTCGCGTGGCGATTGGGTCTGGAAGCCCTCATGCGGAACTCTGAAGCCATGAACGCCGCTCTTCGAGGGGGTAGAAGGTTCGAGGGGCCCGTTCTTGTCGTCCGCGGAGAAGCCTCCGCGTATGTGCGGCCTGAGCATCTCCAGGCATTCACGGCGCTTTTTCCGGCCGCCCGGTTCGTCACCGTGCCCGGGGCAGGTCACTGGGTGCACGCTGATCAACCCGTGCTTTTCGCACAGGCCGTATTCGCCTTCCTGCGTGGGCACCGCTCCGGTGAAGGACGGTCTTTCATTCCGCCGGCTGATTTCGTACCTTAGCAAAGGCCAGCCGGCCCGGCGACGAATCGTCCTTTGATGCCCCGCAATTCCTTTCCGGACACACCGTTGATCAGACTGCAAAGAGAACGCCATGCCCCCCGGGCCTTCGGCCGCCGCAATACGAAGCGCTCGGTGCTCCTCGTGCTCGGACTGCTGATCCTCCTCCCTGTCCTGATCTTCTCGGCCTACGAGCTCGCCACGCTGAATGCCGCGGAGAGGATTCTTGCCTCGACGTACACCCGCCAGCTCGAAGGTGTGCTTTCCTCCGTGAATCAGTATTCGTGGGACGTCGTAAGCGGATGGGCGGCCTCCCTCTCAGGCGGCCTGGCCTCGAGAGAGCCCGAGGACAGCCTCCTGCACGCATCTGTGGAGCGCCACGATGCTGTGGATGCGGCTTTCCTGGCGGACACGGCAGGGCATATAGAGCGCGTGTTCTGGAGGCATCAGAACGATCCTTCGCCTGGAAGGCTCGACCTGGCGGCTCGGGAAGCCGCAGCCGGGAGGAAACGCCTGATCAAATTGCGGGCTGCAGGCTATACCAGGCTCGACCCTTTCGTCCTTGACAGCGCAGGCGGAGATATGAGGGTGGCCCTCGTGTTCCTCGCCGGGGGGCCGGGAATCCGTCTGGCAGGATTTGTCCTTGAACCCGACCGGTTCGTCCGCACAACCCTGGCTCCGCGCCTTCTCGAGACCGCCGGCACGGAGTTCGTCATTGCAGTCATGCGGAGGGGAGTGCCCGGCACGACGTTTGCCACCGACAGCGTGCAGGAGGCTTCCATTACCCAGCGGCGTACTCTCTGGGTTTTCCCGGGTCTGGAAGCCGGCATCAGATTCCGGGGCACCTCTGTGGAAGAGCTGGCCGCCTCCCGCTCACGCCGGACTCTCGCGATGATTGTGGCACTCGATCTCGTTCTGCTTGCAGGCGCCTGGGCCACCTATCGGAACCTCCGGCGGGAAATGGAATTCACCCGCCTGAAGTCTGATTTTGTCTCGAGCATCTCCCACGAGCTCCGGACCCCCCTTGCGCTGATCCGCATGTATGCCGAAATGCTGGAAATGGGGAGGGCGAAAGACGAGTCTAAGAGGCAGGAGTATTACGCGACGATTGTCGCAGAATCGGCGCGTCTCACCAGACTCGTGAATAACATCCTCAATTTCTCGCGCCTGGAGGCCGGACGGATGCCATACCGGTTCGCGCCGCTCGATCTCAATACCGTCGTTGAGGATGTCGCGCGCGTCTGGGAACCCCACATCCGCGCCGAGGGAATCCAGATGCAGGTAGGCTGTGCAGCTGGGCTCCCGGCTGTGGAAGCGGACCTCGAGGCCGTGACGGAAGCGGTCGTCAACCTTGTCGACAACGCCATCAAGTACGGGGGAGAAGGTAAGTTCCTGCGGGTGGCGACCGCCGTCGACGGGGGAAACGTTGTCCTGTCTGTGGAAGATCACGGTATCGGCATCACCGCGCAGCATCTCCCCAACATCTTCGATATGTTCTACCGTGCTTCTGGCGGCCTCGTGCAGACGGCCCGGGGCAGCGGCGTCGGGCTCGCGATCGTCAAGCATATCATGGGTGCCCATCGCGGCGAGATCACGGTCAGGAGCGTCCCCGGGGCCGGGAGCACGTTCGCGCTGGTATTTCCGGATCCCTGCGCTGATCCGGGGAAGAACAGACAACCTGAGGCAAGGGCATGACACGGATCCTGGTCGTGGAAGACGAGCGCAAAATGCGCGAGGGCCTGAAGGACAATCTGGAATTCGAGGGCTATGAAGTCGAGGTCGCGGGGGACGGGGAAGAAGGCTTGAACAAAATTGCCGCCGGGAATTATGACCTTGTGCTGCTCGATATCATGCTCCCCTCGATGTCGGGGTTTGATGTCCTCAGGCATGCGCGGGAACGCGGCATAAGCACACCCATCATCGTGCTCACCGCGAAAGGGGAGGAGATCGACAGGGTCTTGGGCCTGGAGCTGGGAGCAGACGACTATGTGCTGAAACCCTTCAGCCTTCGCGAGCTGCTCGCGCGCGTGAAGGCGGTGCTGCGGCGGAGGGATCCCGCTCTTGCTGCGGCAGGACTCCGGATCGCGCTTGGGTGCCTCGAGGCGAATCTCGACGCCTACACGGCAACCAGGAAGGGAGAGGACGTGGTGATGACCGCGCGGGAATTTGAAATCCTGAAATTTCTCTGGCAGCACCGGAACCAGACGGTGACCCGCGATCAGCTGCTCAGCGAGGTCTGGGGGTATGAATCGGCCCCCACGACCCGGACGGTCGACAACTTCATGGTCAAACTCCGGCAGAAGATCGAAGAGGACCCCTCCCGCCCGAAGCACATCATCACCGTGCACGGCGCCGGCTATCGCCTGGTGCCCTGACCCGCGTCACAATCCTTTACATTCGCTGACTCCTCCGTCACATCTTCTTCGCACTCAGGGCGTACACTCCAACAGGAAACGCAAGCCCGGTCACTCCACCTGAAGGAGAATGTCATGAACCTGCATACTGTTGTCCCCGCTGCCCTGGTCACGATTTTGCTTGTCGGCTCCGCTTCCGCCCGGCCCCCGGCAGAGGATCAACCCTATTTTTCCGGCGACGCGAGATACCATGCCGTCGACATCGGAGCGGTCGAGCGAAATCTCACCGAGAACCTGAGGTCGGAGAACGACGGTGTCATCGGATCGAGCATTGCGCATCTTGTCAGAATGAAGCTTGCGTACCGCAACAGGCATTTCCCGCGTGCGGAACAGGCGCTTCGCACCCTGGTCACTGGAGGGCGCACGATGGCCATCCGCTACAAAGCCTATCTGGCAAGTGCCGTTTTTGACGAGCCGCAAGCGGCGGATGTGAAGGAGTGCTGGGCCTGCACATCGCCGGATGCGTTATTCGCCGTTCTTGCCGCACGGCTGCAGGCGGCCGCGCTCAGCATGAATGAGTGATACGGCGGTGACATAGTTTTACAGGCGCATTCAGCACAGTGACACACTTTTCAAGAATGCACCGTACTATTCCACACTGGTTATTTCGGATTGATCTGGCGGTACTTCCTCGCCGCTGTTACTGAAATCATCGGGTGAATATCATGAAAAACGTCTATCCATACCTTGTGGCCGTTCTTCTGGCTGCCGCTCCTGCGGGAGCCCAGGAGAACGTCCGTCTCGTGGATATTTCCGGCGAATGGAAGTTCGAGGCGGGGGACGACATGCGCTGGGCCTCACCGGAGTTCAACGACCGGTCATGGGAAACAATCCGCGCCCCCGGACCCTGGGAGGACCAGGGCTATCCCGGTTACGACGGATATGCCTGGTACAGAAAGCACATCCGTGTTCCCGAAACCGCCCGGGGGAAGATGCTGCTGCTGAGAGTTGGTGTGAT
Organism: Ignavibacteriota bacterium; assembly: GCA_003152875.1. GTDB lineage: Bacteria > Bacteroidota > Ignavibacteria > UBA10030 > UBA6906 > Fen-1262. The sequence continues at coordinate 212,271 of PMBF01000076.1, read as the reverse complement.
CGATGACGTGGATGAGGTCTATGTGAACGGAAGGTTCGTCGGCTTCATGGGCATCTTTCCCCCTGCCTATCGGACCGCCTACAATCTCCAGCGCGAGTATCAGCTGCCATCGTGGATGCTCAAGCCCGGCGAAGACAATGTCATAGCAGTCCGTGTGTATGACGACCAGATGAACGGCGGGATCGTCCAGGGAGACCTCGGCCTGTATGAGGTGAAGAATCCACCCTACCCCAATCTCTCGCTGGACGGGATGTGGAAACTCCGCTTGGGCGATGACCCTGCCTGGCGTGAAACCTCCTGCGATGATGCGCATTGGGACAGTGCGTATGTGCCCGCCTACTGGGAGACCCAGGGCCACAAGGGATATGACGGTCCGGGATGGTACCGGCTGCACGTGACGGTTCCCGAAGAGCTTGCGGACCAGCGCCTCCTGCTCCTGATGGGCCGCATTGACGATTTCGATGAAACATATCTGAACGGTCAGCGGATTGGCCGTACCGGACACTTTCCCGCGGAGGTCCGCGACGACTATTCAGGCGGCGAGTACCGGCAGCTCAGGGCGTATACGATCCCGTCGGGATTGCTCCATGCCGGATCGGAGAACATCATCGCTGTGAGAGTCTTCGACGAGTGGCTCCACGGCGGGATCTACCGCGGGCCGGTGGGCTTTATCACGCGCGAGAGGTACAATCAGTGGCGGGCGGCCCACAGGGAGAGCCGCGATTTCCTGCGCCATATCACAGACTACATATTCGATTAAATCTCACTCAGCAAGGTTCTGCTCTCTCTCTTGATCGGTGCTGCACAACCACATGCCGCTGCCCTGCAGGGATTTCTCCGAACGCCTGGACCCCCTGCGGGGCTCGGTGTTTCAGGGTGAATCTTTCAGGCCCTCGCTCCGTATAACTATGTTGGCATCCTTCCGATTCCTCCTGTGCCGGCCATTGTTGGACAGGGAGGGCCGGATTACCACTTACGGAGCACATCATGCGGATGAGAAGTCTCTCTACAGCACTTGCACTGGGTGGAGCCTTGCTTTTGCTCGGTGCGGGGTTCCCGGACTCACCCACCTCCACAGAGAACCGCGGACTCGATCCTTCCAACCTTGATCCCACCACCCCTGCTTCCAAAGATTTCTTCCAGTATGCAAATGGCGGTTGGCTGTCACGCAATCCGGTGCCTCCCGACTACAGCCGTTACGGTGCCTTTGAGGAGTTGATGGAGAAGAATTACCTTGATCTTCACGGTGTTCTCGATGAAGCTGCGGCTAACAGTGCTGTCCCGAAAGGAGGCACCGTTCAGCGCGTCGGCGATCTGTATGCGAGTGCCATGGATTCCGTGCAGGCAGAGCAGGCCGGCATAGCTCCGCTGGCTCCCGTGCTGGCCCGCATCGACGGCATCCAGGGTCGCACCGACCTGAGCTCCATCGCGGGCTTCCTTCATGTGCACGGAATCACGGGCCTGTTCAATTTCTTCGTCGCTCAGGATGCAAAAATCAGCACCGATCAGATCGCTCAACTGTACCAGGGGGGACTCGGGCTTCCCGACAGGGACTACTACACGAAGGATGACGACCGGTCACGGACCATCCGTGATGAGTACGTCAAGCACGTCGCAAAAACCCTTGAACTCAGCGGGATGACGCCTGTAACGTCCGCGTCCGCTGCGAAGACCGTGATGGAAATCGAGACTGAACTTGCGAAGGCATCAATGACCAGGGTGCAGAGGCGCGATCCGAACGCCACCTATCATAAAATGGGGCTCGGCGATCTGCAGGATCTTGCCGGAGCATTCGACTGGTCGGCCTACTTTAGCGAGATCGGCCGACCGGGTCCCGGGGCCCTGAACGTCGCCCAGCCGGAATTCTTCCGCGCGTTAAGCCGTCTTCTGGCGGAGCGCCAGGTGGGCGACTGGAAGAGCTACTTCCGCTGGCATCTCCTCCACAGTACCGCACCGCAACTGAACAATGCCTTCGTCCAGGAGAACTTCCGCTTCTATGGCACCACGCTCACAGGGGCCAAGGAACTCCGGCCTCGGTGGAAACGGGCGCTCGATGTGGTCAACGACGGGGTAGGTGAGGCGCTCGGCATCCTCTATGTGAAGAAATACTTCCCGCCGCAAGCGAGGGAACGCGCGAGGGAGATGGTGAATAACCTGAAGGAAGCGTTTCGGGAGCGCATTCAGAACCGCCAGTGGATGAGCGATCAGACTCGGGCCAAGGCGCTTGCGAAACTCGATGCCTTCGGGGTAAAGATCGGCTATCCTGAAAAATGGCGGGATTACACGGGGCTGGAGATCGACCGCGGTCCCGTTGTCCTCAACATCATGAGGGCGGACTCCTTCGAGTTCAAGCGAGTCCTGAACAGGATCGGCCAGCCGGTCGACCGGACCGAGTGGGGGATGACGCCTCCAACAGTCAACGCATATTACAATCCCTCGAGGAACGAGATCGTCTTTCCTGCCGGCATCCTGCAGCCTCCTTTCTTCGATCCCGCGGCGGACGATGCTGTGAATTACGGCGGCATGGGGGCAGTGATCGGTCATGAGATGACCCACGGCTTCGACGATCAGGGGAGCCAGTTCGATGCGAAAGGAAACCTCGCGGACTGGTGGTCTCCCACCGATAAGATCGCCTTCACGGCCCGGACAAAGATGGTGGAGAGGGAATTCAGCGACTTTGTCGCGATCGACACGTCCCGGGTCAACGGAAAACTGACTCTCGGTGAGAACATCGCCGATCTGGGAGGGCTTACGATTGCTTATGCGGCGCTTCAAAAAGCTCTGGCGAAGCATCCCGCTCCGGAGATCAACGGCATGACTCCTCCTCAGCGTTTCTTCCTGGCTTGGGCCCAGATCTGGCGGGCCAACTACCGGCCCGAGGAGTTGCGCAGGCGATTGATCATCGACCCTCACTCCCCCGGCCGGTTCCGGACCATTGGACCGCTGGTGAACATAGATGAGTTCTATGCAGCATTCAATGTCAAGGACGGTGATCCTATGTGGCGGCCCGAGAAAGACCGCGCACACATCTGGTAATCCCTTCAATGGTCAGCATGGAGAGCCCCGGCATATGGTCTGCCGGGGCTCGTCCATGATCGCCCGGACAAAACCATTGTTCCGATTCGCGCTCTCTCCCACCTCAGTTCCGTTTCAACTCGCTCTGTTTTGGATGCGCCGTCATCCTCGGGGCTGATTCCATCCGTCCGATGCCCCCTGCCAATCGAACCTGTGTGCGGTTCGGGTCTGTCCGTCAATTAAAGGAGAGCTGCGAAACAAACGGAGAGATACTTCGTATCACTGACCTATAGTCATTAGCTAAATGGTTGAAGTATAAAAAATATACAATATTGATAAATCAATAGTTGTTGATTATATTGGCTCCTAATAAATGACTTATAGTCATTGATCGACGGAAGGACCAAATGGGAATCAAGGAAAGAAAAGAGAGAGAAAAGGGAGCCCGGCGGGAGGAGATCATCAATGCGGCGGAGAGAATTTTCTTCGAAAAGGGATTTGCTCCCGCCACGATGGATGAGATTGCCGAATCGGCAGAACTGAGTAAGGGCACTCTCTATCTCTACTACAAGAGCAAAGAGGACCTCTACATCGCCGTCCTGCTTCGTGGTTCGGAAATCATGTATGAGATGTTCAAGAAGGCGATTGCCACGGATGAAAACCCAATCAGGCACCTCTTCAACCTCGGGGAGGCCTACTTTGCCTATTTCCAGGAGCAGCGCAACTATTTCCGGATGTATTACTTCCTCGAAAATCCCCGGATCCACAGCCAGGTCTCCAGTGAGATGATGGAACAGTGCGAACTCCTTGACACCAGGATCTGGGATCTGGTCGTGGGCATCATTCGCCGGGCGGTAGAGGGTGGACTCCTGCGTGATGACGTCGATCCTCTGGAGGCAGGGGTCATGCTCTGGTCAAACTCCAATGGGCTCATGCGATTGATCGATCGTGACGAGTGGGCCTGGACGGGCAAGCACGGGCTCAATCTGGAAGCGATGCTGAGGAAAGCAAACAAGCTTCTGGTGCAGGCGATGATGACAGAAAAAGCGAAGGCATCTTTTGACGATCTCGTCACGCCGGCCCGGCCGTGACTGTCCGGCGTGGTTCAACATTCACACCTGAGTCCACATCCCATGAACTCCTTCTTACGAATCCTGACTGTGGTTGTGCTCGCGGGCGCTCCCGTTGGAGGCGCAAGTGCCCAGGAATCCCTGACACTGGAACAGGCGGTATCCACCGCCGTGCAACAAAACCAGGCACTCCGGGGAGCGGGCCATGACCTGGATGCCGCCCGCTGGGGCAGGTTGAACGCCGTCACGAATTTCCTTCCGAAAGTGGAAATCTCCTCGGGGGTGACACGCATCGACCCCGAATCTGAACGGCGCGCAAATGCCGCCGTCGATTTCATCAAGGTATCGGCCGCCAGCCTCGGCATTCCTGCTTCGGCGCTCTCGGAGCTCCGGCCGTTCGCCTACCGTGACACCTACTCCACGGATCTCACCGTGATCCAGCCTATCTATAACGGAGGCGCGGAAATCGTCGGGCTTCATGCCGCTGAAGCGGCGGAGGATCGGAGCGAGTACTCGCTCCAGGACACAGAGCAGGACGTGATCGCCCGAGTGAAAACCTCCTATTACACCGTGCTGAAGGCCCAGGAGCTTGCAGCCCTTGCCCGTGAATCGTCCGAAAGAAATCGCCGCTATCTGGATATGACACGGCGGCGAGCGTCGATCGGCACCCGCACACAAACCGACGTCCTGCGCTGGGAGGTCCAGCTCGCCTCGGGTGAGGGGGCCGTGATCACCTCGGAGAACATGCTCGCGATGGCCAGGATCCAGTTGAACGAGGTGATGGGTGTGGACCTCAACCGGCAGTTCACGCTCGAGAAGGCTCCACTCCCCGATTCCACCATGCTCGTAGCATCATCCTCTTCTGCCGGGACTGGCGATAAGACCCCCGATGAAGTCCGCGGGATTGACGGCTCGTTCCTCCAGGAACATCCCTCCATGCGTGTCATGGAAGCGAATCTTCGCCTTGCGGACGCCGGCGTTGAAAAATCCTGGGTGAATTTCAAGCCGAAGGTGAATGTGGCGTTCCAGTATGGCTGGGAGAAAAACAGCACGCTGAGCCTTGACGGCATCAAGCCGTGGGCTCTCATGCTGTCGATCAGCTATCCCATCTTCAGCGGGTTCAGCGACTTCACGGGTGTGGAAAAGGCACGTTATGAGCTCAAGCGCACGGAGGCGCAGGTGGAGGGGTTCCGCCGGGGGCTGCTGATGCAGGCCACGAATGCCCGGCTCTCTGTGCGAGCCGCCCGGCAGCGGATGGGGACAGCCCGCAAAGGGCAGGAACAGGCGCTCGACGTGCTGAATTCGGTGACCCGCCGCTATGAAACAGGCGGAGCCTCAAATGTCGATCTTCTTGATGTCCAGACGGCATACACTTCGGCCAAGACCGACTACATTGCCGCGGTCTATGACTACCTGATCGCCGGAGTGCAGGTCGCCCGTGCGACAGGAACCATTTCGCGTTGAACAGTCACAGGAAATCCTGAGGAGCTCCCATGTCCCGTTCATCAATACTCAAGAGCCGCCCTGTCTGGATAGGCGTCATCGTTCTCGCCGTGGCTTCGGTCGCGGCCTTTACCAATCGTCCGGGCAGAACCGATGCGGTCCAGGCTGTGGCAAACGCCATTGCCGTTGAGGCCACCCCTGTGACGATAGGCCCGCTGGCAGAAACCGTCTCCGCCGTGGGAACCATCGCCGCGATGCGCGACGTGGTCGTCAGCTCCGAGACCGCGGGCCGCGTGACCGCTGTCGCCGTCAAGGTCGGCGACAGGGTCCATGAGGGCCAGCCCTTGATCATCGTGGATGACGAACTGAAAGTCGTTGCCGTCGAGCAGGCGAAGGCGCAGATGCTTGCCGCACAGACCAGCCTGAAAAAGGCCCAGCGCGACTATCAAAGGGCGGAGACGCTCTTCAAATCAGGCGATATCCCCGATGTCGAGCTGGAGGGGAACCGGCTCGCGATGCATGCCGCCGAGGCTCAGGAGAAAGGGGCGGCAGCGGGACTCCGTGCGGCTGAGCGGCAGCTGGCGGATACGCGTGTGAAATCGCCGATCAACGGCCTGGTCGCCTCGCGGAAGGTGGAAATTGGCGAAATGCTCTCGCCGGGACGGGAAGTCGCCAATATCATCGATGTCAGCACCGTGAAGGTGAGGCTCAGCATTGCGGAGGAAGAGATCGGGCTGATCAGTCTGAACCAGGCCGCCACGCTCCGCATTGATTCGCGGCCAGGCGAGGTGTACGGGGCAAGCGTCTATACGATCGGCTCGAAAACCGAGACAACAACCGGTCATACTTATCCGGTCGAAGTCGTCATCAGGAACAGGAACGCCTTCGAGCTGAAAGCAGGCATGTTCGGCCGGGTCGACATCATGACGAGCTCCGCCCCGGAAGCCATGAGCATCTCCAGGGAATCGCTCGTGAGCGACGAGTCGGCCCCTGCCGTGTTCATCGTCGAAGACCACGTGGCAAGACTCCGGCACGTGAAGCTCGGGCTCCGCACCGCCGACCGCTTTCAGGTGCTCGACGGGCTCAAGGCCGGTGATCTGGTCGTTTCCTTCGGCCAGAAAGGCCTCAAGGACGGGGCTGCCGTCCAGTACAAGTAACGTCTCTCGCCCAACTGAACGGACCCTGCTATGAAAATCACAGAAGTTGCAATACGCCGGCCTGCCTTCATGACTATGATCTTCGTGGCCCTCGCCGTGCTGGGCATCTTCGGATACAGCCGCATGGGCGTCGACCTCCTCCCGAAGATGGATTGGCCCATGGTCTCTGTGGTGACCGTGTATCCGGGAGCCGGCCCGAAGGAGGTCGAATCCCTTGTTTCCAAGCCCCTCGAAGAGGTGGTCAGCGGAGTGAACAAGCTGGACAATGTCCGCTCCTATTCGTATGAAGGCCTCTCGGTGATCCTGGCTCAATTCACCTTCAGTGCCGACGTGGATGTCGTCACCAACGAGATCCAGCGCGTGGTCGACCAGGCGAGGACGAAGCTCCCGGATGAGGCAAAGACCCCCCGTGTGTCCAAGTCGGACATGAATGCGTTCCCGATCCTCCGCATCTCGGTCACGGGGAGCCTCCCCCCCCGGGATCTCTTCCAGTTCGTCAAGGACAAGGTGAAACCCAGGCTGGAACAGGTCGACGGCGTGTCGACGATCACGATTGTCGGGGGGAGGGAGAGGGAGATCCGGGTGGAGGTCGATAACCAGAAACTCAACTCCTATGGATTGTCGATCCTGCAGGTCTCCCAGGCGCTCGCGCGCGAGAACCTGGATTTCCCGACCGGGAAGATCGATGAAGCGCAGAACCAGTACATCGTCCGCCTCGCTGGGAAGTTCCGGAGCACGGATGAGATCAGCACTATGGTGGTGGCGGCAACGCAGGCGGGTGTGGTGCACCTCCAGGACGTTGCCGAGGTCAAGGACAGCGAGAAGGAGAATCCCCTCCAGACCAGGCTGAACGGCGAGAATTCCGTAGTGCTGGTTATTCAGAAACAATCCGACGCCAACTCTGTGAAAACGAGCGACCGGCTTGGCCTTGCAATGAAGGAGTTCGAGTCCGACAACCCGGGGAAAGTCAAGTTCACAGTGGCACAGGACATCACCGATTTCACCCGCAATGCCCTGCATGAAGTGAACCGCGACCTGTTCCTGGCAATCCTGATGGTTGCGCTCGTTCTCTTCCTGTTCCTGCACAGCGTGCGGAATTCGCTCATCGTGCTCCTCGCGATCCCGACATCGCTGGTCACGACATTCTTCTTCATGTATTTGTTGAACTTCACTCTGAACCTGGTCTCGCTGATGGCGCTCGCCCTCGTCATCGGCATCCTGGTCGACGATTCGATCGTCGTGCTGGAGAACATCTACCGGCACATGGAAAAGGGAGAGGAACGGGTGAAGGCGGCCATCAACGGCAGGAGCGAAATTGGATTTGCCGCCATCGCGATCACGCTGGTGGATGTGGTCGTATTTTTGCCGATCTCGCTGGTTGGAGGGATGGTGGGGAGGATTTTCGGAGAATTCGGCCTGACCATTGTCGTCTCGACCCTCCTCTCTCTCTTTGTCTCGTTCACGCTCACGCCCATGCTTTCGGCAAAATGGTCGAAGGTGACGGTGTGGTCCAGGACGAGCCTCGCCGGCCGGTTCATATCCTGGATTGAAGGGAAACAGGAACAGCTCGGCGAATCATACCGGAATCTCCTGACGTGGGCCCTGGACCGCCGGAAAACGGTGCTTCTCACCAGCGGGTTGCTCCTGATCGCCAGCCTCGCCCTTCTGCCGGCCGGCCTGATCGGGACCGAATTCATGACCGACGTCGATCGCGGCGATTTCGCCGCTAACCTGGACATGCCCCTCGGGACCACGCTCGAGAAGACGGATCAGGCCGTGCGAGGCGTGGAGGCGATCGTCGCCGCCATGCCGGAGGTTCAGCGCTATCTCTCCACCTCGGGTAAGAAGCAGACCGCATGGAAGAACGCCGAGCAATCGAACGTCGGGCAGGTCCAGGTCAAGCTCGTTGACCGGCAGCTGCGCAAGCGGTCCTCGCAGCAGGTCATGATGGCAATTCAACAGCAGGCCCGTACGATCCCAGGGCTCACCATGAGTTTCAACAACATTGGAATGTTCGGCTCGGCAAATGCCGCCCCGCTGCAGATCGAGATCATCGGAAGCAACCTGACCGATGTGGTTGCCTTTTCGGGAAAAGTAGCCGACATCCTTGCCGCTGCAAAGGGGACAGCCGGCATCGAAACGTCGTGGGAGGAGGGAAAGCCCGAGGTCAAGATCGAGATTGACCGGGAAAAGGCCTCGCGCATGGGACTCACGCTGGCCGAGGTCGGAATGGCCGTGAGAACGGCGATTGAAGGAGATGTCAGCACGAAGTACACCGAAGGAGATACTGAATATGATACGCGTGTTATCCTGAAAAAAGCCAACCGCGACCGGGCACGCGATGTAGCGGAGATCACCCTGTTGAATCACTATGGCCAGGCGGTCCAGCTCCGCCAGGTCGCGGCGATCACCTATGGCAAGGGTCCTTCGGAGATCCAGCGTAAAGACCGGGAGCGCCTTGTCACGGTAGCGGCTAACCTCTCAGGCCAGGTCTCTCTCGGCCAGGTGACGGCGGCCGTGGAGCAGGCGATCAATGCAGGGGGGGTACCGCCCGGAATCAGGGTCTTCTATGGAGGAGACACGGAGAACATGCGCGACATGTTCAGCGATATGACGATCGCGCTCAGTCTGGCGATTCTCTTTGTCTACATCATCATGGTCAGCCTGTTCGAATCGTATATTCATCCGTTCACGATCATGTTTTCTTTGCCCCTTGCCCTGGTCGGCGCCCTGGCCGGCCTTGCCCTTACCGGCAAGTCCCTTAGCATGTTCAGCATGATCGGGATCATCATGCTGATGGGTCTGGTGACAAAGAATGCAATCCTGCTCGTGGACTTCACGAACACGCTCCGGGCGCGCGGACTTGAAATGCACGAGGCCCTCCGCGAGGCGGGGAAGACCCGCCTTCGACCTATCATTATGACGACTGCCACGATGGTCTTCGGCATGCTCCCACTGGCGCTGGCGCTCGGCGCGGGCTCAGAGATGCGGCAGGGAATGGCGATTGTGGTCATCAGCGGTCTCATCAGCTCGACGCTTCTCACCCTGGTCGTCATCCCGGTCATCTACACCTACGTCGACGGACTGAAGGCCAGGCTTCCGGTCCTGTTCAAGCGCGTTGTCTGGGCTGCGCGCGTTCCCTGGAAAGGGCGCCCGGTGCACATCGAACCGGACAGAGTGGAAGCTTGATCAGTCATCTGGTCGTGGTCCCGCCGGAGCATGTGCGCCGCGGGACCACGGCCGGCAGCCGAAACCGCGGCGATGACCTACGGTCCCTCGCTGTCAAACCCCTCGCTTTGCCGATCTGTCGAGCCGCCAGTCGCCTGGAGAGCGAATCGGGCGTCTGTGAGGAGAGCGTCAATCGATCAATTGACTTTCAAGCCGGCAGTTGCTAGTTTCAGAGCATGTTCAGCCTTCACCAGGATTAACCCACCAATCGCCGCTGCCTGTGAGGTCATCAACTGCCGCCGCATGGTCGGATGCATGGTCCGATCGTGCATTCCGCCGAAGATGTTTGCTTGCTGTTCCCGCTCTCGGTGTTGTCCTTGCGGCGTTGACGTCGTTCCTGGATGTCGTGGAGGGCCGTCCTGGGGTGGTGCTTCGGGACCCGCTTCTTGCTCTCGTTTCGCCCGTCAACCTGACCTGGCTGACGTTCGCGTTGATTTATGCCGGACTCATTGCCGGTGTCATCTTCCTCCTGCGGCACCCCAGGGCTCTGCTCACGACGATCGAGAGCTATGTCCTGCTGGTTCTTGTCCGCATGGTGATGATGTTCTTCGTGCCGCTCGACCCCCCTCCAGGCCTGATACCCCTCGCGGATCCACTCGTCCAATTCGTCGGGAGCGGCGGGGTACCGACCAGAGACTTGTTTTTTTCCGGCCACGCGTCCACGCTCTTCCTGCTGTCCCTGACCGCGCGCGGACGGCTGCTCAAAGCGCTTTTCCTCTGTTGTGCCGCGGCAGTAGCCGTTGCGGTGCTTTGGCAGCATGTCCACTACACGATTGACGTGATCGTGGCACCTTTTGCAGCCTATGCCTGCTACCGCCTGATCCTGCTGAGGGACGGACGGGAAGACAGGCTGAGGGTACAAGGAAATGCGCCCGCCCGTCTTGCCGCAAAACCGGGAATCCCGCACCCCCCCGTTCAATGAACAGCCGAGAATTGTCCATGCAAACCCCGCCCCCCGCGCCTCCCGCTCCTTCTCCTGCAAATGTTCGAATCGGGTCGCGGCGGCTGCTTTCGAGATTCTTCTGGTCTCTGGTGGTTGCAGTCGTCCTCGTGTATGGAAGCATGGGGATGTGGTTCGTGGTGAATGAGACCCGCATGGTGTATCATCCTTCGCGCCTGGTTCCTCCCCCGGAGAGCTTTTCAGGATTTCATCATGAACGGGTTGAGCTGCAGACAAAGGACCACCTTCGCCTGGTAGGGTGGGAGATGCGGACACCTGCGGGGGATTCCAGCGGTGCATGGCTGCTCTATCTTCACGGTAACGCGGGGAACATCTCGGAGTGGGTCGACCGGTACGCGCAGCTGCAGAAACTGGGCGTCAACGTCTTCACCGCAGACTACCGGGGCTACGGCGAAAGCGAAGGGCGGCCGGAAGAGCAGGGTCTCTATCTTGATGCGGAGACAATGTACGACCATCTCATCGAAGTACTCCGGGTCCCCCCTCAACGTGTCATCATCTATGGTCACTCGCTCGGATCCGGAGTGGCAGTGGAACTGGCCGTGAGGCGCAAGGCCGCGTGCCTTATCGTTGAAGGGGCATTCACCTCCGTCACGGACAGGGGTCAGGAGCTCTACCCGTATCTTCCCATCAGACTGTTTGCGCAAAACCACTTTGATTCGATCCACAAGGTTGGCTCGCTGACAATTCCGAAACTCTTCATCCACGCGGTGGAGGACAATGTCGTGCCGTTCTCGCACGGGCAGAAGCTTTACGAGGCGGCGGCGCCGCCGAAGACATTTCTGGAGCTTCACGGCGGGCACAGTTCGGCTATCTTTCATGACGAGGAGACCTTCCTCAACGGTGTACAGGCGTTCCTGATAAATCTGCACGTGGTTTCGTCCGCACGCCGGCCAATTCTTGAACCAGTATCAAGGTAAGATTCCCCATGCTCACCAGATTGCAGGGCGCAAGCCTGCTGCTCTTGCTCTTCATGGTGCCTGCCGCCGCTCCGGCCCAGGATGCCAATCCGGTTGCAGATGCACGCGCTATCGTCACGGACGGCAGCTGCCGGTTCACGATTCTCACTCCCAGGCTTCTGAGGCTGGAGTGGGCCGCTGACGGGGTATTCGAAGACCATGCGTCGCTGGTCTTTCTGAACCGGCAAATGACGGTCCCGCCCTTTACAGTGTCAGTCAGCAAGGATACGCTGCTGATCCGTACCTCTGCGCTTGAGCTCCGGTTTCTCAAGGGCAGCGGACGCCTCGCCGCGGACAACCTCGAAATCCGCTTTTCCCTCAACGGCGTCCCCCACTCCTGGAGGCCGGGAACCGCCGACCTGGGCAACCTGAAAGGGACGATTAGGACGCTGGATGGGGTGGAGGGGGCCACGCCGCTTGAACCGGGGTTGGTGTCCCGGGATGGATGGGCTGTCGTGGATGACGGCGCTCGCCCGCTGTTCGACGCCTCACCGTGGGCCTGGGTCATGCCGCGTCCCTCGGGCGAGCGGCAGGATCTCTACTTCTTTGGCTACGGTCACGACTTCCGGGCGGCGCTCCATGACTTCACGGCCATTGCCGGCCGCATCCCCATGCCCCCGCGATTTGCCTTCGGGACCTGGTGGTCCCGTTACTGGTCATACACAGACCAGGAATTCAAGGATCTGGTCCGCCAATTCGAGGAACACACCGTGCCCCTTGACGTGCTGGTGATCGACATGGACTGGCATCTGACGTTTGACATGCGGTGGAGCAAGAATGTGGTCGATCAAGCGGGGCAGATGCTGGGATGGACGGGCTACACGTGGGACCCGAATGTATTCCCAGATCCCGTAGGATTTCTTGCATGGTGCAAGAACCGCGGGCTCAAAACCACGCTCAACATCCATCCTGCTTCTGGAATCCAGCCCCACGAAGCCGTCTATCCAGAGATGGCAAGAGCCATGGGGACCGATCCCTCCACGAAACACTATGTGCCGTTCGATATCACTGACAAGAAATTCACGTTGAACTACATGAACCTCGTCATGCACCCGCTCCAACGCCAGGGGATCGACTTCTTCTGGCTCGACTGGCAGCAATGGGGCTCGACGGCAATTCCCGGGGTCACCCCTACCTGGTGGCTCAACTATGTCTTCTTTACTGACATGGAAAGGGAAGGGAAGGCACGTCCGCTGCTCTTCCACCGGTGGGGAGGACTGGGCAACCATCGTTACCAGATCGGGTTCTCCGGCGATGTGGTATCTGTTTGGCCTTCGCTCGCGTTCCAGCCCTACTTCACAGCCACGGCTGCGAACGTGGGGTTCGGGTACTGGAGTCACGACATCGGAGGCCATATGCCCGGTGTCCTTTCTCCGGAACTCTACACACGCTGGATCCAGTTTGGGGTCTTCAGTCCTATCCTCCGGACCCACACAACGAAGAACCCGGGTGCCGAGCGCCGCATTTGGGCATATCCCGTGGATGATTTTGCCAGGATGCGTGACGCCTTCCTCCTCCGCTATGCGTTGATCCCATACCTCTATACCTCCGCGCGGATGACGTACGACAGCGGCCTTTCGATCTGTCACCCGTTGTATTACGACTATCCCGAAACCGGGGAGGCGTACGCCCGGACGGACGAGTACCTGTTCGGGGACGCAATGCTGGTCGCACCGGTCGTCAGTCCGGTCTCTCCCGATTCCATGCTCGCTGCCCGCACTCTCTGGCTGCCCCCAGGGAACTGGTTTGAATGGCAGACGGGCACACTCCTGGCCGGACCGATGACGCTGACCCGTTGTTATGCCCTTGACGAGATACCGGTCTTCTTGAGACCCGGGGCGATCATTCCCATGCAGCCTGCCATGAAGTACACCGGTGAGAAGACGGTCGATCCGTTGATATTGACCATCGCGCCTGGGGACTCCGGTTCGACCCGTGTGTATGAAGACGCCGGGAACACTACCGCCTATCAGCGGGGAGAGGGAGCGTGGACGCCCGTAAGGTTCTGGAAAACTGAGAACCTGTCACTCAAGATTGTGATTGGACCTGTGGAGGGGCAATACCCCGGCTTGCCGGTCAGTCGCTCCTTTGAGGTGGTCCTGCCGGGCGCAGCTCCGCCCTTGCGGGTCACAGGTAACGGGGCGGTCCTGTCGTGGACGAGGGACAAAGCATCCACCGGATGGAGTTATGATGGCGACCACGCTTCAGTGAGGATCCGGACCGGCGCATACCCGGTAGGGAGCAAGGTTGAAGTCGTCCTGTCAATGCCGTCCGGCGTCGACTCTCTCGAGAATGAACTCAACGGGCTACCCGGACGTCTCGCTCGACTGCAACGCGTCATGACTCTGCTGAACAACCAGTGGCCGAAGGAGTGGTCACCCGGGGTACTGGTGAAGGCCGCCCAGACGGGGAATCGACTCACTATCAATCCGGTCACATTCAGGGATGAGCTTGGGAGGTTCTCCCGCAGTCAGGAGGAGATCCGCGGTGCGATTCGAGGAATGGCAGTCCCTGACAGCATCAAGACCAGGGCGCTCAAGCATCTGACGGCAGGATATTGAAGATTTGCGCGGAGCTTGCTTACATCCGTCCCCGGGTACGGATGTTAAACTAGCGCGCTCACGTATTGGGCTCAGATGCCGGCAGGTCCTTCGGGAGGAATTGGCGCGGCTTCGCCCAGACACTTTTTCACATTTGGCACACTTTCAAGGACAAGGCCGCCGAGTACTGCCTCCCGGCTCCTGGCTTCTTGCCTCCCGAAGCCTCTCCCCAGTTTCTTACTTCCAAGCTCTCCCCCTGGGGGGTTCTCCCTTTCAAGCTTCCCCCCCCAGGTCCTCGCTTCCGACCTCCTTCCCCGGCTTCCTCGCTTCCGAACTTCTCCCCCCAAGTCCTGGCTTCCGACCTCTTTCCCCGGCTTCCTCGCGTCCAAACTCTCCCCCTTGGGGGCTTTTCGCTTTCGAGATTCTCCTTCCAGGTTCTCGTTTCTGAGCTTTCCCCCCCGGGTCCTCGCCTCCGGGCATCGCTTCACGTTCAGCTTGTCACGGCTTGGAACTGGTCTGTCTTCGCATCCGATGAAGAACCGTTCTTTGCTGGCCGCTGTTCTCCATACATAAGGAGGGAACAACCGTGAAAACTCGTAGAGAAAAGGACACGCTGGGTGAAATGGATCTGCCGGCTGATGCGTACTACGGAATCCAGACGATGAGGGCATTGGGGAATTTTCCTATCAGCGGATTGAGGCCAAAACCTGCGTACGTCGAAGCTACAGTCCAAATCAAGCGTGCGGCAGCTCTGGTGAACAGAGAGCTGGGCCTTTTGGAGACCAAGATCGCAAATGCGATCATAGAGGCCGCCGATGAGGTGCTCTCCGGACAGTACCGAGAGTGGTTTGTCGTCGATGTGTATCAGGCGGGTGCAGGGACTTCTCACAACATGAATGTCAATGAAGTGCTGGCGAACCGGGCTGCCGAACTCCTCGGGGGTCGGATGGGGGACTATTCGCTTGTGCACCCGAACGATCATGTGAATATGGCCCAATCGACAAACGACGTCTGTCCGACGGCCATCCGCATCGGAGCCCTTATGCTCACGGGTCCTCTGCTCCGGGCCATGGATGAGCTGGAAAAGACGTTGTCAAGGAAGTCAACGGAATTCGATGGAGTCCTCAAATCCGGGAGGACTCATCTTCAGGACGCGGTACCAATCCGGCTGGGGCAGGAGTTCGGCGCATGGGGGGCCAACATACGGTACCATGGTGAACCGGTGCGGCATGCAGCATTCAGTTGCCAGGAGCTGGGGATCGGAGGTACCGCTGTGGGGACTGGGTTGAACGCTCATCCGCGGTTCAGGCAGCTGATAGTTGAGGAGCTCTCAAGGATGACCGGCATACACTTTAGAATGGCCGGGGACTATTTCGAGGCGATGCAGAGCCTGAGGCCCATGGTGGAACTCTCCGGAGCGGTTCGAAACCTCGCGCAGGACCTGGTGCGGATTGCGAACGACATCCGCCTGCTCGCCTCCGGGCCCAGGACCGGTCTCTTCGAGCTAAACCTCCCCGCGGTCCAGCCAGGCTCCTCCATCATGCCGGGAAAGGTGAATCCTGTCATGATGGAGATGCTCGACATGGTGTGTTTCCAGGTTTTCGGGTGTGACACAACCGTGTTGATGGCTGCACAGGCGGGGCAGCTGGAATTAAATGTGATGATGCCGGTTGTCGCGTTCAATCTCCTTCATGAACTTGAAATTCTGGCTAACGCGATTGAAGCATTCAGGCGGAAAGGCATTGAGGGGATATCGGCAAACGAGGAACGATGTCGGGCTTATGCTGAAGGGAGCCTCAGCATAGTGACGGCTTTGAACCCGCATGTCGGCTACCAGCGGTCGGCAGAAGCCGCGAAGGAATCACTTTCAACCGGCCGCACCCTCCGCGAGATCGTTGCGGGGAGGGGATGGCTGACTCCGGAGAAATTGAACGAGATCTTCGACTTGCGCAAGATGACCGAGCCCGGGATCCATTAAGGTGCTCTGTCTTGCACACACATATTCGAATTCCATGGTTGTGGATTCTCTTGTCTCCTACACCGGTTTGAAGGGTCTGGATGGGGGTGCCGAGCTATTCCTGGACACGGGAATAGGATATGATGAAAGCAGCGAGGAAGTCGCACCAGTGAAAGGGGAAGTGGTGGACGTTGAATCGTTGCGTTTCTGAGGCTTTAACCTTATATTAACAGGCCTTTCTTGCTGGCGTAGCTCAGCTGGTAGAGCAGCTGATTCGTAATCAGCAGGTCGACGGTTCAAATCCGCCCGCCAGCTCTAGGTCTTTTCAAATCCTGCCCCTTCAATACGCTCCTGTTCAAGTAATGGATGGGAGCGTTTCATGTTTTCCCGGTACAAGGCTGGCCACTCTTGCTTCATAGAAGAGTAGCAGGTCTGTATGAAAACGTCTCGTTCTTATTACAGCAGAGTATTCGGCATAGTGGCCGTTTTCTCTGCGCTGATGGCGTTCGCCGGTTTGTGTTGGATGATCTCTCTGTCACCGCCGCTCGCAAACTTCCTGTCCCCCTGCAATCTGGCAGCCGGCGTCCTCGGGGAAGCATCGCTGTTGCTGTGGCTCGTCGTTATCGGCGTAAACGTTCAACGATGGAATGAGCAGGCCAGTACAGCGGGGGCATTGGGCCTTTGGCTTTTGTTCAAAGGCTTGAGTCCATCTGGGCTGGCCGGGCCCGATAAGGGAAGCGATCGAGCACAGACTGGTGCTGCATAACTTTCTCGATGTACCGCAAGACGCGATTGATCAAAGGTGTGAAGATTGAAATGAGGATCCGATGAAAACAGTATTGCTGCGGCTCAATGCAGGTACGGGGATGGCACTGGGTGCGATCATAGCGGCAGTCATTGCGCTGGCTGTCCAGTTAATTACCGGGAATAGCACGATTTGGAATTGGGCAATTCCTGTTGGCGTCGCTGTCGGTTTGGCAATTGGCGTCTCAGCTCGAGGAACGAACCAACAAGATTGTGGGCCAGGGGGCAAGAACACTCCGTAGATGAGGGCATGCTTCTTCGTCTCGTGCACACGCTCGCTGGCGTTGGTCCTTGCCATCACAACAGAAGGCGAAAGCGTCTTACATCATCATTACCGCCGGCACATACAACGCCGTTGTGCTCGTTCGCCTGACGGGGATTAACCGCGACTCCGATGAGCTGCATCTGCCTGCGGAGACGGCTCAGTCCACCAGCCTGCCTTGCGTCAGCGACGCCATCACCACATAGCAGTAGGCGGGGTACCGGCCGTCCCTGATGCTGCAGGGCTGGGTTGGCATCACAACCAGCTTCCAGAGGAGCTTTCCCGACAAGAACTTCAGTGTAGCGATCATCGCATCCACGTACCCGTTCCCGCCGATCGCTGTAAACGGCCTTCCCTTCAGCATCGCAAACCAAGAGAGTCTCAGTGTTGCTCAGAACCTGCCGTTGCTGAGGCTCGCCAGCCGGAAGTTCCCGGGTCACCTGGTCATTCAGAACAACAGCCTGTATGTGACAGAACCGGCGCAGCCCCAGACCATCCATGCCGCACAATCGCTCGGAACCATGATCGCCTTTCAGACCAACGAAGACCTGCCTCCCTCGAACGACAAACAGGCGGCCTGCGGTGGCCCGGGAGCAGCGTCCTGGGTTTGTTCATCTCACGTCAAGCGCGGAGCCCTCACGTGGAAAGGCGGTCCCGGCGCATAGGAACCCGGGAGAAAACGACAACGCCTCTGCCAATTATGGAACTTCTAGCGATATTTGCCTCGTTTCGCAAAGCAGAAGGTTTTGAGAAAACCCAAAGGTGAAGGGATGAGAACGGTATTGATTGCCATATCCAGCCTTGTGGTCCTGGTTCGTGCATTTGCGGGGGCAGGCGGATCGGCGGTGTCGACCGGAACGGCAGATCTGAGGGGAATCTACATCATTAATAACGATGAAGCGTACACGAGCCCGCAAGGTCTGAAAGTGCAGGAGGCATTGAGGCTGCCCGGAGTTGATGGTCTGACCATGGTGACCACATGGAGCGCACTTGAGCCTGCACATGGACAATACAGCTGGCAAAGGCTGGACAACTGGTTAGGGCTTGCCGACTCTTTGAATCTGAAGATCACTTTGGTCATGAAGTCCGGAAGCGGAATCCCGTCGTGGGTGTTCCAGGCCGCTCCGGTAGGCGGGGGTGTTCCCCCGTTGAACTTCAGGATTTCCCCACATGAAGGGAAGACGGGTGTCTGTGATACGGAGACAATTGCAGCCCCTTGGGACGCACACTACCTGGCCCTCTGGGACACCCTGCTGATAAATGTGTCCACGCATCTGAAAACCACCGGGACCTACGGATCCATTGCCGCATTGCGATTGACGGGAATCAATCGCACCTCCGATGAACTCCGGCTGCCGGCAGAGACCGCCCAATCCACAGGTCTCTCGTGTGTGAGCGATGCAATCTCGTTGTGGCAACTCACTGGATATCGCCCGGCCAAACTCCTCGAGGCTTGGGATGCAATAACAAATTCATTTCTCAAGTCCTTTCCGGACAAGGCCTTTTCTGTTGCGATTATTCCCAATCCGCCTCAGCTATCGTTTCCCCCCATTGACGGGTCCGGCGCAACGATCTCCGGAACGGTTCCCGACCTGAACCAGCCTTTGCTGGCCCTTGCCGCGGAGAAATTCCCTGGACGCCTTCTGGTCCAGTTTAACTTCCTGCTGAACGACACTCCTGCAAACTGGTTTGTCATTCAGGCAGCGCAGACTCTCGGGACCCTGGTTGGGTTCCAGACGAATAACTTCTACAGTCTGACTGATTCGGGGGCCGCATGCGGAGGAACACCGGCCAATCCCATCCCTTGTACCTCAGCTCCGTACTTGTCCCAGCTTGAAACAGGAATCTATCCGCTGGGGAAGGACTTCGGCCTAAGGTCACAGTACCTCGAGGTCTGGCCCATTAATGCGAACGCTTTCCCCCAGGACATTCTTCTGGCGCATCAGGAAATCGTCGCCGGGCCCCTGCCGCCCGAGGTGGACATCAGCCTCGGCACTCCACAACAGCTCTTCCACGCGGACAAACCCGACGCAATGGGAATGACGACAGTGCCCGACATGCACATGACTTTTATCCGCCAGGCAGATTCGACGTACCGCGTTTGGATTGTCGGTCACTTCTACAGCGACAGCATCTACGGGGCGACCGGACTGATCACCACCAGAGATTTTCTGTCCTATAGACCGGTCGGGAGCTCCACCACCGCGCAGGTGGTCCTGGCTCCAAGCTGCCGCCCGGGGTCGGTGACATGCTGGAGC
This sequence comes from Ignavibacteriota bacterium, assembly GCA_003152875.1. Lineage (GTDB taxonomy): Bacteria > Bacteroidota > Ignavibacteria > UBA10030 > UBA6906 > Fen-1262. The sequence goes on along the minus strand of PMBF01000076.1, from coordinate 192,620 downwards.
AAGTATGACGCAGACTATGCCGGGGCGGATCTCGTCTTTCCGGCAAGCAACGGCAAAGACCTGCTCATGCTCTACCACGCTCAGTCAATATATTACGGGATTGGTTCACCCGACGAAAAGAACGATCCGGCGTGGTGTGTGATCGGACTTGCACGTTCTAGTGACAACGGTGTCTCATGGCAACGGCAAGGTGCTGTGGTCTCGGGGAGCGATGTCAAGCCTGACACACTTCCGAAAGGCGGCATAATGGGCGCCGTGGAGCCGGGAGCGATAGTCGCCGGAGGGTACATCTACGCGTTCTATGCATATTTCCCGACGCAGGGCGACTCAGATGCCGGGCCTTCCACCATCCAGGTTGCGCGAGCTCCTGTTGCCACTGACGGAGCACCTGGTTCGTGGACGAAATTCTACGAGGGCGCTTTTGGGTCACAGCCGGGAATTGGAGGGTTCGGTTCTCAGGTTGTTCCGACAGTGTTCTCGGATTCGCGCCCAGCGCAACCATGGGTGGTGTACAGCACCTACCTCAATGCATATGTCCTGATCTTCATTTGCGAAAAGGGGTGGTATTTCTCCACATCAGCTGACCTGGTAACGTGGACGCCGCCAAAGAAGTTCTTTGATGCTCCTGTCAAGGAGTTCACGGAAGGTCAACAGACAGATGAAAATGTCATTCTGGTGACCCCTGCATACCGCGAACAGACCATCGGGCAGACCGGGTACGTGCTATATTCGCACACTCCTGCGTGGCACAATACTCCTGATGAATTGTGGATGATGCCGTTTGCATTCAACACATCAACCACGGATGTCCCGATTCCCGAGCATCCTGTGCCTCGTGCACTACAACTGCTTCAGAACTACCCCAATCCTTTCAACCCGACCACCACCATCCGTTATGAAATCCCCTATGCATCACATGTGAGTCTGACGGTATTTGACGTGCTTGGGAGACAGATCCAGACTCTGGTGAACACATTCGAACAGGCGGGTCGTTATGAGGTGACATTCAATGCCCACGACCTTTCCAGTGGGACATACTACTATAGATTGGAGGCGGGAGGCTCGGTTGAGACGAAGACCCTCCTCGTGCTGAAATAGAAGGCCATAAAAGGACGGTTCTTCAGGTCTCCCGTTGCCGGGAAGAAGTTGTCGTTTTCTTTTCTCGGGTGAGGTTGTGGCTTCTGCATCCAGTGACCGAAGTGGACCGTCCCATGAAGAGGAATTGTGCAACAGAAACAGCCGGGAAAGCAAGCGTCCTTCTGAGTCCGCTGCTCTCCCGGTCCAAGATGGAGCTGGAACTCTCGGGCGACATACGGCTTATGCAGAAACGGATCCCCGATATCCCTGTCGGGGATTTTTCTTAGCAGGACCGCCGAGCAAGTGCAGTAACGGTAATGCAAGAGGGATCTGTAGTCCCTCGGGCCCTGAGGCCCCCTTGTTGGCCATCCACCCAACAGATTCCTTTCGGGAGCACGCATGGAGAACCTTGATCCCGTTCAGGAAGCGCGATCCGCGCCTCAAGGTCTCTGGAGATTCCGTGCCTTCAATGAACTTCGACATAAATGCCGGTGTTCGCTACGGATATGAGGCGTCGGGCCCTCAGCTGGCACTACGAACCCCTGACATCTGTGCTCGCGAGTCGACGTGCAGTGCATGCTAGGAGACGATTCGGGTCATGAAGAACACCACACTCGGGATTGCGCTCGTCGTTGTGGGGTGCAGCCTGGCGATACAACCCGCGATTTCTGCCCAGAACTCCGGCTCTTCTGAATCGCCAACGCAAACCCCCACCGTGGCCGATTTGCGGGGTATCTATGTCGACAGCAACGCCCTTCCCATCTCGACGGGAGACTCGACAGCGCTGGTCACTTCCCTGAAAGTGGCGGGCGTCGATGGCCTGGTGCTTGTCGTCGGTTGGAATCATATCGAGCCTGCCAAGGGCAAGTTTAATTGGACCGCCTTGGACCAGTGGATGAACATCGCAATCTCGGCAGGCAAAAAGGTCGAGCTTTCGATAAGGGCGGACTACCATACGCCGTCCTGGTTGTTTCAACCCCAGCCGAACGGCGGCGGCGCCAGGCCGGTCTTCTTCTCCTTCACCCGGAAACCGGTGGATACGACATGTCTCCCTGAGACCATTGCCGCACCGTGGGACACGCTTTTCCTGGCTCAGTGGAGCTCCATGCTGGACTCAGTCTCTGCTCACCTCAAACATGCCGGCACCTATGACGCTGTGGTTCTCCTTCGGCTGACCGGGATCAACAAGGATTCGGACGAACTGCATCTGCCCGCGCGGCAACCCTCCGCGGCCCCATGTGCATCCGACGCCGTCGCCACGTGGCTGACTGCAGGGTACAGGCCGTCGCTGATGCTCAAAGGCTGGGACGGCACAACCAGCGCGTTCAAGAATAGTTTTCCCGACAAATCGTTCAGCGTGGCGATCATTGCGAGTACCAACCCGTTTCCTCCAATCGCCGAAGACGGCTCCGTCATCACCGGCGCAATTCCGAACCAGAACCTGCCGCTGCTGACACTTGCCAGCCTGAAGTTCCCCGGTCACCTGGTGATTCAGAACAACAGCCTCTATCCCGGTGTACCGGCTGAGACAGAGACCGTCCAGGCCGCAGAGAGCCTGAAGACGATGATCGCATTTCAAACCAACGAGGAAATCACAGGGCTGGGTGCTGCCTGCGGAGGAACGGGGGACACCACGCACTGCACCGACTCAACATACCTGGCCGAGCTTGAAACCGGGATCTACCCGAAAGGCACGGGCGATCCCATGGTGGCGCAGTATCTTGAAGTCTTTGCCCTGAATGCAAATGCCTTGCCCGGGGTCATCCTGAAGGCGCATGATGAGCTTTTCGCCGCACATCCCACTGGTGTCCCTGCGCAGGAGGCGGTCACCCCGATCTCTCTTGAGCTGGAACAGAATTACCCCAACCCCTTCAACCCGTCGACCACGATCCGGTTTGCGCTCCCGCAGCGGGTGCGCATCCGTCTGACGGTGTACAACGAGCTCGGACAGAAAGTGGCGGATCTGATCAACCGGGAGATGGATGCCGGAAGCCATGAGGTGAGGTTCGACGCCTCGCATCTCCCATCCGGAGTGTATTTCTACAAATTGCGGGCGGGAGATGTTGTACGCACGAGGTCACTCCTCGTCTTGAGATGAGGGACGGGGGCGCGCTTCAAGGAGGTGCGCGAAGGGGTATCTTCGCGAGGTGTTCGGCCGTGTTATCATCCCGCCTGAAGCACAGGAAGACCGTTGCCACCCAGCAGACATCCGAAGCCTTCGTCATTCACCCGGCTCCAGCGCACGAAATACCTGGATGGTTTCAGAGAGAACGGGTTGTTCTGCCTGCCGCATTCGAATGTCCGCCCCATCTCATGATGAGACCACCGCCGCCGACAACTCTGATCGTTCCATCAGAGGCGTATGCCGTGTAGTGTTTCCCGTCTCCTCCCACCTGCGATGTCACCAAGCCTCCGACGTACGAGCAGGGGTTCAAGAGCTGTCTCCGCGGCCGGCAAAGGAGAGGTTCGTCTCGCTTGTCAATGCCTGGCTTGACGTCATCAAGAATGAACCGCTTGGCGCGCGCCTTTCGCACGCCTTACGAAGCTCATCAAACGACTGGGATCCGACGAGCCGGAGCTTGATTGTTTTCTCCTGATGTTCGTCTTTGATGGAGTTGTCGCAAACTACACAGTTGCGCCTGAGCTCTTTCCGATTGATGCCATCACGCATCACCTCATCGAGACGCTGACGTCCCGATGGGAGAAATCCACATAGAGAATGGCGCCGTACGTCATGAACGGGCTCACGGGACGAACGGGGAGGCACTCAAAGCCCCAGGTGGTCAACCGGGCGGCATCCTGTCTGGTTGTTCTGCTTCTTGCGCAGAGCGCCCGGCCGCAGGCGGCGGATCTGCACGGGCAGGCCTCGGCATGGCTCACGACGAATCCGGAATCCCCGCCGCTCGTTCAGACGGGTCTTCGCTATCTCCCCAATCTTCTTGTCAAGGAACCGCTGGGCGGCGGGATCGACGCCGACATGGAAGTGTCGCTCAACGCGTATGCGATCGTCCGCACGGCTGGGGATAAGCACCCCTCCTCGGAATGGCACGCCAGGCCGTACCGCCTCTGGCTTCGGCTCTCGACGGACAGACTTGAAGTCTGGATCGGTTTGCAGAAAATCAACTTCGGCTCTGCGATGCTTCTCCGGCCTCTGATGTGGTTTGACTGGCTCGACCCGCGCGACCCGCTCCAGCTGACTGACGGAGTGTATGCCGGGTTAGCGCGGTATTACTTTACGAACAACGTCAACATCTGGCTCTGGGGCCTCTACGGCAATAACAACACCAAAGGGTTGGAGGCAGTCCCGACGGAAGCCAGAACCTTCGAGTTCGGGGGAAGGGTGCAATCCCCGCTGTGGATAGGCGAAATTGGTGTCACGTATCACAACCGGCGTGCGGATTTGAGTCCCTTGGTATTCGCTCACGATGACGGAAGCAGCCTCATTGCTCCGGAAGATCGTCTGGGCCTGGATGGCAAATGGGATATCGGCATCGGAGTCTGGTTCGAAGGGGTGCTGGTGCGTCAGGAAAGCGGCCTGCTTGGAGCGCAATACCAGCGGCAGTGGGACGGTAGGGGCGGACTATACCATTCCTGTCGGGAACGGCATGTATGCAGCGACCGAGTATTTCCGGTCTGAAAGCTCGACCGGGCTGTTTGCTCCCGCCGAGGGGTCTGGCTTCTCCGCCTTGTCGCTCACGTATCCGGTTGGGGTCGTCGACCAGCTTTCCGCCATATTGTACCGCGACTGGAAGAACCGCGAGTGGTATCGACTGATAACCTGGCAGCGGACCTACGACAACTGGAGCTTCTATCTCCTCGGGTTCTGGAACCCGGAGAACATCCAGCTCTATCGCAATCAGGCAAGCGAAAGCCGGTTTGCCGGCACCGGGTTTCAATTCATGGCCGTCTTCAATCATTAGCGGAACATCATCCCTGGCAACGGAATCGTGACAGGGAGTTCAAGCACAAGCGGAAGGACGCATGCAGAACTCAGCACTGATAAAGACCGAAAACCTTGAGAAGACCTATTCGCTTGGGCTGACTAGCCTGAAAGCGCCCGATGACGTCACTCTCACAGTGACTAGAGGGGAATTCCTCGGACTGGTCGGACCGAGCGGCTCGGGGAAGACGACTCTCCTCAACATCATCGGCTCTCTCGACGCGCCAACAAGCGGAACCGCCGAAGTGCTTGGCAGGAGAATAGATTCTCTTTCTCAAAAAGAGGCGGCGGGCTTGCGAAACGGCCACATCGGCTTCATTTTCCAGACCTTCAACCTGCTCCCGGTCTACACGGTGTATGAAAACGTCGAATTCCCTTTGCTCCTGCAAGGAGTCGAATCTTCCCGCCGCAGGCAGCTCGTCGAAGAAGCCCTCGAATGGGTCGGCCTGGCCGATCGTGCCGATTCCAGGCCAGTCCAACTGTCCGGTGGGCAAGGACAGCGCGTAGCGATCGCCAGGGCGATTGTCAAAAAGCCGGAAATCGTGCTGGCAGATGAGCCCACGGCGAATCTCGATGCGGCGAACTCTCACCACATCATGAGAACCATGGTACAGTTGAACGAAGAGCTTGGAACAACGTTTGTTTTTGCCACCCATGACGAGAAAGTGATCGGCTACCTGAAGCGAAAAATCACGCTCATCGATGGCAGAATCTCGAAAGACGAACGCAGTGATCAACCCCCTCTCGCTGTGAGGTGAATCATGCTCACCCTGAAACTTGCCGCGAGGAATATTCTCAGTGCAGGCCTGCGAACATGGCTCAATGTCGCCGCCCTTTCATTTGCGTTTGTCTCGATCATTTTTCTGCAGGGCCTCTATGAAGGATTGAACGACCAGGTGGAACGCTCCACCGTGGATGCCCTGTTCGGCGGCGGACAGTACTGGCAAAATGCATACGGTCCTTTCGATCCCCTGTCGCTGGAAGACGCCCATGCACCGATCCCGCCGCCGCTGCGGAAGCTGGTGAGCGATACCTCAGCGACGTCTATTCTCATCCGTCCTGCTACGTTCTACCCTCATGGGCGGTTCCGGTCCATTCTTTTGAAAGGCATTGATCCCGGCCAGACAATCCTGTCGGTCCCTTCGCATCTGCTAAGAACCGGTCATGATGAACTCCCCGGGTTGATTGGGGCCAGAATGGCAAAAGGCGCCGGGCTGAAGAAGGGAGATGTCGTGACGGTCCGTTGGAGGGATACTCACGGTACATACGACGCGCGGGACGTGAGCATCGTGGAGGTGTTCAGGACCTCCGTGCAGGATATCGATAATGAGCAGGTGTGGATTCCGTTGGATCGGCTGCAGGAATTGACGCACTTGCCGGACCAGGCGACGATCGTGGTGGTGAACAGGAGCGCCGTTCCCCTCAACGAAGTGCCAGGGTGGGAATTCAAGGATCTTGGCTTTCTTCTCCGGGATCTCCACTCGCTTGTACGAATGAAAAGCGTTCAGGGCAGCATCATGTACCTCTTCCTCTTGTTTCTTGCCATGCTTGCCATTTTCGACACGCAAATCCTCTCCATCTGGCGGCGCCGGAAGGAGATAGGGACGCTCATGGCCCTTGGCATGACCCGGGGAGGGGTCATAGAATTGTTCACTATGGAAGGCGCGTTTCACAGCGTCCTTGCTGCGATTCTCGGCTCCTGTTACGGAATTCCACTCTTCGCTTACGCCGCGAGCTTAGGCTTCGAACTCCCCGCCGGGACGGACAACTTCGGTGTTGCCATAGGTCAGAGGCTCTTCCCGGTCTATTCGCCTGCGTTGATCATCGGCACGACGCTCCTCGTCTGCGTTGTCACCACCATCGTCAGCTTCCTTCCGACGAGGACAATAGCAAAGCTGAAACCGGTGGACGCGCTCAGGGGGAAACTTGTGTGATCCCCTTCCTGTTTAAGGGTCTCTTGCGCGATCGATCCCGGTCCCTGTTCCCATTCCTCACCGTGTTTGCCGGCGTCGTCTTGACGGTGTTCTTGCACGCCTGGTTGAACGGTGTGCTCTCATCCCTGCTGGAATCCACGGCGCACTACAGCACAGGCCACATTCGTGTGATGACGAAGGCCTACGCGAAGGAAGCAGACCAAAACCCCAACGATTTGGGACTGCTGGGAATCGATACACTCATGACGGAATTGCGCCGCCTGTATCCGGATCTCCTCTGGACTCCGCGCATCAAGTTCGGGGGACTTCTGGATATCCCGGACGAGAAGGGTGAGACGAGGGCACAGGCTCCCGTGAGTGGAATGGCGGTCGATCTGCTCTCCCCCGACAGTCCCGAATGGCGTATACTCAACATCGAAAACGCCATCGTCCAGGGGCGCGTGCCAAGAAACCGCGGGGAAATCCTGGCAGGCGTGGACCTTGCAGCCCGTCTCGGCATCCAGCCTGGCGACACCGCCACATTCATCAGTTCGACCATGTACGGGAGCATGAGCGTCATGAATTTCGTCATTGCCGGTACGGTCCGGTTCGGAATTGCCGCAATGGACAAGGCGACAGTGATTGCAGATCTCGCGGACATACAGCAGGCCCTGGATATGCAGGGGGGCGCGGGAGAGATCCTGGGCTTCTTTGCAGACGATCTCTATCACGAAGATCGGGCAAATGCGGTCACCGCAGTCTTCAATGCCTGTCACAGGAATGATCCCGGGGACTCTCCTCGTGATACAGGCGCATTCTCCCCGGTCATGGGAACCCCTCGCACCCAAAGCGGGCTGTCTGACTATCTCGACTATGTTGATGTATTTTCGGGAGTCATCATGGGTGTCTTCGTTGTGGCGATGTCGATCGTCCTATGGAATGCGGGGTTGACGGGAAGTCTGCGGCGATACGGAGAATTCGGCGTCCGTCTCGCGATCGGTGAGGAAAAGGAGCACGTCTACGTGTCGTTGCAGGCTGAGTCGCTGATGATCGGTTTCGCCGGCGCTGTGGCCGGCACGGCGACCGGATTGGCGGCGGCCGCATATACTCAGGCGCATGGGTTCGATATCGGGTCGGTCTTGAAGGAGAGCACGATGATGCTTCCCAACATCATACGGGCCCGGATATCGCCGTTCTCCTATGTGATCGGGTTTCTTCCGGGCTTGCTTGCCACATTTCTCGGGACCACGATCTCCGGCATCGGCATTTACAGGCGGCAAACATCTGAATTATTCAAGGAACTTGAAACATGATACGTCCGCTTTCCGTGTTGATCGCACTCAATGCCCTTTCGTTCGGGTTTGCAGGGCCTACCGGAGATGAGATCCTGAAGAAGGTCGATCAAAACATGTTCTCGGAACGCAGGATTGCCGTAGCGCGCATGATCATACACGGACGCCGGGAGACCAGAACAGTGGAATCCAAGTCGTGGCAACGCGGCACGAATGAGGCGTACACGGAATTTCTTGCGCCGGCAAGGGAGAAAGGAACGAAGATGCTCAAGCTCAAGGACATGTTGTGGGATTACTCTCCCTCTACCGATCGCATCATCATGATATCGGGCCACTTGCTTCGCCAATCCGTCATGGGCTCGGATCTCTCCTATGAGGACATGATGGAAGACCCACACCTGCCCAACGTCTACTCGGCGACGGTGGTCTCCCGCGATACCGTCGGAGGGCGCGAGTGCTGGATTCTCGATCTCAAGGCGAAAAGGCAGGATATCGCCTACGATCACCGGCGCATCTGGGTGGACAAGGAGCGTGCCGTGGTACTGCGACAAAACCTTTACGCGGAAGGTGGAAAACTATTGAAGACGATCGATGTCAGGGAGGTGATGAGAGTTCAAAACGCATGGCAGGCCAAGTCAGTGCTGTATAAGGACGTCCTCACGGAAGGAGAGGGGACAGAATTCCTCGTTGATTCACTCGCTCTTGATGCCCCTATTCCCGATTACCTATTTTCGAAGGCGGCGTTGCGGCGATGACCCCGGTCAGGGGATGAGCCTGAAGAGAGATCGCTCAGCCTGTGTCCATGCATGCCAGGTCGCACGTGCAAAGATCACGGTCCTGCGAGGTTGAAAGAATTGCCTGTGTCATCTGCAATGTATGCTCATGACCGGGGAAAAGACAGTATGGTTCACCGGTGCGGCGCATCACGATGGCCAGGCGGTCAGGATGGCGAAGGCGATTCCGGGGGGAGTGGTGAGGGAATATCTCCTTTTCCTTTCATCCTCCGTCGTTCGAGGATATCCCCGTACAATTCCTCAAGGCAGGTTGGACAAATGCTGTGGCTCAGATCAGGTGTCCCATGTTCCGTCAGGTACTTCTCGATTGGCAACCACTGGTTTTCGGGAGACCGGTATTTCTTGCAGTGCGCGCAAAGCGGCAGGAGGGTTTCCAGTTTCTGAATATGTTCCAACTCCTTGCGGTGTTCGCGGATGATCCTGAGGAATCCGTAAATGAGGAGAGAGAAGCCCAGGGCATCAGTGAAATTACCGGCGATCGCCACGCCCCGCTCCAGCTCTCCGCCGGCGGAAACACTGGTTGGTCCGGAGCTTCCGGCGGCATGTTCGAGGATGATGTCGCTAATCCGACCCAGCAAGACGAAGAACAGTGCGGGGATGATGGGCTTGAGATTCATGAACTGGGCCCGTGCTCTCCAGAGTAGCCCGATCGCGATGGCGATCAGCACGGAGGAAAGAGCATCGACCAGTGTCGCGAGATCCATAGAACGTAACCTTCTGACGCAACGCGGATGATATTGGCCCGTCCAGCCCGGCGGATGTCTCCCACATCTGAAGAAAACCCTGCAAGGAACGTCCGCGAAAAAACATTGACATGCAAGTGTGCAAAATGGTTAGACTCGCGTCGCAGGCAATGGGTTTAAGCGCCGTTCTGTCGGGAGTCCGGCATGACCAGACTACCGGGTGTGGTCGACGACCAGGCTTACGACATTGACGGCATGCCGGTTCCACCATGGTGGTTCTCACCTGGAAGGTCGAAGAGTGTGTCAGTTCCATCCCTCCACCGGTCAAAACACAATTCCCCCGGACACTCCTATGGCATGGTCAAGAAGCACGTTCGCGACAACAACACCAAAGTCCCTACGACGTTCGATGAGACTGTGCCAATGGATGGGAAAGTGGGGGAGTACGTGGCTCTTGCCCGCAGAAAAGGAGATACCTGGTATGTGGGAGCAATGAGCAACTGGGATGCACGAGACCTTGCGCTCAACCTCTCATTTCTTTCCGAAGGAGCCTACGTTGCGGAAGTGTTCCAGGACGGCATCAATGCAGATCGCGACGCAACCGATTACAAACGAGAGGTGATAAAGACGGCAGCAGGCGACACGTTGAAGATCCATTTGGCACCCGGTGGAGGCTGGGCCGCCAGGATCGAGAAGGTAAAGTAGCCGCTCCTGCAATGTCAGCGGAATTCAGGGTGCGCTCGCACGACGGATTCAGCCTTGAACATGAGAGCGTTCAAGCCGATGGCGAAGGGCCGAACGTGTGGGGATCGTCCGGTCCTTCGTCCCGTGTAGTACGGATTATCTTGTCACTCCTGCTTTGATGGAAGCGGGCAGCCCCATAGCGTTTGCGGCCTCAACAGCGAAGTACGTGTTTCTGCTGACGTTGCCTACCGCTCCTTCTATAAGCTTCTTCACCACATCAACTCCGGGGGCTTCCCAAAGACAGACAGCCTTTGTCCCTTCCCCGTTGGGAAGAGTCTGGTGCACTTTCAGATCCGATGGCAGAGCGGCTGTTGCGGTTTTTGCTGTTTCCCAGAACGTCTTGGGATTGGAAATCTCGTGTTGGACGATAACGTACATGTTGCCTCCTGTGTATGGTTGTAGGGTTGATGACGCTGATGATGGTCGATAATAACGCTGCCATTTCTTCCTGGTTTCCAGCTCGGTGAGATGGAATACTCGAACCGTTTTTTTTGGGGGGGGGCATGTCACGACCACCCGGAGATACATCCAACTCCTGGTTGATCATTACGGTTCTCAGGCCATGAGTGCTGGCACAGTGGAGCGAGGAATTACTGTGCTCCCATGGTCGGAAGGGAAGCTCCTGAGCAGGACTGGAGAGCCGCCAGAGGGAGCAGGCGGAAACCGAAAAACGCCCTTTTGCTCAAAACCTTCTACACTGCGAAACCGGGAATATTGCCGAAAAGTTCACCAATTGACAGATATATTGTGTTTTTCTCCCTGTTTCCTATGCTACGGGACTGCATTGCAACGAAAGTGCTCAGAGCAATGGCGTGAGATGAAAAAGCCCAGAATTCTCATCCTGGGCTTCAGGTGTCACTGATTCTCATCCATTCCGCCACAAGTTAGACAAAGCCCCATGCTCACAACGTGTGGGGCTTCTTCTTGTAGATCTTGTCCCGAAAGGTGCAGAAGTTTCTGAAGAAAGAACTGCCTGAAACGAATCTTCTGGAATTAATCCCCTGTTGTGTCGTTGAAGGGAATTATTTTGCTCTTGACATTCATTTCTATAGACATTCGCTCACCTGGGAATTATCTTACGCCTTCAGCTCTTGTGATGAGGGCGATGGTCAGGCATGGCCCATTCTTCTGATGAGCGATAGGCTTCTGCCTCGGGCCGCGAGTGGTCTCAATATATCGTTGTCGGACATGTCCGGCCTCTGAAGTGGTTTCCCCGTGCACCTTACCATCCCGCATGCGGGATGGGTCGCTGCTTCGCACCAAATACTCGGTGACAATGAAGACATTTGCATTCACGATGGCACTTCTCATGATTGTTGCCGCAACGGCCTTTTCGGGAAGCGGCTACAAGAACTTTACCGTTGCCGTCTATGCCCGCGCTTACGAAGTACAAAAGATGGACAGCCTGCAATGGCTTGAACCATTATGGAACGAAATGTCTCAACAAGTGAAGGTCGACAAAATCTATCTTGAAACCCATCGCGACCGGATATTAGTCGATGAGAAAACTATTGAAGCAGCGAAAGCGTTTTTCAAAGCAAGGGGTGTAAAAGTTGCGGGAGGCATCACCTATACGGTGAACGAAAGGAACCGTTATGAGACATTCTGCTACACAAACCCGGAACACCGGAAACGGGTAAAGGAGATCGCAGAATTTACGGCAAAGCACTTTGACGAGATTATTCTTGATGATTTTTTCTTCACCAACTGCAAATGCGAATTATGTATCAAGGCCAAAGGGAATCTGACCTGGACCCAATACCGCCTGAAACTCATGAAGGAAGCCGCGAAGGACCTGGTGATAGACCCTGCCAAAGCCGTAAATCCCAAAGTCACCATAGTGATTAAATTCCCCAATTGGTACGAACACTTTCAGGGACTCGGTTTTGATTTGGAAGCAGAGCCTGAGTTATTTGACGGCATTTATACCGGAACAGAAACACGCGACCCGGTTCACAGTGGACAGCATCTTCAGCAATATGAAAGCTATTTGATTTTTCGATACTTCGAAAACATAAAGCCTGGAGGTAACGGCGGGGGGTGGGTTGATCCCGGTGGTATGGCATACATGGACCGTTATGCAGAACAGCTGTGGATGACGCTCTTTGCCAAAGCTCATGAAATTACACTGTTCGATTTTCGGCAGCTGCAGCGACCTATCCATGCAACCGATCGCGCTGCATGGCAGGGGTCTCACACGAGCTTCGACTTCGACGAAATGCTCAAGCCCATCCCACTCGACAATGGAACATCGGCGCCGCCCACGACAATTGCACGTGCTGCCGGCTATACGTTCGAACACGTTGACCCCGTGCTCGGACTATTGGGAAATCCGAGAGGCGTCAAAAGTTATAAGCCCTATAATTCATTGGGCGAGGATTTTCTTCAGAATTTTCTCGGGATGGCAGGAATGCCAATGGANNGTATTTCCTGCTGAAGCCCAAATGATCCTCCTCACAGAATCGGCAAAGTTCGACCCCCTGATCGTAGAAAGAATCAAAGCACAGTTGATGGCTGGCAAAAACGTCATGATGACATCGGGACTTCTCAGGGCTTTACAGGGCAAAGGGATCGAAGGTATTGTGGAACTCCAATACACCGACAAAAAAGTATTGACGAGAGAATTTGTCGTTGGCTGGCAGAGTGATGTCCTGGCGAAAGAGGAGGTGATGATTCCTCAAATACAATACCTTACCAACGATTCATGGGAGGATATATCGTGCATTGCTTCGGGCAGNNGGTGATCTCTACAATCTGCCGGCCGAAGTTCTGAACAGGATCAGAAGCGTATTGTCCCAGGACATCAACGTGCATATTGAAGGTCCGGCACAGGTCAGCCTTTTTGTCTACGACAATGGAACGTTTATCGTGGAGTCGTTCTTGCCGGAAAATGTCAATGTCAAAATCATCACTGATCGAAAGACTTTCAAACTCAACAATATGCTTACCGGTGAGAACATAATGGGCAAAAGTGCGCAAGCAAGTCAAATATGGGGGAGGGAGAGAGAAGAGACCACGACATTCGATGTCACTATCAAGCCCCATTCCTACATTGTGTTTCAGGGGAAATAGTGTCAGCACATCGTTCGCGATCTTGCCGGTCAATACAGTACTCTTTTTGTAAACCTGCGGCGATCAAGTACCGAGGCATGTCGGAAGGCCCCCGCCGAATATTGGATTTGGGATGGAATACATCCAATGCCCGCGGGACATGAGCTCGTTGCCCGCGAGTGGTTCTCGGTGGTCAACAATGCCTTCTAGAGTCTCACTATCGAATGAGGCGCGGTATGAGAAGAGATCGCACCGCACATCTGGTATCTTACGGGGCGGTTTGATTCCTCGGAGCTCGCGTCGGGGGTGTTTTTCCACCGATTGCGGGCTGGTGACCTCACCCAGACCCGCATGTTGCTCCCGGTCCACTGATTGAAATGCATGTCCTTCCAGAATGGAATCCCCCTGCGCAGCACCGCGGAACTCTCAGGGGCGACCGGATCCTCCGGGTGGGATCCTACGCAGTGTCCACCTGTCTCACGGGGTGCATCCGCCCTGACATCAATTCTCGGGGGCGATGAACGATGCAGTTTTACTATTCACTGCTGATATAGAATGCAGACGGAATGCAATCGTCTTCACCCAGGACCACATGAAATGGGGTATGACATGAAAACAAAAGACCCCATAAACCCGATCAGACTATTTCTTGCGAAGGCAAACACGTGATGGTACGTCAACACGAAGAAGAATTGTGCTTTACCTCAGCAAAGGAAAATGCGGCGACGGCAAAGGATATTGCTCCACCTCTTCTTCCTATGTTCATCTTGTCGTTCATTTTCCTTGCCTCTGTCGTGCATAGTCAGGAGAAGCGCGGCTTTATCCAAAATCCTATCGTCGATGGGTACTTTGCCGATCCGACCATTATCAAAGACCATGGTGTCAACTATATCTATGCAACCATCGATCCCTGGGGCGGAGAAGAACTGGCTGTTCTCGAGACCAGAGATTTTGTCCATTTCGATCGCAAGCACACTAACTGGCCAACAAAGAAGGCGTGTACCAGTCCGACATCAGGGGGTTCAATGGTGTGGGCTCCCTCTGTGGTGAAAGCCAAGAACGGACAATTCTATATGTATGTTTCCGTGGGGAGCGAGATATGGGTTGGTGAAAGCGAACACCCGCTTGGTCCCTGGAAGAACGCAAAAGCGGATGACTCACCTCTGATCAATGGTCAGTACTATCGCGGTTATCATATGATTGATGCGGAGTGTTTTCTTGATGATGATGGAGAAGCGTATCTCTACTGGGGGTCAGGGTTGAATTGGATAAACGGCCGTTGTTTTGCAGTGAAATTGGGAGATGATATGATAACCTTCAACGGGTCTCCGAAGGATGTCACTCCCCCGAACTATTTTGAAGCCCCGTTCATGTTGAAGAGAAGAGGCATCTACTATTTGATGTATTCAGAAGGTAAAGCCATCGACCCCACCTATAAGATCCGGTATTCTACGGGGAAGAGTCCATTCGGTCCCTGGACGGAAGGACCGACGAGCCCAATCCTTTCAACGTCAAGCGACAGCACCGTTGTGGGACCGGGGCATCATACCGTGTTCTCTGAGAGCGGACAGGACTATATCCTGTATCATAGAATACTGCCGCAAAAAGAGAGCTTCGTCCTGCGTCAACTATGCATTGATAGTTTGAATTTCGATGCCAACGGGAATATTGAGAAAATCAATCCGAAAAAGTAATCCTCCGGGAAAGGTATCAATCGTATGAAATCAAGAACGCGCTTTGCAGTTGCGATGGCAGGACTGTCGTGCATCCTGCTTGCCCCTTATGCATACGGCCGCGACAATCAACAAGGACAGAGCCCTGAAGGTGTTCCGCACCTGGTGAAACATGGAAATGTCACTCAGTTGTATGTTGACGGAAAACCATTCCTTGTCATCGGGGGAGAATTGAACAATTCCACCTCGTCGAATCTTGAGTCCATGAAGCCGATCTGGCAACTAGTGACAGACCTGAATTTCAACACCGTGATCACTCCACTGTCATGGGAACTCGTCGAGCCCACAGAAGGACGATTCGATTTCGGCCTTGTCGATGGTTTGATAAAAGAAGCAAGACAGCATAATATGCGCATCGTCTTCTTGTGGTTAGCCAGTTGGAAGAACGGCATGTCCAGCTATATGCCGCTCTGGGTGAAAGAACAATACAGGAAATATCCCCGTGCAAAAATGAAGGATGGGACGACAGTGGAGGTGCTGTCGACGTTATCGGACGCCAATCGTGAAGCCGACGCAAAAGCCTTTTCCGCACTTATGAAGCACATTCGGAACGCAGATGGTATCAATCATACAGTGCTGATGATGCAGATTGAAAATGAAGTCGGCATACTGGGTGATTCCCGCGATCGTTCGGAAATGGCCAATTCAGCATTCGGTGCACAGGTGCCCAAAGAGCTGGTGGAATACCTGGTTACGAACAAGGAGAAGTTGGTTCCAGAATTAAAGGAACGATGGGGCAAGAGCGGCTTCAAGACCTCCGGGAATTGGGAAGAGATGTTTGGGGCGGGAGAACAATGCGATGAAATATTCATGGCCTGGAATTATGCCCGCTATGTCAATACGGTAGCCGCGGCCGGAAAGAAAGAATACCCTATTCCCATGTATGCCAATGCCTGGCTTGACCAGGAATGTTGCCCCAAACCCGGCTCCTATCCAAGTGGCGGCCCGTTGGCGCACGTGCTGGATATATGGCTTGCAGGCGCTCCGGCCATTGATCTCCTGGCCCCGGATATCTATGTGCCCGAGTACGAGGAACGTTGCAGGAAATTCACACAGCGCGGAAACCCACTGTTTATACCGGAGATGAACAGCGGAGAGGACGGCGCTCGAAACGTATTCATTGCGATCGGTTCCTACAACGCCATAGGAGTGTCACCGTTCGGGATAGACAGGATGCCCAGTGAATCTCCACTCAGCAAGAGTTATGCAATACTCAAGCAGATCAGCCCGATCGTTCTTGAAAAACAAGCAAAGGGCGAAATCGTCGGGTTTGTCGTTGATGAAAAACGTCCCGTGGTAACACGCGAGATGGGCGGCTATACGGTTGAAGTGTCGCTCGATGAATTATTCGGAAACAAAGCCAAGGTGGGCTATGGACTCGTCATGACAGACGGACCAAACAAGTTCATCGGCGCCGGATCCGGGTTCAGGGTACGATTCTTTTCCAGGACAAAAGGCCCGGAGATTGTCGGAATTGGAAATGTCGACGAAGGCGTCTTCAGCGATGGCTCCTGGGTTCCGGGACGGCGGCTGAATGGCGATGAAAATGACCAGGGACGTACCTGGAGATTTGCGTCCTGGAAGCTAGGCATTGAGAAGTGTACAGTGTATAAATATGAATAGATTGACATGATGTCTTGTTGAATGCATTGCCACCGTTGGCTCCGAGAATGCACCCAGATGATGTTTGAGTTGTTACGCATCCAAAGCAGCATAGGTACGCGAGATCGGTAGCCGGGGAAAAGCTCCCCTGAGGTCGGAAGAACCATTAATCGAAGAGGATCATCATGAAAAACAATCTGCATCACGCACTTGTCGCGTTTCCGGTTGGCCTCCTGTTTCTTGTGCTCGCAGGTTGCGGTGGCGGTGACTCTCCTGAGGTGCAGGCGATGAAAGCGCAGTTGAAAGAGGTCGTCGGAGAGAAGGCCCTGATTGCGGGACATCTGGTGACTTTTGATACACTGGACTTTACAGTATTCACCAACCAGGAGTGGGCAAGGTTGCATGAGAGCCACTCGCAAGACGTCAAGGTCTACTGGCCCGATGGACATATGACTCAAGGTATAGATGTGCACATCGCAGACCTCAAAGCGCTGTTTGTCTACGCGCCCGACACAAGAATCAAGGAACATCCAATACGGATTGGTTCCGGACAATATACTGCCGTCACCGGAGTCTTCGAAGGCACATTCACCAAGCCCATGCCAATCGGAAATGGCAAATTCATACAACCTACGGGCAAAGCATTCAAAATGCCGATGGCCACGATAGGCCTCTGGGAGAATGGAGTGATGGTCGAGGAGCACCTGTTCTGGGACAACTTGACCTATATGAAGCAGATCGGACTGGCAAAGTAATCATGCCGTCCAGCGATTGTCAACAGCCCGGGCAACGCAATGTTGCTTCGGGCTGTTTGTCTTGCATCCTGAGGCGGTGAGAATAGGAAGGCGATATCACCAAGTGAGGTTCGGCGGATCAGGACTCGTGTATGGCGTCAATTCCTGTCAGCTTCAAGCCGACGATTCTGTGAAGACGAAGGAGATCCCCTTTTTCATGCAAGACGCGTTCCGCTCGCGTCTGATTCACACGCCATCCTCCGCTGTGCATCAGACCTTCGTTTCGCCTGTGCCCATGCCTCGCCTGTTTGAGCGCCAGCATCGAATTCCGGGTCTGTCTTCTTCCGCATCCGACTGCACGCGATTGCGCCTGGTGGCGCCTGGGCGGGTGTTTCTTCTTGGTGCACTCTACCGCAGGGACGATCTTTTCCGAGATTCTCCAGGCGTTTCTCTTATCAACAACACACACCTCTGCGGTTGCTATGTTCCCCCTCCGTGGGTATATTGCCCCCCCAGGGGGGACCGTTCACCCGCATAGGCTCTTCGAGAAATCGGAGGGCCTTTCGTGTATGGACGCCGCCCATCGCAAGGATAACGGGACTTGCATGAAGTGTGAATAGCTGTTCGTGCCCACCTTTTGTATTCATCGCAGGATCCTCATAGGGACACACAATCGTATGCCAATGACGAGAACATGTGCTTCACTCGCATGGATTGTCCTGGTGTCAGCAGGACAGGCTGTATCGCAACAGGCAGGCAACACGTACGTTGATCGACCGACTGTCGTAACGTCCCAGCTGGGGTTTCGGGAGAGGGGCCCGAAGACGGTCACGCTCCTTCCGTCACTTCTGGACTCGACACTTCCCGGTGTAATCCCCTTCTATGTCCACGTCGTCGGCGCGCGTATGAGACGGGAACAACATTTGCCGAAAAGCTGGACGGGTGAGTTTTTTGACTGGCCCTTCGATATTGACAAGGGGAAATACGCTGCGCTGGATCGGTCCGGAGCCGATACCCCTGCGTACAGAGGAACATTGAAGAGAATAGACTCGCGATGGGGGACGTTCTGGCAGGGTGATTTTACAGCGTTTGCCCGGCCCGGACTGTATCAGATTGAAACCGAGCTCGGTTTCACAACTCCGTTCGTGATTGAAAGCAATCCGTATGATCGGTTCATCCGCAGCTACCTCAACTACCTGTACTGTCAGCGGTCGGGGATAGAGACCCCCGGAATACGACCGCTTGAGAATGCGGACGACGGAGTTCTCGATACGGATGGGTCGTATGTTCCCGCCGCCGGCGGCTGGAATGATGCAGGCGATTTCCGCAAGTGGATTTCTCAAACGAGTTCACACATCGAAGCTCTCTGCTTGATCGCGAAACATGCCGATCATGCATACCAAGACGCAGCCAGGGAAGAGGTCAGGTGGGGAAACACCTTCTTCCATGCCATGATAACTCCGGAGGGAAGAGTCTATGAAGATATCGGCAGTGGCGCACTGCGCGGCGGCAAGAACTACAGGGAGGATTGGTGGTGTGAGAACCATGCCGGGTGTCTGGGCTCCGGGGAGGGGAAGAGCGATAATATCAAGGAAAACGGGGACGAGAGGAAAATCCGGACGACGTATAATCCGGTGTGCCAGTTCCTTTTCATCCGGAATCAGGTCTTAGCATCGGGGGTTCTAGGGGCCGCTGAGGCCCTGAAGTGCCAGCACCTCGCCGAACTGGGATGGAAGTACAGCAGAAAAGTGGAGCATGACGGGAGAACGTTGTTCGTGGCCGAGGAGTTGCTGGCCGCCTGCGAATTGCACGCCTCGGGCCTGGCAGGAGTGAACGAAGCAGTGATTGAAGGGCTGGCCAATGAGCTCCTGGGTCGCCAGGAAACCGGCGAATATCGTTTGAGCGGATACTTTTACGAGAAAGGGAAGACTGACGGATACCGCAGTATTGTGTGGAATGCGGAACCGGCGATGGCGTTGCTTCGCCTCTGCGAACTTAACATTCCCGGGATGGCGGACCTGACGAAACGATCGGCGGCGGCAGTGAGAAGATATATCGAATCCTATCTGTTGAGGGATGCAGCCAGTAACCCTTTCTCTGTAACACCGTATGGGGTATTCGTGAAGCCGCTCCATGCCGATGAAGTGGCCTTTCGCGATGCCGGCGGAGGAAATTCCGTGCGCACCTTCATCAGTCCGCTCAATGCGCAGGAAATGGTCCACGGGACTGATGCCGTACTCATGCATCATGCGTATCTCCTCGCGCGGGCCGCATTCCTCTGGAAGAATGATCTCTACCGCGGCCAGAGCGAGAAATTGATCCAATGGGCGACCGGCCATAACACCACAGGTCTCTGTCTGTTTACCGGCCTGGGTTTCAGGCATCCCGTCATCGCATCGTTCGTGAATTACCGGATTCCCGACGCGACCGTGGACGGTTTTGTCGGTCGATTGGACGATACTCCGTATATGGAGACGTCGAACGCCATCGAATGGAATACACAGGAGGTGTGGGGAGTCCCGTTCTATCATGCCATCGGTGCCGTGACATACTTATCCTTACTGCAGAGTCATCACTGACAGGGACCTGACCATGTATATCATCCATGAATATCCCGTAGCCGTCGTCTTTTGCATCGTGACCATGCTCTGCTGGGGCTCGTGGGCGAACACATCCAAGGTCTCGAACAAGAACTGGCCCTTCCCGATGTTTTACTGGGATTACTCGCTCGGGCTCATTGTTGCGGCGCTTCTCTTCGGACTGACCATGGGAAGCAGCGGCAACGGCGGCAGGGGTTTCGTGAACGACCTCATGCAGGCCAGTCCTTCCTCAATCCTCTCGGCCGGTCTCGGAGGGATTGTCTTCAATCTCTCGAATCTCCTCATCGTTGCTGCAATATCGGTGGCCGGATTATCGGTCGCTTTTCCCATCGGCGTGGGTCTGGCGCTGGTGATTGGAGTGATCGTCAACTATCTCAAACAACCCCAGGGTGACCCGCTCCTGTTGTTTTCGGGAGTCCTCCTGGTGGTCGTAGCGATGGTGGTGAATGCTGTCGCTTCTGCGAAAACATCGGGATCAAGGAGGACCTCTCCAACCAAAGGCATTGTCCTGTCGGTCCTCGCCGGAATTATCATGGGATTCTTCTACAGGTTCGTGGCCGACAGTCTGACACTGAATTTCATGACACCCGAGTCCGGGAAACTCACGCCCTATTCAGCCGTGCTCATTTTTTCCATCGGGCTTTTTCTATCCAATTTTGTATGGAATACGTATTTCATGTACAAACCCGTTGATGGGAACAGGTCAACGTACACGGGGTATTTCGTGAGCGGAACACTGAAACGTCATCTGATAGGTCTGGCGGGTGGGTTGATATTCAACACCGGCTTTCTGTTCAACCTGATAGCTTCCGACAAAGCAGGTCCCGCAATCTCCTATGGGCTGGGTCAGGGTGCCACCATGATCGGTGCCGCATGGGGAGTCTTTGTGTACAAAGAGTTCAGCGGGGCTCCCCCCTCGATCACAAGGTACCTGGCTGTGATGTTCGGCACATTCATCATCGGTCTGGGGCTCATCGTGGCTGCGAAGCTCTGATCGTTAGCAAGGGAAGAATGCATCATGAACAAGAACATCGTCGTCATCGGGAGCTCCAATATCGACTTCATCATGAAGATGCCAAGACTCCCTGGCGTGGGCGAGACAATCACCGATGCCGTCTTTATGCAGACATTTGGTGGCAAAGGAGCGAACCAGGCCGTCGGGGCTGCGCGGGCGGGCGGAAACGTATATTTTGTCAATTGTGTTGGCGACGATGATGCCGGGGCCAGGATCCTGGAGCAATTCAACAGAGAGGGAATTCACGCTGATTTCGTCTTTCAGGAGATGGGGATTCCAAGCGGAGCAGCCCTCGTAATGATTGGAGAGCAGGGTGCCAACTATCTCTCGGTAGCTCCGGGTGCGAATTACAGGCTTACCCCAGCCCACATCGACAGAGCGGAGACGCTGATCAAAGAAGCCGCGATCGTCGTCCTCCAGTATGAGATCCTGCCCGAGACCTTGAAATATGTTCTTGACGTTTGTGAGAGGCATAAGGCAAGAGTCCTGTGGAACTGTGCACCGGCAAGGGACATTGACAGATCGTATCTCAGGAAAGTAGCGATCCTCGTGGTGAATGAATCCGAGGCAGGGATGTTGTCCGGCATCAGAGTAGCATCGGAAGAGTCTGCAGAAATCGCTGCTCAAGAGTTGTTGAAGGCTGGATGTGAAACAGTCATCATCACGCTGGGCGCAAAGGGGGCATATGTGGCGTCTCCCGGAATGTGTGAATGGATCCGGGCGTTCAAGGTCGATGCGGTGGATACCACGGCTGCGGGCGACGTCTACTGCGGGTGTCTCGCGGTTGCGCTGGTCGAGGGCCGGACACTCGCCGAATCTGCAAGGTTTGCTGCAGCTGCAGCGGCAATTTCAGTGACCCGGTTGGGGGCGCAACCATCCGCGCCGTTCAGGCCTGAAATCGATGCGTTCCAGAACAGAAGATGACCCATGACATCGACACTATGCGTGTGTCTTGGACTTGCCAATAGAGAAAAGTCAATGGAAATGAGCAAACACGCATCACTTCTGGGCATCTTAGCACTTGCCGGCTTGACGATTCTTCCTCTTGATGTCCAGGCCCAGGCCCCCAAGCCAGTTACCGCAAGAAACGGGATGGTTGTATGTTCGGAACGAAATGCGTCAGAAATTGGAGTTCGAACTTTGAAGGAAGGAGGTAATGCGATTGATGCGGCAGTCGCAATGGCGTTCGCTTTGGCAGTGACGTACCCCGGAGCAGGAAACATTGGAGGGGGTGGATTTCTTCTGCTCTCCAAGAACGATGGGAGTATCACCAGCATCGATTTTCGGGAAAAAGCCCCGCTCGCTTCGCATGAGAGAATGTACCTCGATGATCAGGGCGACATTGTGAATAATTCGAATCACGACGGAATACGCTCCGTAGGGGTCCCGGGCACCGTTGCTGGCCTGGAGATGGCGCACGACAAATTCGGGAAACTGCCATGGAAACAACTCCTCGAACCTGCAATTGATCTGGCGGAGAACGGAATCACAGTGAGTCATTTCTTGTCGGACAATTTCGCGTTGTTCAAAGACCAAGTCTCACGATATCCTTCGTCCGTGAAGGCATTTCTCAAGGCGGATGGCTCCGTGTACACTCCCGGGGAGATCTGGCGCCAACCCGATCTTGCGGCGACATTGCGACGGATATCAGTATATGGGAAGGAGGATTTCTATAACGGGAGAACCGCGGCATTGATATGTGAGTTCATGCGCAAGACTGGAGGCTTAATCACATCTGACGATCTCAGGAAGTACACTGCAGTCGAACGGGAACCGATTCACTGCACATACAGAGGATATGACGTTTATTCCATGGGGCTTCCCAGTTCTGGGGGCGTAGTCCTTGCAGAAATGCTGAATACGCTGGAAGGTTATGACCTGAGGAGAATGGGTCATAATTCCGTTCAGTATTTGCACGTACTCACTGAGAGTATGCGATTGGCATATCTGGATCGGGCAAGATACCTAGGTGATATCGACTCGAATCCCCAAATCCCTTTGGACAGGCTTGCATCCAAAGAATACTCATTGAAGCTTCGAGGCATGATTCGATCGGACACGACACTGCAAAGCAAGATTGAAGATGGTGAACCTGGAATAGAGAGTCCGCATACGACTCATCTTTCAGTCATGGATGCCCAGGGCAATGCGGTATCCCTGACGTTTACCATTGAGGGCTGGTTTGGTTCTGCCATTGTTGTTGATGGAGCAGGATTCCTGTTGAACAATGAGATGGGGGATTTCAACCCAATTCCACAGAAGACTGATGACCAAGGGACCATCGGAACGGCGCCGAATCTCATAGCGCCTGAAAAGAGAATGTTGTCGAGCATGAGTCCCACCATTGTCCTGAAAGACAAACGGCCTTTTCTTGTCATCGGGGCTCCCGGCGGGCGGACTATACCAAATACCGTGTTACAGGTAATCCTTAACGTTGTTGATTTTGACATGGATATCGCGGAAGCAATTGCACATAAGCGAATTCATCATCAATGGATGCCCGATACAACAATCCTGGAACAGGGGGTTCTCTCTCCTGGCGAACAAACACTCTATGAACGTTATGGCCACAAAACCCGCACTGGCTACGATTTGATTCACAATGATGCCATGGGCATACGATGTGATGCTAAGAACAAAACCCTCGATGGTGCTGCTGATCCTCGCAGTCCGGATGGGGTGGCAAGAGGCTACTGAAGCACGTGTCGTTCAGAACATGGATGGCACATACTCGGGGCCACTGGCAAGGTGCAAGCCATAACACGGGAGGAAGTCGGCATGCGTGACCGGTCCTTGCAGTCTGTCATCAACCAGATCATCGACAACGTTGATCACTTGATACCTGCGTACTCTGAAGCACTGCCAGGTAAACAGCCACTGATGCATGCGGGGGTCAGAGATGTATTTGGATTTTTCCCGGAAGGTTGCATGGGTCTGCACCGAACAGGCGTTAAAGCTGATAATCGGGCCTGTCGGTCCGCTTTGCAGCATGTAAGACAATACGTGCCATTCATTGCATATTACTGAAGCAGAGCAACTTCCAGCTGCAGGACACGTACTTGAGAAGTGAGTCATTTCCTTGCAATTCTCTGAGGGTCCCCAATGAACAACTTGCAGCGGTTTCTTATTATCGCAACCAGCATACTCCTCGGTGCAGCTGCTTCCTCGGCGGGCAACTCCAGGTCTGCACTCTGGATTGAGGTCAAGAGCGATGATCAAGGAATGACACGAATCGCTGTCACCCGGGAAATCGCTGTTGCCATGGTCGAGGCAGACAAAGACGGCTCCCTGCATTTTCACAACCACGGACACAGCGATCTGATCACAAAGCAAATGATCAGAGATGTCCTGGATGGGACAAGAGACATTGCCCGTGCAGAAGACCCTGACAACGGTTCAGAGGTAACCCTCTATCTAAAAGACCTGGACCTCCCTCGTCATGCCGGAGGCAAAGGGAGCATTGTCATGGAGACTTACAAGAATGGGGAGAGGACCTTCCGATTGAGGCTCGGGGATGTCGAAATTGAAACTGGCGACAAAGGCGACAACGACATTGCCTTCAACTGGAAACGACTGCTCCCGTTTCTCAGCAAAACTGGCGGGGCTGTGTACATCAACAATGAACGGGAGGACTCAGAAGTCTGGGTGTTTGTCGACTGAAATACAGAAACACGGTCCCCATTCGGCTGGTTGACATTTGTTGCAATGGCGAGTACCTTCCTGTTGCAGCGATTGTGTTGAAGGCAAGGCTTGGGGCTAAAGCCCATCCTCCTGAACATGAGGGATGGGCTTCGTCGTTGGCGGCATAAGGACGATGTGAACCATGATTTCACGAGAAGCGGTATGTTGTGGTCTTCTGGTGCTGCTCGGTGCCGCATCTTGCTCAGAGTATGGTTCGAAAGCACTGGTGACATTGCCGGCGTCGGAGAACCGGGACCTGCTGGATTCTTCACAGGCGCAGGTAGTTTTCAGCTATGCCAAGCATTTCCCGAATGAGACGCAACTGTCCATTTGTATCATCAAAGGCGATTCGGAGAAGTATATCGGAATCCTACGACGCAATGACTCTCTGGTATATATCGAGAACAGCGACAGCGTCTTTGAGATAGGTTCCATCACGAAAACCTTTACCGGCACGATGCTTGCCAAGCTCGTCTACGACGGGAGAGTCGATCTCAACGAGCCGATCAGGAATATCCTTCCTCTCCCCTTGAATCAAAGCTCTCGTAACGGGCACGAGATCACCCTCGTTCATCTTGCTGACCACACCTCCGGGCTCCCCTTCGAACCGGACAATGTCAAAGGCAATACGGAGCACCCATTTGACCCTTATTGTCCCTACCAATACTATGGCGTGAAAAGGCTCTACGAGTATCTGTCCCGTCATATGACGCTGCAATCCACGCCAGGTGAGAAAAGAACGTATTCCAACCTCGGCGGAGGGCTGTTAGGTCATATCCTGACGTTGATCTCGGCGAAGTCGTATGAAGAGCTTCTCTTTGAGACCATTTGCGTTCCTCTAGGCATGCGGAGTACTTTTGTGACACTCAACAATGAACGTATGCGAACTATGGTCCGCGGAAGAGATCCCATAGGTCAACTGCTTCCTCACGGCGACGGAGATTGCGGAGCGCTGACGGGAGCGGGCGGGATAAAATCTTCAGTCAGGGATCTTGTGAAGTACCTCAAAGCCAACATGAGCGATACCACGTATTTCTGGCTGGCTCAGAAGACGACGAAGCAATTTGACCAGCATCTCACGGGAGGACTCGGATGGGCGACGTATAGCGATCGTGGAAAGCATCATGTGGGCGCATTTGGCGCGACTGGCGGATATACGTCCGGAGTTATCTTTGAGAGAAACGAACACGTCGGATTGGTCGTGCTAACGAATGTTTCCGCCTTTCTGGATTCCCAGGGCAACACCACCGAGGGACTATGCCGTGGACTGTATGATCCGCTTCCTTTCGCTTCGGAAACGAAGCAGTGACATCCTCCGGGGGATCAGCCTGACGCCATCATTCGATGGAGTGCTGCAACAACCAGATTGCTGTATCATCGACTCCTTGGGCGGCGGGCCGCCCGAGCGGACAGGTTCAGGAGCCAGGAGCATTGAAGAACAATAGAGACCGATAGATCGAACCATTAACGGGTTGTTCCCCGGCGGCCGCACAGAGCACCTCAGCCCCGCAGAGTGTGCCGCGGCTTCGTCATTGCATGCCATGAGAAACCGCTCCATTAAATCAAGGAGGCTCCTATGTTTGTGACACTTCTTGTCGTGAATTTCCTGCTCGCCTTCGCCGTGAGCTTCATCGTTGCGTGGCTCTTTCGCGCGCCGATCAATAGAATCCTGGAAAGACTGGTTACCGAGGATCTCTTTGTTGCGTGGGCAAAATACATCGTCTTCGCGATCTATGTTGTCGGCATCTCCGGAGGGGTGAGAGTGTGGGATCTGGAGAAGTATATCACACCACCGACGCAGGGTAGTGCCATCGTTTTGCTAACGCAGGATCGATGGGTGCTTGAGCTTTACCGGACTGTTATCGGGACACTGCAGGGCATTGCATGGATGCTGCTGTTGTTTTTCGTCTTTGCCTTGATTGCATACGTCATCGTGAAGGGCCTTGAGCTAAGGAGACAGGTAAAAGGGGGAGGCTCATTCACAGAACACGCAGAATAGCGCAGGACGGCAAGGCTCACCGCAGGGTGCCTGGATCAAACGCGCCGGATGCTCCTCTTGAACGAGAGACCTCTTCTTCCAGAAGAAGATTCCCCAATAGAGGGTTGTTACCTTGCTGAGCCTCGGTCACGTGAGTGGCAGATTAGCCCAATGAGCCTGCCATATGCCACTTATATAGTTGGCGATATGATTGCAGTTTGGCACCAATGTTGCAACCTTCCTATAGACTACACACCAGCAGGGGCGGGTCAACAATCAGGAATGAAGCGATGACAACACCGGACTATGTGAAGATCCTTAAGCTTGACAAACTCGCCATGAAGTCAAAGACGCACGCGGACTATCTCAAGGTCGTGAAGAAGCGCCTTCAATATGCAAGAAACCTCGGGGTAGAAGGGAGCTTTTCGTTCTTTGTTGATCGTGCATGGGTGAATTTTGGCAGCGGGATGTGAATCACCGGGAAGAAGAGGGGTATGGTACAGCCGGCCCGGCGAAGGGGGATGCTGTAAGCGCCCGAAGCCGGGTCCGATGTTGAAAGGGCGGTGACGAGTATCGACGATGAGGTGAACTGCTAGCGCTTCTTGAACACCAGCGAGAACCGGGAGCCGTTTCTGGACTTCACCTCCAGAACGCCCTGGATCTGCTCGGTGAGAGTCTGGACAAGACTCATTCCCAGACCCCTGTCGGTGTGGGGGTCCAGCGGGCCGGAAAACCCGATCCCGTCATCAGAGACGGTGATCTCGACCTTGTCATTTTCCAGACGATGCAGCTGAACACGAATGGTCCCGACTCGGCCGGCCGGGAAGGCGTGCTTGTATGTGAAGGTTCAGAATGCGTGAGACGACCTGGAGGACATTCTTGAACAAGCGGTCTGGAGCGTTGCCCGCTCGATGCTGAGAGCTTCTTCCAGTTTCCTCCGCGCGTCGATATCCCGATAGGTGACGGCGAGCCCGCCATCAGATGTGGGATACACGTGCAATTCAAACCATGTGTCTGCGCTCTGAGAGAGAGTCTCGATGTGGCGCACCTGGCGGTCGACCATCGAACGCCGAAGGTCCTCGTACGCCGTGCCGCCGATGGGTTCCGGAAAGATCTCCCAGATGCTCCGGCCGACCATGTCGACCGGTTTTTTCCACCACAGGTGCTGGGCCTTCTCGTTGACGAAGGTGAAGTGCCATGAGCTGTCCAGCGCAAAGAACGGGTCTTGAATGCTCTCGAGGATGTCAGACCGTTGCTTCTGTGCCAGGAGGGCGGCTTGCTCCGCCCTTTCCAGCTCCGTAATGTTTCTTGCGTACAGATTGACGTAGTTTCTCGTCAGGACCGGGGCAAAATCTATGGAGTATGTGGATTCACTCAGCGAGTAGGTGATCGCCTGGGGCACATTGCTGCGGAGGGCAATCCTGACCGCGTCGCGAATCTCGCCCGGGACCATCCCTCCGACGTGGCTCCGCCATGCAGCAAGGAGCGGATCCGAG
The DNA here is from genome assembly GCA_003152875.1 of Ignavibacteriota bacterium. Taxonomy (GTDB): domain Bacteria; phylum Bacteroidota; class Ignavibacteria; order UBA10030; family UBA6906; genus Fen-1262. Next base: position 164,287 of record PMBF01000076.1, on the reverse strand, counting down.
GCCCGATTGGCATACTGAATCCAGCCGTCCGGACTGACACGGAGTACGGGAGACGGGTTTTCATCAGGCAAGCGGGCGATGTCCCCGATCTTCCGCTCAAGCAGCTTTCGCTCGCTGATGTCCTCGATGGTGCCGACCGAGCGGACATAGGCTCCCCGGCTGTCGCGAATGGCCGACACCGTCACGTGGGCCCAGAGCAATTGATTGTCCCGTTTCAGGTATCGTTTTTCGTATGCGAGGGTATCGTAGCGTCCTTCCCGGACGTCGGCATTGACGTTATCACTCTCTTCGCGGTCCTGAGGTGCAGTCAGCTCTCGCAGCGACATGCCCAGCAGCTCCTCCCGCGTGTACCCGAGGGTCTGACAGATGCGGTCATTGGCGGCGAGGATGCGTTCGGATGCATCGATCTCAAGAATGCCCACGCCGACGCTTTCAAAGATTGCGCGAAGCCGTTGTTCGCTCTGGTTGAGCGCCCGTGCTGCCTCCTGGATCACCCGGTGTTCCCCGGCTTCGTGAAGCGCCCGCCGGACGGCGGGAACGAGCCGGAAGATACGGCTCTTCAGAACGTAGTCGGTCGCTCCGCGCTGCAGGGTTTGCACAGCCCGCTCCTCGCCCATCTCACCGGTGACCATGATGAATGGGATATCCGGACATTTTTCCCTGGCCGCCTCCAGAGCCTGGTCGCCGTCAAAGCCAGCCATACGGTAGTCGGACAGAATGATGTCAAAATCCCTCCGGTCCAGCGCAGAAAGATATTCCTCCCTGGTCCGGACATAGGTCAGGACGCTTGGGAAGTTCTCCTCTTCGGATTCCAGTGCAAGCGCGATGAGCTGTGCATCATCGGAATTGTCGTCTAGATGGAGAACACGCACAGGGCCCGTCATGGGGTGCTCCTGGGATGCCGCGGATGAGGGATAGGGCCTCGGGAGATTACGATTGACAGACAGGTCGGGATGCGGGAGATTGCAGAGAAGGGAGCCAGGAATGTCCTGGTGGCGGGACAGCCGGCCACGACTCGCCCTCCACTCTTTCCGGCGCCGTATTCCATTGTTACGCCATCGCTTTCCGTGGGTCACTGGTCAATCGGGGGGGAGTAACTCTTCCGGAATAGTCCGGGTGAACCCCGATGTTGAGAGATGGGTGCAATTCTCGTGCCGGGAATTGGCCCAATTGTGAGATACCATTCGCATTATTTTGGGCCCCCTTAGGGCACCCCAGGACTCCGAAAACTGGAATCACCATTCGAACTGGGAGAATTTTGTAGAGATTTCCTAGCCATCTGCACAATAGTGCACGGGGGTCCTTAGGCGACTCAGTAGGTGCGAAGCGAGTCTCACGGGGAAAAATGTCTGAAGAGAGGGCGGCGAAACCATTGTCATCAATTCGGGTTCTGCCATAGGCAGCTTCTAACTTGCCTGGAGGTTCATGGGCACGAAATGGTGAAATTCTGAACGGGTCTTCTTTGTTTTACAGGATATATGAACGCGATAGGGGTGTCGAATATGGTTGACGTCATGATTGTGGGATCGGGTCCTGCCGGGCTCTCCTGTGCCATCGAAGCACGCAAGGCTGGTCTTTCGTGCATCATTCTGGAACAGGGGGGGGTTGCGGATGCGATCCGGAGGTTTCCTACGAACCTTGTCTGGTTCTCAACAGCGGAGCTGCTGGAAGTAGGCGGTGTCCCGTTCGTCGTTCCGACGACTCGCCCGACACGCATGGACACAATGAACTACTATCAGAGGGTTGTCCATCACTTCCATCTTGAGATCAGGACTTCTTGCCGTGTATCCGCCGCTCAGAGAATGGGTTCCGGGTTTGAAGTGAAGACTGATTCGGGTGAGAGCTTTCAGGGAAGAACAGTGATCCTCGCGACGGGGTATTTCGATCATCCAAACCGGATAGGGGTTTCCGGAGAGGATCTGCCTCATGTTTTTCATTACTATGATGAGCCGTTCCGCTATCACGGAACGGACGTCATCGTAGTCGGCGGACGGAATTCCGCAGTCGAGGCAGCTCTTGATCTGTACCGTCACGGGGCCCGTGTCACTCTGGTGCATCGCGGGGTGAAGCTCAGCGAAGGCGTAAAGTACTGGATCCTGCCCGACATCGAGAACAGAATCAAGCAGGAGCAGATCAGGGGTCTGTTCGGAGTGACGGTCGAGCGCATCGCTCCAGGCTGTGTAGCGCTCCGGACTCCGGAGGGAACAAAGGAGGTGAAGGCCGATTTCGTCTTTATCCTGGTTGGTTTCAATCCCGACACCGAGCTTCTCACATCCTTCGGTATCCGGCTCGATCCGGAGACGCTTGCCCCCTGCACGAACCAGGAGACGCTGGAGACGAACATCCCGGGATTATTCGTTGCCGGGTCCGTCGTCGCGGGGAAGAACAACAACAAGATCTTCGTGGAAAACGGCCGCCTGCATGCGTTTCAGATCATCCCGGCGGTACAGCAACGACTCGGAGAAGGGCTCTCATAAGACTTGCCGCTGTTCCATTCCCAGGTTGCCTGCACGTAAACTTCTACGCCAAAGCTCTTCGTTGCCTCACGTAAGTTACTTCTCCACATGGTAGTCGTTGCCCCATTCCTTGCTTTTCCCAGCCGGGTTGCGTATCTTTTACGCTAACCTCGAAACAGGACCTCCTCCCATCTCCGCGAAAAGAGCTGGAATGAACGAAGGCAAGATTGTTCAGATTATCGGGCCGGTGATTGATATCGACTTCTCGGCCGGAGTCCTCCCCTCGATCCTCAACGCTGTCCGTATCCCCCGCAAGAATTCAGCGGGTGTGGATGAGGACCTCATTGTGGAAGTCCAGCAGCATCTGGGCGACAACCGGGTCCGGACCGTGGCAATGGATTCCACGGACGGGATGTCACGCGGGATGACATGCATCGACACCGGGGCTCCCATTACCGTACCCGTCGGACCCTCGACTCTCGGCCGTCTGATCAACGTGCTGGGCCAGGGGATCGATGGTCTCCCTCCGATAGTAGCAGAAAAACACTTCCCCATTCACCGTCCGGCCCCGGCCTTCGATCAACTCTCCACCAAAAGGGAGATCTTCGAGACCGGCATTAAGGTGATTGACCTTCTCGAGCCGTATTCCAAGGGGGGGAAGACAGGGCTGTTCGGAGGAGCAGGCGTCGGGAAGACTGTCGTCATTCTGGAGCTCATGCACAACATTGCCAAGGAACACGGCGGTTTTTCGGTCTTCGGCGGTGTCGGCGAACGCACGCGCGAAGGGAACGACCTCTGGCGTGAGATGAGGGATTCGGGCGTTCTGGGAAAGACGGCGCTTGTCTTCGGCCAGATGAACGAGCCTCCCGGGGCACGCCAGCGGGTCGGGCTGACCGCGCTGACCATGGCCGAGTACTTCCGGGACGTGGAGGGGAAGGATGTCCTCCTCTTCATCGACAACATCTTCCGGTTCGTCCAGGCTGGATCTGAAGTCTCGGCACTCCTCGGCCGGATGCCCTCCGCCGTGGGATACCAGCCGACGCTGGGGAGCGAGATGGGCGAACTTCAGGAGCGTATCACCTCCACCCGGAAGGGGTCCATCACCTCCGTGCAGGCTATCTACGTTCCGGCGGATGACCTGACCGATCCTGCACCCGCAACGACCTTCTCCCACCTGGACGCGACCACCGTCCTGAGCCGCCGGATCTCCGAGCTGGGGATCTATCCGGCCGTGGATCCTCTCGATTCCACTTCGAGGATTCTCGAGCCGAGCATTGTGGGCGAGGAGCACTATGCCGTTGCCAAGCGGGTGAAAGAGATCTTGCAGGCTCAGATGGATCTTCAGGATATCATCAGTATTCTGGGGATGGATGAGCTTTCCGATGAGGACAAACTCACGGTGCAGCGCGCACGCAAGATCCAACGGTTTCTTTCACAGCCGTTCCATGTGGCGGAGCAGTTCACGGGCTATCAGGGCAAGTACGTAAAGCTTGAGGACACGGTGCGGAGCTTCAAGGCGATTATCGAAGGTGAATACGATCATCTGCCGGAGGCAGCCTTTTTCATGGTGGGCACCATCGAAGAGGCCATTGAGAAGGCGAAACAGCTTCAGGCCGCCTGATCCGGGCCCACAAGGACGAGGATCATGTACGAGAAGCCATTCAACCTTGATATCATTGCTCCTGACCGGCTTGTGTACCGAGGTCAGGCGACGAGCGTCACCGCGCCCGGTGTCCTCGGCGCATTTCAGGTGCTGTTCAATCACGCTCCGCTTCTTGCCCAGCTGGCCCCCGGTCCTCTGAAGGTCATGGACTCTGCAGGGGCCGTCTCGCTGTTCGCCGTGGGGGGCGGGTTCGCAGAAGTGAGGGACAACCAGGTGACCGTCCTGGCGGACAGCGCCGAGAAGGCGGGTGAGATCGATGTAGAGCGTGCGCAGAAGGCGGCCCGGGGGGCCGGGGACCGCTTGCGGGAACACCTGCCGGACGATGAGCTTACCAGGGAGGCGCTGGCGCGCGCCCTCAACCGATTGAAAGTGGCCACAAAACAGTAACCTACCCGGAGCCTTGCCAGCAGTGGCAGGGCTCCCCAGTCAAAGGACCCCCCTTATCATGCCACGTGTATGTGCAGTCATCATGGCCGGCGGCTCCGGAACCCGTTTCTGGCCGCGGAGCCGTGAAAAATGCCCGAAGCACCTTCTGGAGATCATCGGCAAGGGAAGCATGCTCCAGAACACGGTCAAGCGGTTGGAAGGTATCGTCAGGAATGAAGACATCTTCGTCGTGACCAACCGCCTGCAGAAAGCACAGCTTATCAAGCAGCTCCCGAAGGTTCCCGAAGAGAATATCATCGTCGAGCCGGTAGGCAGGAACACCGCTCCCTGTATCGGGCTGGCAGCAGTCCACGTGCGGCGGGCCGATCCCGCCTCCGTGATGATCGTCCTGCCTGCCGATCACCTTATCCGGGACGTGGAGGAATTCAGGCGCGTGCTTCGGCTGGCCGTCCAGACCGCCGACGAATCGGGCAGCCTGTTGACGATAGGCATCAAGCCCACGCATCCGGAAACCGGCTACGGGTATATCCAGATCAACAATGAAGAAGGCCCGCAGAACCCGTTTTTCTCACGGGGCGTTCTCAAAGTCCGGGCTTTCGCCGAAAAACCGAACCTCCAAACCGCAGAGCGCTTTCTCGCCAGTGGAGATTTTCTCTGGAACAGCGGCATGTTCGTCTGGCGCGTCGACGTGATTCTTTCACAGCTCGAGAAGCGTCTGCCTGATCTGCATGAAGAGCTGTTCAACATCGGGAGAGCCATCGACACTCCCCAATACCAGCAGACCCTGGAGCTTGTGTACGGAATGATCCGGGGGATTTCGATCGATTACGGGGTCATGGAGAAGGCAGACGAAGTGTACGTGATTCCGGGTTCGTTCGGCTGGAACGACCTGGGCTCGTGGGATGAGGTGGCACGCGTCTCGGGAAAGGACGACGGCGGCAACACGATCACCGGGACGGTGATTCAAAAGGACATGCGCAATTCCTTCGTCTATTCTCCCGGCAAGGTCGTTGCGGCCATCGGGATCGAGGACCTGATCGTGGTGAACACCGACGATGCCCTCCTGATCTGCCGGAAGGGACGATCGCAGGAGGTGAAGGAGATCTCGGATTACCTGAAGCGGAAGCAGATGAGCGAGTTCCTCTGACATGCGAGGCACGCGTCGATGGGCGGCGCTGACCCTCCTGTGTGCGTTCATTGCCTCCGGCTGCACCGGGAGTTATCCGCGCTTCACGGCGAAGGAGGGGCGGGCATCGAGGGATCCCTCCAGTCATCAGCTTGCCGGGATTGCCTCATACTATGCGGATGAGTTCAACGGGCGCAGGACCTCGAACGGCGAGACGTACGACATGAATGCCCTGACTGCCGCACACAGGACGCTTCCATTCAACACGAAGTTGCGTGTCACGAACCTGGGAAACGGGCGTTCGACCATTGTCCGGGTGAATGACCGGGGTCCTTTCAAAGACGACAGGGTCATCGATCTGTCGCTGGCAGCGGCCAAGCAGATTGGTTTGATAGCCCGCGGAACTTCTGAGGTCAGGCTCGAGGTTGTGGAGATGGGAGAGCCTTGAGCGAAAGGCTTCCGGCAATGGTTCCCAGTATCAGCCACATTAAGCAACCTGGCGGATAATCAAAAGAAAAGATTCGCCGACAGTTGCGTTTTAATGAAAGTTGGCGTATTTTTCTGCGTATCTTAGAATTCATTAAGATACAGCAGTTGTTCTTTCCCTTGAACTGATCTGCAGGGCAGGAGCTTCATCCCGCTGAGGCGGGACATAGTTACCGGACTCTACAGAGGAGCGTTGTGACTCGAAGATTCCAGCTGACAGCTCTCCTTGCCCTGGCATTTCTCATGGGATGTACTCCGCCCAGCGAAAATATCGTTCGCCGCACACACTCCGCCGCCGAAGAAGGGGGTCATCCGAATGTCCCCATTCACGCCGGACAAGCGGATGGGGCCTCTCTTGATCCTTCCACCCATCGCATCATCTCACGCTACGGCCAGTCTATTAAGGAATACGCATCCCAGTACGGCTTCGACTGGCGGCTGATCCTTGCCATTATGAAACAGGAATCCGGGTTCGAGGCCGACGCGGAGAGTCAGAGGGGCGCATCGGGCCTCATGCAGGTCATGCCTGTGACACAGAAAGAGGTTGCCGACAGGCTCGACATCGAAAGCTCGAATTATGCCGCGTCCAATATCAGGATTGGTGTCTACTACCTGCGCACGCTCCATGAGATGTTCCGCGGCGCCAATGAGGCCGACCGCCTCAAGCTGACGCTCGCCTCGTACAACGCCGGGCTCGGGCGCATCCTGGACGCTCAGGAGATCGCCGCCTATCTCGGCGACAACCCGGTCCGCTGGCAGGCCGTGAGGGAATCCCTCCCACTTCTTTCCAGGCGGTTTGCCTCGCTGCACCAGCACGTTTGGGCGGACGAGCATCCGCACAATGGCCACTTCGGAGGGGCAAAGCAGACTGTCGCCTATGTCGATTCGGTGATAGCACACTACGAAACGTATCTGCGCTGCCTGAACTGAGGGCGAGAATACCGCAGGCTTCGGGCAACGGACGAGGTCCGGAGGAAGGATGGGGGAGTGCCGGTGCAAGGCGGGAGACCGGAGATGGCCAGGGATCAGGCTGGGTTACGCCGGAGCTCTGCTGCCGGGTCCTTTAAAGGCGGGAGCGCTCTGGGCCCGCTGGAGATACGGCGAGTGTTGAATCTGCGGGAACGCCCGGACATGGCCAGAAAAGCCGTGCCGGGCGTTCGTCGTTCAGTGTCCTGCGTTCCCGGATGAACGTCAGCCGCTGTGCGGTGATCTACGGGAGAAGGATCGCGCAAGCTACCACAGTTGTCCAGAGACCATCCTTGTGCCCCTCGGCCGACTGGGTGACATTGTAGGTCCGGACGATCTTCCCGCTCATCTTGTAGATCTTCTCGCGTTCATCCCAGGCCGTGTTCGGATCAAACTCGACGCCCAGCGTCGTCGCGAGCATTGTGGCTGCAAGGTCTTCCGCATACTCGCCCGCTTTTTCATCCGTTTCGCCGTACGGATGATGCTCCGAAAGATATCCGTAGTTGGAGGCATCAGCTGGTGTTGCCACACCGATCGAGGAGGCGATAAGCCGGTTCGGCTCGTTGGTTGCATTTCTGGCCATCACCGCGAACGTAATCTGACCAGGCTGCAAGAGCTTCAGACCCTCCTCTGTCTGTATCCTCTTGCACCCCGGCGGATAAATGCTCGACACCGTCACCAGGTTGCACTTCTCGATCTTCGCATCCCGAAGTGCAAGCTCAAACGACTGGAGGTAGTCCTTGTGGCGGCCGACCCCCTTGGTGAAGAACATCTTTCCCGGAACGTACAATGTCTCACCTCCAGAAGATGAATGATGTGACTACGCTTTTCTTACCCGCGCAAATTTCCGTTTGCCCACCTTAACCACAATCCCCGATCCGAGCTTGATCTCCGCTGTCGGCTCGGTCACCCTGCTCCCGTCCACCATGACTCCTCCCTGGTCGATCAGACGCCTTGCCTCGCTGTTGCTTGAGGCCAGCTTTGTCTCCGTCAGGATGCGGAGAATGCCGACCGGGCCTTCTGCCGTCAGCTGAAACTCCGGCAGCTCGTCGGGCATCTCTTTCCTGACGAAGATCCGGTCGAATTCCTTCTCCGCTGCCTGGGCAGCATCGGTCCCATGGTACATGGCGACGAGCATGCGCGCAAGGCGGCGCTTCGAGTCCCGGGGGTTGTGTGCGGGGTTCTCCAGGTCGCGTTTGACCGCTTCCAGCTCGGCAGCAGAGGCGTCAGTCGCAAGCAGGAAGTACTGATAGATTACCGTGTCCGGAATGGAAAGGGTCTTCCCGTAAATCTGCTGTGGAGGCTCGCTGATGCCGATGTAGTTGTCCAGGGATTTGCTCATCTTCTCGACGCCATCGGTCCCCGGAAGTATCGGCATTGTGACAGCCACCTGAGCGTCTGCCCCGTATTCGCGCTGAATATCGCGGCCCACCAAGAGGTTGAATTTCTGGTCGGTCCCGCCGAGCTCCACATCGGCCCTGACCGCCACCGAGTCCATGGCCTGGGCGAGCGGGTAGAGGAGTTCATGGATGCTGATGGGCTCCCCTGCTCTGTAGCGCCGCTCAAAATCGTCGCGCTCGAGCATGCGTGCCACCGTGTACTTGGCCCCGAGCTGGATCACGTCGGCGAAACTCATCTTGGCGAGCCACTCGGAGTTGTACAGCATCTGGATCTTCTTCGTCGAGAGAATCCTGGTGGCCTGTTCGAAATAGGTCTGACCGTTGTGCCTGGTCTCTTCAAGTGTGAGGGGTGGACGTGTTTTGCTCCTCCCGGACGGGTCGCCGATCATGCCCGTGAAGTCGCCGACAATCAAAACAGCCTGATGACCGAGATCCTGGAATTGCCTGAGCTTCCTGAGGACGACCGAGTGCCCGATGTGAAGATCGGGACGACTGGGATCGCAGCCGAGCTTGACGGTGAGGGGTGTCTTTGCAGCGATGGAGCGCTCGATCTTGCGCGCAAGGTCATCCTGCGGGACGACTTCCGCCACGCCGCGCATGATGATATCGAGCTGCTCGTTGAGGGGTGGAAACAACGTTCTGGTCACCTCGCGTAATGGCGGCGGATGTCGCGTTCAGCCTCACGCTTCGCGATATCCTCGCGCTTGTCGTACGCCCGCTTTCCCCGGCATATGCCAAGGAGAAGCTTTGCGACGCGTTTGCTGAAATGGATTTGAAGGGGGATCAGCGTGACTCCGGTCTCGCCGAGCCGGCTTGCCAGCTTTCTGATTTCCCGCTTGTGCAGCAGGAGCTTCCGTTCCCGGCGCGGATCGACATTGGCATAGCTGCCATGTTCGTACGGACTCACGTGCATGCCCAGCAGCCAGGCTTCTCCGTTTTTCAGGGCCGCATACGCATCCGTCAGGTTGACATTTCCCTGGCGGATCGATTTGATCTCGGTCCCTGTGAGCACAAGGCCGGCTTCAACCGTATCGAGCACGAAATACTCATGCCGCGCTTTTCGATTGGTCGCAATGACCCTGCCGGTCGTCTCCTCCGAAGATGCCATCGTCTGGAAAAAATTCGCACTAGTATACCGAAAATCACAGGGAAAATCAATGCAGGTGGCGGCTCTCCAGGAAAAAAGGTGGCAGCTCCCCGGAGCCAAACCGCGCGGGGAACCATAGGGGCGAGAAGCTGCCTCGCCTCGAATCAGGCTGGCACCCTCGCGGTTCGAGCCCCGGGGCAGTCCAGGAAAACGGGAAATCTCTGCCATGGCACAGGTGCGGCCTTTCAGGAATGGTCAATTCCGGAGGTCCGCCCGGAGGGGTCCGCGAGGGGCATGATCCTCAGGGTGTGGTCCTCCGGTGGTCTTTCCCGCGAAGTGTGTTGCGCTTGGGCCATGCTGCCATCGGGTTGTGGACTCCCGCGAAGTGAAGCCCGGGATGGGGGGCCTCGGTGTATGACGGTGATTTTGACTTTCTGGGGGCGCGTTTCTATATTCGACACGACCCGACACAGGAGGTTCCCCCTGAATTGTGCCCGCAGGACTCTCATTGTGAGGAAACCGCCGGGTCAACGCCGGTGTTTTACAGTGGAGGGACGATCAGCTGACGGCCGGGCGAAGGGATTGACCATCGCCCTTTTTTTTGCACGAGGAGCTGTCCATGAATGCATATGATGTGCTGGTCATCGGCAGCGGCCCGGGGGGGTATACCGCCGCAATCAGAGCTGCACAACTCGGGCTTTCGGCTGCCATCGTTGAGCGCGACCGTCTCGGCGGCATCTGCCTGAACTGGGGGTGCATTCCCACGAAGGCCCTTCTGAAAAACGCCGAGCTCCTCCAGACCATTCGCCGGGCCGGCGAATGGGGCATCTCCTTCGACAACCTGCGCTTTGAGTTTCCCAAGATCATTCAGCGCAGCAGGAAGGTGGCCGAGAGAGTTTCGAAGGGTGTCGAATTCCTCATGAAGAAGAACAAGATTGCCGTGTTTCCAGGGTACGCGCGGCTGGCGGGTGACGGACGTGTTGAAGTGAATTCGGAAGGGAAGCAGACCATTTCGGCAAAACACATCATCCTGGCGACCGGCGCCCGGCCCCGCACCCTCCCAGGCACCTCGATCGACCGCAAAAAGATCATCAGCAGCTCGGAAGCGATGTCGCTCTCCGAGCAACCCGGCTCCATGGCTATCATCGGAGCGGGGGCAATTGGGATCGAGTTCGCCTATTTCTACAACGCGCTCGGGACGAAGGTGACCGTCGTGGAGATGATGCCGGGGATCCTCCCGGTGGAGGACCGCGAGATATCAAAGGAACTGGAGCGGACTCTGCGGAAGCAGGGGATCGAGATTCTCACCGGGACCCGGGTGGAAAAAATCAAGCCGGGACCTGCTGGAGTTACGCTGTCACTGACTGGAGCGGACGGGGTCGCGAAAGAAGTAACGGCGGATGTCGCACTCATGGCGGTCGGGGTCCAGGGCAATGTCGAGAACATCGGACTCGAAGAGCTCGGAGTGACAGTGGACGGGGGCCAGATCAAGGTGGACCCGGACTTCCGTACAAACATCCCGGGTGTCTATGCCATCGGCGACGTTATCGGTCCTCCCTGGCTTGCCCACGTTGCCTCGGCGGAGGGAATCCATTGTGTGGAAGCGCTCGCCGGCCTGCATCCCGAGCCGTTGGATTACACCTCCATCCCCGTGTGCACCTACTGCCAGCCTCAGGTCGCGAGTATCGGCATCACGGAAGAGAAGGCAAAAGCGCTCGGCCGGGAGATCAGGATCGGGCGGTTCCCGTTCAGGGTTCTCGGAAAGGCCGCTGCCTCCGGAGAGACCGAGGGAATGGTGAAACTTATCTTTGACGCACAATACGGTGAGCTTCTTGGGGCGCACATCCTGGGTTCGGAGGCGACCGAGCTGATCATGGAACTCCTGATAGCCAAGCGCCACGAGGCGACGGCGGAAAGCATTCTCCGCTCGGTGCATGCCCATCCTACAATGAGCGAGGCTGTCATGGAGGCAGCCGCGGCCTCAAAGGGAGAGGCGATCAATATCTAGACCGGCCTGCCAGGGGGGTGTGAGGCCTGGGCCGCTTGACCGGCCAGGAGCAGGACGGAATGAGGCGGCGAGGGGAGTGGGGGTGGGGGGCTGCGGAAGGAGCCGCGTCACGATTGTTTGTGGGGAGGGAGGCAGGGCATGCCTCCGCGACACCCGGCAGGGGGATCAGGTTTAAGGAAAGCATCGGAGGGAAGGACCGTTCTTCTACAGCATGGGCTCACAGGAAAATCGCACACTCCACACCGTCCGCCTCGGACGCACTGAGTACCGCTGGTGCCTGGAAGTCCAGCGCCGTGCATTCGCCCTGCGAAGCGCAGGCTCGATTCCCGACGTCTTGCTCCTCACGGAACATGACCCGGTGTTCACCATCGGCCGCTCCGGCAATCCTGATCATGTCCTTGCCGGCGATGCTGAGAGGCTGGATCAGGGCATCGACCTGGTTTCCGTCGAGCGGGGAGGCGACGTAACCTACCACGGTCCGGGTCAGCTCGTCGGGTATCCCATCCTCGACCTTCACGGCTTTCAGCCCGACCTTCACCGCTATTTGCGGGATCTGGAAGAAACCGTCATCCGCGTACTCGGCCGCTTTTCCGTCCGCGCCGAACGGCACCCTTCGTATACGGGGGTCTGGGCGGGAGGCGACAAGATCTGCGCAATCGGCATCCACACGAGCCGTTGGATTACCATGCACGGATTCGCCCTGAACGTCTGCGCCGACCTTCAGCCCTTCGGACGCATCATCCCCTGCGGAATATTCGAACAGAGTGTGACCTCCATGGAAAACCTCCTCGGCTGCCGCGTGCCGCTGGAAGAAGTGACCGGAGCCTGCATTGAGGAGTTTGCGCTGGTTTTCAGGGTCTCTGCCAAGGAGGTCGGCGCCGGCGCATTCCTTGAATCCCTGCATGGGCTTGCCCCAACTTCCGGCCGGGCGGGAGATGCCGCCGCCGCATTTTTCGAGCCACGTGATACGTTGACCTGCACCGGGAACCCATGACGACTACCGTGAGACCCAGGACCGCCAAACCATCGATATCGGCCACCGGCGCCTCATCGCCGAAGGCGGCCATCACGCAGGAGCAGCTCCTCTGCGCGTACAAGACAATGGTGAGAGCCCGGTTCATCGACGGCAAAATCCTCACCCTTCTGAAGCAGGGCAAGGTGTTCTTCCATATCGGCGTCTCCGGCCACGAAGCAGCCCAGACCGCCGTTGCGCTCGCCTTGAAGCCGGGGTCCGACTGGGCCTACCCCTACTACCGTGACCTCGCGTTCTCGCTGCAGTTCGGCTATACGGTGGAGGAGATCATGCTGGAAGCGCTGCATCGTGTGGGCGGGCCGAGCAGCAACGGGTTCTCCATGCCGTTCCATTACGGGCACAAGAAGTTGAGGATCATCGCCCAGTCGAGTCCCACCGGGACGCAGTTCCTGCAGGCGGTGGGGACCGCCATGGGGGCAGTGAAAGAAGGGAAGGATGAAGTCGTGTACGTCTCCTCCGGCGAAGGAGCGACGAGCGAAGGGGAGTTCCACGAAGCAATCAACTGGGCGGCGAGGGAACGCTTCCCCGTAATTTTTCTGATCCAGAACAACAAGTACGCCATCTCCGTCCCCGTGGAAGACCAGGTTGCAGGGAAAAGCGTCCATGGGCTGGTCCAGGGATACGCCGGACTGCATCGCTTCCATGTCGACGGCTGCGATTTCGGGGCGATGTTCGACACCGCAACAGAAGCCGTCGGCCTCGCCCGGCGCGGCGAAGGTCCGAGTCTGATCGAGGCAGATGTGGTGCGGCTCCTGGCGCATTCGTCTTCCGACGACCAGCGGAAGTACCGGGATGCGGGGGATCTCGAGAAGGACCTGAAGCGCGACCCGGTCCCCCGCATGGAACATCTCCTCTTGGACCAGGGGGGTCTGAGCCGCGACGAGATCGGTGCGATCAGAAAGGAGATTCATGAACAGATCGAACGGGCGGCAAACGCGGCGGAAGCGGAGCGGGTGACCCCCGCATCCGTCCTGCTCGATCATCTCTATGCCCGCACCCCGGCGGTGCCCGCAGATTCGCTGCGTGATCCTCCGGCGGCCGGCCCGCCGGTCGTGATGGTGGACGCCATCAACCATGCGCTCGCGGAGGAGATGGAGCGCAACCCGAAGATGCTGATCTACGGCGAGGATGTCGCGGGGAATAAAGGGGGTGTGTTCACGGCCACGAAGGGACTGACTGCCCGGTTCGGCGAGGCCAGGGTGTTCAATTCACCTCTTGCAGAGGCGAGCATCGTGGGCACCGCGTTCGGGCTTGCGGTGCGCGGCGACTGCAAGCCGGTAGTTGAAATCCAGTTCGGCGACTATATCTGGCCGGCCTTCATGCAGATCAGGGACGAGGTGGCGACATTGCGTTTTCGCTCCGCCGGGGATTGGTCCTGTCCGATGGTCATCCGTGTTGCCGTGGGCGGGTACATCCATGGAGGGTTGTATCACAGCCAGTCGATCGACGGGTTTTTCACGCATATCCCCGGACTGCGTGTGGTGTTTCCCTCGAACGCCGCGGACGCCAAGGGCCTCCTGAAAACGGCGTGCCGGGAGTCCGATCCCGTGCTCTTCTGCGAACACAAGGGCCTCTACAGGCAGGGGTTTGCTTCAAGGCCTGAGCCGGGCCCGGACTTTTTGCTCCCCTTCGGTCTGGCGGGTATCAGGAAAAAAGGGGAGGATATTTCGGTGATTTGCTGGGGGATGCTTGTTCAGCGCGCGCTCGACGCGGCCCGGCGTGTTGAGGAAGCGGCTGGCGTGTCGATCGAAGTCATCGATCTTCGCACGCTGAACCCTCTCGACAAGGAGAGCGTGATTTCCTCGGTCAGGAAGACCGGCAAGGTGCTGATCGCCCATGAGGACACACTGACGGGGGGCTTCGGTGCCGAGATAGCGGCGATTGTTGCCGCCGAGGCTTTCGAATGGCTTGATGCGCCGGTCATGCGGCTGGCCGCGAAAGACACACCGGTCCCGTACGGCCCGCTTCTTGAAAATGCGATGCTGCCCCAGGAGTCCGACCTTGTGGCAGCTCTCGAAAAGCTTGCACGCTACTGAGAGTCATGACAACAGAACCTCTGAAGCTGTATTATTACATGAAGCTGGCGCGGGAATGTGACACTGCCATCCTTCGCCTGTACAGGCAGGGAAAGATCCTCGGCGGCGCCTACACCGGGACCGGCAACGAGGCGACAGCTGTCGGGAGCGCCAGCGTCCTGGAGCCGCGCGATTATCTGTTCCCCCTGCACCGCGATCTGGGAGCTCATCTGGTCAAGGGGCAGACACTGAGGAATATCTTCCTGCAGCAGCTGGGAAGGCGCGACAGCCTCACTGGGGGACGCGACGGAACGGGGCACTATGCGGACCCCGCGCTGCGCATCTACGGGAACGTCAGCCATCTTGCGGCAATGATTCCGGTTGCCGTGGGAGCAGCTCTGGCGGCGAAAATCAGGAGGGAGGACGCCGTGGCGATAAGCTTTATCGGCGACGGCGGATCAAACGTGGGAGATTTCCACGAGGGACTCAACATGGCGGCAGTCTTGAAGCTCCCTTTCGTCCTGATCATTGAGAACAACCAGTACGCCTACTCCACCCCCGCCAGCAGGCAATTTGCGGCAAAACGATTGTCCGACCGGGCCGCCGGATACGGTATTCCGGGCGTGACCATCGACGGGACGGACGTGCTGGCGGTCGCGGACGCGTGCCGGCTGGCTGTTGAATCGGCGCGCAGAGGCGGAGGGCCTTCGCTCATCGAATCGGTGACCATGCGGATGCAGGGACATTCGGCTTCCGATGACGCAGCCTACGTGCCCCCTGCCCTGCTGGAGGAGTGGAGGAAAAAGGATCCGATCGACCGGCTGGAGCGGATGCTCCTTGCCGAGTGTGTCCTGACGGCGGAGCGCAAGGCGGGAATGGAGGCGGAAATCGCGTCGGCGATACGTCTTGCCGTCGGCGAAGCCGAAGCGAATCCCTATCCTCCTCCCGGCGACGCCGGCCTGGGGGTCTACGCATGAACGGGCGGCTCGAAGCGGCTGATCTCGCAGAAGATGAAGGACCGGGCAGCGTTTTCAACGGGGTGGCGGATGGAGCAGCCGGGGGAGGGATTCGACCTGCATGGATATGGCAATGCGCGGCGGATTCCGGCGATTCCGGATTGTTGCCGCATAGCAGAATATGAGAAGGAAGCCATGGCGGTCCTGACGTATCTGGAGGCGATCTCCCGGGCGTTGTGGGAAGAGATGGAGCGCGATCCCGCCGTCTTCCTTCTGGGGGAGGATATCGGCGAGTATGGCGGCGCGTTCAAGGTGACGCGGGGCTTCCTTCAGCATTTTGGAGAAGAGCGAGTCATCGATACTCCGTTGTCGGAAGCCGCCATCGTGGGCGCAGCCACGGGGGCCGCGATTGTCGGGATGCGGCCCGTGGTGGAGATGCAATTCGCCGACTTTGTCAGTTGTGCCTTCAACCAACTTGTCACCAACTCGGCCAAGATTCATTACCGATGGCATCTACCGGTCCCGATGGTTGTACGGCTTCCGGCCGGGGGCAACATCCACGGAGGGCCGTACCATTCGGCGAATCCTGAGGGGTGGTTCCTCAATGTCCCGGGCTTGAAAATCGTAGCCCCTGCTACTCCCTACGATGCCAAGGGCCTCATGAAGTCAGCGATCCGCGATGACAATCCCGTGCTCTACCTGGAATACAAATACCTCTACCGCCGGATCAAAGAGGAGGTGCCTGACGCCGACTTTGTTGTCCCGCTCGGGAAGGGGGAGGTCAGAAGAACCGGCGACGATCTGGTGGTATTCACCTACGGCCCGACCGTTCACACGGCGCTCGAAGCGGCGGCGGTCCTCTCCCGCGAAGACGGGGTAGAAGTCCGGGTGGTGGATCTGAGGACATTGGCGCCCCTGGATACCCAGCTGATCCTCTCCAGCGTTCGGGAAACCGGGAAGGTGCTGATCCTCCACGAGGCAACACTCACAGGCGGCATCGGGGGTGAGATCGCGGCGCTGATTACGGAGCATGCTTTTCAATACCTTGATGCCCCAATCCGGAGGATAGGATCGCTTGACACGCCGGTCCCCTTCGCTCCGACGCTCGAAGAGGCATTTCTGCCCAACCTTTCCAGGGTGGTCGAAGCCATCCGCGGGCTGAGCAGGGCATGAGGAAGTTCACTTTGACAGGAAGGGTCCTCTATGGCCAGAGTTGACGTTGTGATGCCTCAGATGGGCGAAAGCATCACCGAGGGAACAGTGGTCAAGTGGCACAAGAAAGTCGGAGATGTTGTTCAGAAGGACGAAACCTTGCTTGAAATCAGCACCGACAAGGTGGACTCCGAGATTCCATCGCCTGCTTCGGGCATCCTTGCCGACATTGCCGTGCAGGAAAACGAGACCGTGGCTGTCCAGACTGTCATCGCTCACCTGGAAACCGATGCCGCCGGAGTAGCTGAGGATGTTCCGCAGCGGGCGGTTGCTGCTGAACCTGGCGCTGCGCCTTCGGGTGGAGCGGTGCAGGAGCATGCACCGGATTCTGCGCAGAGCCCGGGAGGAGCACGGGCACCGGCTGGACCGGCGAGGGAGGTGGAGGATGTGAAGGGAGAACCCGCGAAAGCGGGACGACAGCCTGGTCAGGCCCACGCCGCCGGGTCCGGCCCCGCGCCGGCTGCCGGTGCTCCCGGAGCGGAAAAGAGGGAACACAAGCCCGACCGGTTTTATTCCCCGCTCGTCCTGAGCATTGCGAGGAACGAGGGAGTTTCGATAGAGCAGCTCGAACAGATCAACGGCAGCGGCGAGGGGGGGAGGGTAACCAAGAAGGACATCTCGGCCTGGGTTGACGCCCGGAGGGCGTCCAGCGCACTGCCTCGGCTGGAAGGGAGAACCGCTCCTGCCGGCCCGGAGCCGTCTGTGCCCATGGGCCTCCGGCCTGTGGATGACGCGGCGTTGCTCGCGAAATATCCGCCGCCCGGCCACGAGGTCCTCCAGATGAGCAACGTGCTCCAGCGCATGGCCCGGCACATGGTGCAGAGCGTTCAGACCTCGCCGCACGTGGCCGCAATCCACGAGGTGGACATGACCTCGGTGGTCACGCACAGGTCGCGGCATGCGGAAGCCTTCGAGAAGCGGGAGGGGTTTCGGCTCACCTACACCCCGTACGTCGTCGACGCCGTGGTCAGGGCCATCAAGAAATTCCCGCTGCTCAACAGTTCGGTTGAGGGGGACCGTATCATCAGGAAGCGCTTCATCAACCTGGGCATTGCCGTTGCCGCCGACAACGGGCTGATTGTGCCCGTCATCAAGCGGGCGGACGAAAAAAACTTCCTGGGGTACGCCCGGGCCGTCAACGATCTTGCCGTCCGGACGCGTGCCAAGAAGCTGACACCCGACGACATCCAGGGGGGGACGTTTACGATCTCCAACTACGGCGTCTTCGGCACCATGATGGGGACCCCCATCATCAACCAGCCTCAGGTGGCGATCCTGGGCACAGGGGCCATCGCACGCCGTGTTGCGGTTATTGACGAAGCCATTGCCATCAGGTCGCTCGCGTATTTCACGCTGTCGTTCGACCACAGGATCATTGACGGCGCCATGGGAGGGAAGTTCCTCGCCGAGATCGTCCAGATCCTGGAGAGCTTCGACCCGGAGAGCGCCCTGTAAGCTTCGAACAGAGTGAGGACGTATGGAATTCGTGATTCAGGAGACTCCCGTGGAGGAGCAGTCGCATGCACCGCGCCCCGCGTGGCTGAAGGTGAAGGTGCCGCTGGGGGAGAATTTCTCGAAGCTCCGGGGTTTGATGGAACACAAGCACCTTCATACGGTCTGTGAAGAAGCGCGGTGTCCGAACATGAGCGAGTGCTGGAACGCCGGGACCGCCACATTCATGATCCTGGGGGATATCTGCACCCGATCGTGCGGCTTCTGCGCCGTAAAGACCGGGCGCCCGGAAGGTCTTGACCTCGAGGAGCCTTTCCGCGTTGCCGATGCCGTGCGCAGCATGGGGATCCGGCATGCCGTGATCACGTCCGTCAACCGGGATGAGCTCCCCGACGGAGGAGCGGGAGTCTTCGCAGAGACCATCCGCCAGGTCCGGCGCGTGAACCCGTCGGTGACTGTGGAGGTGCTGATCCCCGATTTCCGCGGCGTGGAGTGGGCCCTGGACGTGGTGGTCGAGGCGAAGCCCGATATCCTGAACCACAATACCGAGACCGTACCGAGGCTGTATCCTGCCGTCCGTCCGCAGGCAAGATATCCGCGGACGCTGGAACTCATCGCACGCGCGAAGCGAAAGGAAATGGCGACGAAGAGCGGCTTGATGCTCGGGCTGGGGGAGCATTCCGGAGAAGTACTGGAGGTGATGAACGACCTGCGGGGAGCGGGATGCGATATCCTCACGCTCGGACAGTATCTCCAGCCGACGAGGGACCACCTGCCGGTGGACCGGTATGTCCATCCCGACGAGTTTGCGGATTACCGTGAGCGCGGGCTTGCCATGGGCTTCAGGATTGTTCAGTCGGGTCCGCTCGTGCGAAGCTCCTATCATGCAGGGGAGCAGATTCCCGGTTAATCAGCGGCAGGTCCCTCGGGAGTTTGGAGCGGTCCCCCGGCCCTTTTCCCCTTGCTGCACGTCAATTCCTTTCTCATCCGGGACTGTCGAAAACTCCGCGGCTGCATCCCAGGGGCCCGGACAGGGGCCGCAGTGGCATTCAAAAGAGAATTTCCCGGAGGAGATGGCGTGCTTCCATTGACTCTTTCCCTGGAATTCGCTAAATTCATTGGCTTTTCATTCCTGGAGCACCAACCCTAACAGGGGAGCAATCTGTGGACAAGGCAACACATTTTTTTACAGTGAAGGACACCGAGCGGAAGTGGCATGTGGTGAATGCCGAAGGGCAGACTCTTGGCCGTCTCGCGAGCGAGGTTGCACACCTGCTCCGTGGGAAGCACAAACCCATGTTCACCCCCAATGCGGACCTCGGCGATTTTGTCGTGGTGGTGAACGCATCCAAGATCAAGATGACAGGCAAGCGTCCGGAGCTGAAGGAGTATTTCCACTATACGGGATATCCGGGCGGCGCGACGTTCGAGAAATTCCAGGATATCGTGAAGAAGCAGCCACAGCGCATCATCGAACATGCGGTGAAGGGGATGCTCCCGCACAACCGGCTGGGCCGCCAGATCATCAAGAAGCTGAAGGTGTACGGCGGTGCGGAACATCCGCATGCCGCCCAGGTCCCTCAGCCCTACAGGCTACTCTCAACATCGCAGCAGGAGTAAGAGCGAGGCATGCCAGCACACAATACCGTTACGGTTGGGCGCAGAAAGACGGCTGTAGCCAGGGTGATCCTGATTCCGGGAAACGGCACGGTCACCATCAACAAGCGTCCGCTTGAGCAGTACTTCCCGATTGCAACCCTCCGGCAGGACGTTTTGAAGCCGTTCGAGGTGACTCAGACGACGGGCAAGTACGACGTCCATGTCAATGTTGAAGGGGGCGGGCCTACGGGACAGGCCGGCGCGACGAGCCTCAGTATTGCCCGCGCGCTCATTGCGGTCACGGAGGAGCACCGTGCCCCGCTGCGGGCTGCGGGCCTCGTGACGCGCGATCCGCGCATGGTCGAGCGCAAGAAATACGGCCAGCGCAAGGCCCGCAAGAGATTCCAGTTCTCCAAGCGGTAACAGGTTTCTGTACAGGTCCGTGGAACGTGATGCCGGCGGCCGGTGGCCCCGGCATTGCCTTGCGCGTGACCGCCACCACTCATACTTCCGGATCACGGCGTGAGTGTTCCGCCCGCGCGGGATGGCGTCGTGAGAAGAAGGAAGTAGAAGTCAAACTCATAGAAAGGATCACCTATGCCCCGCGTTGAAGTCTCCGAACTTCTCGCCGCCGGTTGTCATTTCGGCCACCTCACCCGCCGCTGGAACCCCAAGATGCGCCCCTACATTTTCATGGAGCGCAACGGGATCCACATCATCGATCTCATGAAGACGTCCATGCTGCTCGACGAGGCGTGCAACGCCATCGCCGGCATCGTCGCGGAGGGAAAGAGGGTGCTCTTCGTCGGCACCAAGAAGCAGGCGAAGGACATCATCCGCGAAGAAGCCGTGCGTGCCGGACAGTTTTACGTCAGCGAACGCTGGCTCGGCGGCTGTCTGACCAACTTCACGACCATCCGCAAGAGCGTCAAACGGCTGACCAACATCGAGAAGATGGAAAACGACGGTACGTTCGAGAAGATCACCAAGAAGGAAATCCTGACCCTGCAGCGGGAAAAGGACAAGCTCAACAACGTCCTGTCGGGAGTGGTAGAGATGACCCGGCTTCCCGGGGCCCTGTTCGTCATCGATGTGAAGAAAGAGGCGATCGCCGTGAAGGAAGCGAAGCGGCTTGGTGTGCCGGTGTTCGCGATAGTCGACACCAACTGCGACCCCGAGCCGATCAATTATCTTATCCCCGCTAACGATGACGCGATCAAGTCGGTGCAGGTGATCAGCAAGGCGTTCGCCGACGCCGTCCTTGAGGGGCGCGAGCGAGCGGCGGCCCGTCAGGCCGAAATGGCCGCTGAGGCCGAGAACAGAGGCAAGGACACATCGGTCGAGGCGAGGTGAGTCCGCTCCACGCTTCCGGCGCCGGCCGTCATTCGAAGATCTCTCTCTCACATAGAACCCTATCGCGTAGACCATATGGCTATCACCACTGACATGATCAAGAAGCTCCGGGACAACACCGGAGCGGGCATGATGGACTGCAAAAAGGCACTGACGGAATCCGGCGGAGACATGGAAGCCGCCGTGGAGTACCTCCGCAAGAAAGGGGCCGCAGTAGCGGCCAAGCGGGCAGACCGGACAGCGAAGGAAGGGATGATCGTTACCCGCGTCAGCCCCGACGGCACGACCGGCGCTGTCGTTGAAGTGAACTGCGAGACCGATTTCGTTGGTCTCAGCGAGGACTTCACCGGCTTTGCCCGGGCCGTTGCGGCAACCATTGAGGACCAGAAACCCGCCAGCCTGGAAGCCCTGATGGGCCTCACCGCCCCCGGCGGCAAGGCCCTGAAGTCCCTCCAGAACGACCTGCTTGCCAAGGTCGGCGAGAAGATCGAGGTGAGGCGCTTCCGCCTCATCGAGGCCAGCCAGAGCCTCCTGAGCTCCTATACCCACATGGGAAGCAAGATCGGGGTCCTGGTCGAGGTGAAAGGGATGACCCTGGCGCAGGCCGTTTCGGGTCTCGGCCGCGACATGGCTATGCAGATTGCAGCCATGAACCCGATGGTGGTCAGCCGGGACGATATCGGCCAGAGCACAGTGGAACGGGAGCTGGATATCTACCGGACCCAGGCCAAGAACGAGGGGAAGGCCGACAAGATCCTCGACAAGATTGCCGCCGGGCGCCTGGAGAAATTTTATCAGGAAGTCGTGCTCCTGGAACAGCTCTTCATCAAGGATTCTTCGAAGACCATCAAGGACGTGCTCCAGGAGGCCGGGGCCGGCGTGAAGCAGTTCGTCAGGTATCAACTCGGTGAGGAAAACGCGTAAGCCATGAAGAAACCTGTCTTCAGCCGGATCCTCCTCAAGTTGAGCGGCGAGGCCCTGATGGGCGAAAAGCAGTTCGGCATCGACCCCCAGGTCCTGAAGAAGTACGCCGGCGAGGTGAAGGCAGCGAAAGACATGGGCGTGCAGATCGGTATCGTCATCGGGGGCGGCAACATCTTCCGCGGTGTGGAGAATTCCTCGTCGGGGATCGACAAGGTGACGGGCGACCAGATGGGGATGCTCGCCACCCTGATCAATGCGCTCGCACTCCAGAGCGCGCTCGAGCATGAGGGCATGGTGACCCGCCTGATGTCGGCAATCCGCGTCGACGTGGTCGCCGAACCGTTCATCCGGAGGCGCGCGATCAGGCACCTGGAGAAGGACCGCGTCGTGATCTTCGGCGCCGGCACGGGGAATCCGTATTTCACCACCGACACCGCCGCCGTCCTCAGGGCAGTGGAGATCGAGGCGGACGTGATCATGAAAGGAACGCGGGTCGACGGGGTGTACGACTCCGACCCCGAACGCAATCCCCGGGCGTTCAAGTACGACCAACTCACCTATCTTGAAGTCCTGGAAAAGGACCTGAAGGTGATGGACATGACTGCGATCACTCTTTGCAAAGAGAACAAGCTTCCGATTCTTGTGTTCAATATGAACACTCCGGGAAACCTGCAACGCATCGTCCTTGGAGAGCAGGTGGGAACAAAGGTGATGGAGGTGGCTTCTCCCCTCATCCAGAACAGCTAGCGGAGGCAGCATGGTTAAGGATATCCTGAAGGAAGCCGAAGAGAGGATGCGAAAGGCTCAGGAAGTGGTCCGGCAGGAACTCGCCGGCATCCGTGCCGGCAAAGCGACGACGGCGCTGCTCGACGGCATCAAGGTTGACTATTTCGGCACGCCGACTCCTCTCAAACAGATGGGAAATGTCGGGGTCTCCGACGTGCATACTCTGACCGTCACGCCGTACGACAAGGGGGTGCTCGACGCGATTCAGAAAGCCATCCTCACGGCAAACCTCGGGTTGAACCCCATCAAGGACGGGCAGATCGTGCGCGTTCCGATACCCACCCTCAATGAGGAACGGCGCAGAGAGCTCGTGAAGCAGACCAAGAAATTCGGCGAAGACGGCAAGATCGCCGTCAGGAACATACGCCGTGACACCATCGAACACCTCCGAAAATCCGAAAAGGCCGAACACTTCCCGGAGGATGAACGGAAGCGTGGGGAATCGGAACTCCAGAAAATGACGGACAGGTGCACCAAGGACATCGACGCCCTGCTCGCACAGAAGGAGAAGGAGATCATGGAGGTGTAGGAGGGCCGGAATGCACCGGATCGAAAGCCGTCCCACCACGGGATGGCTTTTCGTTTTTCTCCCGGCGCTCTCTTCGCTTGGCGCCAGGACGACGACTCCGGGCCCCGGGGTCTGCCAGCCATGGGCACCATGCGCGCTTTGGCCGCAACATAGCCGAATGTGCCTCGTATGAACAGATGGGGGTGGAAGCTCCCCTTCCCTCAAGGAGGTTTCTATGAGACCGAACCGGCTGTACAAGTCAAGAACCGAGCGGATGATTGACGGCGTCTGTGGAGGACTGGCAGAGTTCTTCAAGCTCGACGTCACCCTTGTCCGGATCGCATGGGTCTTGTTGACACTGCTCGGCGGGTCCGGGATACTGCTCTATCTCGTTGCCATGTTCGTGATGCCGGTGAACCCCGAGCCTGTTCCGGCGAATGCCGCTGCCCAGGCACGCTCCACCGGCGCAAACGCGAAATTCTGGGGCATTCTGCTGGTTGTGATTGGGATTCTCTGGCTGCTGCGAAACCTCGATATCCCGTATTATCTCCACTGGTGGGGATTCTCCTGGGACTATATGCTCCCGGTGATCCTGATCATGGCAGGGGTGGCGTTTCTCTTCGGCGGCCGCTCAGGCATGTTGAAGGAGCCCGAACCGGCGGCGACGGGCGCGGGATCGTCAGCCGAGGCCTCCCGGCCGGTACCTTCGCCGGGGGATGCGGGTGCACAGCCGGGACAGGCCGCGGCTTCCGTGTGGACGCCCGCCCGGCTCTACAAATCACGAAGCGAACGAAAGCTGTTTGGGGTCTGCGGGGGCATTGCCACCTATCTCAACGTGGATCCGACCATCATCAGGATACTCTTCGTGGTCGGCGCTCTCGCCTCCTGCGGATTCATGATCCTTCTGTACATCGCGATGGCCATCATCGTCCCGAACGAGCCGGCCCGCGCACCTGAGGCTCAGACTGCCTGAGAGGAACATTCCCATGGACCATCACGGTTCGAAGCGGCCACTGATCGGCGTCGGCCTTATCGTGGCCGGCGCCTTCATGCTCCTGGCCCGCGTGCACGTGCTGTATTTCAACTGGCATATCCTCTTCTGGGCCGTTGTGGCCCTGCTCGGGCTATACAAAATTGTCGACGGTTTCCTGCATCACGGGAGAGGGGTCTTCTTCGGGACCGGCGTTGCTGCGGTGGGGACCTATGAGGTACTGAAGCACTACGAATTGGTGTACATCCCGTCCTACCTGGTGTTCCCCTCGCTCATCATTCTCGCGGGAGTCGGATTCCTCCTGACCTTTGCCGCGGTCCCCAGGCGCTGGCACTTGATCATCCCCTCGGTGACCCTGATCGGCCTGGGGTCGGTTCTCCTTCTTGCGGAAGAGGGGTATTTCAGCCGCTGGGAAGTCATCGACTCCGTCCATACCTGGTGGCCCGCGGCTCTCATCCTGTTCGGGGTGGCGCTGCTGCTGAACAGGGGACAGGACTATTTCAAGCCGTGAACTGCGCCGGGGGCCCGGCGCCCCGGGTTCCCGGACCGTCAGTGAGCCTCGAGCCAGTTTTTCCCCGTCCCCACCTCCACCTCAACAGGAACCTTGAGGCGGAGGGCGTCGCGCATCCGATCGCTGACCAGCCCCCTGAGCTGTCCCTCTTCCGCAGGCTCGTACTCGAAGACGAGCTCATCATGCACCTGCAGTATCATCCGGCTGGCGAGCTTGCTGGCAACCATCTCTGCATCGATCCGGATCATTGCCGCCTTGATCATATCAGCGGCAGTTCCCTGAATCGGCATGTTGATGGCGGCCCGCTCGGCATTGGACCGTATCGTATGATTCCGGCTGTTAATGTCTGCAAAGTACCTCCTGCGGCCGAACAGGGTGCTGACGTACCCGTCCGCGCGCGCCCCGCGGATGGTCGCCTGGATATACTCGCGGACTTTCGGGAAGCGCTCAAAGTAGCGGTCGATAATCTCCCGCGCCTCCGCCTGTGATATCCCCAGACGGGAAGCCAACCCGAACGGCCCGATGCCGTACATGATGCCGAAGTTCACCTCCTTGGCCTTGCGCCTCATATCCCTCGTCACTTCTTTCTGCCGGACTCCGAAGACCTTGGCGGCCGTCGTCGCGTGAATGTCCTCCTTGTTCAGGAATGCCTCCATCAGCCCCTCATCGCCCGAGATGTGTGCCATGATCCGGAGCTCGATCTGAGAGTAATCGGCAGACATGATCGCCCTCCCCTTTGCGGGGATGAAGGCCCGCCTGATGGAGCGGCCGATCTCGGTGCGGATCGGGATGTTTTGGAGGTTCGGGTCGCTCGAGGAAAGCCGCCCCGTCGCCGCGACGGTCTGATTGTAGGACGTATGGACACGACCGGTGGCGGGATTGATCAGCAGCGGAAGAGTGTCAATATACGTCGATTTCAGCTTGGTCAACTGGCGGTAATCGAGCAGGAGGTCGATGATCGGGTGCTGGCCGCGAAGCGCCTCCAGGACGCTCACGTCCGTGGACACCCCGGTCTTGGTCTTTCTCTGTGAGGGGAGCCCCAGGCGGTTGAAGAGGACCTCCCCGAGCTGCTGGGTGGAGTTGATATTGAAGGGAGAGCCCGCTTGTTCGTGGATGCCGGCTACAAGGTTTTGCAGCTGGCGTTCAAGGTCCTTGGACATGCCCGCCAGGTGCTCCGTGTCCAGGGAGACCCCATGGGCTTCCATCCGTGCGAGGACGGGGATAAGCGGGAACTCGATTTCCTCGCACAGCTTCAGGAGGCCGAGCCGTTCCAGGCCGGGGCGCTGGTGGAGGTAGAGGCGCATGGTAAAGTCGGCGTCTTCGGCGGAATACTCTCCGACTCTCTCGAGGGAGATTTCCGTAATGGCCTTCACGCTTTTCCCTTTGCCGACGAGGTCTTCAAAGGAAACCATCCGGTAGTTGAAGGCGCCCAGAGCGAGGGCATCCAGGTTGTGCAGCCCGTCCGCCCGGAGGATGTAGCTGCCCACCATGGTATCAAAGGCGATGCCTGCCATCGTAATGCCGTGGCGCATCAGGACCAGGTGGTCGTACTTTATATTCTGGCCTATCTTCTTGATCGCCGGATTCTCGAGGACCGGTTTCAGGAGCGACAGGGCGGCTCCCGAGTCCAGGGCGCGCGAAAGATGGCCGAGGGGCACCCTGCTTTCCGGGTCTCCGGACGGCGGAGTGTCCGGCCCCCGGGCACCCGACAGCGATGCCAGCGCGGGAGTCCGGACCGGAACATAGTACGCTTCGCGCTCGCTGGTGGAGAAGGAGAGCCCGACGAGGTGTGCGCGCATTGCGTCGGACGACGTTGTTTCGGTATCGACAACGAACCGGCCGCACGACTGCAGCCGCGCGCAGAGTTCCCCGAGCTCCTCCAGGGAAGTGACGAGGTGATAGGAGTGGGGGTCCGTCGTGATGTCGAGGACGGCGGGTGTTTCGCCTCCGGCGGTGGAAGCCTCTACTGGACTGATTGCGGGGTGCTCCTCCAAAGGGGCCGCCGGCTGAGGAGCCGAGACGCGTGTGAGCAGGGTCTTGAATTCCAGTTCTGTAAACAGCTCCCTCAGCCGGGCGACATCGCGCGGGGCGGCGCGCAGTTCGTGAAAGTCGATGGCCACAGGCGCGGCGGTGTCGATGGTGACGAGTTTCTTCGAGAGGAAGGCCAGATCACGGTTGGTCTTCAGCTTTTCCCGCACCCCTTTCTGAGGGACCTCTTCCACGCGGTCATAGAGCGCCTCCATCGTCCCGAATTTCTGAATGAGGGGGATGGCAGTCTTGTCGCCAACGCCGGGGACTCCGGGAACGTTGTCAGACTTGTCGCCGATGAGGCCGAGGACGTCCGTGACCCGGTCCGGCGTAACGCCGAACTTCTCGTGCACGCCCTTCTCGTCGACGATCTCGGTATCGGACCCGGTTTTGCCGGGGCGGTAGATCTTGACGAGGGGGGAGACCAGCTGCATGAAATCCTTGTCGCCGGTGACCAGATAGGTGAGCACACCCTCGCGTTCGGCCCTGCGGGCGAGTGTTCCCATCACGTCGTCGGCCTCGTAGCCGGGGAGTTCCACGACCGGAGTCTTGAAGGCCCGCACTACATCCTTGAGCTTGCCGAGCTGGGAGGCCATATCTTCAGGCATCTTCTGCCGTGTTGCCTTGTACTGGGCGTACAGCTTGTGGCGGAACGTAGGTTGCGGGGTGTCGAACACGACGGCGATGTGGTCCGGATGCTCCTCATCCAGGATCTTCATCAGGGCCATGGTAAATCCGTAGATCGCGCTGGTGTTGATTCCCTTGCTGTTGATCAGCGGGCGAGCGATGAATGAGAAGTAGGCGCGGTATGCCAGCGCCATGCCGTCGAGGAGATAGAGACGTTCCTGCTGGGCCATGGAGACACCTCGTGTGGTCACGGGAAATGGCTATGGACTCCTCTCTGCAACTTCCACGCTTTGCAGACGCCCCGGATCGTCCCCGGCACCGGGCGGGCCATCGCGAAGTTTCCGCGAAACCATCAGGCCCGTTGCCACCATGAGGAGGCTTGTCGCGATGAACGAGGCGATAATGCCGAAGTGCCCCGCAATGAGTCCGCCGGCGACCGGTCCCACCATGTTGCCGAGGATGGTCATGCTGGAGGCGACGGCCATCATCCCTCCCCGGCGGTCCTGGGGGGCATAGAGGTTCGTCAATCCGTAAAGGCTGGGAAGCACTCCTCCCCGGGCGAATCCCAGGAACGCCCGCAGGACTGCAAGCTGGATCAGGCTGCGCACGATGATATGACCGGCATAGGCCACGCCGACAACGACCAATGCGATGGCGAGGTTGCGGGAGTAGCCGTGTTTGTCGTTCCGCCGCCCCCACCAGGGGGCGGAGATCACCATGAAGAAGCCGAGAATGGAGAAGATGCTCCCTGCCACGGTCGACATGTAGCGCGAGTCGGTCTTAAAGCTTTCTATATACAGGGCGAAGATCGGTTCGATCATCAGGACCGACATCTGGGATGCGATGAGCGTCAGAGCGACGACCCGAAGCCTCCGGTCGGAGGCCATGAGCCGGAAATTCTGCAGGACGGTCCACGCCGTCCCGCCGGGAGGGGGAGTGAATTGCTCACGGACATACACAATGACGACGACCCCACCGATGGCGCACAGCGCCGCCGTGAGAAAGAAAATTTCGCGGTATCCGATCAGGTCGGCAAGCACCCCTCCCACAAACGGTCCGAGCACCATCCCGCCGGCCGATGCAGACTGAATGAACCCGAGGGCGTAGCCGATGTGCTGCTTGGGCGTGTTCGTGGAGACCAGCGCAAGGGCAGAGGCGATGAAGCCGCTGATCACCCCTTGCACGATCCGAAAAGCGAGCAGCTGGTAGACATTCTGGGAGAATCCCATGAGGATCTGGGAGAGGGCGAGGCCGTAGAGCGCCCTGACAACCATGATCTTCCGGCCGTAGCGGTCGCCCAGGCTGCCCCAGTAAGGAGTGGCGATCACGGAGAGGAAAAACGGTCCCGCGAAGACCACGCCGCTCCAGCGGGAGAGGTCGTCGGGGTCAGTGACGCCGAGCTGGCGGATGAAGAAGGGGAGGAATGGGACGACGAGGTTCATTCCCACCATGGCGAGGAACTGGGTACCCCAGAGGACATACAGGTTCCTGCGCCATGCTTCCATTACTTACAGAATCCCGCCTTTCCCAGTTGTGTTCCGACCTTTCCCCCTGATTCGCTGATCCATGGGCAACACTCGAGCAACAAAAACTGCACTGTATGCCCGCCAAAGATACAGTTTTGCAGTTTTTCTTCCAACTCGTGCGCAGGTTTCCCCCGCTCCTGACGATGCACCGGGGAGGGGCAGTGTAGCCGTGCTTCACTTCTGGGACTTTCCGGCCTGCTCCCATTTCTTGAAGTTCGGGAGAAGGGACCGGTGATATGAGGCCTGGGAAATGATCTTCGTCTTGATGAAGAGTTCGCGGGTGTCATGAGGCCAGAAGACGACCGGCATCCAGTCGCGGCCGTAGGCGCCGTTGGTCCCCTGGAGAACTTCGGACGTGATGGGGCTCCCCACAAAATACATCAGGGGTCCATCCGTTTCGTACCTGTACAGCCGGAGGGTCGCCAGGCTGTCAAACGAGATGGAGACCTCGCCGCAGAGCTTGCCGTTCTCCTCGAATAGGCGCTTACGCACGTTGTGGAATCCCGGGTTGTCTTTTTCGAATCGGTTCCCGAGAAGATAAGTGTCGACCAGCTGCTGGAAATCCTCGTCGGTGGTATTTGTCGTATCGTCACTCTCCGACTGGATATTGCGGAAGACAATCCGGGCCTCACCCGAACCATCGTCCTTCAACGTCACGTGGTACTCCTTGCTTTCCACCGTGAGGCAGCCGGACAGGAGAAGAGGGACGATGCAGAGGACCCATGGCCGAAGCGGCCGGCACGCGCAGCCTGGGTATAGAAGGGAGCGGCGGCGGGAATGACAGGATGTGCTCATTGATTGTCAGAGTCGAATTATCTACATTCACGGCACGAGCGGACACCTCATGAAGATCTACACCCGGACAGGGGACAGGGGAGACACCGCGCTTTTTGGCGGACAGCGTGTACCGAAAGACGCTCTGCGCGTCGAAGCCTATGGGACTATTGACGAGCTGAATTCCGTTCTGGGGATCGTACTCGCTGATAGTAACGATCCCGAGATTGAATTGGTTCTCAAACCGATCCAGAGCGTCCTATTCGATCTCGGAGCCGATCTCGCCACACCCCGGTCCGCCCTCCGGCCAGAGATCCGTCGGATCGAGCCGGCGGATGCTTCAGGACTTGAACCTCTCATCGACCGTCTTGAAGCACGGCTTCAGCCCCTGAAGAATTTCATCCTTCCCGGCGGCTCGCCTGTTGCCGCGAGGCTGCATTTTGCCCGCACGGTCTGCCGGCGCGCGGAACGTGTGTGCGTCCGCCTCTCAAAGAACGAGAACATCGGCGAGGCGGCGATCGTGTTCCTCAACCGGCTCTCCGACCTGCTGTTCGTCCTCGCCCGCTACGCAAATGTAAGGGCAAATATGCCCGAAATCCAGTGGAAATCTGCTGAAGGTGGAGCATACGAGTGAAGCCGACGCCTGCCGGACCTCTTCGCCTCTTCCCCTTTTATCTCACAATCCTCCGCACTCCATGATTCCCAAGACGCGTCTCGTTGCGGTGCTCGTGCTGTTTCTCGCGGCGGCGATGTTTGCCGGACCCGATACCACCTCAGAGTTCTCGACGGACCGTGCGATGGAGCACCTTCGCATGCTTGCCGGAACCATCGGTCCCCGGCCGATGGGCTCTCCCGCAGAGCGGAAGGCCATGGAGTACGCGCTCGGCCGCCTGAAGGCGTTCGGTTGTCAGGATACGTTTATCATGCCGTTCACCTTTGCGGCCGGCGTGAACACCCGGAGCGGGATTGCCGTCGGCGTGCTCAAGGGAGAGACAGGCCGGATCATCGTCATAGGAGGACACATTGATTCCGAAGGACCTGAGGTCCCGGGCGCAAATGACAACGGTTCCGGTGCGGCATGCGTGCTGGAGCTGGCGCGGATTCTCGCCCAGAAACCCCGTCACTCCACGTTCCTGTTTTGCCTCTGGGGCGGGGAGGAAATGGGACTTTGTGGCTCTCAGTATTTTGCCGGGAATTTCGCGCTGATCGACAGCGTGAAGCTTATGCTGCAGATCGATATGGCCGACGGGGAAGGGCCCGTAGAAGCTGATCCCGACGGTCCGTTTCAGGTAAGCGCTCCGCGGTGGCTCGTGGAGGCCTCGTTTGATATCTTCTATAATGACCTGCACTACAGCGGACTTCGCTACCCGACGCAGTTCGCCACGCTGAACTCCACGGGCTCGGGCTCCTCCGGTTCCGACCATATCCCGTTCATCCAGCGAGGGATTCCCGCAATCGATTTCACCACCGACATCACGTATCCCATCCATTCGCCCCTCGACAACCTCGGCAACTTCACCCCTTCAGGGTTGAAGCGCTCGGGAGACCTCGTGCTGAGGCTGGCCGAACGGTTCGACAGGGGACAGCCGGCCGGGTCTACGGAGCAGTACTGGCTTGTGCAAGCAGGCAATCTTCCGCTCTACATCCCGCACTGGGCGATCAGGGCCTTTGCCGTGCTCTCGATATCCGGTTCACTCTGGCTTCTGTTTGTTCTGTTCAGAGGCGAGCGGCATCAGAGGCTGCCGAAGATCCGCCTGTCGGGGCTCAAGCTTCTTGGCGTGACACTGTTCGTGAGCGTGTTCATCTGGATGTCCCCCAGCCTCGTCGGCATCGTCGAAGGGTACCGGTACCCGTGGGCGGCCCGCTTCCCTGCTTTCGTGGTGCTCGGTATCGTGGCAGGCGTGCTGGGGACATTCATGGGAATCAGATGGCTGATGCGCGTGAAGATCAGCCGGCGCACCGCCCCGATGTTTCTGCGCGCAGTGGTGGTTCCCGTCGCCGTAACGGCCCTGCTGGCGGCGAGGGATGTGGAGCTGGCCGTGTATCCCGCCGCGCTCCTTGTCCTGTGGACACTCGCAGTGTGGGTCCGGTCTCCATGGGCCGGTTTGTGTGCACTGCTCGCATCGGCTGTGATCGGATATAAAGTGGTCTTCTTCGATGGGTTAGGTCTGTTTCAACATCTCATAACCACGTTCGTGCCCGATACACTGGTGCAGGCGCTTCTGTACCACGGGGCATACATTCTCCTTTTCGGCCTTCTCTTGCTGCCGTATACATTCGCCGCCGCTGCATGGTACCGGCATGCGGGGAGGGACCTGCTCAAGATTCGCATGCTTTCGGGTCCGCGAGGCCTGGCGGCAGCCGGCGGATGTCTGGTCCTCGCCGTCACACTCCTTTCGCTTGGAACTCCTTACGATGCGAAATGGGAGCCGATCGTGCGCGTGAGGCAGGCGTGGAACAGCCTTGACACGAGCGGTGCCGTGAGGATTTCGTCGAGCGAGAAGTTCAGAGAGATGAGAGTCCGGTGGGAAGGGAGGGACACGCTTCTGGCGGGGAGTGCCACGGCGCTTCCTTCGTCCCATCTCGATCCTGATGCGTGGTGCGCCGTGTCTGTCCATGACAGCATCATTGGGATGAGCGATTCCCTGGTAACGCTCGAGCGAACTCTCGTGCTCAGAGCGCCCATAAGGCCGCTTGCCGTGACGGTTTCCTTCGAAAGCAGCCGGAGGTTTGAGGCTGTCTCTCCATGGATCATGGGGGTCCGCGGCCCGTCCAGTGGAGGAGGGCTTACCGACAAGCGAAAGGTATTCAGCTGGTATGCTTTTCCCGATACGCTCCTCAGAGTACCGGTGACTCTCATCATGAAGAAGAACCAGAGAATCAGCCAGTCGGCGACCATGACATTCGATACACTGGCGACGCCGGTATGGTTCGAGAAGCCGCCGCCGTATCGGACCACGCGTTTCACCGTTACCCGCCAGGACAGCCTGACCATCTCCGGTATTGCCACTGCGGCAATGTGAGCGGCGGGTGCGTCATGCCGGCGGCGGCCTTATTCCCGGCCCTTCCCATTAGTGGGAATTTCCTCCCATCGGGGATGCAGATTCGAGGGGATAAGGCCGGAATTGGGCTGCTGAATCTGGCATGGCGCTTGCGACAATGAGCCCGCGTACAACAGGGGGCGTGCGGAGCATCCGGAGTGTTTCCCCATGAGCCCGCTCACGGCCGGAAGGTACGGGAACCAGAGAGCCCGGCAGGTCCAGTGAACGGACATGAGACTGGGCGGCGGAGTGATGAAGGGGAGCCAAACAGGACGGGAAGATCGATTGACTTTGCCGGCTTGTTCTTCGTATATTGGAAAAATTTAGGGTCTCAAGCCACGATAGGCTCACTGGCAGTCATCTGAACTTCACACCGTCGTAGCCCCTTGCGAGTCTCGCAGCGGTTCCATCCTCATCCCGGTGGACCACCTCGACAAGCCCCACGGGCGAACTCCTGCTCTTCTGCATCCAGTCAAGGGTCTATCACGGCCAGAGTTCCCCCACTCTCTGGACAACGGAGATGAGTATTCATGCTGACCGAATTTGGTCGAGTATTAATCTTTCTGATCGTCGGTGCGCTGTTTGTCGCCGTCGGTCTGATCACGGCCTGGCTTCTGCGCCCCAACCGTCCCTATCCCAGCAAGCTCGCCACGTATGAATGCGGCGAGACCCCGTTCGGCGACACCCACATCCGGTTCAATATCCGCTTCTATGTCGTTGCCCTGATCTTCCTCATCTTTGACGTCGAAGTGGTGTTTCTTTTCCCCTGGGCGACGGTGTACAAGGGTCTCGGATGGCCGGCATTCATCGAGATGGCGGTCTTTCTGGTCATCCTGCTCGTGGGATACGCCTACGTCTGGCGAAAAGGAGACCTTGATTGGGACAAACCCGCACCCAGCATCCCGCGGTACGCCGCCGGTACCGGGGTTCACGAGGAGGCGCATCAAGACGGCATCGAGGCATAACGCATGGGACTTCTGGATCAACGGTTCGAAAACGGAAACGTGTTTGTCACATCGGTCGATACTCTCCTCAACTGGGCCAGGCTCTCGTCGCTGTGGGGAATGCAATTCGGCCTGGCCTGCTGCGCAATCGAGATGATGGCCACCGGGGCGTCGCACTACGATTTTGACCGGTTCGGCACGTTTTTTCGTGGATCGCCCCGCCAGTCGGACGTGATGATAGTGGCAGGGACCGTGACCCTCAAGATGGCGTCGCGCATCAAGACCCTCTACGACCAGATGTCGGAACCCCGGTATGTCATTTCGATGGGGAGCTGCTCGAACTGCGGCGGGCCGTACTGGGAGCATGGCTACCACGTCCTGAAGGGCGTCGACAGGATTATCCCGGTGGATGTATACGTCCCGGGGTGTCCGCCTCGTCCGGAGGCCTTGATGGAAGGGCTGATGAAACTCCAGGAGAAGATCCGCGGAGAGAGCCTGGTGAAAGAGAAAACCGCCTGAACGGCGGTTCATTCATGTTCTGCAACGATAACCGCTCATGAACGCTCCAGAGATCTGCACTGCGCTGAAGGAGAGATTTGCCGACGCGATACCCGAGGCAAAGACCGACAATGTCCTTCAACCCTCCATCAATGTGGTCCCCGGCACCATCAAGGAGGTCGCGCTGTTCCTCCGCGACGATGAGCGGATGAAATTCGACCTTCTCATGTGCCTCAGCGGAATGGATTACACCGGGGGGAAGCTCGGCGTGGTCTACCATCTGGACTCAACCGTCCTGAAGCACAAGATCACGCTGAAGGTTCAGCTCCCGACAGACAGCCCGCACGTCGAATCGGTGGAAGAGATCTGGAAAACTGCAAACTGGCACGAGCGCGAGGCCTTCGACCTGTTCGGAATCATCTTCGATCACCACCCGGACCTCCGGCGGATCCTGATGCCGGACGATTGGGACGGGCACCCTCTGCGGAAGGACTTCCAGGTGCCCGAATACTACAATGGCATGAAGGTGCCGTACTGATGGACCCAAGAGCGATCACCGCGGAGCCGCAGGCGCGGCGTCCGGACACCGTTCCCGGCTTGGGACGATCCCTGGACTCGCAGGAGATGGTCATCAACATGGGACCGCAGCACCCCTCGACCCATGGCGTGCTGCGCCTGGAGCTCGTTGTGGACGGCGAAATCGTTGTCGACGTAATCCCTCATATCGGCTACCTCCATCGCTGCTTCGAGAAACACTGCGAGCACATGACGAGCTACCAGCAAGTCATTCCGTATGCAGACCGGCTCGATTACGTGGCGGCGATGAGCAACGAACTCGGCTACGTGGTCGGCGTGGAGCGGCTGCTGGGCATCAAGGTCCCGGAGCGTGTGGAGTACATCAGGGTGATCATGGCCGAATTCTCCCGCATCGTGAGCCATCTGATCGCCATCGGGACCTACGGCATGGACATCGGAGCGTTCACGCCGTTCCTGTACTGCATGCGGGACCGCGAGCACGTGCTTGACATCTTCGAGCGGACCTGCGGCGCGAGGCTTCTCTACAATTACATGTGGGTGGGCGGCCTGTCGCACGACGTGCCGCCGGACTTCCAGGAGTCCGTCCGCCGCTTCTGCCGCTACTTCAAGCCGAATGTGAAGGAGCTGAACGACCTCCTCTCCTACAACAAAATCTTCGTGGAGCGTACGGCCAATGTGGGAGTCCTCCCGGCCGCGGTTGCCGTGAACTATGCCGTGAGCGGACCAGCGCTGAGGGGGTCGGGGGTGCACTGGGACCTCCGGAGGGACGATCCGTATTCGATCTATGACCGCTTTGAGTTCGATATTCCCGTCGGCCTGGGCCTCAAAGGGACGGTGGGCGACTGCTGGGACCGGTACATGGTGCGGGTGCACGAAATGGAGCAAAGCGTCCGCATCATCGAGCAGGCGGTCGAGCAGCTTCCCCCGGGAGACGTGCAATCCGCCATCCCGAAGCGCATCCGTCCGAATGCCGGAGAGCTCTATGCCAGGACCGAGACTCCCAAGGGTGAGCTCGGATATTATATTGTCTCGGACGGGACGGCAAGTCCGTTCCGGGTGAAGGTGAAGGCCCCTTCGTTCGTCAACCTTTCCGCCCTTCCCGCCATGTGCCGCGGTGCCATGATTTCGGATGTGGTGGCGATCCTGGGGAGCATCGATATTGTGCTGGGGGAGGTGGACCGGTAAGCCTGGAAGGCCTTGAAGTCAGATCCCGCGAAGCGGGATCTGACCGATCTGTCTGACTACGGAGGAGCATCGATAGTGTGCTGGGGGAGGTGCTCCGTAAGCCGGACAAAGGGAAATCGTCCGGAGTTCTCTTTGGCGATCACGAGCGGTACGTTGACTGGGACGGCCGCAGCGAGGACCCGCAGGGGAGTCCGGGTGGCGCGTTGCGGAGGGAACTGGAGGCAGGACATTCCAGTCCGATCACAGAGTACACCATCACGCAGACTGCAATGAAAGAGCTTCTGCTCGGCATCTTCGAGAATCCGGTCATCGTGTACACGCTTCTTGCGCTTGTGCCGTTGATCTTCGTCATCCCGTTCGCCCTGTTTGCCGTCTGGTGGGAGCGGAAGATTTCGGCGCATATGCAGGACCGGCTCGGGCCGATGCGGACCGGTGGCTGGCACGGCTGGGCGCAGACGATTGCGGACATCCTGAAGCTGATTCAGAAAGAGGATATCATCCCTTCGGCTGCGGACCGCCGGCTCTTCAAGCTTGCGCCATATATCGTCTTCGCCGGATCGTATGCCGCCTACGCCGCCATCCCGTTCAGCGCGGCGTATATCGGGAGCGAGATCAACATCGGCCTTTTCTACGTCATCGCCATCTCCTCGATCGTCGTCGTGGGGCTGCTGATGGCGGGCTGGGCATCCAACAACAAATGGTCGTTGTTCGGGGCCATGCGGTCGGCGGCGCAAATCGTGTCCTACGAGATCCCCATTGCGCTCGGCCTTCTCGCCGTGGTCATGGTTGCGGGCACCTTCGACCTGCAGGAGATCAACAGGATGCAGAGCGGGTGGTTCTGGAACTGGTTCATGTTCCAGAAGTTCCCCTTCCTGTTCCTTGCCATGATCGTGTATTTCGTGGCCTCGCTTGCCGAGGTCAACCGGACGCCTTTCGATATCCCCGAGGCGGAATCGGAACTCGTGGGAGGATACCATACGGAGTACGGCGGGATGCGTTTCGCGCTGCTCTTCCTCTCCGAATATGCGAACATGTTTGCCGTGTCGGCCGTTGCTTCGACGGTGTTTCTGGGGGGGTGGAACAGCCCGTTCGGCAGCTTCCTGTCGGGTCCAGTGCTGGGTTTCTTCTGGTTCCTCGCGAAGGGGATGGCGTTTATTTTTGTGCAGATGTGGCTCCGCTGGACGCTTCCCCGGCTGCGCGTCGATCAGCTCATGTACGTCGGATGGAAGGTGCTGATCCCGTTCGGGTTTGTCATCGTGTTCGGTGTGGGCATCTGGACTCTGGCAGTGCGGTAGGGCGGGACCGTGGGCATCGGAAAGGATTATTGAGAGTATGGGCAGCTACTTTCGGAACGTCTGGGACGGGGTTATGACCGTGCTGATCGGGATGAAGGTGACATGGAAACACCTTTTCGTTCCGGCGGTCACCATCCAGTACCCGGATGTGAAGCTCACGCTGCCGGACCGGGCGCGCAACCGGCTGTACGTCAACATGGACGACTGCATCGGCTGCGACCAGTGCTCGATGGCATGCCCGGTTGACTGCATCACGATCGAAACCATCAAATCCACTCCGGACGTGGATCTGGGGCTGACGTCGGTCGGGACCAAGAAGCGGCTCTACGTCCCCCGGTTCGACATCGACATCGCGAAGTGCTGCTACTGCGGATTGTGCGTGCCTCCCTGTCCGACAGATTGCATCGTCATGACCGACGTCTACGAGTTCTCGGAGTATGAGCGTCAAAACCTCATCTACAGCTTTGCGACCATGAGTCCGGAACAGATCGACCAGGCGAAGACAAAACTGACCGCCTACGAAAAGGAACAGGCCGCGAAGAAGGCCGCCTCAGCCGCCGCAAAGCCAGCGGCACCGAAGCCGGCCGCGGCCGCCGTTTCGGCCGGCGCAAAGCCGCCGGGAGCTCCCGCGCCCAAACCGGAACCGCTCCCCGGCGATGGGTCCCCGAAGGTTCCAGAAACCAAGCCCTGAACGCCATGCAACTGTTTGATGTCGTCTTCTACCTGTTCGCGCTGGTGACGATCGTGTCGGCCGGCATTGTCGTGTTCTCCCGTAATGTCATTTATGCCGCTTTTTCCCTCCTATTCACGCTCTTCGGCGTGGCGGCGCTGTATGTGATGCTCCAGGCGGATTTCCTGGCCGTGACGCAGGTCCTGATCTATGTGGGCGGGATCCTGGTGCTCATGCTCTTTGGTCTGATGCTGACCAGCAGGGTGGTCAGCGTTGACATCAAAGGAAGCTCCGTCCAGACAGCGCCGGCCCTGATCCTCGTTGCGCTGGTGGCTGGCTCCCTGGCGGGGATCTTCTACTCCACATGGAAATCCGTCCCCGCTGCCTCGTCGGCCGCGGTCACCACCACTCCTTTGCTCGGAACGCTGCTGATGACGACCTACCTGCTCCCGTTTGAGGTGGCCTCCGTCATCCTCCTTGTCACCCTCCTTGGCGCGGCCTTCATAGCCCGCCGCAAGAGAAAGGCCTGATCATGGGTGCACTGGAACACGTCTGGGGCGAATTCGCGTCGTGGCTTCCCCACGTGCAGCTGGCCCACTTCCTCATCGTAAGCGCCCTGCTGTTCGCGTTCGGCCTGTATGCGATCATCACGAGGAGGAATGCGATCCTCCTGCTCATGGGTGTTGAGCTCGTCCTGAACGCAGCCAATCTCAACCTGGTTGCTTTCTCGCACTACAAGATGCTTTCGCTCGACGGACAGGCCGCCGCGATCTTCGTGATCATCCTGGCCGCTGCCGAGGCTGCCATCGCGCTGGCCATCGTGCTGAACATTTTCCACCGCTTCCAGACCGTCAACGTCGACGAGATCAGTTCCCTGAAGGAATAAGGCCAAGGAATGGCACACGAAACACTGATCACCCTCTCGCTCGCCATCCTGCTGCTGCCGCTGGCTGGCTTCGTGCTCCTGATCTTCTTCGGCCGGAGGCTTCCCCGGCAGGGGGACTGGCTCGGAACAGGACTCATCACGGTCTCCTTCGCTCTCGCGGTGACTGTCCTGGTGCAGAAGCTGACACAGTATCATGACGAGACGCTGGGTCTCAGCTTCTCCTGGATCAATTTCCACGATGTCCCGCTGGTCGGCCCCCTGAAGCTGGTGCTCGGCGTCCAGGTCGACAACCTCGCCGCGATCATGCTGTGCGTGGTGACGCTGGTCAGCATGCTGGTCCACCTGTTCTCCATCGGGTATATGAGGGGGGACGTGCGCTACTCGCGCTACTTCGCGTACCTCGGGCTCTTCTCCTTTTCCATGCTGGAGATCGTGCTGGCTGACAACCTCTTCCTGCTCTATGTGGGATGGGAGCTCGTGGGCATCTGCTCCTACCTGCTGATCGGCCACTGGTATGAAAAGAAGAGCGCGTCCAACGCGGCGATCAAGGCGTTCATCACCAACCGCGTGGGGGATTTCGGTTTCCTGATCGGGATGCTCACGCTCTATGCGACGTTTCACACGTTCAACCTGAGGGAGCTCTTCGAAGGGATCCAGAGGCTCCCCGGTGACGGCCAGGGGTGGCTGACCGCCGCTGGCGTCCTGATCTTCTGCGGTGCCATCGGCAAATCGGCTCAGTTTCCCCTCCACGTCTGGCTGCCCGATGCAATGGAAGGCCCGACCCCGGTGAGCGCCCTCATCCACGCGGCCACCATGGTCGCGGCAGGCGTTTACCTGGTTGCCCGGACATTCCCGCTCATGACGGGGGATGCCCTGATGGTGATCGCGTACATTGGAGCCATCACCGCCTTCATTGCGGCCACCATTGCCATCGTCCAGAACGACATCAAGAAAGTGCTCGCCTACTCGACGATCAGCCAGCTCGGCTACATGATCATGTCGATGGGCGTGGGCGGATACACGGGAGGTTTCTTCCATCTGACGACGCATGCGATGTTCAAGGCCGGACTCTTTCTCGGGTCCGGCTCGGTCATCCATGCGATGCACCATGCTCTGCACCGCCAGAACGACCATCACACCGATGCACAGGATATCCGCTCGATGGGGGGGCTGAAGGCCAGGATGCCGGTCACTTTCTGGACATTCGTGGTGTTCACGCTTGCCATTTCGGGGGTGCCGCTCACCTCCGGCTTCCTGAGCAAGGATGAAATCCTCGCGGGGACGCTTGCTTTCGCCGGTTTGACCGGCCATGCCCTGATTCCGGTGATCGGATTCCTGGTGGCCGGCCTTACGGCTTTTTACATGTTCCGGGTTGTCATCCTTACGTTCCTGGGCGAGCCTGCTGACGCCGGCCGGATGGAACATGTGCACGAATCGCCCGCTGTCATGACCATCCCGCTCGTCATCCTGGCCGCTCTCTCGCTGTGCTTCGTGTTCAGTCTCAATCCGGTCGACGCTTCCGGCAGCTGGATCGCGCGGGCCGTTGAGCGCCCCGCAACTGTCGTCCCGTCGGTCCTGGCGGGTCCCGGCGCGCAGGAGTTCGAGGAGGGAGTCCGCCATTTCCACTGGACCGCCATGGCGCTTTCATTGACGGTGGCAGGAATGGGAATCCTCGCGGCATTCATGACCTACTCCTGGAAGAAGATCAACGCGGACGCCATAGAGGCCGCGCTAAGGCCGGTGCACACGTTTCTGCTCAACAAGTGGTATTTCGACGAGCTCTACAACGGCGTCCTCGTGCGGGGTCTGCTCGGGGCCACCGTGGTGCTGCGGTGGTTCGACAACACCGTCGTGGACGGCATCGTCAATGGCGCAGGCCTGGTGACACGGGGCGTCTCGTTCGTGAGCGGCAGGTTCGATCACTACGTGATCGATGGATTGGTGAACTTGACCGCATGGGTTTCCGGGGCGTTCGGCCTCCTCTTCCGCAAGACGCAGACCGGAAGGGTGCAGACGTATGTGGTGCTTGCCCTCTTCAGCGTCATGATTTTCTACTTCATCTTCCGGCTGGGCTGACGCGGGAGTGGAGGCTGGGTGCGATGATAGTGACCCGCAGCGGGCTCCGGAGCGCCCTGCGTGGTAGGAGCGCCGCGTTGCAATGCAACAGCCCCTCGCTGCAGAGGGGTTCGGGCGGCCCTCTCACGGCGGGGGGCAGTGAATTCTGACACGTAACTGGAGGAAGATAGACTCATGGCCTCGTCATTGTTCGGCATCGGGATACTGTCCTGGATGACGTTTCTGCCGGTGCTCGGCATGGTTGTCGTGTTGATGCTCCCCAAGGGCCGGCCGGGCCTGACCCGGTGGACGGCCCTGGCGGTCACGCTTGTCCAGGTGGCGCTGGCGGCGGTGCTGTTCGGGTACTTTGACCGATCGCTCGCGGGAATCAGCAGCCAGGGCACGATGCAGTTTGTGGAGAAGGCCCGGTGGATCGACGTCCAGGGAGTGTCGTGGTTCGGGCGTGTCCACATCGAGTACCTCCTCGGGATCGACGGGCTCAGCGTGGTGATGGTGCTGCTGACCGCCCTCATCAGCTGTGTGGCCGTGATTTCGTCGTGGACCATCGAGAAGTCGCTCAAGGGTTACTTCGCGCTCCTTCTCCTGCTCGACACCGGGATGATGGGGGTGTTTGTCGCGCTTGACTTCTTCCTCTTCTACATGTTCTGGGAGGTCATGCTGCTCCCGATGTACTTCCTGATCGGCATCTGGGGAGGCTCGCGGCGCGAATACGCGGCGATCAAATTCTTCCTCTACACGCTGCTGGGATCGGTCTTGATGCTGCTGGCGATGCTGGCGCTCTACTTCAGCACAAACGTCTACATCGATCCCGCGGGAACGCTCTACTC
This sequence comes from Ignavibacteriota bacterium, assembly GCA_003152875.1. GTDB lineage: Bacteria > Bacteroidota > Ignavibacteria > UBA10030 > UBA6906 > Fen-1262. The sequence continues at coordinate 122,454 of PMBF01000076.1, read as the reverse complement.
GATAGCCGAGGGCGCGAAGCTGGGGATCCCCGGCCTCGAGAAGATCCATACATTCAATCTCCTGCAGATGATGGATCCCGGCAACTTCGTCCCCGGCTCGCTCTTGGCCGGCTTCAACACGTTCTGGCGCTATGCAGCGTACGTCGCCCTGTTCATCGGCTTCGCCATCAAGGTTCCCCTCTTCCCGTTCCACACATGGCTGCCCGACGCCCACGTCGAGGCGCCGACTCCGATCAGCGTGATCCTCGCCGGGGTGCTCCTGAAGATGGGGACCTACGGAATGCTGCGGATCAGCTTCCCGATCTTCCCCGACGCCATGAGGCACTTTGCGTGGGAGCTCGCCCTTCTGGGCGTGATCAGCATGGTGTACGGTGCGCTGGTGGCGATGGCGCAGACCGATTTCAAGAAGCTCATTGCCTATTCTTCGATCAGCCATATGGGCATCGTGGTGCTCGGGATGGCGTCGATGAACACCCAGGGGATGATGGGAGCAGTATTCCAGATGTTCAACCACGGGACCATCACCGCGATGCTCTTCCTGATCGTGGGGGTCCTGTACGACCGTGCCCACACGAGAGGGCTGAACGAATTCGGCGGCCTGATGAACCAGATGCCGCGCTATGCGGGAATGATGACGGTGGCCTTCTTTGCCGCGCTCGGCCTTCCCGGGCTGAGCGGGTTCGTCAGCGAGCTCCTTTCTCTGCTCGGCGCGTTCCAGACGTTCCAGACGCTGACCATCATCTCCGCCGTCACGATCGTCCTGACCGCCGGCTACATGCTCTGGGTGCTGCAGAGGGTGTTCCTGGGAACCCTGCCCGACAAGTGGAAAGGGCTGACGGACCTGAACGCCCGCGAGACGCTGATGCTCGCATCGCTCGCGGCGATCGTGATTTTCCTGGGGATCTATCCGGCCCCTATGCTCAACCTGATGAATACCTCGCTCAATGCGCTCTCCGGCATCGTGCTGCACGGCGGCGCCGGAACGATGATGGGAATGAACTAAGCCCCGGCCCACCCCATGGCAGAACAGATCCTCAACGACCTTCCGCGGCTCCTCCCCGAGGTGACGCTGACGGCAACCATGCTGCTCGTGATCATCGTCGACCTGCTGACGAAACGTTCGGCGGTCATCCCGGCCATGATCGCCCTCCTCGGCCTTGCCGCCTCCGGCGCCCTTGCAATCGGGCAGTGGGGCGTCCACACGACGGTCTTCAGCGGCATGCTGGCGGTCGACCCGTTTGCCGTGTTCTTCAAGCTCCTGATCGCCGGCTGCGCGGTCCTGGTGGTGCTGTTTTCTCTCGGCTCGTCGGAGCTGAACAACCGGGAGAGGCCGCTCGGCGAATACTTTGCGCTGCTCATGGGTCTCACGCTCGGCATGATGCTGATGGCGGGCGCGAACAATTTACTCATGATGTACCTTGCGCTGGAGCTTTCCTCCATCAGCTCGTACATCCTGGCAGGGTACACCCGGGAGGCGGCCGACTCGAGCGAGGCTTCGCTCAAGTATGTCATCTACGGGGCGTTTTCGTCCGGCCTGATGCTGTACGGCATCTCGATCCTCTACGGGCTGACTGGCTCGCTGGACCTTGCCGTCATCAATCAGACCCTCCCGTCCGTGGTGGCGGGCGGGGGGACGGCCGTGTATGCCCTGGCGATTGCCGGCATCCTCGCCTGTGCCGGGTTCGGCTACAAGATCTCCGCGGTGCCCTTCCATTTCTGGACGCCCGACGTGTATGAAGGAGCCCCGATCACCATCACCGCGTTCCTCTCGGTGGCATCCAAGGCGGGTGGTTTTGCCATGCTGATCCGCTTCCTAAAGGTGACGTTCATCGACCCGGCAGCGGTCGCGATCCCCGCAGGCGCATGGGCAACCCTTCAGGGTTTCGACTGGCATTACATCATTGCCGCCCTCGCCGTGATGACGATGACCGTCGGCAACGTCGTCGCCATCTGGCAGACCAATATGAAGCGCCTCCTGGCCTACTCGAGCATCGCCCACGCGGGCTACCTGCTGATGGGTGTGGTGGTCATGAGCAACGAAGGGCTTGCCGCCATTATGCTGTACTTCGTGATCTATCTGTTCATGAACCTCGGCGCGTTCTACGTGGTGATGCTGATCGCGAACAGGACGGGGAGCGAGGACATCGAGGATTACCGGGGTATCGGGCCTCGCGCGCCGTTCGTCACCGTATCGCTCTCGATCTTTCTGATCTCGCTGACCGGGTTGCCGCCGACCGCCGGTTTCATCGGCAAGCTCTATCTCTTTGCGGCAGTATTGAACACGCAGGGCTGGGTGTGGCTTGCGGTGGTGGGCGCGCTCAACAGCGTCATCGCGCTCTACTACTACGCGCGGGTGCTGAAGAACATGTACCTGGAAAAATCGGAGTTGACCGCTCCACTGACGTTCTCCAGGCCGCAGCGCGCGCTTGTCCTTCTCCTGGTGGCGCCGGTGCTCCTCCTCGGCATCTACTTTGCCCCGCTGGCACAACTGGCCCAGGCAAGCGTAAAGATCTTCGGAACCCCCTGACGCAGCTCCCCCGGCGGTTTCCGCGGGGGGGAAGGGGGTGAGCTGCATCGAAAGAAGCGAGGATAAAAAAACGGCGATCCCCTGGGAAGGATCGCCGTTACAGGTTTGAAGCTCAGGTGACCGTGCCGCCAGGCGCGGTTTCTTCTTAAGCCTTTCCGCTGCCTCCCCCTCCTGCCCCGGTCATCTCACAGATCAGCCGAATCCCTTCGAGCACCAGTGCCGGCTCGCACCGTTCGATGGACGGGCAGCGGGGCGCTATCAGGGACGAGAGTCCCCCGGTGGCAATCACGCGCGCGTCCGCCCCCAGTTCCTGCCGGATTCTCCGCACCATGCCCTCCACTGCGTCGGCAGCTCCGAAGAGCACCCCTGCCTGCATGCTCGAAACCGTATCGGTGCCGATGACCGCGGGGGGGAACTTGAGCTCGATCCTGGGGAGCCTGGCGGCCCGCCGGTGGAGCTCCGAAGCCAGGGATTCGACGCCGAGGCTTATCGCCCCCCCCAGGTAGTCGCCGTTAGCGGCTACGACGTCAAATGTGGTGGCAGTTCCGAAGTCGATGATGATGAGGGGGCCGCCGTATTTCCGGTAGCCGGCAACAGCGTTGCAGATCCTGTCAGCCCCCACGGCGGATGGATCGGCGTAGAGGACGCGGAACCCCAAGTCCAGAGTGCCTGAGACGATGGTCGGCTCGACGCCGAGCTTTGAGCGGACGACCGTTGCGAAGGCCTGCGTCAGTTCGGGCACCACCGAGGCTATTCCGGATGCCGTCAGAGACCTGATTTCGACGGGCCCCTCGTTGAAAAGACCCTTCAGAGTCTGCCAGAGCTCATCGTCCGTCCTTCGGGCGCCACTCGAAAGGCGCCATTCGGCCGTCAGCCGGGTTTCGTCGAAAACACCGATGACGGTGTGTGAGTTGCCGATATCGATGGCGAGGAGCATGAGGCCCTAGTGGGCGACCTGTTCGGTGTCGAGGATGCTCACGTCTCCGGCCAGGAGCACCTGTTCCACCCCGTCATGTTCCATGATCAGTCCCCCGTGAACGCTGAGCCCCTTGACGGTCCCTGTGAGCACCGTTCCGTTCTGTGAGATGGAAACCCGGCGGCCGACGATCCTCGATCGTTCGACCCAGAGAGGGATGATGCCCCCAAACCCATTCTTGAGCATCGCCCGGTATCGGGATTCAAGGGAGCGCATGATCTCGCGGAAGAGTTCCTCCCGGTCGTAGTCATGCCCGCTCTGCAGGGCGAGAGAGGTTGCCTTGCCTGCAAGCTCCAGGGGGAAGGTCCTCTGGTTGACGTTGAGTCCGATCCCGATGACCACATAATCAATGGANNNACGGAGAAGGTGAGATTCTCGAGAGGATTTGCCGACCAGGTCCGTCCCATCCTTCCACGGCCGCCGGTCTGGTGTTCGGCAATGATGACGGTTCCTTCCTGCGCCCAGCATGCCGCCAGTGCCCGCGCACAGCTATTCGTAGAGTCAATGGTCTCGAACGTGTAGATCTTGCTCCCGAACCGGCGTGTTTTCAACCCCTGACGCAGCGTCTGAGCGGTATACATGATGAACCTCCCGCGATGCTCTGATTCGATGGACAACCAAAACTGAATCTGGGGTGAGGTATGGCGCCCGAGAGGGTGGGCATTTATGGAGGGAAACTCTTTGATACTAGTCATTGTCCATCGTATTGTCAAGAGGGGTGAGGTCTGATTTTTTGGCATGAAAGGTCTGCCAAAAATGGTACAATCTGTCAGTTGGACCTGTCAATCTGTCTATCACAGCAACCAGGAGTTATCGACGGGAAAAACTCTCGGTTTAACTGATTGCTATATAGTTGTTTACGGGTTGCCTCAATCCGCGTGATCCTGGCACAAGGGTTGCGAAGTATCTGTGTACATCATCTGCCAAACAAAGAAGGAGAGTCTTCATATGAGCAAAATTATCGGCATCGACCTGGGAACCACCAACAGCTGCGTGGCAGTCATGGAAGGGAACGACCCGGTCGTCATCCCAAATGCGGAGGGGGGGCGGACGACTCCTTCTGTGGTAGCCTTCGCCAAGAACGGGGAACGGCTTGTGGGTCAGCCGGCCAAGCGCCAGGCGGTGACGAACTCCCAGAATACGGTATTCTCGATCAAGCGCTTCATGGGAAGGTTCTACAGCGAGGTGTCCGAAGAGATGAAGCTGATTCCCTACAAGGTGGTCCAGGGCGAGAACAACACTGCCCGCGTTGATGTGGGGGGCCGCGTCTACTCGCCTCCTGAAATCAGCGCAATGATTCTGCAGAAGATGAAGCAGACTGCCGAGGACTACCTCGGGCAGAAGGTCACCGAAGCCGTCATCACGGTACCAGCCTATTTCAACGACGCGCAGCGGCAGGCCACAAAAGAAGCCGGCGAGATCGCCGGGCTGACGGTACGCCGGATTATCAACGAGCCGACCGCTGCCGCCCTGGCGTACGGCCTCGACAAGAAGCACAAGGACAGCAAGGTCGCCATTTACGATCTCGGAGGCGGGACATTCGATATCTCGATCCTGGAGCTGGGCGAGGGCGTCTTTGAAGTGAAATCGACGAACGGCGACACGCATCTCGGCGGCGACAACTTCGACCAGCGGGTGCTCGACTACATCGCCGATGAGTTCAAGAAGCAGGAGGGGATGGACCTCAGAAAAGACCCGATGGCACTCCAGCGCCTCCGGGAGGCCGCCGAAAAGGCGAAGATGGAACTGTCGACCCTCATGCAGACGGAAATCAACCTCCCCTTCATCACGGCGACTGCGGACGGCCCCAAACACCTGAACATGACGCTGACACGTGCGAAGTTTGAACAGCTCGTCGACGATCTGATCCAGCGGAGCGTTCCTCCGGTCCAGCGCGCAATGAAAGACGCAGGGCTGAATCCAAGCCAGATCGACGAAGTGATCCTGGTCGGCGGCATGACCCGTGTGCCGAGGGTGCAACAGCTTGTGAAGGATCTCTTCAACCGGGAACCCCACAAGGGGGTGAACCCGGACGAGGTGGTTGCGGTCGGGGCTGCAATCCAGGGGGGTGTGCTGACGGGGGATGTGACGGATGTCCTGTTGCTCGATGTGACTCCCCTTTCTCTCGGGATCGAGACACTTGGAGGCGTCATGACAAAGCTGATCGACGCCAACACTACCATTCCCACACGCAAGAGCGAGGTGTTCTCGACCGCCTCGGATAGCCAGACGTCGGTGGAAATTCACGCGCTCCAGGGAGAGCGGCCCCTGGCCGTCGACAACCGGACACTCGGGAAGTTCCATCTTGACGGAATCCCACCGGCACCCCGGGGTATCCCGCAGATTGAGGTGACGTTCGACATCGACGCAAATGGGATGCTCCATGTCTCCGCCAAGGACAAGGGGACAGGGAAGGAACAGTCGATCCGCATCACCTCTTCCAGCGGTCTCACCAAGGAGGAAGTGGACCGGATGAAGACCGACGCCCAATCCCATGCCGCCGAAGACAGGAAGAAGAAGGAAGAGATCGACCTGAAGAACCAGGCAGACAACCTCACCTTCCAGACCGAAAAGCAGTTGAAGGAATTCGGCCCGAAGCTTACCCCGGAGCTGCGCGCCAAAGTGGAAGGCGCAAACGAGAAACTGAAGGAAGCAATCAAGGGGGGCAACGCGGGGGCAATCAAATCGGCGATGGAGACACTGAACAACGCCTGGAACGAGGCTTCCACGCAAATGTACCAGCAGGCGACCTCGGCCGGGGCCGGGCCGGAAGGCCAGCAGCCGGGAAGCACCGGCCCTCAGGGAGGCCAGCAGCAGGGCGAGAAGAAGGTCGAAGACGCCCAGTACGAGGTGGTCGACGACAAGGACAAGGACAAAAAGCCGGACTGACGCAGGAATCGTCCAGGGATGTTCGCTGGTGTGCCGAAGGCGAGGAGAACCCTCGCCTTTTGCGCAAGAAGAGGCAGATGTCACATGGAGCGGGCCCCCGTGCCGGAATCAGAGCCATGCAACGCAGCCGCTTCGTGTCCCTCATGAATCTTGCACGCCCGCCTGAACGACTCTGCGGGCCCCCCTGTGAAGGGGCTCAGCGGTCCGGCGTACGGTGCGCGGGCGGAATGCCGTGTGCAAAGCGGACGAAAAAGGAACAGACACCATGAACTTCAACAAATTCACCATCAAGTCCCAGGAGGCGGTCCAGAACGCACAGGAAATCGCCTCAAGCTACGGGAACCAGCTCATTGAGCCGGAACACCTGCTAGCCGCGTTGATCCAGGACGCCGGAGGCGCAGTCGTCCCCATCCTGCAGAAAGCCGGCGCCAACGTCAACTTCATCAAGATGAAGATGACGGAGCTCCTGGAGAGGCTCCCCAAGGTGAGCGGGGCAGGCCTCGGCAACCAGACCATCTCCCCCGCTCTCGGCCGGGTCCTGGAAGCCGCGATGACAGCGGCACAGGAGCTGAAGGATGACTATGTAAGCACCGAGCATCTGCTTCTCGCCCTTCTCGAGGACGCCGGCTCCAGGGCAGGGAGAATCCTGCTGGACCAGGGGTTGACCAAGGAGACCATTTACGCTGTCCTCAAGGAAGTCAGGGGCAATCAGCGGGTGACCGACCAGAATCCCGAGGACAAATATCAGGCCCTCCAGCGCTACGGACGGGACCTGAACGAACTCGCCAGGAAGGGAAAACTCGACCCTGTCATCGGCCGGGACGAAGAGATCCGGCGGGTCCTTCAGGTGCTGTCGCGGCGCACCAAGAANNAACCCGGTGCTCATCGGGGAACCGGGGGTCGGAAAGACAGCGATTGCGGAAGGGATAGCCGGACGGATCGTGAAAGGCGACGTTCCCGAGACTCTGCGCACGAAGCGGATCGTGGCGCTCGACATGGGATCGCTGGTCGCGGGGACGAGCTTCCGGGGGCAGTTCGAGGAGCGTCTGAAGGCTCTTCTCAAGGAGGTTCAGGATTCCGACGGAGAGATCATTCTCTTCATCGACGAGCTCCACACCCTTGTGGGGGCGGGGTCGGCCCAGGGTTCGGTGGACGCCGCGAACATGCTCAAGCCCGCGCTGGCAAAAGGGGAGCTCCGCGCCATCGGGGCCACCACGATCGACGAGTACCGGAAATACATCGAGAAAGACCCGGCGCTGGAGCGCCGGTTCCAGCCCGTGATGGTGGAGGAGCCGAGCGTGGAGGATACAATCTCCATCCTTCGCGGCCTCAAGGAGCGTTACGAAGTGCACCACGGCGTGCGCATCACGGACGGCGCGCTGGTTGCAGCCGCTCAGCTGAGCCACCGATACATCTCCGACCGTTTCCTGCCGGATAAGGCGATCGATCTGGTCGACGAGGCCGCCTCCAAACTGCGGATCGAAATCGATTCGATGCCCGAAGAGCTCGACGCCGTGGAGCGGAGGATCAAGCAGCTTGAGATCGAGCGGGAGGCCATGCGGCGGGAAAAAGACGAGGCGTCCCGGGAGCGGATCGGGAGCATCGAGCGGGAGCTTGCGGAGCTGAACCAGACCCGCACGGCGCTCACCTCGCACTGGAAGGTGGAGAAGGAGTTCATCAAGACGATCCGCTCGATGAAGGAGCAGGTGGAACAGACCCGGATGGAAGCGGAGCGGGAGGAACGCAACGGCAACCTCGCCCGCGTGGCCGAGCTGCGCTACGGCGTCCTCGCGGAACTGGAGAAGAAGATCGCGGCGGCATCGACGAAGCTCGCGGAAGTGCAGCGGGAGAGGAAAATGCTGAAGGAGGAGGTGGACGCGGAGGATATCGCGGAAATCGTCGCCCGGTGGACGGGCATCCCCGTCACCCGCATGCTGGAAAGCGACCGGGCCAAGCTCCTTCATCTGGAGGAACGGCTGCACGAAAGGGTCGTGGCGCAGGACGAAGCCGTCCGGGCGGTCAGCGATGCCATCCGCAGGGCGCGTGCAGGACTCCAGGACGAGAAGAGGCCCGTCGGTTCCTTCATCTTCCTGGGGAGCACCGGGGTCGGGAAGACCGAGCTGGCCAGGGCGCTCGCGGAGTTCCTGTTCAATGACGAGAATGCGATGGTCCGCATCGACATGAGCGAGTATATGGAGAAGTTTTCCGTGTCGCGCCTGATCGGGGCGCCGCCGGGGTACGTGGGCTACGACGAAGGGGGGCAGCTGACCGAAGCGGTGAGGCGGAAACCATACTCCGTGGTGCTTCTCGACGAGATCGAGAAGGCGCACGGCGACGTCTTCAATGTCCTCCTGCAGGTGCTCGACGACGGCCGCCTCACCGACAGCAAGGGCCGGACCGTGGATTTTAAGAACACCATCATCATCATGACGTCAAACCTCGGATCCCATCTCATTAGCGAGAAGATCCGGTCCGGATTCAATGAGAACGGCGGCTGGGAGGAGGCCTTTGCGGGTCTGCGTGAGGAGCTGTACACGCTCCTGAGGCAGACAATCAGGCCCGAATTCCTGAACCGGATCGACGAGATCATTGTGTTCAAGCCGCTTGGCCCCGGAGATATCCGGCAGGTCGTCTCCCTTCAGTTGAGGCGCGTGGAGGCGCTCCTGCAGGCGAGGGGAATCACGCTGGAAGTTTCCGGCGAGGCCATGGACTGGCTCGCCAAGCTCGGCTATGACCCGATGTACGGCGCGCGCCCGCTGAAACGTGTTATTCAGAAGCATATTGTGAATCCTATGTCGGAGCGCATCCTCAAAGGGGACTTCGGCGAGGGCGACACCGTGTCAGTGGGCCTGGACAAGCATGGACTCATCGAGTTCCGGAAACGGGAGACGGTCCAACAGGCGAAGCAAGCCAGGTGAAACACTCTTCACTCGTCGGGCACGCGGCGGAGGCGCTGGAACGCGTAATGCGGGCACCCCGCCCCGCCGATACGGTCATGCAGGAATTCTTCGGCGGGCGCAGGTACCTTGGCGCACGGGACCGCCGCGTGATTGCCGGGATGGTGTTCGACGTCCTCCGGCAGTTCACCTATCTCAGGACCATTGCCTCCGACGCGTTCGTCAGGGCGGCCGGGGAGCCCGGCACGCCGACTCGGGCCCTTGCACTGCTCCTGGTCCATGCGCTCGTCGTAAGCAAGGAGGAGATTCCCCTCATCCAGGAGGGGTTCGGGGCGCTCTGGCGCACGTTTATGCGCTCGCCTCCTCTGGAGGCCGCAATCCCGGCTGTCCGGCAGGCACACGAGTGTCTCATCATCCCCGGCGATCCCGTCGGGCGCCTCTCGCTGCTGCATTCGTGTCCCACGTCCGTCGTCCGTGACTGGGTCACGCGCTTCGGTGAGGCGGAGGCGGAGCAGTTGTGCATTGCATCGAACAGTCCTCCTCCCGTCGCTCTCCGCGTCAACACCTTGCGCTGCACCGTCGAAGAGTGCCGCGCCGCCCTGGCGGCTGAAGGTGTCGAGGCGGCGCCGTCAAAGCTCTCACCCTCGGGTCTCATTCTCACGAAGCGGATGCATGCAGCCGGACTCAGAACCTTCCGCATGGGGTGGTTCGAGATGCAGGATGAGGGAAGCCAGCTTCTTTCCCTGCTGGTGGAACCCCGGCCCGGCGAGACCATCGTGGACGCCTGCGCCGGGGCCGGGGGCAAAACCCTGCACATGGCTTCACTCATGGAGAACAGGGGTCGCATCCTGGCCCTTGATGTATCGCGAAAGCGTCTCGAGAGCCTCAGGGAGCGGGCAGTGCGCGCTGGAGTCACCATCGCCTTTGCCGCCCTTCCCGGCGGGGCGGAGGTCCGGGAACTTGCCGGGAGGGCCGACACTGTCCTCATCGACGCCCCCTGCTCCGGCACGGGGACGTTCCGCCGCAACCCGGGCGCGAAGGCGATGTACAACGAGAGCGCCCTCGTGGGGCTCCTCGCCACGCAGCGCCGCCTCCTTGACGAAAGCGCGGGCCTGGTCAGGCCGGGGGGCACTCTGGTCTACACGACCTGCTCGCTCCTGCACTGCGAAAACGGCGAACAGGCGGAGCGTTTCCTCTCATCACATGCCGATTTCCATCTTGCCTCCGCCCCGGAGATCCTGCAGAACAAGGGGGTCNNCCTCAACGGCGATTTTGCACTTTGATCGCTTTTTGGGTACTTTGTACCTCTGGACCCGTACGCGTACCCCTTTTACTGCACGGAGGAGCTGAATGACAGTCCGCGTTTTGGCGGCGGTTGGCCTCATGGCCGCGTCATTGGCCGCATGCAAGAAACAGTCCGCCGAGGAGCTGCTGAAGACGGCCGAAAGCGAGTATGCGTCGGTGGTCCAATCGGCGGATTCCGTGCGGGTTTCCGGCGGGGATATCAAGAAGGTCTTCCAACCCTCCATCGATGCATATGAAAAGGTCATAGCCGGGTACCCGGGTACGGACCAGGCCGAGCGGGCGCTGTCGGTCCTTGCGACCATCCGGAACAACGACACACGCGAACCCGAGCTCGCAATTGAGGCGTACCAGAGGTATCTCGCCGCTTTTCCCGACGGACCGCAGGCTCCCACGTCGATGTTCCTCATCGGGTATCTGTACAACAACGAACTGCACAACACCGACAGCGCGGCCGCGGCCTACAGGCGCTTCCTGGAGAAATTCCCCCAGCACGAAATGGCAACGTCGGCACAATTCGAGCTGCAGAACCTCGGCAAATCCCCGGATGACCTGCTTCTCCAGAACCGGGAGACGGAGCAGCCGCCTGCCGCCGCGGAACGGCCCAGAAAGCGCGTCCCGGCGTCCAAGACGCTCTGAGCGCCCGAAAGGAGCGGGAGTGGCGGAGGAATACAGGCAGTACCTGCAGCCGCACGTAGTCTCGCGACTTGCCAACATGGAGCTGCGCGCCCGTCTGGTGGTCGAAGGCTTCATCACCGGACTTCATCAGAGCCCTTACCATGGGTTCAGCGTGGAATTCGCCGAGCACCGGCAGTACATGCCCGGCGACGAGATCAGGCGCATCGATTGGAAACTGTACGGCAAGACCGGCCGCTACTATGTGAAGCAGTTTGAGGAGGAGACAAACCTCAAATCCTACCTGATCCTGGACGCTAGCCGGTCGATGGGATTTGCTTCCGCCGGCAACCTCACGAAGTTGACCTACGGCTCCTACCTTGCTGCGGCGCTCGCATATCTGATGATCAAGCAGCAGGACGCCGTCGGCCTGACACTCTTCGATGAGGGCATCAGGGCCTTCATCCCCCCGCACGCGACTCCCACGTATCTCCGGCAGATCCTCCTGGCGCTCCACCATGCCCTCCCTTCCGGCAAGACGGGTGCCGGACCCGCGCTCCACCAGGTGGCCGACCGGATCAAGCGGCGGGGGCTGGTGATCGTCATCAGCGATCTCCTGGACAACCCCGCCGATGTCATGGTCGCCCTCAAGCACTTCCGGCACAAGAAGAATGAGGTGATCGTCATCCACCTGCTCGACCCCCTGGAGCGGTCGTTCGGATTCGGGGGAGACGCGATCTTCGCCGATCTGGAAACCGGCGAGCGGATGACTACGCGTCCGTGGCAGATCCAGGAGAGCTACCGCGAGGCAATGCAGAAGTTCGTGGACCGCTACAAACGCGACTGCCGGGAACATGGCGTGGACTACGTCCTGATCGACACGGCGACCCCGTTTGATACGGCCCTGACCGAGTACCTGAGCAAACGCAGAAGGATCTGATGCAGCGTATGCCCAAAAACCAGAAGGCGTTTACGGATGCCATCGTCATCCGCGGCGCCCGCGAACATAATCTGAAGAACATCGACCTGGAGATCCCCCGGAATAANNGTCGAAAGCCTCTCTGCCTACGCGCGGCAGTTCCTGGATGTCATGGAGCGGCCCGACGTGGATTACATCGAGGGACTCAGCCCGGCAATATCGATCGAGCAGAAGAGCATCAACCCGAACCCGCGATCGACCGTAGGAACGGTGACCGAGATCTACGACTATCTGCGCCTCCTGTTCGCGCGGTGCGGCACCCAGTTCTGCTACAACTGCGGGAGGAGAGTCCAGAAACAGAGCGGCGATCAGATCATCGACAGCATTATGAAGCTGCCGGAGGGCGCCCGGGTGCAGATCCTGGCCCCGGTCGTCAGGGGCCGCAAAGGGCACTACCGCGAGCTTTTCGCGGAGATCCTGAAGGACGGCTTCCTGAGGGTGCGTCTCGACGGCGAGGTCAGGGAGCTCAAACCCGGGATGGCCGCCGACCGTTACAAGGTTCACACGATTGAAATCGTCGTGGACAGGATCGTGGTGCGCGCGGATGTGCGGTCCCGCGTCGCCGATTCGGTGGAGGTCGCCCTCCGCTTCGGAGGGGGCGTCCTGATTGTCAATGCCGACCGGGGAGTTCCTCAGTCCCCTCGGTCCCGCCCCGGCGGGACTGAGGGGTCAGGAGGGGACATTCTCTTCAGCAGGCATCTTTCATGCCCCTTCTGCGGCATCAGCTATGAAGAGCCTGCACCGAATTCCTTCTCCTTCAACTCGCCCTTCGGTGCGTGCCCGGCCTGCAACGGGCTCGGGGAAACCCGGGAGCTGGATATCGACCTCATCCTCCCCGACCCATCACGCTCCATCAACGAGGAAGGCCTCGCCCCGCTGGGGAAGCCTCGTTCGACCTGGGCGTTCAGTCAGATCCGGGCTGTGGGAAGGACCTACGGCTTCGATTTCGACACTCCCCTGAAAAAGCTCACCAAGCGTGCGCGGGAGGTGCTGCTCCAGGGAGGAGGCGATGAACGGTTCGATATTGAGTACACCTACGGAAGCGGCCGCACCGTCATCTACAAGCACCGTTTCAACGGGCTTCTGGACATCCTCCGCCACTATTACGACGAGACCAGCTCGAATAGCATCAGGGAGTGGGTGGAGGCCTTCATGAACGCGCACCCCTGCCCCGCGTGCGGCGGGGGACGGCTCAAGAAGGAAAGCCTGGCGGTCCGCATCGAAACGACGAGCGGCGAAGAGTTCTCCATCAGGGAGGTCGTCAAGCTGCCCATCGCGGACGCGGCGCGGTTCTTCCAGCGCCTCCGGCTCGGCGAACGGCAGATGATCATCGCCACCCCGATCCTCAAGGAGATCCGGCAGCGGCTGGGATTTCTGAGCGAGGTGGGTCTGGACTATCTGATGCTCGATCGTCCCGCCCGTACCCTCTCGGGAGGCGAAGGGCAGCGCATCCGGCTCGCGACGCAGATCGGGTCGCAGCTTGTGGGCGTGCTGTATATCCTCGATGAGCCGAGCATCGGCCTTCACCAGCGCGACAACATCAAGCTGATCAATTCCCTGAAACGGCTCCGCGATCTCGGGAATACGGTGATCGTCGTCGAGCACGACCGCGAGATGATTGAAAGCGCGGACTACGTCATCGACCTGGGTCCGGGCGCGGGAGAACACGGGGGAAGGCTTGTAACCGCTGGAAAGCCGTCGGAGCTCGCGCTCCGCAACCCGTCCCTTCCGGATACCGGAAACGGGTTCGAGCCGGTCTCGTACACAGCGCTGTATCTCCGGGGGGAGCGGGAGATTCCCGTTCCCGGGCGCCGGCGGACGGGGAACGGCAAGGTCCTGGTGCTGGAAGACGCGACGGGCAACAACCTGCAGGGCGTCACACTGCGGCTGCCGCTCGGGACATTCGTTGCGGTCACCGGGGTGAGCGGGTCCGGGAAATCCACCCTGATCGACGAAACCCTGTACCGGATTCTGGCGAGAAAATTCACCACGTCAAGGCTCGTTCCGCTTCCCTACAGGAGCATCGAGGGGGCCGAGCATGTCGATAAGGTCATCGATATCGATCAGTCTCCGATCGGACGCACGCCGCGCTCGAACCCGGCGACGTACACAGGAGTCTTCGGCATCATCCGCGACCTGTTCACGCAGTTGCCGGAGGCCAGGATCAGGGGATACAAGCCGGGGCGTTTCAGCTTCAATGTGGCCGGGGGAAGGTGCGAAGCCTGCGAAGGGGATGGGGTCAAGAAGATTGAAATGAACTTCCTGCCGGACGTCTACGTCCAGTGTGACGTGTGCCGGGGACGTCGTTACAACCGCGAGACCCTTCAGGTCCTGTACAAGGGGAAATCCATCGCGGATGTCCTTGCGATGACGGTCTCAGAAGCAGTTGAATTCTTCAGCGAAATTCCCGCGCTGCAGAGGAAGCTTCGCACGCTCCTCGATGTGGGCCTGGGGTACATCACACTTGGACAACAGGCAACCACGCTGAGCGGGGGGGAAGCCCAGCGGGTAAAGCTCTCCACGGAGCTCTCACGCGTTAGCACGGGCAATACCCTCTATATCCTGGATGAGCCCACGACCGGCCTCCACTTCGAGGATATCAAGATGCTGCTCGACGTCCTGGTGGAGCTGGTGAACCGGGGCAACACTGTGGTGGTGATCGAACACAATCTGGATGTGATCAAGACCGCGGACTGGGTCATCGACCTGGGTCCGGGAGGAGGGAACGATGGAGGGCGGATCGTGACGGAAGGGACTCCTGAAGAGGTTGCCCTGAGGGAGGATTCGCCGACGGGAGAGTTCTTGCGCAAGGCGCTGGGTCCGGGGCTGGACCGGATGCCGAAACGCAAGGAGGCTCTAAAACCCAGGGAGAGACAGCGCCAGGGCAAGCGCTGAAGCAGGGACTACCCCTCTTCTTCCGGGACCAGAACCGGCGTCCGGAAGGGAAAAGGAGCGGCCGGCCCCCAACGCCTCCGTGATGGCTGCAGGGAACCTGAAGCGGGGAAGCGGTGTCTAAAGAGGAAGCTTCCGCCTGGATTCCTTCAGCATGAGGCGGTCGTGATGTCCACCCTGGAGCAGCGGCTCCTGCAGCCTGTGACGCTTGGCCGGCCGCCTGTGATGCTCCGGAGCCGCCAGAACGCCCGGGCCCGGTCTCATCTGGGGCGGGGAGGCACCCCCGGTCGATGCAGATTCCCGGCCCCGGAGGGTTGCTGTGAACGGTGTTCCTGAAGGCTTCAGGGGGTGATGTGGGGGATGTGCGTCTGTAATCACGCGCGCAGTCTATTGCCGCTGTTTCCGGCGGCAATCTACCCAGGAAGAAAAAATCCCCATGCAACGAATTGCGTTGTCCGGCACCGTCGGTTCGATGGTGCTGCTCCTGGCAGGATGCACATCTCACGCTTCGCTTCACGACGGAGGCGGCGAGGAGAAAGCAGACCCGGCCTGGGGTCATCAGGTCGTCGTTGCCCCCGACAGGTGCCGCCTCGCCATGACCATCCTCGAGATCGACAAGACGCTTGAGCCCGAAGGTCCCTGCAGCAAAGTTCCCTGTACCACCGTTGTTCGCATCGACTCCATCCTTGCCTACGGATTCTCCTTCCCGCCGGTCCTGAACGCCGGGCAGGTTCTTCGTGCCCGTTTTGCCTATACGACGCAGCAATCGGATCGCTGGATTCCTGCATTACAGATTCACTATCCCGGTGTGAGCACCGGGATACGGGTGCTGGCCGACGTGGAGCTCTCGGGCTCAGCCGACGAGGCTTCCCGGAAGCCCGGTCTGGTGATTAGCCATTACGCAATTCGATAGAGACGGGGAGACCGAACGTGGGCCGTCTGCATTTCGATTCCATTCTGAGAGCCATGCGGCACGGGGCGATGATGCTCGCCGCCGCAGGGGCCTTCGGCGGCGGATTCTTAAGCCAGATACATGACGGGGCGGACAAAGATGGATCGAGGCTCGTCAGGGAGCCTTCCATCGAGGGGGAAGGAGACCCCGACGCCCGGCTCCGTTACGATTGGCTGAGGCTTCGTGATCCCTCCACGGGGATCATCCCGAGAGGGATCAGGGATAAGGAGGTTGCTTTCACTTCATCCCTTCCATCGCATTCCGGCCCGGTCCATCTAGGCAAGACTGAGGCAGGGACGGTGACATCCTGGCAGCCGCGCGGTCCGGCGAATGTGGGAGGACGCACAAGGGGATTCGCAGTGGATCTCGACAATCCGGCAGTCTTTCTGGCAGGAGGGGTTTCGGGCGGAATGTGGCGCAGCACGGACGCAGGCAGCACGTGGCGGCGCATGACGCTCACTTCCCAGCTCTACAGCGTAAGCTGCATCGCGCAGGACCCGAGAGCCGGCAAGAGGAACACCTGGTATTACGGGACCGGAGAGCTGATCGGCAACAGCGCTGGCGCGCCTGTCTCCGGCTACCGGGGCGACGGCATCTACAAATCCACCGACGGCGGCTTCACCTGGACAGTCCTCCCGAAGACATCCACGGGAATTCCGCAGGCTTTCGACCAGATGTTCGATTACGTGCACAGGATTGCCATAGACCCCGTGGCCTCGGAGGACGTTGTGTATGCGGCAACAATCGGGGGGATACAGCGTTCCACGGACGGCGGGGGGAGCTGGGCTGTTGTCCTCGGGGCACTCTCGGGCGGGCCGAGGTACACGGACGTGGCGGTGACATCCACCGGCAACGTCTATGCCACGCTCAGCGAAAACGACATCAACAACAAGGACGGCGCCGTCAACCATGGGATCTGGCGCTCGCCCGACGGGGTTCACTGGACAAACATCACGCCTTCCGCCTGGCCATCCAGGGCCCACCGGATGGTCATCGGCATCGCCCCGTCGAATGAAAACCTCCTCTATGTTCTTGGGGATACTCCGGGAAGCGGGTTCCAGACGAGCTATGCGGGGTCACCGGAAGCCAACAGCCTGTGGAGGTACGCATACCTCTCGGGAGACGGCTCGGGAGCCAGCGGGATCTGGGAGGACCGTTCTCTCAATCTGCCCTCCTTCGGCAGCCCGGTGGGGAATTTTGCTTCCCAGGCGGGGTACGACCTCGTCGTCGCGGCAAGCCCCGAGTCCGACAGCACCGTCTTCATCGGAGGAACGAATCTCTACCGGTCGACGAATGGATTCAGCACGGCGGCGGCGACCACCTGGGTCGGCGGCTATGCCACCGCGAACGACGTCTCCGAGTACGCGGCTCATCATCCTGACCAGCATGGACTGCGGTTTGCCCCCGGGAGTCCTCTTGCCCTTTACTCGACCCATGACGGAGGCATCAGCCTGACGACTGATGCCTCCGCCTCGCCCATCGTGTGGAAAAGCCTGGACAACGGCTACATCACCGGACAGTTCTATTCGATCGCTCTCGACCATGCAACACCCGGAAACCCCGTCCTGATGGGAGGGCTGCAGGACAACGGCACCTGGAGGACAGGCAGCTTCCTGCCGGCTGCCCCCTGGGAAGCAGTGATGGGTGGAGACGGCTCTTTCTGTGCAATCGCCGATGGAAGGGCCGCATACTATGCGTCGTTTCAATATGGGGAGATATTCCGTATGAGGTTCAACGAAACGACCGGCCAGTCGACCGGCTTCACACGCGTCGATCCGGGAGGTGCTTCGAGCAACTACCTGTTTGTCCATCCCTTCATGCTGGACCCCTCCGACAACGACATCATGTATCTTCCGCGCGGGCAGTCCCTCTGGCGAAACAACGACCTGAACGGCATCACGATGGGATCAAACCAGCCGACCACGCAGAACTGGACCGCGATGGACGGCGTCCAGGCTGGCGCTACTGTGACGGCAGTCGGCGTATCGCACTCTTCGCCGCCCCACCGGCTCTACGCCGGGACAAATACCGGGAGGCTTTTCCGCCTGGATAATGCGGACACTGCATCGGCTTCCACTCCCGCCACAGATATCGGCACTGGAAAGGGCTTCCCCGCAAATGCGTACATCAACTGCATTGCGGTTGACCCGAGGAACGGCGATCAGGCCGTCGTGGTGTTTTCCAACTATAGTGTCCAGAGCATGTTTGCTACCACGGACGGCGGGTCCACCTGGACGGCGGCGGGCGGCAATCTTGAGCAGTTTCCCGACGGCTCGGGGAACGGGCCGTCTGTCCGGTGGGTCGCAATACTTCCTCTGGGTTCCGGAGCCGAGTACTTTGCAGGGACAAGCGCCGGGCTCTACTCCGCCACCGCGCTCAACGGGAGCTCCACGGTGTGGAGCATGGAGGGGGTTGAATCGATCGGTGATGCTGTGGTGGATATGATGGATGTTCGTCCCTCTGACGGCATGGTTGTTGTGGCGACGCACGGCGCAGGGGTCTTCAGCGGATCTGTGAGCACAGGGGTTTCAGGGAATCCGGATGTCGCCCTCAGCTTCTCCCTCGAGCAGAACTATCCGAATCCGTTCAATCCGGAAACCACCATCGCATTCTCACTGGACCAGCCGTCTGAAGTTTCGCTCACCGTGTACTCCATTAATGGCCAGGAGGTCGCAAACCTTGTGCGTGGGCCGCTAGCGGCCGGCCGTCACACCGTCGAATGGACTCCCCGCGCGCTCGCGTCTGGCGTTTATTTCTGCAAATTGCAGGCCGGCGGCAGAAGCGCTTCGGAAAAGCTTCTATTTTTGAAATGAGTGCCATTTGGTCTTCATGTGGCACATCATTTGCAACTCTCTGAAGAAGAGCGGCAGGGGGGACCGATGATCTCCGCCAGGCGTTGATCACCCGGAGAGGACGGCAATGAAATCAACGTTGCACGGCCGGCAGAAGGAAATGTTCTGCCGTGTTATCCTCCTGACATCCGCCATGCTTTCCATGCGATGCGCCTCCGCAGACCGTCTTTCTTCTCTCGACCTGGCAAAGCTCGACGTCCGGCTCCGGCCGCTCGTGCTCGGCTCCGGCGGGGCGGGTGGCGGATGCATGACATCCTTCCGTGCTGACGGGACCCTGCTCTACACTGTGCTGATCCGGGGGAGCGCCGAGGATCTGCGGGCGCACGCCATCCCGTTGATCGGCACGATGGGAAATATCAGCACGGCCGCCCTCACAGTCGAGCAGCTGGTGGAAGCTGCGCGTGTATCCTCAGTGCGCTCGCTGGAATGTGGATCATTGAACACTATCGGAGCTCCTCCCTCCCCACGCTAACGAAAGGTGCATGCATGAAGCTCTCGTTCCAGGCCCTTCTTCCCGTGTTCCTGCTGCTGCTCGTCCTCAGAACCGACGCCGGCGTGCCCGGCGCTCCGGACTTGCGCAAGCTTCATCCGGCATTGCAGTCTCTTGTGCGGCAGAGGGCCTCCATATTCCACGGCCTTCCCGTCTTCGATGCCGTCGCACCGGGAGCGGCACTCTCAGAGGTGATCGTGTACACGCGAGACCCGGCGGCCCTGCGGGCGGCAGGGATTTCAGTCCAATCTGTCTGCGAGCACTTTGTGACCGCCCTTGTACGCACGCCTGACCTCAAGAGACTCGCCGAGCTCTCTCAGGTTGAATGGGTCGATCCCGGATCGTTGCATAAGATCCAGACCGATGTGAGCATCCCGGAAACGGGGGCCAGGCTTGTGCAGGGAAGCTTTCTGAATTCAACTCCCTATACAGGCCGGGGTGCAATCGTCGTCATCTACGACACCGGGATAGATTGGAAGCACATGGATTTTCGCGATCCAGCCGACCCCTCGAAGAGCCGCATCCTTGCGATCTGGGATCAGACGCTGACTCCCTCAGGAACCGAGACGAATCCTTCAGGCTTCGGGTACGGTGTGGAGTATACCAAGGCTCAGATCGACGCCGAACTCGGAAGCTCGCCCCCTGGATTCGTGAGGGAGGCGGACAGCAACGGACACGGCACCCACGTAGCCGGCATCGCTGTGGGGAACGGGCTGAGCTTTGGCGGGAAGTACACCGGGATGGCGCCAGGGGCCGATATCGTTGTGGTGAAGGGGGGGAACGGAACGTTTTCTGAGGCCCGGATGGTGGACGGTCTGCAGTATGCCACCAATACCGGTGTGCGGTTCGGGAAACCGGTGGCGTTCAATTTCAGCATCGTTTCGCAGGAAGGCGCCCACGACGGCACGAGCGCGGACGAAGTGGCGCTTGACAACTTTGTGTCGGTTCCCGGCCGGGCCGCCGTGGCGTCTGCCGGCAATGACGGAGACAGCTTCGTGCACCAAGGTGGGACAGTGCCGCCTGGCGGATCAGACACCATCAGAATCGTTGTGCCGCCGTATGCCCCAACGCCGGGACCGGACAACGATTCTTTCTTCATCGATGTGTGGCTCGAGGACTTTGGGTCCGTGGATGCAAAAGTGGTTTCTCCGACCGGCAAGGCGTACACGGCTCTTGCAGACCAGACAGGGGGAACCAGCCCGGACACAGGCGATGGAACGACTGAACTGTTTGTCTACACATCGCCGGCCAACACACACATCAACGCCTGGCTCTATGTCCACGATGCCCCCGGAACGCCTGTCCCCGCATCAGGCACATGGCTCCTGATCCTCTCGAACAGGAGCGCGGGCAATTCGCAGGTGTATGATTCCTGGCTGCCGCTCCGCACCGTGGGCGCGAACACCGTCAGCGCAGCCGGGGCCGACAATGACAAATCCATTACCATGCCGGCCACATCGAGGGGGGTCATCAGCGCAGGGGCATATGTCACCAAATGGGATTGGCCCAGCTATGACGGAAGCCAGTATACCTATGACATCACGACCAACCGGACAAGCGACATTGCCTCGTTCAGCAGCCACGGCCCGACCGCAGACGGCCGGCAAAAGCCTGATCTTGCCGCCCCCGGACAGGGAATCGTTGCGGCAATGTCGTCAACGGCGGATACGATGGGAGAGGCCCCCATCATGTATGCAGGGAAGAAGCACTGGGTGCTCCAGGGGACCAGCATGGCCGCGCCGCACGTGACCGGCGCATGTGCGCTCCTTCTCGGATCGTCACCCTCGCTGTCCGCCCCGGAAATCAAGCAGCTGCTTCAGGCCGGAGCCCATCCCGACCCTTTCACTGCCTCCGTGCCGAACTCCATCTGGGGCTATGGAAAACTCGACATCCTGGAGGCGATGGCGAGACATCTTTCGTCGGGGGCGCAGGTCGTGCGCACCACGATGGCGTATGATTCGGCAGGACTGAATTCCTTTGTGACGCTTACCGGTCCGGCGAAAGTGGCCATGCGCTTCACGGCACCGTCCGCGGGCCAGGCCACCGGAGTGCTCGTCAACACCGCAACGGCCAGGAACGATCCCATCGTCGGCACGGGGAGCCTCCTCTGCGAGATCGATGCAATGAACGGCTCGACGCCCGGGACGAGGTTAGGGTCGTCCGTTTCCATGCCCATCGCCCTGCTCAATCCGGGAACCATGAACTACGTCCAGATCGGCGGGGCCGTCCCGGCGCTGGACGCCGGCACCGATTACGAGGTCGTGCTCTCGCTCTCGAACCCCACGGATCTGGTGAAGCTGAGGACCGATCAGGCCAGGACCGGGAGTCGTTCCTCGGTCTATGACGGTACGACCTGGGGACCTGTGGCATTCAACTTCAGGACACGGGTCATTGTCACTTCGGCAACTGGTACAAACGGCGTGAGCGAAGGCACCTCACACCCCCTCACGTTTGCCCTGGAGCAGAACTATCCGAACCCGTTCAATCCCTCCACCCGAATTTCCTATACGATCCCGTGGAAGGGAATGGTGCACTTGACGGTGTTCGACATCCTCGGAAAAGAGATCGTGGTGCTTGTCAAGGGGGAGCAGGCCCCGGGCAGCCACCAAGTGGAGTGGAAGGGGACAAACACCACTGGCATGCCGGTGGCCTCCGGCGTGTATTTCTATCGCCTGGAAAGTGCCGGGTTGACGAAGACATCCAAAATGATGCTTCTCCGCTGATGAAAGGGCTGGATCTCCTCCCGTGGGGGCGTGACCTGACACACGAGAGAAGGCGGTGTGTATTCCCGTGTTGCCTGGGTCGCTTATGGGAGAGCCCCGGTCTGATTCACATCGACTTTCAGGCCGCTCCGGTGCAGTCTCGATCTGATGTATGGGCGGGCTCTGGCGCTGCGATTGCTTTAGGGCCTGAGGCTTGCGTGGTTTATGAGGGGGCGGATTCGGAGGCCGGCGAGACGGGTTTCCCCTTGGACACGAAGGGGTCGTCTTTCAGGAAGTAGCGCCAGCGACGCTGCACACCTTTCCGGATGCCTACACGTGTCGAACTCCCGATGCGGAAAGGAGAGTCTGCCTGGCTGTCGGCAAGCCAGATGGTTGAGCCGCAGAGATCGGTCCCGTTGTCCATGCGGCCGATCCCGAAAGCCTGACAGAGCCTTCCCGGGCCGTTGCAGAGGCTGAGCACGATGGATGACGGCAGCGGGATGTCGTCGGTTCCCGGATCGCCGATACCGCGGAGGCGCGCCATCACGGATGCGCCGTGCACCGGCTCAACGGCCCGGAGCAGAACTGCATGACCCGTGCCCTCTTTTTCAGTCACGATGTTGCAGCAGAAGTGCATCCCATAGGTGAAATACACATAGAGATGCCCCCCTTCCTTGAACATCACGCTGTTCCGGCGTGTTGGCCCGCGATAGGCATGGCTTGCGGGGTCATTGGCGCCGAGATACGCCTCCACTTCCACGATGCGTCCTATCAGAAGGACGCGCTCCCAGCGGCGAACCAGGTATTTCCCGAGAAGGTCACGGGCAACGGTTATGGTCGGCCGAAGGTAGAACGACCGTGAGAGCTTCTCCAACCGTTCGAGCATAGGCATTCCCGGCTCTGCAGACACCTCTCCCTGGCAATCCCGCTGGAGCTTAAGGACCGTCTACGCGCCCTCCTCGAAGCCCAGCGGGAGCTGGGGATCGCCCGGGCCCTTTGCGCGGGCTTTTGACCGGCCAAAGTGCGCATAGGCCATCCCGGTCGCTTCTCTTCCCCTGAGGTTGCGAAGGAGGAATCCCTGCTGGATCAGGAACGGCTCATACACCTCTTCAATCGTCCCCGGGTCTTCTCCGATTGCAGCCGCGATGGCATTGACGCCCACAGGCCCCCCGCCGTGGCGCTCTATCAAATAGAGGAGGATGCGCTTGTCCATTTCGTCGAGGCCCGCCTTGTCGACTTCCAGCGCCCTGAGCGCGTGGTCGGCTACCTCCGAGGTGACCTTTCCTCCGAAAGCCGCCAGCGACCGGTCCGCCTGGGCGAAGTCGCGGCACCGGCGGAGGAGCCTGTTCGCGATCCGCGGGGTGCCGCGGGAGCGCTTCGCGATTTCCATGGCCCCTTCGTCGTCCACGGCCACATTCAGGATATCCGACGAGCGTTTGACGATGCCGAACAGCGTGGGGGCATCGTAGTAGTCCAGCCTGTTTGTGACGCCAAAACGCGCACGGAGAGGCGCGGTCAGCAGGCCCGACCGGGTCGTCGCTCCTACCAGCGTGAACCTGTTAAGCGTGAGTTGCACGGTTCGGGCGTTGGGACCCTGGTCGATCACGATATCAAGCCGAAAATCCTCCATGGCGGAGTAGAGGTACTCCTCCACGGCAGGTGTGAGGCGATGGATCTCATCGATAAAAAGGACTTCCCCCTCCTGAAGGCTGGTCAGCAGGCCGGCCAGATTGTTCGGCCTGTCCAGGACAGGGCCGCTGGTCATCTTGACCGAGGTCCCCATTTCGTTGGCGATGATCAGAGCCAGAGTCGTCTTGCCGAGTCCCGGAGGCCCGGTGAAGAGCACATGTTCCAGCGGCTCCCCGCGCTGCTTGGCGGCCTGGATGAAGATCTTCAGGTTCTGGACGATCTTCTCCTGCCCGGCGAATTGTTCCAGTCTCGGCGGGCGGAGGGACTGCTCGATATCGTCATCCGGAGCGATGTGCTCGGGCCGGGTGTGGTCTGATTTGCGCATGATGAGGGGGATCTCAGCCTGCCAGTTGAACATTGCGCCTACAAACTACGAGATCGCGGTGTGAAAACCAAGGGGCGGGCGCCCGGGGTCGGGAATGCCGCCGGGCTGTGAGGGACACAGTGGTTTTCTCCGTGAGCTGCATCGCCCTCACGCCGGTGAACGACAAGCGGCGGCGGACCAGAATGAATCGGGAGCGTGCAAGGTGCGGAGAGAAGAGGCTTGTGGAGGCTGGCGCGCAGGGGTGGCGTCTGGCGCTCCCCCTTCAGCGCTGGGCGTTCCGGATCGCTCCCTTGACGAGTGCCTCGAGAGAAGAGCTGGGGTTGCCGAGGAGTGCGGCCCGGACGGCACGTTCGGCTGTTGTCCTGCTGTAGCCAAGGGAGATAAGCGCCAGCACGGCTTCGGAACGGAGATGCGCCTCATCCGGGGAACCGGGGGGGACGGTTTGGGTCGAGACATCCAGTTTCCCGATCCTGTCGCGCAGCTCCACGACGAGGCGGTCTGCAAGTTTCTTCCCGATCCCGGGAACGGCGGTGAGGGAGGTCGTGTCGCCCTTCACGATGGCCGCGCGGAGCTCTGTGACGGAGATGCCGGAGAGGATTCCCTGCGCCATACGGGGGCCGATGCCATTGACCGACAGCAGGATGCGGAAGGCATCGCGTTCCTCGGCCGAGCCGAAACCGTACAGCAGAAGAGCATCCTGGCGAACGACGAGGTGTGTCAGGAGGCTGACCTGGTCGCCGACCCGGCCGATCTTCTCGGCAGTGGAGAGCGGGATGCTCAGGGCATATCCCACGCCACCGACATCCACCACGACTTCTGTCGGCGACCTGGAGGTGATCGTTCCGCGGAGCGAGGAGATCATGAGAGTACCCGCCCCGGATGGGCGGTGACAAAGTCCTTCCAGGTTTTCGTCCCGCGCGCCGCCATGCCGGACCTCTGCAGGTGGCAAAGTGCCACGGCGATGGCGTCGGAGGCATCGAGCCGCATCGGACGCCGGTCCATGCGGAGAATGGAGCGGACCATGTATTGGACCTGCTGTTTGCTCGCCGCTCCGTTCCCCACCACCGATTGCTTGACCTCCCTCGGGGAATATTCGGAGACGGGGATCTCGCTCAGCGCGGCGGCGAGGATCGACACTCCCCGTGCCTGTCCGAGTTTCAGCGCAGACTGAGCATTCTTGCCGTAGTAGGACGATTCGATCGCGAACTCGTCGGGGCGGTAGCGGGCGATCAGCATGGCGAGGGCGTCGAAGATGCACCGGAGACGCTCGGGGAACGGCCTCGACGGGTGGTTGTGGATGGTTCCTTCGGTGAGAAGCGAACAGGTTCCGCCCGCCGCGCGCGTCACGAGTCCGTAGCCGGTGACGAGGGTGCCCGGGTCCACACCGAGGACGACCAGCGGAAGGCGCGCGCGCGGGGAGGAGGTGCGCTCAGCCATGAAGGGCAGCCAGTTCCTTGTCGTCGATGTCAAAGTTGGCATAGACGTTTTGGACGTCGTCGTGCTCCTCTAGTGCTTCCATGAGTTTTAACACGATCTCGGCGTCCCGGCCGGTGACCTTCACCGTGTTCTGCGGCACCATGCCGAGGGCCGCGTTTTCGATGACCGCCCCTTTGTCCTCGAGTGCCTTCTTGACCGCATCGAATGCCGCGGGGGAGGTAATCACGATCAGGTCTCCGCCGTCGCTCTGGAGGTCGTCCGCTCCCGCTTCCAGCACGACGCCCATGATGTCGTCTTCGCTGAGGGAGTTCTTCGAGACGGGCAGCGTGATGGTCCCTTTCTTGTGGAACATCCAGGCCACGCTCCCGCTCTGTCCGAAGTTGCCGTTATTGCGCGAAAAGATATGCCGCATCTCGGACACTGCACGGTTGGCGTTGTCGGTGACGACGTCGACCAGGATGGCGACCCCGGCGGGTCCGTATCCCTCGTAGGTGATCTCCTCGTAGGTCGTGCCCGGCAGTTCGCCGGTTCCCTTCATGATGGCGCGCTTGATGTTGTCGGCGGGCATATTCGAGCCCTTAGCCGTCTGGATCGCCAGCCGCAGTCGCGGATTTCCCTCGGGGCTGGCGCCGCCCGATCGGGCGGCGATCGTGATCTCCTTGATCAGGCGGGTGAACAACCGACCCCGGGCTGCGTCCGTCGCCCCCTTTTTTCTCTTGATGGTCGCCCACTTCGAGTGGCCTGACATGGTGAGGTTCTCCTTCGCGTTGGTTCGATGGGAGGTATCGCAGTTCACAGTGGGTTAGCGCACGTCCTTGATCTTCAGTTGCGGAGTGGTCTCGCCTGGACGGGCGTCGCCGTTCGGTGTCCAGTCGTTCTCTTCCACAGTGTACACAAGCTGCAGGTCGCGGCGTCCGGCGACTTCTTTCATCCGGTCTCCCATGCCGAAGGCGATGGCATCGAAAGCGGCGCCGCCCTGGCGGACCTTGAAACGCAGATGGTTCTTGCCGACGATGCGGGGTGTACCCTGAACTTCGAGATCCCGGGTGAGAAAGACCGGACGCAGATTGCCGGGGCCGAACGGTGCGAATTCGCCCAGGATCGACCGGAAGCGCGGAGTGATATCCGCCAGGTTCAGGTCCACGTCGACCCGGATCTCCGGGGTCTTAAGCTCCTCGCTCATCAATTCGCGTACAGCGGCATTGAAGGCCTCGCGGAATTCGTCGAGCCTGGCGATCTCGACGGTCAGGCCGGCAGCGTACTTGTGGCCGCCGAACTGGATGATCTTTTCCTCGCACCGCTTCAGAGCCTGATAGACGTCGAAGCCGGAAATGCTCCGCGCCGACCCCTTCGCAACCCCGTCGACGGTCGCCATCATGATGGATGGTTTGTAGTATTTTTCCACCATGCGGGATGCCACGATGCCGACTACCCCGGGGTGCCAGTGTTCATCGTGAAGGACGAGTGCGGCATGGTCGTTGCCGGTGTAGAGGCTTTCGGCGAGCTGCTGCGCTTCAAGGAACGTATCCTCGTCCAGCTTCCTCCGGTTGCGGTTCTCCTCCTCCATGACCGCCGCAAGCTCCGAGGCTTCGAGAGGATCGTCCGAGGTCAGGAGGCGCACGGCACGCATGGCGTCGCCGAGGCGTCCCACCGCGTTGATGCGCGGCGCCAGGATGAACACAATCTGCCCGGTCTGGATCTTCCCCGGCTTGATGCCGGCTCCCTCGATCAGCGCCTTGATCCCCGGCCGCGGGGCGGTGTTGATGGCTTCGAGGCCGAACTTTGCCATGACCCGGTTCTCGCCCACCAGAGGGACGATGTCGGCGATGCTTGCAAGGGTCACGAAATCGAGGTACTTGTAAACGTCTGATTCGCGTCCGAGGCGTCTGGCCACGGCCTGGATCAGCTTGAACCCGACGCCGCACCCGGAGAGGAACTTGAACGGGTATCCGCAGCCCGGTTTGATTGGGTCCAGGACCGCATGGGCATCAGGGAGGACTTCTCCGGCCTCGTGGTGGTCGCAGATGATGACATCGAGTCCGATGCTGTTGGCGTAGGCGACCTGGTCAACGGCCGTGATCCCGCAATCGATGGCGATGAAGAGGGTCACGCCCTGCTGGTGCGCGCGGTCGATTCCCTGCCGGGAGATCCCGTACCCCTCCTTGATCCGGTCGGGAGTGTAGAAGTCGGCCTCGATCCCGAGCTCCCGGAAAAACAGGTAGAGCATCGACGCGCCGTTGGTGCCGTCGACGTCGTAGTCCCCGAACACAAACAGCCGTTCCTTTCCCTCCATCGCCCGCTGCACGCGGGTGACGGCCCGCTCCATTCCGTCCATCAGAAACGGGTCGTGGAGCTGCCCGATGTCCGGCCTGAAATACTGGCGGGCTTTCCCGGAGGTATCGACGCCGCGATAGAGAAGGACGCGCGCGATCGGTTCTGGAATGCGCAGTTCATCCATGAGCCGCTGCACGGTTTCCTGAGCCGGGGGCGCGCTGGTCGTCCACCGGTACTGCCGATGAGTTTGGGTCACACCGTCTCCGAACACATGGATTCCGTCCCGCCTCGGTGCAATGAAGGAAACGGAACGGCACGGGTCTGTAAGCCGAATTCTGTCTGTCCTGTCGGCGCGTACAGCGTGACCGGGAGAGGCAACCATTTCTCTGGGCCGCGGATTGCTCCTTGGCTCTAGCGACCTACCCGAAGAGGGTCATCCCGCCGGGGCGGGATGAGGAGGCGAGCAGCCTTGGCCTCTCCTGTTTGGTCTTGCTCCGGGTGGGGTTTGTCGTGCCCCCGTCGTTGCCGCCGGGGCGGTGAGCTCTTACCTCGCCTTTTCACCCTTATCCCGCTCCCTCCCCCTGTTGCGGGACTTTGCGGGACGGTATGTTTTCTGTGACACTTTCCGTCGCCCGGGACTTGCGTTCCGAACGCCCCCGTTCTTCACGGGGCACCCTGCTCTGTGGAGTTCGGACTTTCCTCATCCCGCCGAAGCGGAACGCGGTTGCCCGACCCGTGCCTGGTTATTGATCAGTGAATGACACTTGTGGTCCTGCCGGCAGCGGCGTGCGCGAGTCGATCCCCTCGTTCGCAAGCCGGTCGGCCCCGCGGTTCTCTTCACGGGGCACGTGGCGGAATTCGACGGGGAACGGGAGCGCGGCAATGGCTGCGCGGGCCCTGGTGTGGCACTCTTTGAGACCCCCGTTCTTCACCTTGTACGCGCCGGTCATCTGCCGCACCATGAGCTCGCTGTCGGAATGGATGATCAGCCGGCTGCAGTCCATAGGCCGGACGCGGTCCAGGAGCGTCAGCACAGCCGTATATTCAGCAATGTTGTTGGTCGTCCGCCCTATGTAGCCGGATTCGGAGAGCAGAAGACCGCCCTCCGGGGTCTGCACGATCATGCCGATGCCGCTCTCGCCCGGGTTACCCCGCGAGGCGCCGTCTGTGTAGGCGTGCAGGATCATGAGGCCGAGTTCACGCTCGCGACGATCTCGTCGGAGACCAGGATCCGGCCGCAGTGCTCGCAGGTGTAGATCCGCGAGTTCTGCTTCAACTCCAGGATTTTCTGCGGTGGGACACGGTTGAAGCAGCCGCCGCAGGCGCCCCGTTTCACAGCGACGATGGCCATTCCTTTCTTTGCCTTCCGGATCCGTTCGTAGGTGGCGATGTCTGCCTTCGTGATCCTGGAGACAAGCTTCAGGCGGTCGTTGCGGAACTTGAGCTCCTCCGCTTCGGTGGTCCTGGTGATCTCTGTAAGGTCGACGTTTTTCTCGTCGAGCACCTTCTGGAGTTCTTGGAGCTGTTCACCGAGGACTTCGATTTCACTGCGAGCGAGGGTCGCCTTGTTCTCCAGAGCCTCCATCTCTTTCTCGAGCCGCGATATGGTTTCCGTCGCGGTATCCATTTCCTTGGTGAGCGCGTCGTATTCCTTGTTGGTCCGCACCTTGGTCTGCTGGACCTTGTAACGTTCGACCTTGTCCCGCAGGGTGACGATTTCGCTGTCGGCGTGGTCGCGCTGGGCGAACGCCGTCTTCATGGCCTGATCGAGCGCCGCCCGCTGGGCAGTGAGCCCTTCGACCCTTCCTTCGAGCGAACGGATCTCCGAGGGGAGATCCCCTTTCATCTCCTCCAGTTCATCGAGGTTGCTGTCAATATACTGCAGCGAGTACAGGTTGCGTAATTTGCTTTCCAAGAGCTGCTCCTCTGTGATGGCTACACATACCGAACCGGGTTGGTGGACGTCGATGCGGCGCGAACGGCGATGTGCGCCTGACGGGTCCGGAGATCGCTCCGCAGCCGTGCCGCAATCGCCGCCACCGCCGGCCGCTCGGTCTCATAGTGGCCGGCATCGACAAGCACGATGCTCCGGGCGGTGTCCTGAAACGCGTGGTACCGTATGTCGGCTGTCACGAACACTTCCGCTCCATGGCGGACAGCCTCGGGTGTGAGATCGGACCCGGAGCCGCCGCACACGGCAATCCGGCGGACCGTCCGGGCGTCGAGCGTCGAGCACCGCAGGGCAGGAACGCCGAGGACCCGTTTCACCCGGCGGAGGAAAGCCTGCAGGGTCAGGGGCTGGGGGAGCATCCCGATGACCCCCATGCCGTGTCCGCGATCGGGAGTCTCGGTCGCATAGACGTCGAATGCCGCTTCCTCGTATGGATGGGCCCGGCGCAGGGCATCCAGCACGGCGTCCACGCGCCAGGCGGGGGCGACCATCTCGAGACGGACCTCGGGAACCTCTTCAAACACTTCTTTTCTGCCCACCACGGGGAGGGAGTCCGCGGTCCCGCGGAATGTCCCCGTGCCAGGGCTGCGGAACGAGCAACGCTCATAGTTGCCGATGATACCAGCGCCTGCTTCCGCCATTGCGTCGGCAACAGAAGCAGCATGGGCGGGAGGTACGAATGTCACGATCCTCTTCTGAAACCTGAACGGGGTATGGAGGAACTCCACCTGCTGGAGCCCGAGCAATGCGGCAAGAGCATGGCTGGTCCCGCCCGGCGCAAAATCCAGATTGGTATGCGCCGCGATCAGCGAGATGCCGCGCGAGAGGAGGACCTTGAGGATTCGTCCCGTGGACGAATCCAGGTCGACCTTCCGGGCGGGCCGGAAGAGCAGCGGGTGGTGGGTGACCACGAGATCCACGGACCGTCTCGCCGCTTCGGCGACTATTTTCTCCGCCGGGTCAAGCGCCACAAGAATTGATCGGACAGCCGCCCGGGGATCGCCGCACTGCAGTCCGATATTATCACCGTTCATGGCCAGCTCGCGCGGTGCCCACGCCTCAAGAAGTTCCTCAATGTCGCGAACGTTCATGAAGGGCTTCTTGAAAAAAAGAATCCCACCTTCAGGGCGGGACTTGGTGTTCTGGGACAAACTCGGAGGCGAAGGAGGATACCGGCTTTGTATGGAGTATTCCTCACCATTTCAGATACAGGTTGGGGTGTACAAAAGCGGACTGTTCATGAATATAGACAAACCCGTCTTGACTTGCAAGGAGCCCTCATACCGTGTCCGCCCCCTGCCGGCGCCCCTCCCTCCGGGCGTTATTCGAAATTGATCTCCCGCAGGCGCTGGATTTGCTCTTCGACCTTGCTGATGTTTGCATCCAGGTCCAGCATCTGGCTCCGCTCGGTTTCCGAAAGCCACTGACGCAGGACGATGTCGGTGCTGATCTTGATCGCGGCAAGCGGGTTATTGAACTCGTGGCAGATGGTGACGACAAGCTCGCGGATCGCATCGGTCCGCTTCTGTGCGAACAGATCGTCCCTGTGCTGCTCCGCAATCTTCCGCTTCAGGCGGGTCCGCTCCAGGACGTTGAGGATCGTTCTGGGCAGCACGGGCCCGGCGGCATCGTCCTTCAGGAGGTAATCCTCCACGCCGAACCGGAGCGCTTCGATGGCGAGCTGGAATTCGCGCTGTGACGTCAGGAGCATGACCGGTGTCAAGATTTGCTCATCGCGCATGTGCTGCAACAGCTCGATTCCGCCCGTTTCGGGGAGATAGTTGTCGAGGATCACAAGATCCACCGTCCGGTTCGCCCTGAGTTCCTCCAGTGCAGCCTGGACGGTATGCTTCCAGATGATCGTAAAAGGGCCTCCCGGCGACGTGGAGAGGATATGGTGCGCCACCGACATATAAGCGGCGTCGCCGTCGACAAAGAGCAGGGTGGGGGTGGGGGCCGGGTCGGACATGACATTCAAGTATATCCATTCCGTCAGAGAATAGCAACGGGTTTGAGCCCTGGAGTCTTGCATTTGGCCGAGGCTTTGGCTATTATTTCAGGTCGCAAAGAGGTGTACTGAGGGGCCGGCCGAGGATTCGGAATTATCTCACGGAGCATTTGATGGCTAAGAAGAACAGCATCCTTGTGGTCGACGACGAAGAAGCGATCAGGCAGGTGCTGGGCAGCGAGCTCGTGAACGAGGGTTATGATGTTCGGACTGCAGGCGACGGCGATGAGGCCATTCACGAGCTGGACAAGGCAACCTGCGACCTGGTGCTTCTGGACATCAAGATGCCGAAACTCAACGGCTTCGAGGTGCTCAAATACATCAAAGAGAAGCATGGGCACACCAAAGTGGTGATGCTGACCGGTTTCGCCGATTTGAAGAATGCCATTGAGTCCAAGAAGCTTGGTGCGGACGATTTTGTGAGCAAGCCGTACGATCTTGTTGATCTTCTCACCACCATCGAGCGCGTGTTGAACGAGTGAGCGTATGAGCAGGAGGTACAATCTGCTCATCGTGGACGACGAGGAACCGTTGCGCGTCATCCTCGAGAGCGAGCTGGGTGACACGGAAGAGTTCGCGATAGACACGGCGGCCGACGGCGCCCTGGCAATCAACCTCATCCAGGCAAAAGTCTTCGATGTGCTGCTGCTCGACATTCGCATGCCGCGCGTCAGCGGCATCGATGTCCTCGCATTTGTCCACGACTACTCTCCGACCACACAGGTCATCATCCTCACCAACTACGCCGACGTCCGCACCGCCATTGAGACCATCAAGCTCGGCGCGTATGACTTCATTGCGAAGCCGTACGACATCGACGAGCTTTTGAACACGATTCACCGGGCCATCGAGCGCCGCCAGCTCACCATCGATAATAAGTTGATGAAGAGCGAGCTGAACCGGAAGGCGGGGAGCCTCGAACTCGTCGGACGCAGCCCGGCCTTTCTCAGGCTGATCGACAACACCACGCGCTTCGCCGCCAGCGACTCCTTCATTCTGATTCAGGGCGCGAGCGGGACCGGCAAGGAGCTTCTTGCCGGCCTGGTCCACCGGCGGAGTCCCCGCAACTCCCGTCCCTTTGTCACCCTCAATTGCGCGTCCCTTCCCGACAACCTTCTCGAGAGCGAGCTGTTCGGACACGAAAAAGGGGCCTTCACCAGCGCCTACGAGGCCAAGCAGGGGCTCGTGGAGGTCGCCAATGGCGGGACGCTGTTCCTCGACGAGGTCGGCGATATCAGCCCGGCGATCCAGCCGAAGCTGCTCCGCTTCCTTGAAACCGGCGATTTCCGCCGGGTCGGCGGCACCAACCAATTGTCGGTCGACGTCCGCGTGGTTTCGGCGACGAACAAGGACCTGCGGGAGGAGGTGAAGACCGGGCGGTTCAGGGAAGACCTTCTGTACCGTCTGAACGTCATCACACTTCAGATGCCGCCCCTGAGGGAGAGGCGCGACGACATCCCTCTGCTGGCTGAACATTTCCTGGTGCGGAAGTCGAGGGCGCGGAGTCCCAAGCGCCTCTCTCCCGGTGCGCTCGCCCTGCTCACCGAGTACGATTGGCCGGGGAACGTGCGCGAGCTGGAGCACGTGATCGAGGGACTGGTCCTGCTCTCTCCGGGCGAATGCATCGAGGAGAGCGACCTGGCGCTGTATTTCGGACGTCCGGAACGGCACGAGCCGCTCAAGGCCGAGCCGGACGGCTCTGCGGAGATGACGCTTCAGGAGATGGAACGCCTTCACATTCAACGAACGCTGGAGCTCCATGGCTACAGCAGAACGAAGACCGCCGGGGCTCTGGGCATCAGCAAGAAGACGCTCTACCTGAAGATCAAACAGTACGCGATACTCGTCCCTGATTGACTTTCAGGCCCTTTTTTTCGTTATTTTCCTCTTACCTCTTCAAGCCCTGTCCATTGCTCATGACACAGGGCTTTTTTCAATCATCGACGCGCGGAGCGCCATGCCGAAGTTTCAGGGCGTTGACTATTTCAGGATGGATGGCCTCCTCAGCGGCGAGGAGATCATGGTGCGGGATACCGTCAGGGAATTCGTCGACGATCGTATCATCCCGGTCATCGAACGCCACAACAGGGCCGGGACTTTCCCCATGGAGCTCATCCCCACGATGGCCCAGCTCGGGCTGCTCGGTGCCACGCTCCCGCCGGAGTACGGCTGCGCGGGGATGAACAATGTGGCTTACGGGCTGGTCATGCAGGAGCTCGAACGGGGCGACAGCGGCATCCGGAGCTTTGCCTCGGTGCAGAGCGCGCTGGTCATGTACCCGATCTTTTCCTTCGGCTCGGAGAGCCAGAAACGCGCGTGGCTCCCGCTGCTGGCCAGCGGGGAAAAAATCGGCTGCTTCGGCCTGACGGAGCCGGACTTCGGCTCCAACCCCGGGGGGATGCTCACCCGCGCCCGCGAAACGGTGGACGGCTACCTCCTCAACGGCGCCAAGATGTGGATCACCAACGGAACCATCGCCGATGTCGCCGTAATCTGGGCGAAGCTCGAGGGTGTTATCCGGGGGTTTCTGGTGGAGCGGGGGACGCCGGGTTTCACGGCGCCGGAGATGAAGGGGAAACACTCGTTGCGGGCCTCGGTCACCTCCGAGCTTATCCTCCAGGACGTCCATGTGCCTAAGGAGAATATCCTGCCCGGCGGTGACGGACTGCGGCTCCCGCTCTCATGCCTGAGCCAGGCCAGGTACGGCATCGCCTGGGGCGCCAATGGCGCGGCCATGGCATGCTACGATGCCGCACTGCAGTACGCAAAGACGCGCATCCAGTTCGGGAAACCCATCGCGGCATTCCAGCTTACCCAGGAGAAGCTGGTCTTCATGGTCTCGGAGATCACGAAGGGGCAGCTGCTCTGCCTTCAACTCGGCCGTATGAAAGACGCCGGGACGGTCCGCTTTGCCCAGATCTCCCTTGCCAAACGCAACAATGTACAGCAGGCGCTTGAAATCGCGAGGCTGGCGCGCACCATCCTTGGCGCCAACGGGATTCTCGATGAGTATCCCGTGATGCGCCATGCCGCCAACCTGGAATCGGTCCTGACGTACGAAGGGACCCACGAAATGCACACGCTGATCGTTGGCGAAGATCTGACCGGCCTTCCGGCGTTTGTCTGAGCACGGCGCACACCCCGCACGGAACGGCCGGCATCAGCATCGCATCTCTCACGGAGAAACCCACGTGGCACATGCAAAGGTACTCGGCGACGCGCTGACCTACGACGACGTTCTGCTCGTTCCCGCCAGGTCGAGCGTCCTGCCTCGCGAGGTGGATGTGCGTACCCGCCTCACCCGTTCCATCAAGCTGAACATCCCGGTAATCAGCGCGGCCATGGACACGGTGACGGAATACGACATGGCCATCGCCATGGCCAGAGAGGGCGGCATCGGCATACTGCACAAGAACATGAGCATCGCCATGCAGGCCGAACAGGTGGACAGGGTCAAAAGATCCGAGAGCGGGATGATTCTCGACCCCGTCACCGTCGGTCCCGACCGGAGCATCCGGGAAGTCCTCGGGCTGATGAACAAGTACAAGATCTCCGGCATCCCGGTTGTCGACGGCGGGCGGAAACTCATCGGGATCATTACCAACCGCGACCTCCGCTTTGAGGTCGACCTGGATGTCCGCGTGGATGATCTCATGACCAAGGAGGGCCTCGTCACGGCGCCGGAAGGGATGAACCTGAAGGAAGCAGAACAGGTGCTGCAGAAGCACAGGATCGAGAAACTCCCCGTCGTGGACAAGAACGGCGTGCTCAAGGGACTGATCACCTTCAAGGATATCCAGAAGAACATCAAGCACCCGTACGCGTGCAAGGACGGCCGCGGGCGGCTCCGCGTGGGCGCGGCCGTGGGGGTCACCGCAGACACTCTCGAGCGTGTTGCGGCGCTCATCGAAGAGGGGGTCGACCTGGTGGTCGTCGACACCGCGCACGGGCATTCACGGGGCGTGGGCGAGATGGTGAAGGCTCTGCGGAAACGTTTCACAGGCCTGCAGCTGATCGCCGGAAATGTGGCTACCGGCAAGGCGACGCTGGATCTGATCCGCGCCGGCGTTGACGGTGTGAAGGTTGGCGTCGGGCCGGGATCGATCTGCACGACGCGCGTCATAGCAGGTGTGGGAGTGCCGCAGCTGACGGCCATCATGGAGTGTGCGGCTGCCGCGGCCAAGGCGGGGGTGCCGATCATCGCCGACGGCGGCATCAAACAAACGGGGGACATCGCCAAGGCGATCGGCGCGGGGGCGGATGCCGTGATGATCGGCGGGTTGTTCGCCGGCGTAGATGAGAGCCCGGGGGAGAAAGTGCTGTATGAAGGGCGGAGCTACAAGCTCTACCGGGGCATGGGATCGCTCGAGGCCATGAAGGCGGGGAGCAAGGACCGCTACTTCCAGGATGCCGAAGACGACATCCAGAAACTCGTGCCCGAAGGGATCGAAGGACGGGTCCCCTACAAGGGACCTCTGGGGGATACGGTGTACCAGATGGTGGGAGGACTCCGGGCGGCCATGGGCTATTGCGGGGCAAAGACGATCGCCGACCTGAAAACCAGAAGCCGCTTCGTCCGGATCACAGACGCGGGACTGCGGGAGAGTCACCCCCACGATGTCGGCATCACCAAGGAACCGCCCAACTATCACGTCTGACCCATCCCCGGGGGTTGGTATTCGGAAGCGAAGGCCTATGCGCCCGCCGTCGAGACTGGTCCGTCTCCGAGCCGCCCTGACCGGGCGGGGGCTCGACGCCCTTGTCGTGGGTTCGTCTGCGGGTATGCGGTATCTCACCGGCTTTACGGGCAGCCACGGGCTGCTGATCGTGCGCGGAGATGCCGCCGAGCTCCTGACCGATGCCCGTTACGCCGTTCAGGCCGGGCAGGAGATGCAGGAAGGAGCGCGCTGTGTGATTGTCGCGGGGAGCCTGCCAGAGGCGGCAGGGAACCTTCGCCTCCTCCGGGGATGCGCCCGGTCGGGCTTTGAGGATGAAGAGATTTCGTTGCGCGATCATCGCGCGCTGAAGAAAGCGTTCCCGCGCATCCGCTTCCGCGGTATAGGCGGGTTGCTCCAGGGTCTGTCCGCGGTCAAGGATTCCGGCGAGATCGGCGCAATAGCCGAGGCAGCCGGGATCAGCGACCGGGTGTTCGCCGACATCCTGCCGCTCGTACGGCCCGGTGTGACCGAGCTCGACCTTGCGGCCGAGATCGCCTACCGCCACCGGAAGTATGGAGCGGAGGGGGATGCGTTCGAGCCGATCGTCGCGGCCGGCGAGCGCTCCGCAATGCCGCACGCGAAAGCCTCTCGTGCCCGTATCCGCATGGGAGACCTTGTGGTGCTGGATTTCGGCTGCACGGTGCGCGGCTACCACTCCGACCTGACGCGCACCGTGGCGGTGGGACGGGTCCCGGCGCGGCTAAAAAGAATTCACCGGATAGTCCGCGATGCACAGGAAGAAGCCCTGGGGGTGGTGCGAGAGGGTGCAGCCGCGGCCGATGTGGACGCCGCCGCCCGGCGGGTCATCCGGCGCGAGGGTTTCGGCAGGTACTTTCCCCACTCTCTGGGACACGGGCTGGGTCTTCAGGTTCACGAGCGTCCGCGTCTGGCCCCCTTGAGTCCAGATGTGCTGACAGACGGCAATGTCATTACGGTCGAGCCTGGGATTTATCTGCCCGGGACGGGAGGAGTGCGCATTGAGGACGATGTTGTGGTCCGCGGCGGGACCTGCGAAGTGCTCACCATCTCGCCAAAAGAACTGATCTTACTCTGATGATCCAGGAATCGGGTTTCCCTCCGCGGAAAGTTCTCGTCCTTGCGTATTACTTTCCGCCGATGGGACTCAGCGGCGTCCAACGCACGCTCAAATTCGTGAAGTATCTTCCCCAGTTCGGCTGGCATCCGACGGTGCTGACCGTCGAGCCCCGCGGGTATCTCGCCCGCGATGAAACCCTGCTGGGGGAACTGGAGGGGAAGCCCGTGGAGGTCGTGAGAACCCCCGCCGCGGGGCCCGGACGGCTCTTCCAGGGGAAAGAGGTGGTCGGCCTTCCCCCAGAGCGCATCCGGAAGCTCATCAGCAGGGTGAGCGACACGTTCTTTATCCCCGACAACAAGATCGGATGGAAGCGGAGGGCCGTCGCTGCTGCGGTCGAGCTCCACCGGCGGAAGCAATTCGACCTCATCTTTGCCACGGCGCCTCCCTTCACCGATTTCCTCGCAGGCATGGAGGTGAAGGCAAGGATCAACAGGCCTCTGGTCTTCGATTATCGCGATCCCTGGGCGGACTACCCCTTCCGCTTCAATGCAACCCCCTTCCACAAGTTGCGCCACGTGGCGCTTGAGCGGCGGGCGCTCCGGGCCAGCAGCCACGTGATCACCACCAACAGGCAGGTCAAGGAGATCCTGATCAGCCGCTACAAGTTCCTCACCTACCATGACATCGACATCATCCCTCAGGGTTTCGACCCGGAAGACCTTGCGCGAGAGCGGGCGGTCCTGCTCGCCTCGGGTTTGCCTCCTTCCACAAGGATGCGGATCACCTACGCGGGCATCTTCTGGGAAGACCGCGTTCCCGACCATTTCCTGCAGGCCCTTCACGACCTTTTCCAGGAACGCCCGAAGCTTCGCGGACGGATCGATGCGGTCTTCGTGGGGAATTTTCGGGAAGAAAACACCAGACTCGTTGCCCACCTTGGCCTGCAGGATGCGGTGAAAGTTCTGGGCTACCTCCCCCACGGCGAATGTCTCCGCAATGTGCTTGCGTCGGATGTCGTCTGGATGACGGTTGGGGACAACGTTGGCTCCCCCGGCAAGACCTACGAGTACATCGGGGCCGGCAAGCCGATCCTCGGCCTCGCTCCTGAAGGATTCATACGAAGCGCCATCCTCGAAGCGGGCG
This sequence comes from Ignavibacteriota bacterium, assembly GCA_003152875.1. Taxonomy (GTDB): domain Bacteria; phylum Bacteroidota; class Ignavibacteria; order UBA10030; family UBA6906; genus Fen-1262. The sequence goes on along the minus strand of PMBF01000076.1, from coordinate 83,800 downwards.
GCCGGGTGGTTCTCCCCACGGATGTCGAGGGGATCAAGAAGGCGCTTGCGGAATTCTATCATGAATATGAGCACCATGCTCTCAAGACACCTCCGCCTGAGGTGATGGCACGCTACGACCGGGTGACACTTACCGGAAATCTGGTCCGCATTTTCGAATCTCTCCTGACACTATGAGCCTCTCCATCCTCGTCCTCGGATCCGGGGGGCGCGAACATGCGCTGGTGTGGACCCTCTCGAGGAGTCCCGGGGTCTCCCGGCTCTCATGCGCCCCGGGGAACCCCGGCATCGGCCGGCTTGCGCGCTGTCTCCCGGTCCCGGTCTCCGAACGCCTTACCCTCGTGGAGCTGGCGGAGAAAGAGCACATCGATCTCACAGTCGTTGGTCCTGAGGTTCCCCTCGCGGAAGGGATCGTCGATCTTTTCCAGGAACGGGGATTGGCGATATTCGGGCCGACGAAGGGGGCCGCGGAGCTTGAGTGGAGCAAGGCTTTCGCCAAGGGGTTCATGGTCCGGCATGGTGTGCCAACGGCCGGGTTCGCCGCCTTCGACGCTCCCCGGCGAAAGGAGGCGGAAAAGTACATCGAAGATTGCCCCCTCCCCGTGGTCTTGAAGGCGGACGGCCTTGCAGCCGGTAAAGGTGTGGTCATCTGCCGTGAGCGGGAGGAGGCGGCAAGGACGCTTGCAGAAATGTTCGGAGGGTCGGCATTCGGCGATGCCGGGACCTCGGTGGTGATCGAGGAGTTCCTGACCGGCGAGGAGGCTTCGGTGTTTGCAGTCACGGACGGGACGCGCTTCGCCACGCTCGCGTCCGCCCAGGATCACAAGCGAGCCCTGGACGGCGACCTCGGGAAGAACACCGGAGGCATGGGAGCCTACGCGCCGACTCCCTTCGTTCCGGACGATCTCCTCTGGAGAGTGGAGCAGGAAATCATCGCGCCCGTCATCAGGGGGATGGCCGCCGAGGGGCGGCCGTACAGAGGGTGCCTCTACGCCGGGCTGATGATCACAGAGGCCGGACCGAAAGTCATTGAGTTCAACTGCCGGTTCGGCGACCCGGAGACTCAGGTGGTGCTGCCGCTGTTTCCGGGCGACCTGGCGCAGCTCCTGTGCGAATCGGCGGCCGGCAGCTTGTCCGATAAAACACTTGCCTCGGCGCGGACAAAGGTGAAGGGCACAGCCGCCTGTATCGTGCTGGCCTCGGCCGGTTATCCGGACTCGTATCCTACGGGGATTCCCATTCATGGACTGGAATCGCTTGAGGGCAGGCACGGAGTGGTTGCGTTCCATGCCGGAACCGCACTCCGCGGAGAGCAGCTGGTGACAGCGGGAGGCCGCGTTCTCGGAGTGACGGCGGTTACCGGCGGCGATCTCGCCGAGACGCTCAGGGAGGCGTACGGCGCTGTCGAGCGTATTGCGTTCGACGGGATGCAGTACAGACGGGACATAGGGCAGAAGGCGCTCCGTGTGTCCTGACCCGGCGCTTCATGGGCGAGTATACCCCCCGCGTGCATGCCTGATCGTTTGCCTGAGGCGGCGGGGAGGGGACGAGCAATGGCAAGAGGTGAGGATGGGCGTGCCGGCGCTGACGGAAGTCTGACACAGAATTCGGACGGTGAAGTGGTCCGGCGGCAGCCGGGACTCTGACCGGGAAATCCGGCCGCGAACGGGAGATGTGACCGGGTAATCCGGCTGAGATGAATGGGTCGCGCATAACTTACTGGAGAACACTGCATTGAAAATTCTCGTGACAGGCGGGGCGGGGTTCATCGCCTCGCATATCGTCGACGCCTATGTTGCGCTCGGCCATGAAGTTGTGATCCTGGATAATCTGTCGACCGGCCGCAGGCAGAACATCAATCCCGGCGCCCGCTTCGTAGAAGGGGATATCCGCGATGGCGAAACCGTGAAGCGGCTTTTTTCAGAGGAATCCTTCGAGGTGGTCAACCACCACGCGGCACAGATGGATGTCCGCCGTTCCGTGGCCGATCCCTCATACGACGCATCGGTCAATATCATGGGCGCTCTGTCGCTGTTTGAGGAGTGCCTTCGCCACGGGGTGGGGAAGATCATCTTTGCCTCCAGCGGAGGGGCGATCTACGGGGAGCAGGAATATTTTCCCGCGGATGAGCGCCACCCCACCCGTCCTATTTCCCCCTACGGGATCACGAAACTGACCACGGAACATTATCTGTTTTACTACAAGGCTGTCCATGGCCTCGATTCGGTCTGCCTGCGCTACGCCAATATCTATGGACCGCGTCAGAACCCGGAAGGGGAGGCCGGAGTTGTGGCCATTTTCGCCAGCAGGCTGCTGGCGGGACTCCAGCCGGTGATCAACGGAGACGGCAGGCAGACAAGGGACTACGTCTACGTGGGTGACGTTGTCAGGGCGAATGTCCTCGCGCTGGGATTTGCCGGGACAGATGCGTTCAATGTCGGCACGGGATTGGAAAGCGACGTCAACCGCCTGTATCATGTGCTGAAGCGGGCAACGGGGTCTTCCTTTGATGAGAAGCACGGGGAGGCGAAAATGGGTGAGCAAATGCGGAGCGTTCTCACTCACGAGAAGATCACACGCGTCCTGGGCTGGAGGCCCGAGGTTTCGCTGGAAGAAGGATTGGACAGGACGGTGAAGCACTTCAAGAGCAGGCTGAGCGATGCCGCGGTCAAAGGTTGATCTGGAGCTTCTGAAGCTCGGCGAGCGGACTGCAATCGCTCGTGCGATTTCCCTGGTCGAAAACGACGAATCCGAAGAACTCCTGCAGGCAATCCACCCCCTGACCGGCCGGTGCCATCGGATCGGCGTCACGGGTCCCCCGGGAGCAGGCAAGAGCACGCTGAGCAGCCGCCTGGCGCAGCACTACCGCAGGCAGGGGCTCCAGGTTGGCATTGTTGCCGTGGACCCGACAAGCCCGTTCAGCGGAGGGGCGCTTCTGGGAGACAGGATCAGGATGGCGGAGGTGGAGCTCGATGCGGGGGTATTCATCAGGAGCATGGCCTCGCGGGGGAGCGTGGGGGGGCTGAGCCGCAAGACGACCGAGGCGGTCGATGTTCTTGACGCGGCCGGCAAGCAGATCGTGATCATGGAAACGGTCGGTGTGGGGCAGTCGGAGTTGGACATCGCGGGGGCAGCCGACTGCACGCTCGTGGTCCTGGTTCCCGAATCGGGCGACTCTATCCAGGCGATGAAGGCTGGTCTCATGGAGATCGCCGACCTGTTCGTGCTGAACAAGGCTGACCGGGCCGGCGCGGACCAGGCCGTCCTTGCTCTGCAGATGATCCTCCACTTCCGCCGTGACGGCGGGTGGAAACCCGGTGTGCTGAAGACCGTTGCGAGCGAGGGGTCCGGCATTCAGGAAGTGGTTTCATCGATCGAACAGCACCGGCAGTTCCTCGGCACGGGAGGGAGGCTTCAGGACAGAAGACGGCTGCGCATGGAACAGCGTCTCCGGGCTCTCGTTGCCGGCAGGCTGAACGAGGATTTCTGGAACTCCAGGCGGTCCGCCCTGTTGGAGAAGCAGCTGGATGCGGTAATGGAACGCCGCGTGTCGCCGTATGAGGCGGCCCGCGCCCTTCTTGCCGACTCCCCTGCCGGAAACCCCTGAGGCGTCCGTTGACTTCAAGGAGGTGCCCATGTCCGTTGACGCCGGTGAAAGCAGCACCCTCTCGTTTGACCTTACGCCCGGGCAGGAAGCCATTCGCCAGGCGGCGCGCTCGTTTGCGGAGAAGGAGATGCGCCCCGTCATTGCCCGGTACGACGAATCGCAGGAGTTCCCCCACGAGATTGTCAGCGCACTGGGGGAACTGGGGTTCATGGGGATGACCTGGCCCGAAGAACTCGGGGGCGCAGGACTGAGCGACATGGAGGCGACCCTGGTTATCGAGGAGATCGCTCGTGTCGATCCCTCGGTGGCCCTCACTGTCGCCTCCCATAACAGCCTTTGCACGGGGCATCTCATGCTGTTCGGGAGCGAAGAACAGAAGCGGAGGTACGTCCCCAACCTTGCCTCGGGGCGGCTGCTTGGCGCATGGGGTCTCACGGAGCCGGCATCGGGGAGCGATTCGGGGGGGATGAAGAGTGCTGCCCGCCGCGACGGCGGCGATTGGCTCCTCTCCGGCAGCAAGACCTTCATCACACAGGGGTCGGTCGGGTCCGTCTATGTGGTAATGGCTCTGACGGATCCCCCCCGGGGGAAGGCGGGCATCTCGGCATTCATTCTGGAGAAAGGGATGAAAGGGTTCTCGATCGGCAAGAAGGAGAACAAGCTCGGCATGAGATGCAGCGACACCGCAACACTGCTCTTCGATGAGGTAAGGGTCCCGGGCGAGAACCTGATCGGCGCTCCGGGCGAAGGCTTCAAGCAGGCCCTCCGGGTTCTGGACGGCGGGCGAATCGGTATTGCAGCCCTGTCGGTGGGGATTGCCCAGGGGACGCTTGACGCCTGCCTGGCATATGCCAGGACGCGGCGGCAGTTCGGCAAAGCGATTGCCGAGTTCCAGGCTGTGCAGTGGAAACTCGCCGATATGGCGACGGACATTGCAGCGGCCCGGCTGTTGACCCGCAAAGCCGCACGGCTGAAGGAGACCGGCCACCCCTTCACGCTTGCCGCGGCGCAGGCAAAGTACTTCGCGAGCGAGGCTGCCTGCCGCGCTGCTGCCGAGGGGGTGCAGATCCACGGCGGGTACGGGTTCATTAAGGAGTACCCGGTCGAGAAATTCTACCGGGACGCCAAGCTGATGACGATCGGGGAAGGCACATCCGAGGTCCAGAAGATGGTCATCGCGCGTGATCTCCTGGCCGCGACATGATTCCACTCACCTCCATACACCGGTCATGACGCATATCGGCACGGAGCTGCAGAAGACGCCGGCTTTCCAGCGGAACAGCGCCCGGATGAGCGAACTCCTGGCGGCGCTGCGTGTCCGGGAGGGTGCGGTGAAGGAGGGAGGTGGAGCCGAAGCCGCGGCCCGCCACCGGGCCCGGGGAAAGCTCACGGCCCGGGAACGGATCGGCATGCTGATCGATCCGGGCTCCTCGTTTTTGGAGCTCGGGCTGTTCGCCGCCTACGAGATGTACCAGGAGTACGGGGGCGCCCCTTCGTCGGGGACCGTCTGCGGCATCGGTGCCGTCCACGGCCGGGATACTGTCATCCTGGCAAACGATGCCACCGTGAAGGCAGGCGCCTGGTTTCCGATGACCTGCAAGAAAAGTCTCCGCGCCCAGGAGATTTCCATCCAGAACCGGCTCCCGATCGTCTATCTCGTCGATTCCGCCGGGGTCTTTCTTCCTCTCCAGAGCGAGATCTTCCCCGACAGAGAGCACTTCGGCCGTGTCTTCAGGAACAACGCGGTCATGTCCTCGCTCGGCATCTCGCAGATCGCCGCCGTGATGGGACCGTGTGTTGCCGGCGGGGCCTATCTCCCCATCATGAGCGATGAGTCGCTGATTGTGGACGGCACGGGAAGCGTCTTTCTCGCCGGCGCTCATCTGGTGAAGGCCGCCATTGGCGAGGAGATTGAGAACGAGAAGCTTGGCGGTGCCACGGTGCATTCCGAGCTGAGCGGCGTCACGGACCACAAGGTGGAGGATGACAGGGAGTGCCTCGGGAAGATCCGGAGCATCATGGGAAAACTCGGGGGGACGGCGGGGAGCCCGTTCAACCGGGAGGCCCCTGCGCCTCCGCATTTTGACCCGGAAGAGATCGGAGGCGTGCTGCCCGAGGATAGGAGCAAGCCCTACGATATGTACGAAGTGCTGGCGCGGCTGCTGGACGATAGTGAGCTGGACGAATACAAGGCCGGATACGGAAAATCGCTGATCACGGGATATGCACGCATCGAGGGATGGGCCGTGGGGATTGTCGCGAATCAGCGGAGCGTGGTCAAGACCCGGAGGGGGGAGATGCAGGTGGGCGGGGTGATTTACAGCGACAGTGCGGACAAGGCGGCGCGGTTCATCATGAATTGCAACCAGAAACTGATCCCGCTTCTGTTCATCCAGGACGTGACGGGATTCATGGTCGGCAGCAGGGCCGAGCACGGCGGGATCATCAAGGACGGCGCCAAGATGGTCAACGCCGTGGCCAACAGCGTCGTGCCGAAATTCACGGTCATCGCCGGCAACAGCTACGGCGCCGGGAATTACGCGATGTGCGGAAAGGCGTACGATCCCCGCCTCATTGCCGCCTGGCCGACCGCGCAGATTGCGGTCATGGGGGGGAAACAGGCAAGCGAGACCCTGCTCGCCATCCGGGTCCAGCAGATGGAACGGGGGGGGAAAAACATCAGCCATGCGGAACAGCAGAATCTCCTTGCCGAAATCCACGACAGGTACGAGCGTGAGATGGATCCCTACTACGGCGCAGCGCGGCTCTGGTTCGACGCCATCATCGACCCTGCCGCGACCCGGGCGTTCGTTGCCCGGGGCATTGCCGCTGCCGGGCGCAACACCGAGATACCCCGGTTCAACCCCGGCGTGATCCAGACGTGACCCTGCTTCCGTTCCTCCCGGGCTCGCGGAAGGCCTCCGAAGGACATGGCGCCTCCGGGTGGCGGCCGGTCTTCCTCGCCCTCGCGGTCACCGCGGTCGCGGGGCGGGGTGCCGCCCAAGCCCAGGAGGATGAGGGCGCCGGACTCCCGCCGGTACACGATTTCCCGGCAGCGGTATCGTTCCTCTCCACTCTGCTCTTCCCGATCAAGATCATCCAGGACGAGGCCCGCCTGAGGGACTTCGTGGTCAGCGGGCAGTTTGCCCGGGCACGCCGCGCTTTGGGGGACAGGCGGGCAGTGGATGTTCTCTTCCGCCGGGCGCTGGAACTGAGCTGGAATAACACCGGGGAGGCCCTTGCAATCAGCATGCTTGCCACGCTGGAGCACCGCACGCTCGGCATCAAGCTGCCGCTGATCGGCCCCCTCCTCTGGATCCCCCTGACGGGAGAGTTTGAGGACGAATTCCGGGAACGGGTTGCATGTTTGCCGGAACGGCTCTATGCCGACACGCCCCCGGAGGGGGACAGGGACAAGCTGCAGCATTTCTTCGGCTCGGCGTTTCTCACCGTGCTGAGCGAGTCGGCGGATGCCTCCGATGCGCTGGGCGTGTTCGTTGAGGTCGAGGAAGAGGTGTTTGTGGTTGGCGGCTCCCGCGATGAGCGGGATATTCGCGCCAACAGGCAGGGGCAGCGGTTTGCCCTGGCTCTGATGAACGATCGTGAAACGCTCCCGTCGCCGTACCTTTCCGGCGGCGCCGGCAAGGAGGAGCCATGAAGTCGATCCTGGTGGTTGATGATGACAGGGAGATTACCACCTGGCTGAAGAAGACCCTTGAGTACCGGCGGTACGAGGTCGCTGTTGCCGACAACGGGCCGTCCGCGCTGAAGGCCATAGGTGCCTCCGGGTTTGACCTGGTCCTGCTGGACATCAAGATGCCCGGCATGGACGGCCTGACAGTGCTGCACAGGGTAAGGGAGAATCACCCTGATCTTCCGGTCGTCATGATATCCGCGCACGGCACCATCGAGACGGCCGTCGAGGCGACGAAGGATGGTGCGTTCGATTTTCTCTCCAAGCCGCTGGATCTGGACAAGCTGCTGATTGTGGTCCGCAACGCGATCGAGCGCAAGGCGCTGGTGTCCGAGGTGGGCCGGTTGAAGGAAACCGTGGAAGGCAAGGACGCGATTCTCGGCAGGAGTGCGGCGATACGCCAGGTCCTGTCGTTGATCGATCGCGTCGCCCCGACCGAGTCGCGCGTGCTGATTACGGGGGAAAACGGGTCCGGGAAGGAGCTGGTGGCGAAAGCCATTCACCGGATGAGCCGCCGTGCGGCGGGTCCGATGGTGGAGGTGAACTGTGCCGCGATTCCCAACGAGCTTATCGAGTCCGAGCTGTTCGGGCATGAGAGAGGATCGTTCACGGGCGCCTCCGGGCAGCGGATCGGGAAATTCGAGCTTGCGGNNGATGAGATCGGGGACATGAGTCTGAACGCCCAGGCCAAGGTGCTGCGCGCGCTCGAGGAGGAGACCATCGAGCGTGTGGGAGGGAACAGGCAGATCCCCGTCGATGTGCGCGTGATCGCCGCGACGAACAAGGAGCTGCAGGAGGCGATCGGGCAGCGGCTCTTCAGAGAGGACCTCTTCCACCGCCTGAACGTCATACCCATCAGGGTGCCTCCGCTCCGGGAACGCCGCGAGGACATTCCCCTTCTTGCCGGGTCGTTCGCCCAGGAGATCTGCCGGCGGAACGGCATGGCGTTGAAGCGCTTTTCTGAAGGGGCCGAAAAGAAGCTCCAGGCGATGGAGTGGAGGGGAAACGTGAGGGAGCTCCGCAACACGGTGGAGCGCCTGGTGATCATGACGCCGGTGACCGAGATCGGGGAGGAGGCTGTCGAGGCGAGGCAGGCCGGCGCCGGCGAGGCGGGTGACGACCTGATCTCGCAGGGCGGGACGTTTCAGGAATTCAAGGACAGGGCCGAGTCCGCATTCATCCTCCGCCAACTCGAGCAGCACGGCTGGAACATCAGCCGCACGGCCGACGCCCTGGATATCCAGCGCAGCCACCTGTACAACAAGATGAAGAAATACGGACTGGTGCGCGGCGACGAGGAGTAGCTCAGTGCCCGTCCGCTTCCGCGGATTTCCCGTTGTCTTTTTCCCCGGGAGCCGGGGCAAGGGCGCGGCGCTGGCGCGCCACCTCATACATGACGAGGCCGCCGGCGACCGAAGCATTCAGGGATGCAATCTTGCCGTACATCGGGATCTGCACCACGAAATCGCTGTGATCCCTCACCAGCCTCCGCACCCCCTTCCCTTCGTTTCCCACCACGAGCGCCACCGGCTTGGCGTAGACGACGTCGGTGTAGAGGCGGCTGCCCTCCTGGTCGAGTGCGACGATCCAGAACCCCCGTTGTTTCAGATCGTCAATGGCGCTGACGAGGTTGGTGACCTCGGCGATGGCCATGTGCTCGGTAGCTCCCGCCGAGGCCTTCACCGCCGCGGCGTTGATGGGGGCCGAGTGGTGCCGCGTAAGCATGACCCCGTGTACGCCGGCGCACTCCGCAGTGCGGACCAGCGCGCCCAGATTCTGAGGGTCCTCGATCTCGTCAAGGAGAAGGAGGAACCCGGGCTCGCCGAGCGCGGCGGCCCTGGCGTCAAAGTCCTCCACCGAGGCCGAGGGCTTTCTCGCGATCAGGGCGACGATGCCCTGGGTCGTGACATCGCTCGCGAGACTTCGGAACTCCTGCCTGTTCATGAATCCGACGGGGACCTTGAGCCGCTGTGCGGCCGCCGTGATCTCGTCGATGATCGTTCCGCGCACGCCCTGGAGGAGGACGATTTTTTCAAGAAGCGTGCCGGCTTTCAGCGCTTCCAGCACAGGTTTCCGTCCCACAATGATGGTGTTCATGGCAAGCTGCCTGACGTGGTGGGGATGGATGAGACGCTGATGGTCCGCGGCCCGCTGCGCGGCGACGAGGGCAGGGGGCGGGGTGTTATGCGGCGTGGAGCTGCCGCGCAGCATGCTTGTGGTCCAGGTACCGCATACCCGCGAGTCCGATCACGAAGACAAGGATACTGAACAGCTGGGCCTCCGAGAGTCCGAACATGAGGCGGGGATTCAGGCGAAGGAACTCCACGGAGAAGCGGAAGAGGCTGGCCAACATCAGGTAGAGCGCGAACAGCTTGCCGTCCGGCCAGGATTTCTTCCGCAGGTGCCACAGGATGGCGAAACCGATGACGCCGAGAAGCATTTCGTATACCGGCGTGGGATGACAGAGCGTCGTATCGGGGACCACCCCTCCCGGGTAGTGCCTCGTGATCTCCGGAAAGATGGTGAACGCTTTGGAGGGCGGATAGGTCCCCCTGGAATAGTCGGTCCCCCAGGGGAGATTCGTGGGGAACCCGTAGTCGCCGTCGCCCGAGAAATGACACCCGAGCCGCGCGAGGCCGTAGCCCAGCATGAGTCCGAGGCCGATGCCGTCCCACACCTTCAGGGACGGGACACGGCGGCGGCGGAGATAGACATAGACTGCGAGGACCCCAAGGAAGAGCCCGCCGTACCAGGTGAGTCCTCCCGGGGAGAAGGTCATCCCCAGGGGGTTGCGCACAAATTCGTTCCATTCTTCCAGGAGGAACAGGAGCTTTGCGCCGGAGATCCCGAAGATCACCCCCAGCACGGTAATGGTGCTGGCCATCCCCGGGTCAAGTTTTTTCCGCTTCAGTTCGAGGGACAGGACGTAGCTGCCCAGCAGGAACCCGATGCCGAGCATCAAGCCGTAGCTGTAGACCTTGACGGGGCCGATCTGAAACAGGACTGGAATCATTGGTGGCCCTGCTCGGACCAGGCGATCTGGTCGGTGATCACCTCGATAAAGGGGTGGCCGGGGCTTGCGAGGACCTTGACCTGGGTCTGCGCTATGCGGACCTGGAACGTGTTCGCTTTTCCATCGAGTCCTTCAACGGTCACGCTGTACGTCCCCTTGAGGTCCTGGAATTCCTTCATGAACCTGGCGTGGCCCGTGGCCGGGAGGCTCAGCTGAGGCGTGCGAAGCCCGAGCACCTTGAGGTGGATCGAGCCTTTGGTCAGCGTTTCGCGCACGGAGAGTTCATACTGGAAACTGGCGAACGTCTTGACGGTCTCGAGCTGCACGATCGTCGTGAACTTCTGACCGAGGTCATTGAAGCGCGGGGCGATGAGCAGCCGGTACTCAGGACCCGCATGGGTTCCCTTGCGGGCCGTGGCCCCGCCCGAGTATGGTGCGCTAGACTTCAAAATACGTCGCTTCCTCCTGGCGGAAGAGGTCCAGGATGTCATGCGGCGTGCGCTGTTCCAGCAGGCGCTGGCGGAACTCCTCTTTGTTCATCAGCCTGGAGATGCGGCTGAGGAGCTTGATGTGGGGTCCGACCAGGTTATCCTTCCCGACCAGGAGGAACACCAGGCGGACGGGCTTCTCGTCCAGCGACTGGTAGTCGATCGGTTCCGAGGTGACGGCGAAAGCCGCTACGATGTCCGTCACGGCGTCTGTTTTCCCGTGCGGGATCGCGAAGCCGTTGCCGACTCCGGTCGACATGATCTTTTCCCGTTCGAAGATCGCCTTCCGCACCTTTTCCCTGTCCAGCACCTTCGGCGAGGCCGACACGAGGTCGATCAGGTGGTTGATGATTTCGTCTTTCGATTTCCCCTCCAGCCCCGTCACCACAAGATCCTCTGTCAAGATATCGCTGATCTTCATTGAGCCTGCACTTCCCTATGGTTCGTCACGCCATTGAATAATATGCCGTTCGTACTCGTCGGCGAGGCGTGTCGCCGTCTCGGGGTCTCCGGCTTCGGCGTCCACATGGAACAGCGGACGCTCCCTGTCGGGTACCAGAAACACCGACAGAGCCGGACCGGCATCGTCGAAGTGGATCTTCACCCCGTCCACGAGGTCGCGCCTCTGCGTTTCCGAGGCGCTCATGATCTTGCGCATGACTCTCCCCTTGTACTCCCAGGAGCAATTGACAGCGCGTGAAATGCGCGACAGCCTGGGCACATCGGCGTCCAGCCCGCCAAAATTGATGCCGGCGGTGGCGATCATCTCCAGGACCTTCGCCACCGTATACATGGCGTCGGTGGCGAAGAAGAAGTCGGGGAAGATGAATCCTCCCTTGGTGCCTCCGACGAACCGGACCCCTTTCGTGGAGGCGGCTTCCATCATGGCGAGATGACTGTCGCGGGTCTTCATCACGTCAACCCCCCTGAGACGGGCAAGCACATCCACTTCACCGGAGGAGCTGATCGGCACGGCCACTGTCTTTGCGTCGGGATGGGTGCGGAGAAACAGCTCGGCGACCAGGGCGAGGAGCCTGTCGCTGGGGATGGCTACCCCTTTCTCGTTGATGATCGTCACCTTCTCGCCGCCGACATCGATGAGGCAACCGAGGTCATACTGCAGGGACGTCACGATGTGTGTGAGCTGCTGCAGGGAGTACTCGTACTCGCTCCGGTCCCTGGTGAGCTTCTTCGGGTCCAGGTGGGCATTCAGAGCAACGACCTGGCAATTGAGGGAACCGAGGATCATGGGGAAGATCGTCGATGAGATCCCGTTCTGGTAGTCGATGGCGATGCGGAATTCTCCGCGGCTGATGGCATCGATATTCAGGGAGGAGAGAAAGCGCTCCTTGTAGGCCTCGGTGGTGCGCTCGGGGAAGAAGATCCCGCCGACCTGCTCCCTCGGCGCGCGCGCGAAATCCTCTCCGAAGAAGAGCCGTTCCACATTCTTGGTCCGTCTGCTCGGGAGATCCCTGCCGTTGGCGTCGAAGAAGATGATGTCGGTCATCGTCTTGTCGGTCGGGCTGCGCCGCACGTGGAGCCCGCCCGCCTCCTTGCCGGTGCTGAGCTCATGCCGCACCAGCGGGATGGAGGTTGCCCGGAGGTCGACGGTGTTGACGCCGGCCGAGAGGAGTCCGCAGATGAGCGCGCGGTTCATCATGCGGGAGACGTTGTCCGAGTCGCGGCTGACAGCGACGCTCTTGCCCGTGCCGATGAACGCCCCGTAGGCGGCGCCGAGCTTCGCTCCGAATTCCGGGTTCATCTCGATGTTGGAGAGGCCCGTGACGCGGGAATCGGCAAACAGCTCGCGCAGCCATTTGTCTTCCCAGACAAGGCTCCGCGTGAGGACGGCGCCCTCCTCGACGACCTTTTCAGGCCAGAGCTTGATGTTGGCGCTCAGCCTCGCTCCACGGCCTATCCAGCAGGCGTCCGCGATGAAGACATTGTCGGCGATGACGGCCCGGTCTCCGATGGAGGTCCGGGCGCACACCACGTCGGAGGAGAGCTCGCAGAACTGGCCGACCGAAACGTCATTCCAGAGAACGGAGTTGGTGACCGAGGCGCCGGAACCGATGGTGCAGTTGTCGCCGATCACGGTGTTGGACAGCCGGGCGCCCTCCCCGATCGTGCACTGGGCGCCGATCACGACCCTGCCGGACAGGCGGGTCTTCCCGCGGTCCAGCACCGTCCGGTCTCCGATGGTGGCACCCTCGCACTCACGGCCCGGAACATCCACGCTGACAAACCCGTTCAGGATGTCGAGGTGCGCTTCCTGGTACTCGTTCAGGTTCCCGATATCGCGCCAGTACCCGTCCACCACGCATCCGTACAACCCCGCGTCCTGGCGGAGGAGCAGCGGGAAGAGGTCCTTCCCGAAATCGAAGCTCTCCCGGTACGGAATCAGCTCGATGGGCTCGGGTTCGAGAATATAGATTCCCGTGTTGATCGTGTCGCTGAAGACTTCCCCCCAGGAGGGCTTCTCCAGGAACCGGGTGATCTTCCCGCCGTGATCGGTGATCACCACGCCGAACTGAAGGGGGTTCTTTGCGTGGGTGAGCACGATCGTCGCCTTCGCCCTGTGTTCTTCATGGAACCGGATCGCTTCGGTCAGGTTGAAATCGGTCAGGACGTCGCCGCTGATGACCATGATGCGCTCGTGCAGGCCGTTGACCGCATTGCGGACGCTGCCCGCAGTCCCGTAATCGGAATCCGCGTGGATGTAGCTCATGCTCACCCCGAAGCGCGACCCGTCGCCGAAATATGACGTGATGGCGTCGGGGAAGTAGAAGAGGGAGGAGATCAGATCGGTGATGCCGTGACGCTTGAGAAGGTCGACGATGTGATGCATCATGGGCTTGTTCATCAGCGGCACCATCGGCTTCGGAATATGGGTAGTGAGAGGCCGAAGACGGGTGCCGAAGCCGCCAGCCATGATGACCGCTTTCATCGTCGAGCCGTGTCCAGTGGGGATGCCTGCGTGAGAAGAAAGACCGTATCACCACAACATAGAAAAAAAGCGCCACGAATTCAAGAATAACGCGCATCGTGCCGGTTCGACTGTGCCCGCGCGCCTACCGTCCGTGCGGGCCGGGAAGGGCCCGGAATGCCGCCCCCCCCCCCACGGTTGGTCCAGACGGATGTGATACCTCATACAGAGCTTGATCGAGGTCCGCGATGATATCGTCCGAATCCTCGATCCCGACGGAAATCCGGACCGGGCGACAGGGCCGGACCTCGTCACAGGGCGCCTCGGTCTGGATCCTCCGGCCTTGGCGCTGATTCCAGGGATTCCTCCATGCCGCCGAGCGTCAGGCGGAGCTTCGCGGCGGAATTACGGAATCCGTTTTCCTCTTCCTGACTGAGATTCAGGGTCAGCACTTCCTCCACCCCGTTGGCCCCCACGACGCACGGGAGACTCAGGCAGATGTCGCGGACGCCGTATTGGCCGGTCATCAGGGTGGAGACCGACAGGACGCTCCGGTGATCGCCGACGATCGCTTCTACGATGGAGAGAAGTCCGAGTCCTATGGCGTAGTAGGTCGACCCCTTGCGTTTGATGATCTCGTAGGCGGCGTCACGGACTTCGAGGAACAGCCTGTCCATCTCCTCCTGGTTGTACGATCGGTTCTTCAGCGGCGCGAATTCCTGCAGGCGCACCCCTCCGATGTTCGCCAGGCTCCAGAGGGGAATCTCGCTGTCGCCGTGCTCGCCGACGATGTACGCGTGGACGCTCCGCGCGTCCACCCCGTAATACTGTCCGAGCATGAAGCGGAAACGGGATGTGTCGAGGATTGTGCCGGAGCCGATGACGCGCCCCGGAGCCAGACCGGATTCTTTCTGGGAGATGAAGGTGAGGATGTCGACAGGATTGGTGGCAATGACGATGATGCCCCCGGGATTTCGGCGGACCACCTCGGGGACCACTGTCCGGAAGATGCGCGCATTGCGGGCCAGGAGATTCAGCCTGCTTTCGCCCGGCTTCTGCGAGGCGCCTGCGGCGATCACCACGACCTGCGCATCGGCGAGGTCCTCGTAGGAACCCGCCGTGATCTTCATCGGGCGGGTGAATGACAGGCCGTGGGTGAAGTCCATCATCTCCCCGACGGCTTTATCCATGTTTGCATCGACAAGGACGAGCTCCGAGGCTATGCCCCTGATGATGAGCGCATACGCGAAGGATGACCCGACGAGACCTGTGCCGACCAGTCCCACTTTCCGAGAGGAGACGATGGCGTTCTTCCTTATGCCTTGCGTCGATTGATGAGGCTTGCCGCTACTCCCGCGCCGAAGCCGTTGTCGATGTTGACCACCGTCACGCCGGCCGCGCAGGAGTTCAGCATGCCCAGAAGGGCCGCGATGCCGCCGAAACTTGCACCGTAACCTATTGACGTGGGAACCGCAATGACCGGAGCCTGGACGAGGCCGCCGACCACGCTGGCCAGTGCGCCTTCCATACCAGCAACAACGATAATGACGGAGGCGTTTCGGAGCACCGAACTTCTGCCCAGGATCCTGTGAATCCCCGCAACCCCCACGTCCACAAGCCGTTCCACACTGTTTCCCATCATCCCGGCCGTCACTGCTGCCTCTTCTGCTACAGGAATGTCGGACGTTCCTGCCGTCACGATCAGGATGGTTCCCTTCCCGCGGTTGGTGACACGATCCTCACCGGCAGTGATCGTCCGGGCAACCGGGTTGTAGCGGGCGTTTCTCACACCCCGCTTGACGGCCCTGAAGTGCTCTCTCCCTGCGCGTGTTGCGAGCAATACCCCCCCCTGCCTGACAATCCTCCGGGCAATCGATGCTGACTGTCCCGGTGTCTTCCCCTCGCACAAAATGACTTCGGGAAACCCCTGCCGAAGTTCACGGTGGTGATCCACCATCGCAAACCCCAGATTCTCGCCGACCCCATCGGTGATGTGGCGTACCACCTGCTCAATCGTGACGGACCCACCCTGCAGATCGGTCAGGAGTTTTCGGAGCCGTTCTTCGTTCATTGAGTCTTTCCAAAGTTCATTGAGATTTCATCCGCCGGGACAACGGGATCAAGCCGGAACCTCCTGCAGACCCACGATGTACGGCAGACCGGAATAGAAGCCGCCGTGCTCTGCGCCTCGGACTATGCCAAAGCGGGGTGTCCCGAGCGGTCGACTTGAAGCAGTGTGAACCTCTTCACCTGACGGAAGAACCATTAATATATTGGATTTTCGTCGTGGAATCAACGATTCCGTTTTCTTGACTCTCCAGGCCATTCTTCGTACCTTTTCCCTCAAAGTCGGCCCCGCTAGGGGATTTCGGGCATGTGGGGCCTGCCGGCGCAATGTAGCTCTGTCAGAGTCTTGACGGTTTGACAGGCGGTTTCCCGGAGGTTCGGGACCGAATTCCCGTTTTCCTGTGAGGACGCTCTTTGGCACTTACCCTGATTTCTGGTTTTTTGGGGTACCTTATGGGATCAATCCCGTTCGCCTATCTTGTCGTCAGGTGGAGACGGGGTGTGGACCTCAGGGCTGAGGGAAGCGGAAACGTCGGGGCCTTGAACAGCCTGCACGTGACGCACTCGAAAGGGATCGGGATTCTGGTTCTTCTTCTTGATCTGGCAAAAGGGGCGGCGGTGGTATGGGCTGCCGGCGAGCTTTTGGGAAGGACTTTCCCGCACCTGGCAGGTGCGGCCGTCGGGGCGGTCGTAGGGCACAATTATTCGCTGTGGCTGCGCTGGAAGGGGGGACGCGGACTGGCAACTGCACTGGGCGCGATGCTGGTCATTGCACCGCTCGCCGGGCTGATCTGGATGGTCCTCTGGGGAGCAGGTTATACTCTCTTCCGGGAGATCAATGTCGGGAGCGCGTTTGCGTGCGTGGCTGAGGCCGGAAGCATGTTCGCGCTTCCCTTCCCGGTCACCAGGTCGGTCCTGACGCTGCCCGCCGGCCAGGCGGATGTTTACGTTTTCATGTCACTGATGTTCGCCGTTCTCCTGTCGAAACTTGTCCGTCCGGTGCTCGAACATGCAGGAAGGCGCCGGATGCGATGATCCAGGCCTGGCGGCGGAGGTTCGTCCATGCATAGAAGGGCAATCTTCATCAGTCTGGCAATCCCGCTGTTCGGCGGGGGGCTGATAGGTTACAGCCTTGGCCACATGCACCACGAAGGGCCGCCGCCGGGTCCGGCCCTGGAGGCGCATCTGTACAGCGAGGGCGGGAGTGCCACGGACCAGGAGAGTGATTCCGCACGCCATGACTCCCTGAATGCGGAAGCAGGGTCCTCACGGCGGAACGCCATTACCCGCACTGTCGCATCAGTGAGCCCGGCCGTGGTGGGCATCAACGTGACGGAAGTCCGCCAGTACCGCTACCAGAGCCCGTGGGGTGAGGATCCGTTCTTCCGCCGGTTTTTCGGCGATCAGACATTCACACAGCGGGTACAAGGCCTCGGTTCGGGGTTCATCATCTCACCTGACGGATACATCCTCACCAACGACCATGTGGCGGGGAACGCGAAGGAAATCACGGTCACTGTCACCAGCGGCGAGAAGTACAAGGCGGAGTTGGTGGGAACGGACCAGGTATCGGACATCTCGCTGCTCAGAATTTCAGGCAAGAACCTTCCCTGGCTGAGGCTGGGGAACTCCGACGATGTCATCATCGGCGAGTGGGCCATCGCCTTCGGGAACCCGTTCGGCCTGTTCGACATCAGCGACCGGCCCACCGTGACTGTCGGGGTCGTGAGTGCGGTCGGGATGAACCTCCAGCAGGAAGAGGGGAGGTCGTACAGGGGCATGATCCAGACCGACGCCGCCATCAATGCTGGGAACAGCGGCGGCCCTCTGGTGAACTCGCTGGGCGAAGTGATCGGCGTGAACTCGGTGATCTACTCTCCCAATCAGGGGAACATCGGGCTGGGTTTCGCGATCCCGATCAATAAGGTGAAGGGGATCGTCGACCAGCTCAAGAAGAGCGGGAAGATCGAACGGGAATTCTGGACAGGGCTGGAGGTGCAGACCGTTGACGCCCGCGTGGCGAGGTACTTCGGCCTGGAGAAGGCGGAGGGGGTCATCGTCAGCGACGTGCAGAGGAACAGCCCGGCCGACCGGGGAGGCTTCAAGGTCGGCGACATCATCACTGTGGTGAACCGGGAGAAGGTCGTGAATGACACGACGCTGATGGGCATCATCGAGGACGCGAAGGCGGGAGACCAGCTGGAGGTCACGGTGATCCGTGAAAAGCATCAGATCCTCCTTCGCCTCAAGCTCGAACGACGCTAGGAACGGAATCCGGACGATGATAAGACGGTACATGCGCCCCGCCATGGGGAAGATCTGGGACGAGGGGAACAAGTTCAGGATCTGGCTTGACATCGAGCTCCTCGCCTGCGAAGCCCAGGCAGAGCTCGGGAGGATCCCCCGGGAGGCCGTGGAGGTGATTCGCGCGCGGGCGCGATTCGACGTTGCGCGCATCGAGGAGATTGAGCGGGTCGTGAAGCACGATGTGATCGCCTTCCTGACGAATGTCGGAGAGCACGTGGGACCGGAGTCAAGGTTCATCCACCTCGGCATGACCTCTTCCGACATCCTTGACACCTGCCTTTCGGTGCAGATGAAGCAGTCCGGCGAGCTGCTGATGGACGGACTGAAGAAGCTGAGGGATGTGCTGGCGCGCCGGGCGAAGGAACACAAGCGGACCATCATGGTCGGCCGGACGCACGGGATTCATGCCGAGCCCACGACGATGGGGCTCAAGTTCGCGCTCTGGTACGAGGAGGCGAAGCGGAACATCCGGCGGCTCGAGGGCGCGATCGAACGGATCTCCGTGGGACAGATCTCCGGCGCCGTAGGGACCTACGAACACCTGAGTCCCAGCGTGGAGGAGTTTGTGTGTGCGCGGCTGGGGCTGGAGCCCGCGCCGGTATCGACGCAGATCATCCAGAGGGATCGGCACGCGGAATATATGAGCGTCCTTGCGTTGATTGGAGGATCCCTCGAGAAAATCGCCACGGAAATCAGGCACCTCCAGAGGACCGAGGTCCTCGAGGCCGAAGAGTATTTCTCGGAGGGACAGAAGGGGTCTTCGTCGATGCCCCACAAGCGGAACCCCATCACCTGCGAGCGCATTGCGGGCCTCGCCCGTTTGCTCAGGGGGAACGCTCTTGCGGCGATGGAGAACGTCGCGCTCTGGCACGAACGCGATATCTCCCATTCATCGGTGGAGCGGGTGGTGGTGCCCGACAGCTGCATTGTCCTGGACTACATCCTGCATCTGGCGATCGACGTGGTCGACCGGCTGATCCTGTATCCGCAGAACATGTTGAAGAACCTGGAGCTCACGCACGGGCTGATCTTTTCGCAATCCGTGCTGCTTGCGCTCACACAGAAGGGGATGAACCGGGAGGATGCCTACCGCCTGGTCCAGGGCCTCGCGATGGAGACCTGGCATGCCCGGTGCGACTTCCGCGAGCTTCTGAAACGGGACCCCGAGGTGACGTCGGTGCTCTCAGGCGGGGAGATCGATGCCCTGTTCGATCTGGAGAGGAGCATCGCCAATATTGATCACATCTTCACGCGTGTGGGATTGAACTGAAACTCCCGCTCGAGGCGTGCAGAAGGGCATCGGGGCGGTTTCCGGTCCATGTGGTCCGCCAGCGAAGGGCTTTTCACATGGGGTTACGAAGTAGCGGCTCTATGGAGAAGGCATCATGGTAAAAAAGTTCCAGAATTTCGTCGGCGGCAGGTGGGTGGACGCGGAGTCCGGCCAGACATTCGAAAACCGCAACCCGGCCAACTGGGGTGAGTGTATCGGCCTGTTTCCGAAATCGGGCCGGGGAGATGTCGACCGGGCGGTCGAGGCGGCCCGGAAAGCGTTTGAATCGTGGCGCCTGGTTCCTCCCCCCAAGCGGGGAGACATCTTAAAGAACGTCGGCGATCTCATGGTCGCCAGGAAGGAAGATCTTGCGAGGCAGATGACGCGGGAGATGGGGAAGGTCCTCGCGGAAACACGGGGAGATGTCCAGGAGGGCATCGACACTGCGTACTATGCTTCCGGCGAGGGGCGCAGGCTGTTCGGCCGCACTGCTCCCTCCGAGCTGCCGGATAAGTTCAATATGGCGATACGGGTCCCCATCGGGGTTGCGGGGATCGTCACACCCTGGAATTTTCCCATGGCCATCCCCACATGGAAGATCTTTCCAGCTCTGCTGTGCGGCAACACCGTGGTTTTCAAACCCGCTTCCGACACTCCGGCGACGGCGGCCGCTCTGGTGGAGATCCTGATGGAGGCCGGGGTTCCCGAAGGGGTAGTGAACCTGGTGCACGGCGGAGGAGGAGAAGTCGGGACGGCGATCACCGGTCACCCCGACATCGACCTCGTAAGCTTCACCGGCTCCACCGCAGTGGGCAGGAAAATCGCCGAAGCCTCCGGCGCGACACTGAAGAGGGTTTCGCTTGAGCTCGGAGGGAAGAACGCTCAGATTGTGATGAACGACGCCGACCTCGATCTTGCCCTCGAAGGAGTCCTGTGGGGGGCGTTCGGGACGACGGGGCAGCGATGCACGGCCACAAGCCGGTTGATCCTGCAGGAAGGGGTTCATGACACCTTTCTCGGGATGCTCATCGCGCGCGTGAAGAAGCTCAAACTGGGAGACGGACTGGATGATGGGGTTGACGTCGGACCATGCGTGAACGAAGGGCAGCAGAAGACGGTCCACGGCTATGTCGGGGTGGGGCTCGAACAAGGCGCGGAGCTGGCTGCGGGAGGGCGCATTCCGCGGGATGGGGACCTTGCCCGGGGATGGTTCTACGAACCGACCGTGTTCACGGGAGTGCGGCCTGAACACCGCATCGCCAGGGAGGAGATCTTCGGGCCGGTCCTGTCGGTCCTCCGCGTGCATACGCTGGATGAGGCGGTCGCCGTCCTGAACGATACGGTCTACGGACTCTCGTCTTCGATCTACACGAAGAACACGAACGACGCCTTCCGTGCGATCCGGGACATCAAGGCCGGAATCACCTACATCAACGCTCCCACCATCGGGGCGGAGGCACACATGCCTTTCGGCGGGGTGAAGCAGACCGGGAACGGCCACCGCGAGGGGGGGTGGACAGTGTACGATTTCTTCTCCGAGTGGAAGACCGTCTATATCGACTACAGCGGAGGCTTCCAGCGGGCGCAGATCGACAACTACCGGAGCTAACCCGCACGATCAGGGCGGCGGCCGGGCTGCACGCATTGGTGAACAGCGAAGGACGAGGGGTGGCAGGTGGCGTCAGAACGAACATATCGCGTTTCTCTCTACGAACATCAGGAGTTTTTCTGAAGGAGGGCGCTCTGTTGTCGCCGGAGCTCCACTGAATCCATACCATTCACCTCCTGAAGGAAGACTCACATGGCTGCTCATGAGATTGAAACGCTGGTTCGTTCCGTTATTCCCCCGGGGCAAGTGCTTCCAACACTGTCGCAGCATATGCTCGTCGACGGGTTCGACATCATCATCGACCTCCGCCGAAGCCAGGGGACACACGTCGTTGATGCCCGGACGGGCAAACGGTATCTCGACTTCTTCACGTTTGTGGCTTCATCCCCGCTGGGTATGAACCACCCGAAGCTGACGTCGCGGGAATTCCTCGACCGCCTCGCCTGCGCCGCGGTCAACAAACCCTCCCTTTCCGACATCTACTGCGCTGAACAGGCGGAGTTCGTGGCCACATTTGCCCGGGTGGCCATGCCCGTCTATCTCCCGCACGCGTTCTTCATCGAGGGGGGATCCCTCGGTGTGGAAAACGCCCTGAAGGCGTCCTTCGATTGGAAGATCAGGAAGAACTTCGCCAGGGGACACCGGGAGGAGCTGGGGCGGCAGGTGATACACTTCCGCCAGTGTTTCCACGGCCGTTCAGGGTACACGCTGTCTCTGACCAACACCGATCCGGTGAAAACCGATCTCTTCCCGAAGTTCGAGTGGCCGCGTGTACTCAACCCGAAGGTCACCTACCCGCTCACCGCGGAGGCTCTGGCATTGGTGGAGGCCGCCGAGCAGACCAGCATCGCCCAGATCAAGGAGGCTTTTCGGCGGAACAAGGACGACATCGCGGCAATCATCATCGAACCCATCCAGGGAGAAGGAGGGGACAACCACTTCCGGCCGGGTTTCTTCCGGGCGCTCAGGGAGCTGGCGGATGAAAACGAAGCGATGCTGATCTGCGACGAGGTGCAGACAGGGGTGGGGATGACAGGAAAGATGTGGGCGCACGAACATTTCGTGGAGCCCGACATGATGGCGTTCGGGAAGAAGACGCAGGTCTGCGGATTCCTGTGCGGGCGGAGGATAGATGAGGTGAAGGAAAATGTCTTTGCGGTTTCCAGCAGGTTGAACTCCACATGGGGAGGGAACCTGGTCGACATGGTGCGCGGGCAGCGATATCTCGAGGTCATCGAGGAGGAAAACCTCGTAGAGAACGCCCGGCAGAGGGGCCTTCACCTTCTCCGCTGCCTTCAGGAGCTGGCTGAGGAATTCCCGTCCACGGTGTCAAATCCGCGGGGGCTGGGGCTCTTCGCTGCGTTCGACGCTCCGGCTCAGAAGGTTCGGGACACGCTCCGTTCAGGGTGCCTCGAGCGGGGACTCATCCTTCTCCCCTCGGGTGAGCGGTCGATCCGGTTCCGCCCGCCGCTGAATGTCTCGGACGACGAGATTGGCGAGGGGATCTCCATCATCCGGGCCGCCATTCAGGAGCTGTAGAAAACCTCCGGTCGGCGATCTCACTCAGCAGCGGTCCGCGAACGAGGCGGTCGGCGCATCGACCCCCGGAGCCTGCAAGGACGCCTCTCCGGAGTGCATCAGAGAGATGGCGCCGGAGGCGTGACGCCCCGGTCCCGCCAGGGTTTTGAACCCGGTGAGACCGGGGCTGTCTATTTCACCATGAGGATCCTTTGGACTTCGGCTCGGACCGACCCGGAGGCCCCTGTCGCGGTGAGGCGGGCGAAATACACGCCGGTCGGCACCCGGCGTCCATCATTGTTGTTCCCGTTCCATGCGACGGAGCCGTAGAGGAGGGTCTGCCCGGTGGGGGAAAGTTCCCGAATGACGCGCCCGAGGATGTCAAAGACAGTCACCACGACACGGGAAGGCTCGGGGAGCCGGAACGTCAATGTCGTGGCTGAGGCGAAAGGGTTCGGTTGACTGGAAAGGATGATGCTGGGAACCGGGGGCGCGGGTGGCATGGTGGGGTAGGCGATGGCTGCTGCGGCGTCGGGGATCCCCCAGCCGATCAGATTGTTTGGAGTGCCGGCGTTCGAGGCAGTCGCCTTCAGCCAGGCTGTTATTTCGACGGGTGTTGCCGCGGGGTGAGCCTTGAGGATGAGGGCCGCGACACCGGCAATGAGGGGAGAGGAAAACGAAGTCCCCTGTTGCAGTCCGTACGCCGTGTCGTTGACTGAGCTCGCCACGCGCACCTCTTCGCCCTGTGCCATGACGTCGGGCTTTATCCGTGGGGGGATTGCTGTTGTGGGGCCGACCGAGCTGAAGGCGGAGCGAGCTCCTGAGGGGTTGACAGCGCCTGCGGTGATGACGGAGTCTGCGTCGGCCGGGGCGTTCAATGTGTTGTGAGCGGAGTTCGGACCGTTGTTGCCAGCCGAGTTCACTACCACTACGCCTTCCCGGACGGCTTGTGCCGCAGCCCGTGTGATCAGCGTCGTCCTTCCGTCCATATTCTCCCATGTCCAGCTCGTGTAGGGGGAATCGTATGTCAGGAAGCCGAGCGAAGTGCTTGTGACCTGGACGCCCAGGCTCTCGGCCCACTCGATGGCCGCCGCCCAGTTGTCTTCCTCGATGGGGGTTTCGGAGCTGTCGTTTTCGGTCCGGGCAAGCAGGAAGGAGGCGCCGTAGGCCGGTCCAATGATACGCCCGGGTTTGAATCCCGCGATCGTGGAAAGTGTCCAGATCCCGTGGGAGCCGAATGAGGGATCGCGATCGTCCGGTACCACGCTGACTTTGTGGTCCACAAAGTCGCGTGTGGCCAGAATGCGCGGCCGAAGGCTGTCGAATGCCGTATGAGACAGGAGCCTGAACCCGTTGTCGAAGATCCCGATCAGGATGCCCTGCCCGCTGTTTCCCGTGGCATGCACCGCCGGCACGTTGAGCATGGCCAGGGCGTTGAGCGATGGTCCGTAGTCGATTCCCTCGGAGGCGGTCCCGCGCGGCATTGAGGGGAGCGCGCCTACGAACGGCTCAGCGGAGGCCTGGCGCCGGAAACGGCCAACGAGGTCTATCTCTCTGACAAAGGGAAGCAGGCTCAGAGAATCGATCTGCGCGGGGGTTGCCATGGCGCTCACGGCGTTGAACCACCTGAGGGAATGGCGAAGTTGCTGAACGCGCTCAGCGACGGAGGCGACATACCCGGGTTCAAGGGGGAGATCATTCTCGCCCACGAGCCGGTCGGGAGGAAGGACATGGGCCCTGCGCCGAAGTGCCCGGGGGCTCACAAGCTGGTCAGGAGAGAATGTCTTACGGACGTTTCCCCGGTCGGAAAAGTAGACGATGCAGAGAACGGGCTCCGCTGTCTGCTGCATCACTGAGGAAAGGCGGGGGGTGACTCCCCCTGAAGCCTGCACGACGGTGCCCGTCACCACCAGGAACAGGACAAAGGCGGATGATACAACCCGCACTCTCCCAGGAGTCAAGTGTTTCCTCTCAGTCTGGACCTCTTTGCGTCTCATGAAATATTACGCATAGATATAAGGAATTGCAAGGTCATGCGGGGACACCTTCTGCCGGTCCGGCCGGTCCCGGGGGGTTCCGGTGCCGGCTCCGGGCTGGCTCACCCCTGCAGAACGCGCACGAACCTGGATGTGTGCCGTGGCGCTCGAGGGTTGGCCTATCCGTTGAGCGCCTTGTCCGGAACCCCTCAATTGTTGAATGAGAACTGTTGAATCAGAGGTATCTATTTGGTAGTTTCCACCTTTATTGCACCGGCACCGGTGAATCCGATCAGAGCTGAGACATGGAAACGACGAGCGGCAAGGGGAGCGGCCTTTCAATAAACACTTCGATCGTGCGCAAGATTCTCGTGGAATTTCTGCGTGATGAGACGATGAAGGCGGGGTTCAACCGGTGCGTGATCGGACTCTCCGGGGGGGTGGACTCCGCGGTGGTCGCCTTGCTGGCGGCGGAGGCGCTCGGCCCTTCCAACGTGCGGGCCGTGCTGCTCCCGTACAGGACGAGCAGCCCCCAGAGCAGGGAGCATGCGCATGAGGCTGCTGGGGTGGCAGGCATCGGGACGGAGACGGTCGACATCACTCCGATGGTGGATGCCTATGTGGCTTGCGTGCCGGGGATGGACAGAGTGCGGGCCGGCAACGTCATGGCGCGGGTGCGGATGGTTGTTCTGTACGATCTCTCGGCGCGGGACAGGGCGCTGGTCTTCGGGACCAGCAACAAGACGGAACTCCTGCTCGGGTACGGGACTTTGCATGGTGATCTTGCCTCGGCCATCAATCCCATCGGCGATCTGTTCAAGACGCAGGTGTGGGAGCTTGCCAGGACCATCGGTGTGCCCGGAGTGATCGTGGAGAAAAAACCGTCGGCGGACCTCTGGGACGGTCAGACCGACGAAGAGGATTTCGGGTTCAGCTACAGGGAGGTCGACCGGTTGTTGTTCCATATGGTGGATCAGAGGCGCTCGGAGGCGGAGCTGGCCGTCATGGGATTCGCGCCCGCCTTCATCGGGCGGATTGCCTCGATGATCCGGCAGAGCCAGTTCAAGCGCCGACCTCCGGTGATTGCGAAGATCTCGACGCGGACAGTCAACGTGGAGTTCCGGTATGCCCGAGACTGGGGGATCTGAGGAGGGAGAGCGTGTCCGGCCGCGCACGCTCTACATCGTGAGCACCCCCATCGGCAACCTCGGCGACATTACCCGGCGGGCGGTACGTCTCCTCGGCGAAGTGGATCTGATTGCGGCGGAGGACACGAGGACAACGGGCGTGCTCCTGAACCACCTGGGGATACGCAAACCGCTCGTCAGCTACTACAGCCGGAACGAGGCACGCCGCACCCCCCAGTTGCTCGACCGGATGAAGGGCGGAGCGAGCGTTGCAGTCGTCACCGATGCCGGCACGCCGGGGATTTCCGACCCGGCCTACAGGCTGATTCGCGAGGCGGTGCGCGGGGGATTCACGGTCATTCCTGTCCCCGGGGCGAGCGCGCTGCTTGCTGCCCTGGTCGCGAGCGGCTTTCCCGCCGACAGGTTCGTGTTCGAGGGGTTTCTGCCGCTCAAGAAGGGGCGCCGCACCCGCTGGGAGAGACTGAAGGAGGAGGAGCGGACCATTGTGGTGTATGAGTCCCCGCAGCGGATCGTCCGCGCCCTGGAAGAGCTGGTCGAGATTCTCGGGGACCGCCGGGTGGCGGTTGCCCGGGAGCTGACGAAAAAATTCGAGGAAGTCCTCCGGGGCCGGGCCTCGGAGGTTCTGAAACATCTGCGTGAGAAGCTTCCCCGGGGAGAGATCGTCCTCGTCATTGCGGGCACCGGCTACCGGGAGCCCTGACTGCTGGATACCATGCACACACCTTCGGATCGTTCGTTCCGTCTCCTTTCCACGTTGCATCCGGTGATGTACGAGGTGAATGCCCGCGTCCTCACGCATGAACTCACAGCCCGGCTCGGCCGACCGGTGACGCTCGGCACGATCCCGGACGACATCCTCGACGGGTGGGCGGGAAACGGTTTTGATGTCATCTGGGTGATGGGGGTCTGGACCATTGGAGAGATCGGACGGGAGATTGCGAAGAGCCATGAGGGGCTGCAGGGAGAATACCGTGCGTCGCTGCCCGACTTCTCGACAGAGGACGTCGAGGGCTCTCCGTATGCTGTCCAGGCCTATCATGTGTCGCCGTCGCTGGGCGGGGATGCGGGGCTGAAAAGGTTCCGCTCGCGGTTGCGCGAAAGGGGCCTTGGGCTGGTGCTGGATTTTGTGAGCAACCATACTGCGCGCGATCACGACTGGGTCTCGGAGCATCCCGAGTACTATGTCCAGGGGGGGGCGCAAGAGGACAGGGAAAAGCCCGAGCTTTTCTTCCGCGCGGCAACCTGCGACGGGGAGCGCGTGATCGCCTTCGGGCGCGACCCGTATTTCCCGGGCTGGACCGATACGGCGCAGTTGAACTACCAGCAGGCCGGGCTCCGGCGCGTGGTGATCGGAGAGCTGCGCCGGATTGCCGGGATGTGCGACGGGCTGCGGTGCGACATGGCGATGCTCGTGTTGAACAACATCTTCCTGCGGACCTGGGGAGTCTACACGACGGCTCCGGGCAGCGAGATCCGCGAGGAATTCTGGCGGGAGGCGATCAGCGAGGTGCACCGTGCACATCCCGGGTTCCTGTTCGTCGCCGAAGCATACTGGAACATGGAATGGGATCTCCAGCAACTTGGCTTCACGTACACCTATGACAAGGTGCTCTACGACCGCCTCCTGAGGGAGGGGGCGGGTGCGGTCCGCGACCATCTCCGTGCCGATCTGGAGTACCAGCGGCACTGCGTGAGGTTTCTCGAGAACCATGACGAGCCTCCGGCCGCCCTTGCGCTTCCCTCCGAGCCGTGGCATTTTGCCGCCGCCGCGATCATCATGACCATACCTGGCATGGTGCTGTTGCATGACGGACAGATGGAGTCACGTCCGGTCAGGATTCCCGTCCAGCTTCGCCGAAGGCCCGGGGCGCAGCCAAACGAGCGGACGCTCGGATTCTACCATGCCCTCCTCCGCACGATCTGCCACCCGGTCTTCCGGAGCGGTGCCTGGACCCAGCTCTACGGGCGGGCGGCGTGGCACGATAACCAATCCTACCAGAACTTCATCCTCTCGTGGTGGCACAGTGAGCATGACGGTGACCGGCTTGTTGTTGTCAACTACGCCCCTCGCAGCAGCCAGTGCTACATCGACCTTCCCGTGAGCCACCTGACATCCCAGGCGGTGGAGTTCAGGGACTTGATGAGCCTAGCTTTCTACCGGCGGGACCTCGCGGGACTCCAGAACAAGGGGATGTTTTTCGACCTCCAGCCCTACGCTTTCCACATTTTCGACGTAACAACCGCCTGAACGGGCGTTTTCCCCCATCCAGCCGAATCTAAACGATTTTTCGCTTGACTTTCTGACCCATTGTGCGTATCCTTTAGCACTCAATAAGAGTGAGTGCTAATATTTCACATACTCCGGCAATGCAAGTACCCTGTTGATCCAACCACATCTGCATGTTTTGTACAACTTTGGAGGCTCCTATGAACATCAAACCGTTGGGTGATCGTGTGGTCATCAAGCCCGCGCCCGCTGAAGAGCGGACGAAAGGAGGCATCATCCTTCCCGATACCGCAAAAGAGAAGCCGGTGATCGGAGAGGTGGTGGCCGTCGGTCCAGGAAAGATCACCGACGAAGGCAAGAAAATCGCCCTTGAAGTAAAGGTCGGAGACAAAGTGCTCTACGGCAAGTATTCGGGCACCGAAGTGACGGTGGACGGTGACGAGGTTCTGATCATGCGCGAGGCGGACATCTTCGCGATCGTCTGAGCGCGGGAATGTGAGTTCAATTCAATATCCAGGAGAAGAGAAAATCATGGCAGCAAAAATCATTCAGTACAGCACAGACGCCCGCGCGGCGCTGAAGCGTGGCGTTGACCAGATGGCTGATGCCGTCAAAGTGACGCTCGGACCGAAGGGGCGGAACGTCGTGATCGACAAGAAGTTCGGCGCCCCCACCATCACCAAGGACGGCGTCACGGTCGCCAAGGAGATCGAGCTTCAGGACCCGCTCGAGAACATGGGAGCCCAAATGGTGCGCGAGGTGGCTTCCAAGACGTCGGACGTGGCCGGCGACGGCACCACGACTGCAACCGTCCTTGCACAGGCAGTCGTTCGCGAAGGGCTGAAAAACGTCGCGGCCGGCGCGAACCCGATGGATCTGAAGCGCGGCATCGACATGGCGGTCACCGCCGTGGTGGAAGGCCTGCGCCAGATCAGCAAGCCGGTCGACAAGACCAGCAAGAAGGAGATCGCGCAGGTCGGCGCTATCTCGGCCAACAACGACAAACTGATCGGCGACCTCATTGCCGACGCGATGATGAAGGTCGGCACCGACGGCGTGATCACCGTTGAGGAAGCAAAGGGTACCGACACCACCACGGAAGTCGTGGAGGGCATGCAGTTCGACCGGGGCTACCTGTCACCCTACTTCGTGACCGATGCGGAGACGATGGAAGCGGTGCTCGAGAACCCCCTCATCCTGATCCACGACAAGAAGATCTCCTCGATGAAGGACCTGCTTCCTGTTCTGGAGAAGGTTGCCCAGACAGGCTCTCCGATCCTGGTGATCGCGGAAGACCTGGAAGGCGAGGCGCTTGCAACGCTCGTGGTCAACAAGCTGCGCGGCACACTACGCGTCGCGGCCGTGAAGGCGCCTGGGTTCGGCGACCGGCGCAAGGCGATGCTCGAAGACGTGGCGGTCCTGACCGCCGGAACGGTGATCTCGGAGGAACAGGGCTACAAGCTCGAGAACGCCACGCTCAGCTATCTCGGCAAGGCGAAGAAGGTCACGATCGACAAGGACAACACCACGATCGTGGAAGGGGCCGGCAAGAAGGAAGACATCAAGAAGCGCATCAATGAGATCAAGGCGCAGATCGAGAAGACGACATCGGATTACGATCGTGAAAAGCTGCAGGAGAGACTTGCGAAGCTGTCCGGCGGAGTGGCGGTCCTGAAGATCGGCGCTGCGACGGAAGTGGAGATGAAGGAAAAGAAAGCCCGCGTCGAGGACGCGCTGCATGCGACCCGTGCGGCGGTGGAAGAAGGGATCGTTCCCGGCGGCGGCGTCGCCTACCTGCGCGCGGCCAAGAAGCTCGAGGGCCTCAAGGGTGCCAACGAGGACCAGACCACGGGCATCGAGATCGTCCGCAAGGCTCTCGAAGAGCCCATCAGGATGATCGCGGCCAATGCCGGTGCGGAAGGCTCGGTTGTCGTGAACAGGGTGAAGGCGGAGAAGGACGACTTCGGGTACAACGCATTCAGCGGAGAGTACGAGAACCTGATCAAAGCGGGGGTTATCGACCCGACGAAGGTTGCCCGTACTGCGCTGGAGAACGCCACCTCCGTTGCCGGTCTTCTGCTGACCACCGAGGCGACGATCGTGGAGAAGCCCGAAGAGAAGAAGGCTATGCCGCCGATGCCCGGCGGCGGCGGCATGGGCGACATGTACTGAGGCCCGCCACCTGATTGCGGGGGGCGGCATCAACGTGCCCCCTCATTCAACAACAGCTGATCCACCTGAACCCCCCTGTGTCCCGCTTTGCGGGACGGGGGGGTTCTTTTTGTTGGCGGAAGTGGTCAGAGGGGAAGGGTGGAGGGTTCCACGTTGTGTATGCGGTGGAGATCGACGGTGATTGTGCCCTCGGATGACACGGAGAACATATCGGAGAATCTTGCGCCCCAGACGATCTCCTCACCCGTGTAGGAAGTCCTGGCATGCACGATTTGAGAAAACGTTTCGTCTGTGGCGGTCAGCAGAACCAGGATCTCCGCCCCGGAGGCGGCGAACGCCTCACGCGTCGTACCGTGCAGGGGACTCTGCTCATCCATGGGATGGACGATGGTCCAGTTCAGAGGGAATATCCGGACGGACTCACGCGAGAGCGCGAGCTCATAGAAGCGTCGTTTCCGGTTCTCCCCCTCCCCCTCGAAACGGCTGAGCGTGACGGCTACGTTCACGTCGAGGAGCTCGATGCTTCTCCTGTTCGCCAGGCGGAACATCAGCGCGCCGGATCCCTGGTACGGCGCGACGACGGCATGCCGGCTGAAGACGATATTGGCACTGGGACGCGACACCCGCGCGAACATCATGCCGGTCACCAGCGCGAACCCAAGCAGCCCCGCGGTGACCTCGAAGCTCGAGAGGATGTTTGCGGCGGCGCTCAGGGGAATGACATGGCCGTACCCGAGGGTTGTGGAAGTCTGCACGCTGAAGAAGAACAGCTCCAGGAAACGCTCGAAGGGGGATGCCGCCGCAATTCCGGAAAGCGCACCCTCGCCGCAGACCATGTACGCGGCCGCGAACAGGGCATTGTAGAGGAGGAAACCGGCAAGGACGATGAGGTGAAAGACCCACCAGGGGGTCGTGAGGAGTGTGTGGAAGAGGCTCAGCGATTCGAAGATGGAGAGGCCGCGCCGGCGGACATTGAAGCTGCCGTCCTGGTTCAGGAGCCGCCTGCGGCTGGCGCGTGCGACCCTCGAGCCGAAACCGAGGTCGCGGGTGTCTTCCTTCTGCAAGGGGCGCGGGGCCGGGGGCTCACCTGGAGGCTGAGCGGTCATGGGGTCCTTCAGATGATCTTCCCGGGGTTAAGGATGCCGCGGGGGTCGAACACCCCCTTGATTTCCCTCATCAGCCGTCTTTCCGTCTCCCCCACGGCGATGGGGAGGTAGCGGCGCTGAGAATACCCGATGCCGTGCTCGCCCGAGATCGTGCCTCCCAGCGAAACTGTCAGCCGGAAAATCTCCTGCACCGCATCGTCCAGCCGGGCCGTCCAGGCTTCGTCGGATAGGGTACCCTTCAGAATGTTCACGTGGACGTTGCCATCCCCCGCGTGGCCGTAACAGATCGCCGTGATCCCGTGCCGGGCTGTGATCTCTTTCACGCCGCGGACTAGGTCCGGCAGGGAGGCGCGGGGGACGACAGTGTCCTCCTCCTTGTACGCGGAGATCGATTTGACCGCCTCCCCGATCCCCCTGCGCAGCGCCCAGACATCGGCGACCTTCTGCCGGTCCTCCGCGAGCAGGACATCGAGAGCGCCGTGGGCTTCGACCACCTCGCCGATCGCCCCGATGTCCTCGGTGAGCGTCTCCTCGTAGTTGCCGTCCACTTCGACGAGGAGCTGCGCGCCGGCGTCGCCGTTCGGAAAGTGTTTTCCCTGGCGTTCCTCGGCGGCTTTCACCGCCGAGCGCTCCATGAATTCCATGGCGGAAGGGGTGATACCGCGCTCGAAGACCGCCGCCACGGCGGTCGCAGCAGCCTCCAGCGTATCGAACGCGACGAGGAGGACCTTCCTGAACCGCGGGAGGGGGATCAGCCTGAACTGGATCCTGGTGATGACCGCAAGGGTTCCTTCGCTTCCAATCAACAGCTGGGTCAGGTTGTAGCCCGTTGCGTTCTTCAGAACGGGGGCACCCGTATGGATGATCTCGCCGGACGGGAGGACCGCTTCGAGGCCCAGAACATAGTCGCGGGTCACGCCGTACTTTACCGCCCGGGGTCCTCCGGCGCATTCCGCGAGATTGCCCCCCAGGTGGCACGTGCCGCGAGAGGACGGATCCGGAGGGTAGAATAGTCCGCGCTGCTCAACCTCTTCCTGAAACCGCTGAGTGGTGACGCCCGGCTCCGCCGCAGCCTGGCAGTTCCGGGCATCGATCGAGAGGATCCTGTTGAGGCGCTCCATGGAGAGGGAGATCCCCCCGTGGACCGGAAGGGCGCCGCCGGAAAGTCCGGTGCCGCCCCCGCGGGGTGTGACGGGGATGCCGTGATCGGATGCGAGGCAGAGGATGGCTGCTATCTCGGCCGCGGATCCTGGTTTCACCACGACGTCAGGTGGGAAGAGGAAGTCCTCTGTCTCGTCCCTGCCGTAGATCCGGCGGGATTCTTCGTCGGTAACGACGTGTTCCGCACCCGCAATCTGCACGAGCCGGCGGACCAATTCGGCACCGAGCGTGCCGGGTGTCACAGGACTGTTCATCTGTGACATCGTCATTGCGCCTGTTCCGGCACCAGAATGAATCTGGCGTACCGGGACGTGTTCAGATACGTGCGCGCGGCATCCTGCACCAGGCCGGGCGTCAATGCGTGGATCAGATCCGTATAGGCGAGGATCTGCCCCGGATCGATGAGGTTGTCGTAACAGAACTGGAGGGCGCTCAGCCAGAACCCGTTCTGCTTCAGGTTCACCTCGCGCTCGCGGAGTTCCGTCTCGCGCACCTTGGTGACATACACCTGTGACGGCGGAGCGTTCTTCACGCTGTCGATTTGATCGAACGCTGCTTTCGTCAGCTCCTCCACCCGTTCGGGCGCGCACCCGAACGAGATGGTGAACAGATACCGTTGCTGGGGGATCCTGATGGGCGTCGCCGAGACCCCCACGCCGTAGGTCCCCCCCTTCTCCTCGCGGAGTGACTCGCGCAGCTTTATGGTGAGCACCTCTGCCAGAGCGTTCAGGGCGAAGCGGTGTTCCCTGGTCCATGCAAAGGGGCCGCTGAAGGTGATCCGCACCTGGCTCTTCGGCTCAATCCCGCGTCTGACGGTCTTTTGCACCACCCCGTCGGGAGGGTGGATGCCGAGATCACGCCACGACTCGGTGCGTTTTGAGGAGGGAAGCGTCGCGAGATAGGTGGAAACAAGCGGCTCGATGCCCTTCGGATCGAAGCTTCCGGTGAAGACAAACGTGAAGCTGCTCGCGTCGGCGAAGCGGTCGCGGTAGATCGCCAGTGACTTTTCGAGGTTCATCTCGCCGAGCATGGGAACCGTGAACGGCCGCCGCCGGAAATTGTGGGCGCCCATGGTCACCTGGATCGTATCCTCGAAGGCCGATTCGGGCCTCGCACCCCGGTTCTGCAGGACGGCCCGCATGCGGGAAACGTAGGATTCGAACGCCGGCGTGTCCGCCCTCGGTGCGATGAAGTAGAGATGCATGAGCTCGAACATGGTCGCGAGGTCCTGGGGGGATGCGCTTCCGCCCATGCCCTGAGAGAGCTCGCCGATGAACGGCGAGACCTGGACGATCTTTCCCGCCAGCTTCTTCTGGAGCCTTGTCCGATCGAACATTCCCACGCCTCCCTCCTGAACGAGGGCGCTGGCGGTGAGAGCGGCAATGTAGTTCGAGTCGGGGACGAGCGAGCTTCCTCCCTTGCTGAAGGCGGAGAACAGGACCTCGTCGTTCTTGAAATCGGTCGGCTTCAGAATCACCTTCACGCCGTTGGAGAGCGTCAGCTCCGTGACTCCGATCTCCTTCCGTTCCCTGCGTTCCACGATGCGCCCCGGGCTGGTGATGGGACCCAGCAACGGTTCCGAGGATGTGCTGTCGACATAGGCCGTGATATCGGCCCGGTCGACGCCGTTGAGGATGGCTGCNNTGATCCCGGGGAGGAATCTCCTGTAGAGCTCGTACTCGTATCCGATGCCCGGCACCGGCTCAGCTTCCAGAAAGTGGCGGTCCAGCTCATCGGCGAATCCGCCGGATTCGGTCTTCTCCCGCTCAAGATAGGCGTCCTCCATGCCGCGCAGGGCGTCTTTCTTCGCCCGCTCGAGCTCGGTGGCGGTGAATCCGAACCTGCGGATGCGGGCGGCTTCGGTCGTCATGGCCTCCAGGCCCCTGCTGATGCCTCCCTCCTTGACCGTGGCGCTCAGCGTGAAGAACTCTCCCGTCCGCACATAGCGGCCGTGGCCGCCGTAGGCATACAGGAACGGCGGGTCCTGCAGGCGGGCCAGCTCGGCCAGCCGCTGGTTCAGCATCTCGCCGAACAATCCTTCGACCAGGGAGCGGCGGTAGTCGCGCGCGAGCGTGTCGGAGTCCACCGGCAGCCTGTAGTGCACGTTGACGACGGTCTGGCTGGCTTCCGGATCGGTGGCGACCGTGAAGAGCGTGGAATCGTGCCCGGGGACCGGAGAGAGAAGGCGGGGGCGCGGGTTGATTGCCGCGGGGATCGCGGAGAAGTGATTCTTGATCAGCGCTTCGATCCGCGCCGGATCGAAGTCGCCCACGGCCACCACAGCCATCAGGTCCGGACGGTACCAATCCTTATAGAACCGGCGAAGGGTCTCGTGATTGAACGATTCCAGGATCTTCACGTCGCCGATGGGAAGCCTCACCGCATACCGCGAGTCCTTGAACAGGACCGGGAACTGCCTGTCGCGGATACGGGCGCCCGCACCCCGGCCCAGGCGCCACTCTTCGATGACGACGCCGCGCTCCCGGTCAATCTCCCCATCGTCGAAGCTGATCAGATGGGCCCAGTCCTCGAGGATGTCGAAGCCCTTGCTCACGATGGCGGGCGTGTCGGTCGGGACCTGGAGCATGAACACGGTCTCGTCGAAGCTCGTGTAGGCATTCAGGTCCGGTCCGAAGCGGACACCGACGGATTCCAGGTAATTCACCAGCTCCTGCCTCGCGAAGTGCCTGGTACCGTTGAACGCCATGTGTTCCACCATGTGCGCCAGGCCCCGCTGGTCATCGTCCTCAAGGACCGATCCCGCATTGACCACCAGCCGGAGTTCCGCGCGTTTTTCCGGTTTCCGGTTCACCCTGATGAAATAGGAGAGCCCGTTCGGCAGGCGGCCTGAGGTGATGGAGGAATCGAGCGGGAGGGCGGCGTCGAGCGGGATGCTCGAAGCCGGCTGACCCCTGACCATCGAGACGGCGAGGAATGCCACGGGCAAGGCACTGAACAAATGCAGGATCATTCCCGGCCCTTTCATGTTTGAAGCTGGGAGAGGTTGTTCCTCAGTTTTTCGAGATTCAGCTCGAATGCGGCGAGTTTTTCGCGCTCGCGGCCCACCACGTCCTTCGGGGCGCGTCCGATGAAGCTCTCGTTCGTCAGTTTGTTCCTGATGCTCTCCGACATGCCCGACAGCCGGTCGATCTCCTTCTGGAGGCGCTGGCGCTCCACGTTCAGGTCGATCACACCCTCCAGGGGCACATAGAGCTCCTGACCGTCGACCACTGCGCCTGCCGAGAGTCTCGGGCGGGCTCCATCGCCGGTGAACGAGAGGGAGGCGACGCGCGCGAGCCTGCGCAGATACCCCTCATACCGGCGGAGCGTGTTTGCCGCCCGGGAGTCGGTCGTCCGGATGATCAGCGCAACTTCCCTGCCTGGAGGGATGCTCATATCGCCGCGGATCTGACGAACCGCCTCGATGCTGCGCTGAACAAACGCCATCTGCCGTTCAACCTCGGGGCTGATCAGAGACCGGTCCGCGGCAAGCAGCTGCTCCCGCATGATGGAAGCCCCCTCCTTCCGGGGCCGGAGATGCTGCCACAGCTCTTCGGTCACGAACGGCATGATGGGATGGAGGAAGCGGAGCGCGGCGTCGTAGATGTCGACGGCTCGGCTCAGCACCGCCTGCTTTACCGGCGGCGGTTCCTCTCCATAGAGGCGCGACTTGACCATCTCAACATACCAATCGCAGTAATCGTGCCAGAAGAAATCGTAAATCGCCCGTGCGGCCTTGTTGACTTCAAACTGCCCGAGCGCTTCCTCGATCTCGGCCGTGGTGGAGTGGAGGCGCGAGAGAATCCACAGGTCTGCAAGATCCGCATGGGCCAGCGGCGACTCCGGGGGGCCGGAGGCCTCGCCGATCACATCCCGGTTCATCAGGAGGAACCGGCCGGCGTTCCAGAGCTTGTTGGCGAAATTGCGGCCGAGCTGGTTTTTCTCCTTGGCATACAGGATGTCCTGGCCGAGCGGGGCGAGATAGAGGATGGTGAACCGCACGGCATCGGCGCCAAATTCCGCGATCAGGTCCAGGGGCTCAGGCGAATTGCCCAGCGACTTTGACATTTTCCGTCCCTTGTCATCGCGGACAAGGCTGGTGAAGTAGACGTCCCGGAACGGGACATTGTCCTGCGGGCGGGCGCTCCCGGTGAACGAAGGGCCGAAGTGGAGCCCGGCCATGATCATGCGCGCAACCCAGAAGAAAATGATGTCTGGGGCGGTGACCAGCAGCTCCGTGGGATAGAAGAACCGCAGATCGGCCTCCTTGCCGGTCTCCTTCTGGCCCGGCCAGTCGTGGACCGAAAACGGCCAGAGCCAGGACGAGAACCATGTATCCAGCACGTCATCGTCCTGGCGGAGGGAAGCGCCGCCGCAGTTCGGACAGCGGTCGGGTGCGGTCCGGCTGACGATGGGACCGCTGCACCCTGTGCGGGAGCCGCCGCCTGTGCAGTACCAGACGGGGATTCGGTGACCCCACCAGAGCTGCCGCGAGATGCACCAGTCGCGGATGTTCTCCATCCAGTGCTGATAGACTTTGCTCCAGCGTTCCGGATGGAGCCGGACCGTGCCGTTCATGACCGCCTCCAGCGCAGGGGCGGCAAGCGGCGCCATCCTGACGAACCACTGGTCGGAAAGGTAAGGTTCGATGATCGTGTCGCACCTGTAGCAACGGCCGATGCTGTTGGTGTAGTCTTCCGCCTTCTCGAGCAATCCCAGAGCCTCCAGGTCGGCCACGATCCGTTTCCGGGCCTCGAAGCGGTCCAGGCCCCGGTACGGGGCGGGGACGCTCTCATTCAACCGGGCGGAGACGTCGAAGATGTTGATCTGCGGCAGGTTGTGACGCTGGCCTATCCAGTAGTCATTCGGGTCATGGGCGGGCGTGACTTTCACCATGCCCGTCCCAAAAGCCGGATCGACGAAGTCGTCGGCAACGATCGGAATCTCACGCCCGGTCAGCGGCAGGACCGCCATACGACCCACGAGATGGGCATAGCGCTGGTCTTTCGGGTTTACCGCGATCGCCGTGTCGCCGAGCATCGTCTCGGGCCGGGTGGTCGCCACGATCGCGAATGCTCCATCATCCCGGAGCGGGTAGCGGATATACCAGAGGCTTCCCTGCTGCTCCGTGTAATTGACTTCGTCGTCGCTGATCGCCGTATGGTCGCGCGGGCACCAGTTCACGACGTACTTTCCCCTGTAGATGAGCCCCTGTTCGTAGAGCGTGACGAAGACCTCGCGGACAGCGCTGGAGAGGGTGTCGTCCATGGTGAATTTTTCCCGCGCCCAGTCGCAAGACGCCCCGAGCGTCCGGAGCTGCTTGATGATCATGCCGCCGTACTGGCGCTTCCATTCCCAGACGCGCTCGATGAACTTCTCGCGCCCCAGGTCGTGGCGCGTCATCCCTTGTGCCGAGAGCGAACGCTCCACGACATGCTGGGTGGCGATGCCGGCGTGGTCCGTTCCGGGGATCCAGCAGGCTTCGAATCCCGTCATGCGCTTGTAGCGGATGTAGGCGTCCTGCAGGGTGTTGTTCAGAATGTGCCCCATGTGGAGCACGCCCGTGACGTTCGGCGGGGGGATGACAATGGGGTAGGCGGGTTTCAGAGGATTGACCACCGCGTGGAAGAGCCCGTGGTCTTCCCAGAATGAATACCACCGGGCTTCCACCTCGGCGGGTGCATAGGTCTTTGCGAGGGCGACTTGATGCTCAGTCACTGGTCCGCTCCGATACGCAAGAACCCGGCAACGCCGGGCGGGATGCTCCGTCCGACGGCCGGGATTGCCTGATGGCTGGGGCCGGGATACGTTGCTGCGGCTAGCGCACCGTGAAACGGCGCTCGAGGGTGTTGATGTTGCCGGCCCTGTCGCTCAGTCTGATCAGGAGACGGTGGGAGCCGCGCTCGAGCGGATCGCTGGAGCGGTAGAACACCCTGTGATGCTCGCCGTCAACCTCCGGAATGACGACATGGCCATCAATGTACGCCTTCATGGCTTCATATTCAATGCCGGAGAGATTGTCGCCGGCCCGGAAGGAGAAGTCCAGCCGGCGGGAGCGGTCGGCCCTCACGAACAGCCTGGAGATGGACGGGGGCATGTTGTCGACCATGATCGAGACGTCGCCCAGCGTCCGGGTGACACGGCCGGTGAACGCTCCTCCCGGCTTGTCGGGCCGCGGAGAGAGGAATTCCCGGCTGTTTCTTCCGAGAAAATACAGACCCTGGTTCGGCGCGGCCGGAGGCGCGGCAAGAGAGACATCGAGCCCCTCACGGAGCACGGCCTGCGCCGGGAGGAGAGAGTAGACTGTCTCCCCGTCCTCGAGGTGTTTCTCCACCTGAAGAAGGATGGTCCGGTAGACCGAAAGGCTGTCGTACCTCACCCTGAGCCTGCCGCCATCGAGCGCATAGGACCCGGTTTTTCCCGGGACGATCGGATAGAACTCGATCTCCTCGAATGCGCTTGAGGCCCTGCCGTTGATCTCGGCCTCGGCGGCGACTCTTCGCAGGCCCCCGACCGAAGGGGAAGGCCGGAACGTGCCCACGTAGAGGTCCACCTCCGAGGCGGCCATCGGAATGATCCTGCGGTCATGGCCTTCATACACCGCGACAGCAGGGGGGGACGTGAACACGCCTGAGGTGCGCGCAATGACCCTGATGAAATCGGGTTCGATGACATGGGTGAGGGAGAGCGAGGCGGTTCCGGCAGGCTTGTGGACAAAGACGAACCCGGGATGCGATCGGTTTCCCCAGGAGTCCTCGGCCGTCACCCGGACCACGTCGTACGTTCCGGAGGGCAGCGGGACCATCATGGTGTGGGCATCGCCGGGCGGACGCGGAAAGGTGAGCGGCGCGGACCAGATCCCTCCGGTATGCCTGATGCTCACATCGACGCGTTCGAGACCTGCCGGGTCGGGGAAACGGAGCCGAAGATCTGTGCCCGCCGCTTCCAATGAGAATTCCGGCGCGCGGGCTACGACGATCGTGCCTGAGACTTCCGCGCGGTTCCCGGCGATGTCCTCGGCCGCGATGACGAACTGATGAGGGCCGTCGCTGAGCGTGGCGTTGCCGACACCCTTCCCCCCAGCGGGTGAGAAGAAGGGGAGGGTGCCCGGCACGTCAGGGTACAGCTTTTCGAACCGCCCCAGCCCGCGGTCGAGGAGGTTCCAGTCGAAATACAGGCCGATCGCGTGGGCATCGCGCATCGGTGCGCGGTTGAGCGTTGTGGTACTGAAGGGGGCGCCGTCGATGCTGAGAATGTACCGGTAGAGGCCCCGTTGGAAGCGCGAGCCCTCGGTCCGGTCCCGGGCGCTGACGGCGAACCCCGCATTGCCCGAGATCGTGATGGTCTCACGGACCCGGTAGCGGGAGTGCCCCACTTCGTGAGCGGCATACACCTGCGTGTCCCATCCTCCCTGGACGAGCGATCCTTCTCCGAGGGGCGTGACCGCGATCCTGTGGATGACGGGGGGAATGGCATCCGGGGCAAGCAGATCGGCGCAGAGCTGAGGGTTGATGGGCTCGAGGTTCTGGTCCCGGATCTCGAAATGCAGATGGGGAGTGCCGATGCCGGTGTCGCCGGTATAGGCGATGACACTCCCCTTGCTGACCTGCACATCACCGGGCTTCAGCTCAAGGTCGATCGGGTAGCACTCCCTGCGCATCTGCTCGGCGCGTGCCAGCGCTTCGATGGCGGGTGCGAACCGGCTGAGGTGGGCATAGGTGCTCGTGTAACCGTCATGGTGTTTGACGAAGAGCATCTTGCCGTAGCCGGCGGTGAAGATAAGTATGCGCGAGACGTATCCGTCGCGCATGGCGAACACCCGGTACCCCGTCACATCGCCCGTACTGACGTCGACGCCTCCGTGAAAGTGCATCGACCGGAACTCCGCGAAAGTGGAGGTAACGATGCTGCCGGCGTCGGTCGGCCACATATAGTCCGAAAGATCGGTCGCGATGGCATCGGTCACCGCCGGTGGCGGGGGAGTTCCTGAAGGTGGTGAAGCGTGAGAGGAGAGTCCGGAGCCCGACAACACGACCGCGCATGCGGCAACAAGGAGATGCAGCGCAATACCTGCCAGTTTCATGAGTCAGCGTCTTCCCCTGTCAGCCCTCAGTGCCGAACCTCTCCAGGATGCCCGCATGCAGGGGGATTTCCGCGCGCCGCGAGAGCAGCTCCCGGGCAAGGGTCCGGTAGGCGTCCGCGCCTTGCGAACGGGCTTCGTACAGAACGGCGGGTTTGCCGTAGAAGCTTGCCTCGCCCAGCGCGGTGCTCCTCGGGATCATGGTGGTCAGAAGGTGGTGACGGTATTTTGCAGCAAGCTCGCGCAGGGTGATATCGCTTACCCTGGTGCGAGGTTCGTGCATGGTGATGAGAATGCCCTCCACCCCGATCGGGCGGTTGGTCACCTCGCGCATCCAGTCGAGGTAGGTGAACAGCTTGTCCACGGCGTCGAGGCTGAAGAGCCCCGGGCGCACGGGGAGGAGGATGGCATCGGCCGCGGCAAGGGCTGTCGTGGTGAGGCCTCTGAGTGCCGGGGGGCAGTCGAGCAGAACGCAATCATACGGCTGGGCTGCGGGACGGAGAAGGTTGCGAAGCAGGGTGCGGTTGTCTGCAAGGCGGAGGATCCGGTCTTCGCGCTGGAGCGAGGTGACGTTGCAGGGGACGAAATCCAGGAGTGGAAGCTCGGTATGATGGATCGCAGCGCCAAAGTTGGTGACGAAATTGAACGCCTCATAGAGTCCCGCGCCCACCGTGGACGCCGTGAAGCCCAGCGATGCCCCCGCCGAGCCTATGGGGTCCAGGTCCACCAGCAGGGTACGTTGGCCTTCAACGGCGAAGGAGGCAGCGAGGTTGACCGCGGTCGTGGTCTTGCCGACTCCTCCCTTGGGAAGGGCTACGGCAATCGTATGAGCCATGGGACATTTCCTTGTGCAGCCGGTCGCATCAGACGGCCGGGGACCCGATGACGACGTCCAGGGTGCCGACGGATTCCGCTTCGGCGTGGAGCCGGTCACCCGGGACGACCCGTCCCACACCATCGGGGGTGCCGGTGAAGATCAGGTCGCCTTCTTCCAGCGTGAAGACCGAGGAAAGATACTCAATGATCCGGTCGATCCTGAATGTCATTGCCGAGGTGTTTGCCCGCTGTCTGAGGGATCCATTGACCTGGAGGGACAGCATCAGGTTGTGCGGATCCTCGATGTCGCCAGCGGGGACGAACGGCGAAACCGGAGCTGATGTGTCGAACCCTTTTGCCACGCTCCAGGGGAGGCCTTTGGCTTTCGCGGCGGCCTGGACATCGCGCAGCGTCATGTCCAGGCCAACGGCATAGCCAGCGATATGCGCGGCGGCATCGCTCCGGGAAATGTCTTTCCCCCCCCTCCCGATCATGACGACGAGCTCCACCTCATGGTGGAGCTCCCGCGAAAACGGAGGCAGGATGACTGTTGATCCGGTAGAGAGGAGGGCCGTCGGCGGCTTCAGAAACACCACGGGCGTTACGGGCACTTCCGACTTCATCTCTCGGGCATGTGCGGGGTAGTTCTGTCCCAGGCACATGATTTTGCCTACACGGGGAGTCGCTCCGGAGCCGGTAAACGTGACCGTCGCCATGGTGTGGATTCCTGAATATAGAGAACCGGCCGCTCTGTTGCAAGCCGCGCTGATGCACGGCTGTGCCATTTGCAAATCCCCACAATTGTGCCTAAGTTCCCGCGTCACATGACAAGGAGACCGCCGTGGCAGCAACATACGCTCAAGCTGGAGTCCGCATCGAAGAGGGAGAGCGTTTCGTCCGGGAGATCAGGAAAGATGTGCGTTCGACGTTCACGCGGGGTGTGATCGGCGATCTCGGCGCCTTCGGCGGCTTCTTCGACGCGCGCTTCCGCGGCATGAGGCACCCGGTCCTCGTTTCGAGCATCGACGGTGTGGGGACCAAGCTCGCCGTTGCGAACCTCATGAACAGGCACGACACCGTGGGGCAGGACCTTGTGAACCACTGCGTCAACGACATCCTCGCGTGCGGCGCACGCCCCCTCTACTTTCTGGACTACTACGCCGCAGGGAGGCTCCGTGTCGACGTGGCAGCCGCCGTGATCGCCGGCATGGCCAGGGCCTGCCGGGAGAACGGCTGCGCTCTCATAGGGGGCGAAACCGCGGAGATGCCCGGGATGTACCGTGAAAACGACTACGACCTGGCCGGCACAATCGTGGGCATTGTGGACAAGGGCGCCATTGTCGACGGGAGGAAGATCAGGAAGGGGGACATGCTCATAGGGCTTCCCTCATCAGGCCTTCATACAAACGGCTTCTCCCTCGCCCGCGCCGTGCTTCTGAAGGAGTACCGGGTCACCTCGAGGATCAACGAACTCGGCTGCACACTTGGCGAAGCACTGCTGGCTGTCCATAGGTCGTATCTCGGGGTCGTGGCGCCTCTTCTCGGCCGGTACCCGATCCGTGGCCTCGCGCATATTACGGGGGGGGGTATCGCGGGGAACACCATGCGGGTCCTGCCTGCCGGGCGTGCCCTGAACATCGACTGGGAAGCGTGGCCCCGGCCCCCTCTCTTCGATCTGATCAAGCGCACGGGCGATGTCCCTGAGGAAGACATGCGGAAGACCTTCAACCTCGGCATCGGCATGGTCCTGGTTGCGGGGAAAAACGATGCGGGCAGGGTCGTGCGGGCACTGAAAAGGAAGAAGGAAGACCCGGTCGTGATGGGAAACGTCGTGTGAGCCCTCAT
Organism: Ignavibacteriota bacterium; assembly: GCA_003152875.1. Lineage (GTDB taxonomy): Bacteria > Bacteroidota > Ignavibacteria > UBA10030 > UBA6906 > Fen-1262. Next base: position 40,771 of record PMBF01000076.1, on the reverse strand, counting down.
CTCCCGAGGCTGTCTCCGGCAACCGTCATGACCTCTTCGTACAGGCCCTTCCATCGGGTTACGTCTGCATTGTACCAGCGGACGGTTGCGTCCACTTCCTCCTTGGAGACACCGGCGGAACGGAGGACCTCCTCCGCCTTCCTGTGCGCCTGTGAGGTATCTCCTCCGATTTCCCTGACGCTGGCGCCTGCCTTGACAAGCTGGAGGTAGAGAGAGGCAAACTCCTTTTCGCCGAGTCTTCGTGGCTGCTGAGGATGCGTGCAGGAGGAGAAGGCGAGCAACGCCCCCAGCGGGAGCAAAAGAACCAGGGCCCGTGTTGTCATACCGGTCAGGATAGGAAAACTGGAGTGAGAAAGCAATCCGGGTTCTGCCGGGCCGCGTCGCCGGGCCGTGTCGTCCCACGTGCTTCCGAGCACTTCCGGATAGAGCCCGATGGGCTGATTGTGTTGACTTTCATTCCTCGGGTGCCTATATTATCACCTCCCGTATTTCAGTAACTTCTTCATTTTCTTTCACTTAGATGGATTCTCATGCCGTCAACGTCTGATTTTCGTCCGGGGCTGGTCATCAAATACAACAACGATCTCTGGACTGTGGTGGAATTCCAGCATGTGAATCCAGGCAACTGGCGTGCCTTCGTGCGTACCAAGCTCAAGAACGTCAAGAGCGGCAAGGTCATTGAAAACCGGTTCCGGGCTGGGGAGGCGATCGAGATCATCAAGATCGAGCGGAAGGAATTCCAGTTCCTCTACCGGGACGGTTCGGGCTACGTGTTCATGGACAAGGAATCGTACGAGCAGTTGTCGGTCCAGGAGGACCAGATCGGCGACGGCGCCAAGTTTCTCAAGGACGGCGAATCTGTGGACATTCTTTTCAACGGCAATGATATCACCGGCATCGAACTTCCCATCACCGTCGATCTCCAGGTCAAAGAGACGGTGCCCGGCGTTCGGGGGGACAGCGCGAACGCTGGAACCAAGCCTGCGACCATGGAGACCGGAGCGACGGTGAACGTCCCGCTCTTCATCAACGAAGGGGATCTGGTGAAGATCGATACCCGGACGGGAGACTACATCGAGCGGGTGAAGCTGTAGGTTCGGGGCGGCAGAAGGGCGTCGGATTTGACCTCCATCCCACGGCCAGCGACGGAGTTCCCATGGACCTGATGTATGTGAGAAAGCTGGTGAAGCTGCTGTCCGACAGCGCACTCGGTGAGCTGGAGATTGAAGAAGACGGCCGGAGGATCCGGCTGTCGAAACACTCCGCGGGCGCTGTCCAGGTGCAGCAGGTCCCGGCCTCGGCCTCCTCCGCGGCAACCGGGGTCCCGGGTTCTGCAGCGGTTCTTCCCGCCGCTCTGGCTTCCACCCCTCCCGAAGACGCGTCCCACTACCACGAAGTCAAATCGCCCATTGTCGGTACGTTTTACCGTTCTCCGGCTCCGGATGCCGCACCGTTCGTCCAGGTCGGGAGCGCCGTTTCTCCCGGCACTGTCCTGTGCATCGTGGAAGCGATGAAGCTGATGAACGAGATCGAGTCCGACGTATCCGGCAAGATCGTGAAGGTCCTTGTCGAAAACGGGCAGCCAGTCGAATACGACCAGACGCTGTATCTGGTCGAGACGGCCTGACGCCGCCAGGAACCCCCGGAGTTACCGCGTGTTCAAGAAGGTCCTCATCGCCAACCGCGGCGAGATTGCTCTCCGCATCATACGTGTCTGCAAACAATTCGGCATCAAAACCGTCGCCGTCTATTCGAAGGCCGACCGGGATTCCCTGCCCGTCCGGTTTGCCGACGAGGCCGTCTGTATCGGTCCCCCGCCGAGCAGGGAAAGCTACCTCAAGATCCCCCGCATCATAGCCGCCGCCGAGATCACCAACGCCGATGCGATCCATCCGGGCTACGGTTTCCTTGCCGAGAATGCCGGCTTTGCGGAGATCTGCACCTCCTCAGGGATAAAATTCATCGGTCCCACAGCGGAGATGATCAAGACGATGGGGGACAAGGCGCTGGCAAAGGAGACGATGAAGAAGGCCGGTGTGCCGGTCGTTCCCGGGAGCGAGGGGGTGATCCGCAGCGTTGGCGAGGCGGCGGAGATCGTGAGGGCCGTCGGCTACCCCGCGATCATCAAGGCGGTAGCGGGAGGCGGAGGGCGCGGTATGCGGATCGTTCGCGAAGAAGGGGAGCTGGAGGTGGCCTTCCAGACCGCCCAGCACGAAGCCGGGCAGGGCTTCAACAACCCCGATGTCTACGTCGAAAAGTATATCGAGAACCCCCGCCACGTGGAGGTTCAGGTGTTCGGAGACCAGTTCGGGAACGTGATTCACCTCGGGGAGCGGGACTGTTCGGTCCAGCGCCGGCACCAGAAGCTCATCGAAGAATCGCCCTCGCCCGTCGTGGACGACGAGCTCCGGGAGAAGATGGGGGAGGCTGCGGTCAGGGGCTGCAGGGCCGTGCAGTACGAGAACGCAGGGACGTTCGAATTCCTGGTGGACAAGAACAAGAACTTTTACTTCATGGAGATGAACACCCGGATCCAGGTGGAGCATCCGGTCACCGAACAGGTGACCGGGCACGACCTGATCAAGCTGCAGTTCCGCGTTGCCGCCGGCGAGCGGCTTCCGCGGCGCAAGATCGTCCAGCGCGGGCACGCGATCGAATGCCGGATCAACGCGGAAGACCCGGCGAACGGGTTCCGGCCATCGCCGGGCCGCATCACGGATTTCCACATGCCCGGAGGGTTCGGGGTCAGGGTGGACACCCACAGCTACGCCGGATATGTTGTCCCATCATTCTACGACTCCCTCATTGCAAAGCTCATCGTCTATGCGCAGACACGCGACGGCGCGATCAACAAAATGGCCTCGGCGCTTGAAGAATTCACGATTGAGGGGATCAAGACCACCATCCCCTTCCACCGGCAGGTGATGCGCGACGAACGATTCCGCGCCGCGAACTTTGACACCAGCTTTCTCGACTCCTTCGAATTCAATCCGCCCGACTGAACGGTGCAGGACAGATCCGGTGTTCAGCAGTTGGCCACGCTTCCCGACATTTCCTGAAAGGACCCCGCAATGGAATTCCCAGAAGACCTCAAGTACACGAAAGACCATGAATGGATACGGGTCAAGGGGGACACGGGCACCATCGGCATCAGCGACCATGCACAGGGAGAGCTCGGCGATGTGGTCTTCGTCGAGCTTCCCGTGGTGAGGAGGAATGTGAAACAGCATGAGATATTCGGCACCATCGAGGCCGTGAAGGCGGTGTCGGATCTCTACTCGCCCGTCTCCGGGACGATCACCGAACTGAACGGCGAGCTTCACAAGTCGCCAGAGCTGGTGAACAAGGAGCCGTACGGGAGGGGGTGGATGGTCAAGGTCAAGCTGAGCCACCCCGCGGAGGTTGGAGGCTTGCTTTCGGCGGCAGAGTACCGGGTGCTGATCGGCAAATAGAGCGGCGTACAGGCCGGGCACGCACGGCGCTGACGAGTTGACGCCTCCCGGCTCTCGACATAACAAGAGCCCAAAGAATACCACCCCCGGCTCTTGACATTGTAGGAGCAATGTTGTAAGTTGGAAACCAAAGAAACCACAACAGTTTCCAGTGTGTTGTAAGCTCACGCGGCATCTCAGGGTTTCGATCTTTTACTGCCAGTTAGTTGAAAGCGAAGGACTTGTTCGTGGTATTGGAAACTCTAAATACCCCAGAGGTATTCAAGATAGCACGATGAATAACACACGGGTGACCAAACTCCGCATCCTCGAGTACGCCAGAGAGAGGTTTCTCGGAGAAGGGTTCACGGCGGTGTCGATGGACGACATCGCCGAAGGTCTGGGAATGAGCAAGAAAACCTTCTACAAATACTTCGTGTCGAAGGATGACCTGCTTCGCCAGATCGCCGACCGGATGATGGCCGAAGCACGCCTGAATATCTCCCGGCTGTTCCAAAGCGACCTCCAATCCCTGGAGAAGATCGACCGCTTTTCCCTCCTCCTTGGCCAACATGGTGCCAGGGTGAGCAAGACCCTCGTCCGCGACGTCCAGCGCTCCGCCCCGGATCTCTGGCAGCGAATCCAGCGGTTCAGGGAAGAGAGGATCCAGCAGGCCTTCACGCTCCTCTACGATCAGGGTGTGAGGGAAGGGACCTTCCGCCGGGACGTGAACAGACGGATTTTTCTGCTCTCCTATCTTGCGGCGGTGAACAGCGTCATTACTCCCGCAGTGATCCTTGCCGAGCCGTTCTCCCTGCAGGAGGCCGTCCGCGATATCGTTTCGATCTTCTTCCGGGGGGTGCTCACGGAGGAAGGACGGGGCCGCATGCGCGAGCTCGAAAAGGCCAAGCCCTCTCACCAACGCTAGGGAAAGACCATGGTACGTTTCCTCGGGATTTCAGCGGCTGCCGGCATCCTCCTGCTCCAGGGCTGCTCCGGCGATCAGAAAAACCTCATCGAAGCCTCGGGCACGATTGAAGGGACAAATGTCGACATCGGGATGGAGGCGGTGGGGCGGGTGCGCGAGGTGCGCGTCGAAGAGGGGGCGCGGGTGAAACAGGGGGATACGCTGCTGCTCGTGGATGACATCGAATACCGGATCCAGCTTCAACAGGCCGAAGCCAACCTGGCCTCGTTCGAGTCCCAATACCGTCTGGCTATGGAAGGCTCCCGGAAGGAGGATGTCACACAGGCCGGGGCGGCGTTCAAGACCGCCGAAGCCGATGAGGAGAGGATGAAAGGGCTCCTGGCATCACAGACGGTCACGCAAAAGCAATACGATGACGTGTACACCCGGTTCGTGGCCGCGCAGCAGACCCTCGAAAAACTGGAGCGAGGACTCAGGCCCGAGGAGATCTCCCAAGCCCGCTCGCGGCGCGACTATGCCGCCGCGCAGGTCGAGCTCCTGCGCAAGAAGGTGCGTGACTGCACCCTTCTCTCGCCGACCGGCGGAGTGGTGACGCTTCGCTCGATCGAGCCCGGCGAGCTTGTCGGGGCGGGCACCAATGTCCTGCGCATTACCGTGCTTGACCGCGTGAACCTGATGATCTACGTGAATGAAACCGATCTCGGCCGGATCAGGCTCGGCCAGGCGGCGCAGGTGAGCATCGATGCCTACAAAGGGAGCTCCTTCGAGGGGAGAGTGGTCTACATCGCCCCCTCGGCCGAGTTCACACCGAAGAACGTGCAGACCAAGGAAGAGCGCACCAAGCTGGTGTTCGGGGTGAAGATCGAGATCGATAACGCAGGCGGAGCCCTCAAGCCCGGGCTCCCGGCCGATGCGAGACTTTCCGTCGGGTAGGACCACTCCTGGAGGGAGCTCATACCATGCCATCTGTCGTTGAGACGCACGCCTTGACCCGCCACTTCGGCGATGTCCGGGCGGTGGAGGGGGTCGGCCTTACCGTGGAGCAGGGAGAGATGTTCGGCCTCGTGGGTCCCGACGGCGCCGGGAAAACAACCCTGATCCGGCTGCTCTGCGGCATCCTGGCGCCGACCTCGGGAACGGCCTCGATCCTGGGCCACGATGTGGTGCGTAAACCCGATCTCGTGAAGCGAGAAATCGGCTACCTCTCCCAGCGATTCTCCCTGTATGGCGACCTCACTGTCGACGAAAACATCGAGTTCTTCGCCGAGATCAACGGCGTCTACGACTACAAAGGGCGCCGGGAGGAGCTGCTGGGGTTTACGCGGCTGACACCGTTCCGGACCCGGCTTGCTGAGCGCCTCTCGGGAGGAATGAAACAGAAGCTCGGGCTTGCCTGCACCCTGATCCACACCCCCAGGATGATCCTTTTGGATGAACCCACAACCGGCGTGGACCCGGTCTCGAGGCGCGACTTCTGGAAGATCCTGCAGAGCCTGCTCGCGGAGAGGATCACGATCATCATGAGCACCCCGTACCTCGATGAAGCCGAGCGGTGTTCGCGCGTGGCATTGATGAATGAGGGGTCGATCATGAAGGTGGAGACCCCCGCAGGCCTCAAACGGGAGATGACCGGCGAGGTCCTGGAGCTCGTGGTCGACCGGGTCCGCGACGCCTTCCGGATCCTCAAAGGCTCACCGCTGGTGCTGGAGGTCCAGGCGTTTGGCGACAGGCTGAACGTGATCGTCGAAGGCGCGGAACGCGGAGCGCCGGCGGTCACGCAGGTCCTCCGGGCCGCGGGGATCAGCGTGGTAAGCAGCCGTCTCATCACCCCCTCGCTCGAAAACGTTTTCATCTCACTCCTCACCCATAATCAGAATGGAAGGGCGGCATGATCAGGAGGGCCAGCATACTGCTTCTTTCCCTGGCGGCCTTTGTCTCAGCCGCCTGCCAGGAATCGGGGAACCTGACGCTGGACGAGGCGCTGCGTCTCGGCCGGGAACGTTCGCACCCGCTTCGCGCTTCGCAGGCGAGGACCGAGGGGGCCTTGGCACGAGCCGATGAGGCGAGGTCGGCCCTGCTCCCGTCCCTGAAAGTCGATGCATCCTACCGCCGCCTCAGCGATGTGCCGCCGTTCAGCGTGGCGCTCCCGTTTCCCGGCTTCACGCCGATCGTCATCTCGCCGATGATCCCGGACAACTACCAGCTGCACGCCTCGGTCCAGCAGCCCCTCTTCACAGGCTCCAGACTGACCAACCTCGCGCGCGCAGCCCGGCTGCAGGCCGAAGCGAGCGGCCAGGATACCCGCAACGACGAGAGCGACCTCGTCCTCTCCGTCACCAATGCGTACTGGGCTCTCTACCAGGCCCGGGAGCTCAAGGGAGCAGCGGAGGAAAACGTCTCCCGGCTCGAGAACTTCGAACGGGACACGAAGAATCTCCTCGACGCGGGAATGGCCACACGTAACGACCTTCTGCGCATTCAGGTGCAGCTCCAGAGCGGACGCCTTGCCCTGATCGACGCCGCGAACGATTTTCAGATTGCCGGGATGAACCTCAATACGCTGATCGGAAGGCCTGTGGACGCCCCCGTGACCCCGGCCTCCCAGCCTGACACGTCGGTCCGGGAGCCGGCCGCTCCTCCTTCGGTCGAACGCGCTCTGGGGGAGAGACCGGATGTGGCGGCCATGCAAGCTCGCGTGGAGGCGTCGCAGGCGTCGCTTGACGCCGCGAGGGGGTCCTACTTCCCGCAGATTGTTCTCTCGGCGAACTACACCTACGCCAAGCCGAACCAGCGCTACCTGCCGGCCCTCAACCAGTGGAAGGATACCTGGGACCTCGGCGTCCTGGTGCAGCTCGATGTCTGGAACTGGGGAGCGACCTCCTCACAGACCGAGCAGGCTGGTGCAGCGCTGCGCGCGAACATGGAGATGCTCGAGCAGGCGAGGCAGGCCGCCTCTCTCGACGTGCAGAGGTCGGACCTTGCCCTCCGCCGGTCGGCCTCCAGGATCAGCGTTGCGCGCCTGGGAGTGAGCCAGGCGGAGGAGAACGTGCGCATCATTTCGGAAAAGTACCGGGCCGGACTGGCTACCTCGAGCGAGCTGCTGGATGCCAGCGTCGCCCTCCTGCAGGCCAAGACCAGCTACACCGGCGCCCTGGCGGAGGAAGAAACCGCGCGCGCGCGCCTCGCCAGGGCGCTCGGGACTCTGCACTGACGGAGCCTGCTCATGAGCGATAAGTCCATCGAGGTCAGCAGCCTGACGAAGCGGTTCGGAGCGTTCACCGCGGTCGATGCGCTCTCCTTTACGGTGAACAGGGGGGAGATCTTCGGGTTCCTCGGGGCGAACGGGGCGGGGAAATCCACGACCATCCGCATGCTCTGCGGCCTTCTCTCGCCCAGCTCGGGGACCGCGCGGGTCGGCGGGCACGATATCGGTACCGAGACAGAGATGGTGAAGCGGTCGATCGGATACATGTCACAGCGCTTTTCACTGTACGACGACCTGACCGTTGAGCAGAACATCCGGTTCTACGGGGGGATCTACGGTCTTGAGGGGGCGCGTCTCGCCCAGCGGATGCAATGGGTCCTCACCATGGCCGACCTGAATGGCCGCCAGGCAAGCCTGACCAGAACTCTCTCCGGCGGCTGGAAACAGCGGCTTGCCCTCGGCTGCGCCATCCTCCATGAGCCGCCGATCGTCTTCCTGGACGAACCCACCGGGGGAGTCGACCCGATCTCGAGGCGGAATTTCTGGGAGCTCATCAACGCTCTGTCGGCCTCGGGGACCACGGTGCTTGTGACGACTCATTTTCTGGAGGAAGCCGAGTACTGCAACGACATTATCCTCATCAACGCGGGCCGGCTGATCGCCGCGGGAAGCCCGGGATCGCTGAAGAAGGACTTCATCAAGCACCCGATCCTCGAAGTCGTGTGCGATAGCGTGGTGGCCGCTCTGGAGCTGATTAGGACCGAACCCTGGGCCCTCGAGACCTCCGTGTTCGGCACCATGCTTCACGTGATGGTCGAAGGCGAGGCGCAAGGGAGGGAGCGTATAGCTGCCCTCCTCGTCTCCCGGGGGATCGCCCTGCAGAGAATCGACCGGATCGCCCCGTCGCTGGAAGACGTGTTCCTGTACCTCCTGGAACATGACAGAGGATCATCCACAGCCTGAATGCCGCAGCCATGCCGCTAGCCCGTGCCCTGAAACCGATGATCGTCAAGGAGTTCCGGCAGATCCGGCGCGACCCCACCTCGCTGGGCATGCTCCTGCTTTTGCCTGCCGCGCTGATCATCACCGTCGGCTATGCCCTCAATTTCGACGTCAAGCACGTTCCCCTGGTGATCTTCGACCAGAGCCGCTCGGGCGAGAGCCGGGCCTTTCTCGTGCAGTTCCGCCACAGCGAGTATTTCGACGTCGTGGCGGATGTGCCCTCCTACGCGGAGGTCGAACGGTGTTTCCTGGACGGAGAGGCAAAAGCGGCCGTCGTGGTGCCGCCGGACTTTGCCCGGGATCTGCTCGGCGGCAGGGATACGCGCGTCCAGATCCTCCTGGACGGCTCCGATGCAAATAGCGCCGGCCAGGCGTTGAACTACGCGGCGCGGATGACGACGGAATACTCGTCGAGGATGATCGCGGAAGCGTTCCGGGTCCGGGGACGCTCGCTCTACCTCCCCGTGGACTTCCGGCCACGGGTCTGGTATAACCCCGACCTGCGGTCGTCGCTCTTCCTCATCCCGGGGCTGATCGGGTTCATTCTGGTGCTCACGGCCGTGATCTCCACCTCCCTCACCGTCGTCCGGGAGAAAGAGCGGGGCACCATGGAACAGATCATGGTGTCGCCCCTCCGCCCGCTGGAAATGATCCTCGGGAAGACCGTGCCCTATGTCGCGATCAGCCTTGCCGCGGCCACAATGATCCTGGTCATCGGCTACTTCCTGTTCGGCGTAGAGATCAGAGGAAGCATTCTGCTGCTCTACGCGGCGATCCTGATTGTCACGCTCGGCGCGCTGGGCCAGGGGCTGCTCATCTCCACGGTAACCGATTCGCAGCAAGTCGCCTTCATGATCTCGGTGTTCAGCTCGTTGCTGCCGTCGATGCTCCTGTCCGGTTTCGTCTTTCCGGTCGCCAGCATGCCTGTGGTGCTCCAGATCCTCTCGAACATCGCGGTGAACAAGTTCTTCCTGGTCGTGGTGAGAGGCGTGATGTTGAAGGGGGCGGGTTTCCTGGACGTCTGGCCCCAGTTCCTTTTCATGATCCTCTTCGCGCTTGCGACGCTTGGCATCAGCGTCGTCAGGACGCGCAAACGGAGCGTGTGATGCTGAGAAGCCTGAAGGTGATTCGCGAGATCGTCCGGAAGGAATTCTACCAGATCCGGCAGGACAAGCGCATGCTCGTGGTTTCCCTGGTTGCGCCGGTCCTCCAGGTCCTTCTCCTCGGGTATGCCGCCACCACCGACATCAAGGACAGCACGATGGTGGTGTGCGACATGGACCGGACCGGTGAGAGCAGGCGTTTCATCAAGGAGTTCACCAACTCGGGGTATTTCATCGACGGGTACCGCGCGGCGACACCGGACGAGGTGGACGTGCGCATCGAGAGGGCGGACGCGAATATCGGCCTCATCCTCCCGAAGGGTTTCGGCAGGGACATCCTCTCCTCGAGTCCGGCGGAGGTTCAGGTGATTCTCGACGGGGCCGACGCCAACACGGCCAACATCCTCCTGGGATACGCCTCGCAGATTGTGGCTTCCTATTCCCAGTCCGTCATGCCACAGGTGGCCCTGGTGAGGCGTGGGGCGGCCTCCGGCCGGATCCTCCCGGAGCCCCGGATCTGGTTCAATCCCGACCTGAAAAGCGCGTACTACATGGTGCCCGGGGTCGTCGCGCTCGTGCTGATGATCATCACGATGACGCTGACGTCGCTTGGCGTGGTGAAGGAGAAGGAGCTCGGCACCCTGGAGCAGCTCATGGTCACCCCGATCAGGCCCCATGAGCTCATCCTTGGCAAGCTGATCCCGTTTACGATCATCGGTTTTCTCGACGTGCTGGTGGTCCTCGCCCTCGCGCACTTCTGGTTCGGCGTTCCGCTGCAGGGGAGCGTGGCGCTCCTCTTCGCCCTGGCGGGCCTCTTCATCCTCACTACGCTCGGCCTGGGTCTCTTTATCTCCACCATCGCAAAATCCCAGCAGCAGGCGATGCTTATCGCCCAGTTCTTCTTCTTCATGCCGTTCATGTTCCTGTCGGGATTCGTCGTCCCGATCGCCAACATGCCGGCACTTATCCAGTACTTCACGTATCTTATCCCCCTCAGGTATTTCCTGGAAATTGTCCGGGGCATCTTCCTGAAAGGGAGCGGGCTGCGCGAACTCTGGCCCCAGGCCCTCGCCCTGGCGGGTTTCGGAGTTGCCACGCTGACGCTGAGCGTCCTGCGGTTCCGGAAAACACTCGAATAGAGTTCTCCAGACCTGTTTGTGCCGTGCGCGGTCTGGTCTTCGTCACTGCAAAGCCGTATATTCCAAGATCCATGTTTGCCGAGGCCGGGAGAACCACCCATGCGCTCCACCGTCCGGATGTGCGCCGCCGCGCTCTGCATTCTTCTCGGCGGCACCGTTTCAGCCCAGCCTGGACCGCTCACCATCGCGGTGCTGGGCGATGCGGGACAGCGGGGAGCGATCCTGCGGGGGAATGCCGGACTGCTCGACAACATGCGTACCGGCCAGCATGACGGAGGGCGATGCGGGGTCCTGGTCTTCCTGGGCGATGCCTTCGGGGCCACGGGGCTGAACGTGCCGGCCTCGGACATCGACGGCGAGGTGAACTCCACGCTCGGCTACTTCCGCCCCGTGATGCAGGACATCGGTCCCGGAAACATTCACGGGATCCCCGGGGAGGCCGACTACTATGCGCGCATGGCCGTGGAGAACACTGCGCTCTTCGGGCTGATCACCATGAGCGAGTGGCCGGTCGGTCTGTCCGACCGGGGCGTGCAGAGGGCGGCGGCGTTACCGGAATGGCGGTTCCATGCACACTACCCCTGTTCGGCGTTCTATCCTGCAGGGGACGGCACGCAGGATTCCGTGGAGCTCATCTTTTTCGACTCGGCACTCCTCATGCGGACTTCTCCCCCGGGTTGGGGCGGAGTGCTGGACAGCCTGAGGCGCCTCCTGCATGCACCAGGGCGCAAGGCGGAGTGGAGGATCCTCTTCACCCACCACCCGCTCAGGTCGGCGGGGGAGCATGCCGGGTTCACGGTATGGAACGACGAAGACAGCACCGTGGAGCGTGTAACCGGGTGCGACCGTGACTCGAACGCCTTTCGTTACGTGCGCAACTGGATCGACCCCGAGGATCTCTGCACCGACAGATACCGGGCGTATTGCGATTCCCTCGGCTCGATCATCGGCGCCCCCGGTTCAAGAATTCAGGTAGTGCTCTCCTCGCACGACAGGAGCCTCCAGATGCTTCCCCCTGAAGGCGGCCTGCCGGCCCAGATCGTCTCCGGCTGCGGGTCCCAAACCGACCTGGTCCGGCTGCCCGTCCCCCCGGTGCTATTCACGGCCGGCCGGAAAACGGAGAACGGCCGCTCCCTCCCCGGACTGGTGCAGCTCCGCTGGGAGCGCGGACGAGTCGCCGTGGTGTTCTATAACGAGCGGAACGGCGAACGCGTGGATATGGGGGGAGGGAAGAGAGCGTTTTCCATGGGCAGGGATGGAGACATCCGGTGAGCCGATGAGTGTGGAGGCTAAAAGGAGGGACACATGGCAAAAAACCCGCTGGCAGTCCAGGAAGATTTCCCGCCGTTCGGGGGGTTCCCCAGGCAGGGCATGGCATTCCTGGCCAGGCTGAAAAGGAACAACAACCGCCCCTGGTTTCAGAAGCACAAGGAGGAATATGAGGAGCTGGTGCGGTTTCCGATGCAATGCCTGATCGCGTCGCTGGCGCCCCGAATGGCTGAGCACGCGCCCGAGGTTGTCTTCCATCCGAGGAAGTCCATCTTCAGGATCTATCGCGACGTGCGGTTCAGCAACAACAAGGCGCCGTACAAGACCAATATCGCGGCCAGCTTCGAGCTGCAGGGAAAGAAGAGCCCGACGGAATCACCCGGGCTCTACCTGGGGATCGAGCCGGGTGAGATTTTCATCGGCGGCGGAATCTACATGCCCGACAGCGTCAAGCTGAAGGCGATCCGGCAGGCAGTCGCTCTCGATCCGAAGGAGTTCCTCGGGATCGTCACGCTCCCGCACTTCAAGAAGCGCTTCGGGGAGATCCTGGGTGAGAAGCTGCAGAAGGCGCCTCTCGGCTATCCCCGGGACCATCCCATGATCGAGTACCTCCGCTACAAGCAGTGGTTCGTGGGGGTGGAAAAAACCCACGAAGCCTGCTTCTCGCCCAAATTCCTCGAGACCGTGGTGTCGGTCTTCACCGACGCCATGCCCTTCATCCGCTGGCTGGTCCGTGTAACCGCATGATCGGCCTCCAGGTGCCCGTCTCTCCGGTCCACGCCTGAGTTCAGGGCTTTCTGCCAGAAGGCCGTCCAGGCCTTGCGGCGAAGACTCCCTTTCTCAATGCGCGTCCGAGCCGTCCATGAAGTGTCTCCCATGTGCCCGGTCGATGACGGGGTGGTGCATCCTCGGTCAGCAGGTCAACACAGGGCTCGTTCCCCGGGCTCACCGGGGCCGCAACCATCCGCATCCTTTGGAGGGATCGCTTCATGGCACCCTCAGCCGGCATTGCGGCACGATTTCTGCAACTTTCTGCTCCGGAGGTTCTTTGAAGGAGAGGTCCGAAGGGGGGCGGAGGTTGCGCGGGAGGGTTTCGGGTTACCGTGTCTCCTCGGGATCCGGTTTCTCCAGCGATTTCTTGTACGCCCATTCAATGAAGGGGAGGTTGACGATGGTGCGTTCGGGAACGGGGCGCTTCTGCTTCACGGTCAACCCGAACCCGATCCCCGTGCTCCTCTGTTCCTTCTTGGGAGGGGGTGGAAGGATACGGTCGGGCGAGTTGAAGAGCGGCTCCCCCTCCTCGCGGGAAACTACCAATGTGCTGCCGTCCGGGTGCTGCTTCGAGGGAGGGATTGAATAGACGGAATACAGGCCTGTCCAGAAGGCAAAACCGAACCAGAAGAGGACAATGGCGCTGACGAAAACGAGAAAGCCGAAGAGTTTTTTGAACATGGCCGGGCTTGGTTGGTTACCCCAATGTCCGGACTTTTCCGGCGAGGCGCAAGGACCGGACGCCGCGCAAGGAAGGGCCAGCGGACGGAACGGAAGAACGTAGGCGGACGTTATGCTAGAAGCCCGTTATCCCGCCCGCCGTTCTCATGTACTTTCAATGCGGAGTCAGTCCATGGAAGAACAACAGACATCCCCGCCCCAGACACTGCATGGAGAAGTGTACTACCCGTCGGCCGAGACGGTAACGCAGGCGAACATCCCTGACCCCGAAGCGGTCCGTTGCGAGGCGGAAGCCGATCTCACTGGCTACTGGGCCAGGCGTGCAGGTGAGCTTGAATGGTATCGAAAGTGGGACACGGTGCTGGACGAGAGCAATCCCCCGTTCTACAAGTGGTTCGTGGGGGGGAAGACCAACATCGTGGCGAATGCGCTGGACCGGCACGTGAGAACCTGGAGACGGAACAAACTCGCCCTCATCTGGGAGGGGGAGAAGGGAGACCTCAAGACGTATTCCTATCACGCGCTGAACAGGGAAGTCTGCAAATTCGCGAACGTTCTCAAGAGCATGGGCACCGGGAAGGGAGATCGGGTCACGATCTACATGCCCAGGATTCCCGAAACAGTGATCGCCATGCTTGCCACCGCGAAGCTCGGGGCGATACATTCGGTCGTGTACGGCGGCTTCTCGGTGGAAGCCCTGCATGGGCGCATCGAGGACAGCGAGTCCAAGGTTATCGTCACGGCCGACGGCGGGTATATGAACGGTAAGGTCGTGGAGTTGAAGAAGATCGTCGACGAGGCCCTGCAGCGCACCGCCGCTCCGGAGAACGTGGTGGTGGTGAAGCACACCGGCCGCGAGGTGAACATGGAGGCCGGGCGCGACTACTGGTATCATGAGCTGATGAACCTGCCTCTCACCAGGAACTCGATGAAGTGTGAAACCGAGGTCATGGATGCCGAGGACCCTCTGTTCATCCTGTACACCTCGGGCACGACCGGCAAGCCGAAAGCCGTCCTCCATACGCACGGAGGCTACCAGGTCGGCATTTATGCGACGCTTAAGGATGTCTTCGACCTCAAGGAAGAAGACCGCTGGTGGTGCACCGCGGACCCCGGCTGGATCACCGGCCACTCATATATTGTCTACGCCCCGCTGATCGCCGGGGCGACTTCGGTGATGTACGAGGGGGCGCCAACCTATCCCTTTCCGGACCGGTGGTGGACGATCATCGAGAAGTACGGAGTCTCGGTGTTCTACTCGACCCCCACGGCGATCCGGGGACTGATGCGCTTCGGCGCCTCGTGGCCGAACAGGCACGACCTCTCCTCTCTCCGGATCCTGGGGAGCGTGGGCGAACCGATCAACCCGGAAGCGTGGCGGTGGTTCCATAAGAACATCGGGAAGGAACGTTGTCCGATCATGGACACCTGGTGGCAGACGGAGACAGGGATGTTCATGATCGCCCCGACGCCCGCGATGCCGTTGAAACCTGGGTCGGGCACCAAGCCCTACTTCGGGGTTCAGGCCGACGTTCTGGATGAGCACGGGAACAGTGTGAAACCAGGAGAGGAGGGTTTCCTGGTGCTCAAGCGGCCGTGGCCCGCGATGCTCCGGACCATATACAAGGATCCTGACCGCTATATGAAGACGTACTGGAGCAAGTACCCGGGGCTCTACCTGGCCGGCGACTCCGCCCGCAAGGATGAGGACGGGTATTTCTGGGTGATAGGCCGGGTGGACGATGTCATCAAAGTGAGCGGCTACCGGCTGGGGACGGCGGAGCTGGAGTCGGCCCTTGTGAGCCATCCGGCGATTGCCGAGGCGGCGGTGATAGGGCTGCCGCATGAGATCAAAGGGGTGGCCATACACGCATACGTCATTACGAAGGCAGGTGTGGAGACCGGCGAGACGCTCGTTGAGGAACTGAAACGGCACATGGCGCACGAAGTGGGCCCGATCGCCAAGCCCGAGAAGATTGAATTTGTCTCTTCGTTGCCGAAGACCAGGAGCGGTAAGATCATGCGGAGGGTGCTGAAGGCCCGCGCCCTGGGCATGGCCGAAGGAGACCTGAGCACGCTGGAGGATTGATACAGAGCACCGCGGGTGCCCGTCCAGCCGGACCACCCGGGATCGCGCTGGAAGAATTCAGGAGCGGGTCGAACGTTTGTCCCGTGGCCTCCAACCGAAACGCCCCAGATCGATCCGCCCGCCGACTACCATAATGCCTTCAGCTTGGAGATGTTCCTGCTGCCGCCTTGCCGACGGGCTCCCAGCGGGGAAGGAGATCATCCCCCTTGCATTGATAATCCGGTGCCAGGGAACAGGTAAGCCTGGCGGAAGGTGACGCAGGGCATTCCCCACCTGCCGGGCACCGCGGCCCAGGCCTGAGAGGCGTGCGATCTGTCCATACGAGGCGACGCGGCCCGCAGGAACCCGCAGAACCTGCCGCCAGATACGTTCATGAAGGGGGGAGCACCTCCGCTCGCTGAGCGGCGATTCGCCGCGTTTCATGGTCGTGCCTCCGGTGCTCCAGGTCGTTCATCCCTCGATGGAGCGGCAGCCTCACACCACCCCCACCTCCAATCCAGACCCCACGCGGATGGGGTCGTGCTCATACCCAGCCGCGCAGCTTGCAGGCCTCCGCGACCCGCGCAACGCCGACGATCATGGCGGCCAGGCGGGGATGGGTCTTCTTCTCCTTCATCGCTTCCTGGACTGCATGATAAGCGCTTGTGATCTTGGCATCCAGCCGCTCATGCACGAGAGCCTCATCCCAGAAGTACGAATACCGGTCCTGCACCATTTCGAAGTAGGAGACGGTGACGCCGCCCGCGCTGGCGAGAATATCGGGGATGACGTGAATTCCCTTGCCGTGGAGAATCAGGTCCGCTTCGGGTGTTGTGGGTCCGTTGGCGAGCTCGCAGATGACGCGGGCGCGGATCTTCGGGGCGTTACCGGCGGTGATGGCATTCTCGAGAGCCGCAGGATAGAGCACCTCGACTTCGAGCTCGAGGAGCTCGCCGTGCGGGATCTCCCCTGCGTCGGGGAATCCCAGCACGGAACCGGTCTTCAGCTTGTGCTTCACGAGCATCTCGGGATCCATCCCGCGGGGATTGAAGATGGCTCCCTGAGAATCGCTCACCGCAACGAGCCTGCCTCCAAGGATGTTTGCGTGAAGGAGTGCTGCGCGCTGGCCCGCGTTTCCGAAGCCCTGGATGGCGAAGCTCCGGGTGGGATCGAACCCGTGAAGCCGGCAGGCTTCGCGGACCGCGATGACCCCCCCGCGCGCCGTCGCGTCACGGCGTCCCTCGGTGCCGCCGATCTGCATGGGTTTGTCGGTCATGACGCCGGGGTGGTGGCTGTACACGATCGTCTCATACTCGTCCATCATCCAGGCCATGGTCTGAGGGTTTGTGTAGACGTCGGGGGCCGGGACATCC
Organism: Ignavibacteriota bacterium; assembly: GCA_003152875.1. GTDB lineage: Bacteria > Bacteroidota > Ignavibacteria > UBA10030 > UBA6906 > Fen-1262. The sequence continues at coordinate 23,801 of PMBF01000076.1, read as the reverse complement.
TTGTCGACGCCGATCATCGGGGCGATGGCGCGCACATAGGAACGGGAGAGCGCTTCGAGTTCGCGCTCGGACATGCTCTTGGGGTCGCAGACGATCCCCCCCTTCCCGCCGCCCAGCGGAAGATCCACCACCGCGGTCTTCCAGGTCATCCAGGAGGCGAGAGCCCGGATCGTATCGATGGTCTCGTCGGGGTGGAACCGGATGCCTCCCTTCGCGGGTCCGCGCGCAAAGTTGTATTGGATCCTGGAGGCATGGAAGATCCCGGGCTTCCCGTCGTCCATCCTGATGTGGAGCGAAAACGAGAACTCGCGCTGGGGCCAACTCAAGAGCTCGATCGTCGCATCGTCCAGATGCAGGAGCCGTGCGGCTTCGAGGACCTGCTGCTGGGCAACATGAAAGGAGTTGTAGGAGGCCATGTCGTCATTCCATTGGCGTTGAGGAGGAATCGGATGGAGGTTCAGGGCGCCGCTCACGCGCGTCAAGCAGAATTCTGTACCAGCAGTTCTTGCACATCAGCGCGCGGTCAACGCTCAGGAGGACCTGTTCCCATCGGCTGAGCCTGCGCCCGCAGTGAGGGCAGGCTTCGGGGACTTCGGGCGGGTGTTCGCGGTCAAGCTGGTCCACAGGTGCTACTCCGGTTTCGTGATGATCCCCTTGTTCTGGTGTCCGTTCATTCGGATGGTCAACGGGTGCTCAAACCGGAGGAGTCTGGTCAGCGAGAGCCGCTCCAAAGCCGGCTGCGCCAGGAGCCAGTCCCAGTCGAGAAACCCCGCGGCATTCCGTGTGTTGACGGTGAAATACCCCACCATGAACGATGTGATGTTCTGGAAGAAATGGGATCCCTGGGAAGGCGCGACGGAGAATTCCTTGAACTCCGCCTCGACGATGGCTTTTGCGCCAGCGATCTGAGCCCACGTCACCGGGATCCCCAGCCACGGATCGAGCGTGCCCCACCGTCCGACGCCGATAAGGAGATAGGGGCGGTCTTCCCGGATAAGGCGGGAATTGAGGAGGCTGACCTGCTGGGCCACCTCGCGGCTCCGGGCCCTGTCGAAGGCGTGGTAGTCGACAACCACGATGTCACGGATATCGCGGATGATGCCGTTGCCGAGCACCTGGGAACTCCTGCAGATCAGCCCTCCGTCGTCTACGTTCTCCAACTGCAGCTCATCCGATTCCCGGCTGATCACCAGCGGACGCATCTGCAGGAGGCCGAAGGTTGCGGTCTCTCCCGGGCCGGAGGACATCGTGACAGCCCATTCGATTTCCACGGGCGTCCCCATGCCCCAGGAACCCATGTCGAGGAGAAGTTCGGTGAGCTGAGGAAGGGGAAACAGCCGGTTGCGGAGAACCGGGCCGAACGTGACCACGCGCACGCCGTCCCGGCCAAGCCCATCGGTCAGCGTGTCGTCGTCGGGGGAAAACGTGCTCCCCACGAAGCGGAGGGTGCCGTCCTGTTCGGCTTCCCGGAGGCTGTGCCTGCGAACAAGCGCGTCGTCCGTTGCCAGCGAATTGTCGGGCGCGGCATCGAGTTGAAGGGCGAAGAACTCACGCTGGGAGGAGTTCAGGGATTCTTCCGTGGAATAGAACTGAATCAGGTCCGCCGGGTATCGGGGACAGAAGCGCACGGTGTTCCCGCCGTCCACGACCATTTTCCCAAGGCCGAGCGCCGCGCTGACAATCCCGTCCGAGGGTTTCGAGGGAGCGAGTGGATAGAAGTTGTAGGAACGGGCGACACCCGAGAGGTCGGGATAGAACCTGTTTTCATGGGCTTTCCCGACCATCTTCTGTATGATCACCGCCATCTTCTCCTCCTCCAGGCGGTAGGAGGTCACCCTGATATAGTCCTTGGCGGCCTGGTAGAACGTTGAGGCATAGACGCGCTTGACCGCATTGAGGAGCTGGCCGAGACGGACGAGAGGATCGGGATGGTTGTTGGGGATCATGTAGGTCTTGTAGACCCCGGCGAACGGGTGGTACTGGGAATCCTCAAGGAGGCTGGACGAGCGCACCGCCAGTGGGGTATGCACCAGGTCGAGGAAGGCCGCGAGCTGTCCCAGGATCTCCTCCGGGAACCTCTCGGCCCCGAGGAATTTCCGGGTGATGGAGGTGTCGTCTTCCGTCTGCAGCGCAGCGTTGCGGAGGATGTTCTCGTCGACAAACTGATCGAAGACGTCGGTGCCGAGGACGACCGCCGAGGGCACGAACACCTGCACTCCTTCGAAGCGGTCGCGGAGATTGTAATCGTTCATCAGGGTGTTGACGAAGCTGAGGCCGCGGGCCTTGCCCCCCAGGGAGCCGCCGCCAATCCGGGCGAAGCTGCTCTCCGGATCGAAGGTCTCCTTCGTGAAATCNNTGCAGGTCGGTGGCCCGGCCCACTTCGGTGCCGTCCGGGGTGCGGAAAACAAAGTCGCCGAAGCTGAAGTTCTGCGTCATGAACTGCCGGAGCTCATTCAGCAGCAGCGGGGAATCCTTCTGGGCAAAGCTGGCCCCGACGGCGCGGGCGTGGACGGCCATGTCGGGCTGCTCGGAGAGGAGCAGGAGCGGGAGATCAGGGTCGGACCGTCGGATCTGTTCGGCAAGCCGGATGCCGGCCTGGGTGTCGAGCGCGCCGTTCATCGGAAACTCGACGTCGGAGATGACACCGAGCATGAATTCCCGGTACCGCTCGTAGTAGTCCCAGGCCTCCTCAAATCCCGTGCAGAGCAGAATCTTCGGCCTGGCACGCATGCGCAGGAACTTGTGTGTCAGGTTGATCCCTTCGCTGATGAGGCGCTGCGACTGCTTGAGGATCTCCGTATAAATGAGGGGGAGAAACGACGAGTAGTACCGCACATTGTCTTCGATCACGATGATCGTCTGGATGTCGACAATGTGGGAATCATGCTCGACGTTCAGCTGGTCTTCGAGCGACTTGACGATGGCGATGATGATGCGGAAGTCCCCCTGCCAGACAAACACCCTGTCGAAGACCGTCGAGTTGCCCGAGACGAGCAGCTCGCGCAGCTCCCTGTTGTCGTGGGTGAGGAGAACGACGGGGATCTGAAGCCCTGCTTCCTTCACCCTGCGGGCGAACTCGACGGCGTGCATGTCGTCGATATGGAGTGTGGTGATGATCAGATCGAAGCGGCGTTCCTCCAGGGCAAGAGCGATTGCATCGCGTCCGCTGGACACCCTGGTGAGTTCCGGGGAGTGGCTGAGGTTGAAGCCCTGGTATTCGTTGCGGATGAGCTCGTACAGGCGGCCGTCTTCTTCGAATAGGTAGAGGTCATAGAGACTCGACACCAGCAGGATGTCCCTGATGCGCAGGCGCATGAGGTTCTGGAATCCCTGGAACCTGTTGCCGTACCCGTGCTCCACGAGGGAGATGTCTGGAGCGGGGAAGCCTTCGGTGAAGTGGCCCATGACCGCGTCTGTCTGTGGAGGCATGCGCGCGGGGACGGCCGTCAGTGCCGTCCCCGCGCCTGAGACGACCGGGGAGTCCGCTAGACGACTCCCTGGTCCATCATCGCGTCGGCGACTTTGAGGAAGCCGGCGATGTTTGCGCCATTCACGTAGTTCCCCGGAGTGCTGAACCGTTCGGCGGTCAGCAGGCAGGTGGCGTGGATGGATTTCATGATCAGCTGCAGGCGGGCATCCACCTCTTCCCGGGTCCATGGCAGCCGCATGCTGTTCTGGGCCATCTCGAGGCCTGAGACGGCAACGCCGCCGGCATTGGCGGCCTTCCCCGGCCCGTAGAGGATCTTCTCGTTGAGGAATACCTGCACCCCTTCGTAGGTGGTCGGCATGTTGGCCCCTTCGGCAACGACGTAGACGCCGTTGCGGAGGAGATTTGCCGCATCCTTCTCGTTGACCTCGTTCTGTGTTGCGCTGGGGAAGGCGCAGTCGGCCGGGTGGTCCCAGAGGGGATTGCCGGCGGCGTGCGGATCGACGGCCTCATAGACCGCGCTCTTGTACTGGGCGGCGTATTCCTTGATGCGATCGCGCCGGACGTTCTTGAGCTCCTTGAGGAAGGCGAGCTTTTCGTCGTTGATGCCTTCCTCGTCATAGATGAAGCCGTTGGAATCCGATGCCGTGACCGCTTTGCCGCCGAGCTGGTTGATTTTCTCGATCGTGTACTGGGCGACGTTGCCGCTTCCCGAGACCAGGCAGGTTTTCCCTTGGAGGCTCTCGCCGCGGGTGGCGAGCATTTCGGAGGCGAAGTAAACGGCGCCGTAGCCCGTCGCCTCCGGCCGGATCAGCGAGCCGCCCCAGTTGATCCCTTTGCCGGTCAGGACTCCGGTGAATTCGTTACGGAGCTTCTTGTACTGTCCGAACAGGTAGCCGATCTCGCGCCCCCCGACTCCGATGTCGCCTGCCGGGACGTCCGTGTTGGGCCCGATATGGCGGAAGAGCTCGCTCATGAACGCCTGGCAGAACCGCATGATCTTGAGGTCGCTCTTGCCCTTCGGATCGAAATCCGAGCCCCCCTTGCCGCCCCCCATGGGGAGCGTCGTGAGGCTGTTCTTGAACACCTGCTCAAATGCGAGGAACTTGAGAATGCCGAGTGTCACGGACGGGTGGAACCTCAACCCGCCCTTGTAGGGGCCGATGGCGCTGTTCATCTCAATACGGTATCCCAGGTTGACGTGCACCTCGCCCTGGTCGTCGACCCAGGGAACCCTGAACATGATGGTACGCTCCGGTTCGATGATCCTCTCAAGGATCTTCGCCGCGCGGTATTCCGAGTGGCGTTCGAACACGAGCGAGAGAGACTCGGCGACTTCGTGGACGGCCTGGTGGAACTCAGGTTCGCTGGGATGTTTGCCCTTTACCTGAGCCATAAGATCTTCAACATAACCGGACATAGGGATCTCCTGATGGTAACGGTGTGTGAAGGCAGGCGCGGCCGTGTGCGGTTGCGCCCTGGATGATGCGGTGGAAGTGGCCCTTTCGTGCGAGTGATTGATGAAACCCCGGATCGGGCATCGGGGGGGATCTCTTACTTTCCTGGTTTCAGAATGATTCCCTTGTTCCTGTGGCCGTTGATCTTCGCCGTGATCGGAAGCTCGAACGACAGATGGCGAACGAGCGGCCCCCGCGACGACGGCGGCTGCCTCCTGAGCCACTCCCAGTCGATGAACCCCTGATTCACAAAGGCGTTCACGGTGAAATACCCCACGCGGAAGGAGGTGATGTTCTGGAAAAAGTGGGATCCCTGCGACGGGGTGACGTTCAGGTCCTTGAACCCCGACTCCACGATGACGGCCGCGCCCGAAATCTGGTCCCACGTGACGGGGATGCCAAGCCAGTGGTCGAGGCTCCCCCAGCGGCCGACGCCGATCAGGACGTACGGCCGTTTGGCCGCCAGGAGGCGGGCGTTGATTTCGGCCACCTCGAGCGCGGCTTCCCTGCTCCGGTTGCGTTCGAAACTGAGGATGTCCACCACGACAATGTCGTGGAGGTCCGTGATAGCGCCGTTCCCGAGCACCTGCTGGCTGTGGCAGATCACATCCCCCTCGTTCACCGCTTCGATATCGAGCTCTTCCATCTCGTAGCTGAGCACGAGGGGGCGCATCTGGAGCAGGGCGAACTCCTTGCGTCTTCCGGCCGGTGCCTCGAGATTGACCGCGAACTCGATCTCCACGGGCGTTCCCATCCCCCACGTGCCCATGTCCAGGACGAGGTCCAGGATATCCGGGAGGGGGAAGATTCTGTGCTTCAGGACGGGGGCGAACGTGACGACGCGCTTGCCGGGGCGGGAGACACCGTCGTAGACAGCGTCATTCTCCGGCGAGTAGGTGGAGCCGACGGCGAACAGGGTCCTGTCCTCCTCGGCCGCATGGAGGTCAAAGAGGCGCACGTAGAGGTCCGGGGTCTGGCTCCCGTTGTAGTGGAGGCTTTCGGCGAGATCGAGCGCGTAGAAATCCTGCTGGGCGTTCCGGATGGTCTCCTTGGTGGAGAAGAACTGCATCAGATGCCGTGGGAACTTCGGGCAGAATCGGACGGCGTTCCCGCCATCGACCACCATTTTCCCCAGCCCGAGGGCGACCTGGGCGATCCCGTCGGTGGATTTCTGCGGCGGCACGGGGTAGAAGTTGTACGACTTTGCGACTCCTGCAAAGTCCGGATAGAAACGGTCGTTCCTCCGGGCCCCCACCATCTGCTGGACGATGACGGCCATCTTCTCCTCTTCGAGGCGGTAGGCGGTGGCCTTCACGTAGTCCTTGGCCTTGCGGAGAAAGGTCGAGGCATAGATCAGCCGGATGCTCTGCTGGAGCTCGGCCAGCCTGAGGCGATCGTCGGGGTTGTTGTTGGCGATCATGTAGGTCTGATAGACCCCGGCGAACGGCTGGTACTGAGAATCCTCGAGGAGGCTGGAGGAGCGTACGGCCAGGGGCACATGCGTGAGTTCCAGATAACAGGCAAGCTTCTCCAGGATGTCAGAGGGGAAGTGCGGGGCTTCCTGGAACGCCCGCAGGACCTCCTCGTCGGGCGCGCTCTGGAGCTTGCCGGCGTTGAGCCCGTTTTCGTCCAGGAACCGGTCGAAAATGTCCGTGGCAAGGACGATGGCGGAAGGGACGGCGATGCGGACTCCGTCGAATCGCTCGCTGATATTGTAGTTGCTGATCAGGGTATTGAGGAAGCCCAGGCCGCGCGCCTTTCCTCCGAGGGAACCGGTGCCGATCCGCGCGAACGAGTTGAGCGGGTCGAACGATTCTCTGGTGAATTCGGTGATGATGCCGCGCTGGCGGACTTCCTGGTAGACCCGGAGTGAGCGGATGAGCTCCTCCCGCAGGTCCGAGGCATGCGAAAACTCCGTCACCTTGCGCGGACGGAGGCGGTGCGCCAGCCAGAACTCCGTGCGGGCCTTGAGCCAGTTTGAGAAGTGGTTCCTCTCTCCGTGGAAGATGATGGACTCGTCGGGCACGATCCGGAGCTGTTCCTCGAGCTCCTTGAGGTTCGAGGCACGCCCGACCGTCCGCCCGTCGGGAGTGCGGAACACAAAGTCGCCGAAGCCCAGGTTGTTCAGCGCGAACTCCCGGAGATCATGGAGAAGTGTGGGGGAACCTTTCAGGAGGAAGGACGCGCCGGTGGCTGTCGCCCGCGCTTCGTAGTCCGGGTTGCTGGACTGGAGAAGAATGGGGATATCCGCGTGTCTGCTCCGGACCTCGACGGCGAAGTGGATACCCCCTTCCGGGTCCTTCACCCCCTTGTGCAGGAAGTTGATATCGGAGATGATCCCCAGGATATACTCCTGATATTTCTCGTAGTACTCCCATGCCTGCTCGTAGGTCGTGCAGAGGAGGATCTTCGGCCGGGCCTTGAGCCTGAGCAGCTTGTGGGTGACGTTTACACCTTCGGAGAGCAGCCGCTGCGACTGGTTGAGGATCTCCGTGTAGAGCAGCGGGAGAAAGGAGGAGTAGAACTTCACGTTGTCTTCGATCAGGATGATCACCTGGACGCCCACGGCCTGCGTGTCGTGTTCAACGTTGAGACGGTCTTCGACGTCCTTGATTGCGGCGATGATGAGCCGGTAGTCCCCCTGCCAGATGAAGATCCGCTCGAAGACAGACGTATCGTAGTAGGTGACGATATCCTTCTTTTCCCGGTTGTCGTACGCAAGGAGGACGATGGGGAGGGTGAACCCCGCTTCGCGGACACTTCGCGCAAAGCGGATGACGTGCATGTCCTCGATGTGGAGCGTGGAGATGATCAGGTCGAAATGTGTACCGCCCCCGAGCAGGTCGAGCGCCTCGGCCCCGCTGGTGACATGGGTGATGTCCGGGGGATGGCTGAGGTTCAGATTCTGGAACTCCCTGAGAATCAGCTCATAGAGGCGTCCATCCTCTTCAAAGAGGTAGTTGTCGTAGAGGCTCGAGACGAGGAGAATGTCGCGGACCTTGATGCGCATCAGCTTCTGAAAGCTCTTGATGCGGCCCGAGGAGATTTCCTCGATTTCCAGGTGTTCAGTGCGGTCCATGGAGAGCGCAGAGGAGGGATTTCGACGAAAGGTACGACAATGGGCTCTGAGGGGCAAGTCGCCGACTTGCCTCAGCGAGTATCTACGCGAAACAGGGTTGTTGCCTCATCGTCATTTTTTTGCGAGAGTATGGCCGTTGCCTTCTCGTGCATTCGGGAAGCGGCCGTGGCTTCAGGAGGAACGCCACCCCCCCCGTGGGGCGCCCCGCCCTCCCGGTGCGTGGGCGGGGCGTTTCGAGGCTTCAGACGAGTCCCTGGTCAAGCATGGCATTGGCGACCTTGAGGAACCCGGCAATATTCGCCCCGGTGACATAGTTCCCGGGAATGCCGTATTCCCGTGCGGTCTCCACGCATGTATGATGGATGTCGTGCATGATCTGACGGAGACGGTGGTCGACTTCCTCGGGGGGCCAGGTGAAGCGCATGCTGTTCTGGCTCATCTCGAGGCCGGATGTCGCAACGCCTCCCGCATTTGAAGCCTTGCCCGGAGAGTAAAGGATATTGGCGTCGAGGAAGGCTTTCACCCCCTCGAGTGTGGTCGGCATGTTCGCTCCTTCGCAGACGCAGATGCAGCCGTTGGCGAGAAGCTCGCGGGCGTCGCCGGCATTCAGTTCATTCTGTGTGGCGCAGGGAAGTGCCACGTCGACCTTGACGCTCCACGGATGCTTGCCCGGGTAAAAGGGGACCTTGAACCTGGTGGCGTAGTCCTGAACGCTGTCACGCGCGCTTGCCCGCATCTCGAGCATAAAGGCGATCTTTTCCCCCTTGACACCCTGCTCGTCGTGGACGAACCCATCAGGGCCTGACAGTGTGACGACGGTAGCTCCCAGTTCAGTTGCCTTGAGCACCGCTCCCCATGCGACATTGCCGAAGCCGGAGATGGCGACCTTTTTCCCTTCGATGGAAATCCCCCGGGTCTTCAGCATCTCCTGCGCGAAGTAGACCACGCCGAAGCCTGTGGCTTCCGGCCGGATGCGGGAACCTCCCCAGCTCAGTCCCTTGCCGGTGAGGACGCCGGAGAACTCTCTCGTGAGCCGCTTGTACTGGCCGAAGAGATAGCCGATCTCGCGGGCGCCGACTCCGATATCTCCGGCCGGGATGTCGATGTCCGGTCCGACGTGCCGGAAGAGTTCGGTCATGAAGCTCTGACAGAACCGCATGACCTCCATGTCGCTCTTTCCCTTGGGATCAAAGTCCGATCCCCCTTTTCCCCCGCCCATGGGGAGCGTGGTGAGGCTGTTCTTGAAGACCTGTTCGAACGCAAGAAACTTCAGGATACCGAGGTTCACCGAAGGGTGGAAACGGAGGCCTCCCTTGTATGGTCCGATCGCGTTGTTCATTTGAATGCGGAAACCGCGGTTCACATTGAATTCCCCCTGATCATCGATCCAGGGGACGCGGAACATGATCACGCGGTCCGGTTCGACCATGCGTTCAAGGATCTTTGCGCTGCGGTACTCGGGGTGGCGTTCAAGGACGATCTCAAGAGATTCTGTGACCTCCTGGACGGCCTGATGGAACTCGGGTTCTGAGGGGTTCTTCGTCTTGACCAGAGTGATCAGACTATTGACATACTCCGACATACATTCCTCGTGGATTGGCTGAGTGGCACATGGATGACTTCCTATGAACGATGGAGAAGAGCTCCCGGGCTGGGAGTAGCCGCGCTGTAAACAGAGCCGTATGGGCGCGAAGCCTTCCGGCGGGCTCCTGGAAGCGTCATTTACGAAGACGTGGATAGCATGTGGTGTGCCAGAAGGAGCGTCCTGTGGATCGTAAGAGTCGAAGTCCAGTTGCCGAATGGGATGTTTAAACCCCTTTCCGTTTTCTCTACCGCTGAGACTGAAGACCTGCTCCCCTCTGAACGACCTTACTTTCTGAAATACTAGAAATCGGGGTTTCACTTATTGGAATTTGCTGAGTGCTGGAATGGGTGGCAGAGGAGGAAGCAGGGGTCCCGGCGCGGCACATACATGGGGGACCGAACGCTCATCAAGCGGGGCAACGGGTCATTACTCCCCCGTTTGTCCCAGATTCGCAGCGTCTCCCTGTGTTGGCCGGGCTTAGCCTGATGGTCCGAGTCAGAGGCGGGGAAAGTTGAATCCATTCGATGCCGCAATTTGTCCCATGTGCCGGGGAAGGGCAAAGAGGCGATTTTGGGTACGGATTGTCAAAAAGCATGGGAAAACAATACTTCTGGAGGTCATGGAGCGAATGTAGAGTTTCGAGCTTATGGTGTAGATAAAAACAACGGTTGATTAAGTCTCAATCATATAATCGATTAAAGTGGAATCCATACTCGATATGAGAATGGAGTGTAGAGGTTCACAACAATACGCTCAACCTGCCAAAAACCTCACTCTTCCCTCAATCGATTGTGAGGAATTCTAAACTGTTTAGCAGCTTTCTCTTGCACCCGGCTACCCCTGTGACTCAGGTTCTTCGGAAAATCTGGCAAACATCTTGATATAAGTATGGCAGAATAATCAGCAGTGGTTCAGGAATCCAGCAAAAGAGAAAGGAGCGCGCCATGTCCACCATTATCGGTCTGCTGACAGCGATGGTCCTGATTGCAGTCAGATGGGTGACCTCAAAGCGGCCCCACAAGGAGGTACAGCCGGTGATCGTGCGGCGGTTTTTTCACCCCGGTCATTCCTGGATGCGTGAAACAGAAGACGGCGACGTTCTGGTGGGCATCGATGAGTTTGCGCAATCGCTCATCGGTCCGATTGAAGAGGTGCAGCTTCCCCGCCTCCTGAAAGGCCTGGAGCAGGGGGGAGTTGCCTGGCACCTCCGCCACGGGGATCGCACGGTTCCCATCCTCAGTCCTGTTGCCGGGCGCGTGGTGGCCAAGAACGAAATGGTCCTCGCCAACCCTTCCTTGGTGAACAGCGCGCCGTATGGGGACGGGTGGCTGATCCGTGTGAAACCGTTTGACCTTTCAATCCAGACCAAGAACCTGCTTGCCGGCAAAGCCGCGCAGCAATGGCTGGAAACCGTGAGGATGCGGCTCCGCCAGTTCTTTGCCGGAACACCCGCGCTGCTGCTGCAGGACGGGGGTGAGCTGGTGCGGGACCTGTCCGACAAGTGTTCTGCCCGGGAGTGGGACTCCCTGGTAAAGGAATTCTTTCTTACCGACGCCATTCACAAAAGCTGACGGAGATCGCCATGACTGTCCTGTTCCTGCTCCTCATGCTCACCGTGTTCCTGACGGCCGACCATTTCGTGCAGCGCTTCCGGGCCAGGAAGATGGGGCTGGTCGTGCGCGAGCGGGTTGCCTCTGTGCTCGACAGCTTCAACCGGATCCCGGCGGGGATCGAGCTTGCCCTCAACCACACCTGGTTGAAGCGGGATGCCGGCTCGGTCGTCACGGTCGGCCTTGACGAGTTCATCACAAAATTCTTCGGCTCCGTCGGGCGCATCGTCCTGCCGGAAGCCGGATTGTCCGGCGGAAAGATCCTTATCGAGGACGGGGAGCGGTCGCTGGCCCTCGCACTGCCGGTCCGCGGCCGTGTGGTGGCGGTCAACACCCGCATTCTGAACACTCCCTCGGCCGCCCACGACGATCCGTACGGCAGCGGATGGCTGGTCCAGATCCAGCCCGATCCGGGCGAGTCGCGGCGCACGCTCGTGGCCCCGCAGGCCCTCCAATGGTTGAAGGAGCAGGCCGCCCTGGCCCGGGACTTCTTCGCCGGAAAGAGCGGCGCAGGGGAATTCGCCATGATGCAGGACGGGGGAAACCTCGTGGACGGCATCCTGAAGCTGTATGACGGCGCCGTGTGGGCCGAGTTCAGGGATCAATTCCTCACGGTCCCGGCCGACGACGCCGCGGGCGCAAACGGCACCACGTAACCGGAGACGAGTCATGAAACACAAAGGGCTTTTGATCGACGTCACGAAGTGCATCGGCTGCCGGGCGTGCGCGGTGGCCTGCGCCGAGGCGAACAACCTTCCCCAGGAAGAATCGCTCCAGCTCTCGGCCACACACTACACCGTCGTGCAGGGGATCAACAACGACCAGACGTTCGTGCGCCGCCTCTGCATGCACTGCAACCAGCCCACCTGCGTGTCGGCGTGTCTGGTCGGCGCGTTCACCAAAATGGATACCGGGGCGGTGCTGTACGATGAGAACAAATGCATAGGATGCCGCTACTGCATGCAGGCATGCCCCTTCGAGGTGCCACGCTACGAATGGGGAAGCCTTGCACCGCGTGTCCAGAAGTGCCGGATGTGTTACGAGAGGGTCGAGGCCGGCGGTCAGACCGCCTGTGCCGACGCCTGCCCGACCGGGGCGACGGCCTTCGGGGACCGCGACGAGCTGATCAAGGAGGCGAGGAAGCGTATCGACGAGAATCCGGGCCAGTACATCGACCATATTTACGGGCTCACCGAAGCCGGCGGGACGTCCGTCATGTACCTCTCGAACGTTCCGTTCGGGGACCTGGGCCTTCCCACCAACCTCCCGGCAGAGCCCATCCCGGACCTCTCGTGGCGGGTGCTCTCCCAGATTCCCAAGTACACGGTCACCGCCGGCGTCGTGCTCTTCGGCATCCACTGGATCACGTCGAGGCGCGCCGAGGTGGCTCGCTTTGAAGCCGAAGAGCGGAAGCGTTCACCCGAAAGAAACACAACACACACCGGCGAAAGGCCACGACGATGAAACTCCCCCGTCTTGCAACGCTGAGCTTCTGGAAATGTGTGGCTGCCGTTCTGATCCTTATCGGCGTCGTGGCTGCGGTTGAGCGCTACAGTATGGGGCTCGGAGCCACGACCCACCTGGTCGACACCTTCCCGTGGGGCATCTGGATCGGTATCGATATCCTGGTCGGGGTCGGCATCGCGGCCGGCGGTTTCACGATCGCCGCGACGGTGTACATCTTCAACCTCGAGCGCTTCCGCCCCATCCTCCGGCCGACTATCCTGACCGCCTTCCTTGGCTACGTGCTCGTGATCTGCGGGCTGATGGCCGATCTCGGGCGCCCGTGGGCCATCTGGCACGCCATGATCATGTGGAACCCCCACTCGGTGATGTTCGAAGTCGCATGGTGCGTGATGCTCTACACTACCGTTCTCGCCCTGGAGTTCAGCCCGGTGGTCCTGGAACGGTTCAAGCTCCACCGCGCATTGAAGGCGGTGAAGGCGGCCACGATCCCCCTCGTCATCCTGGGAGTCGTCCTCTCGACACTGCATCAGTCGTCGCTCGGGTCCCTGTTCCTGATCATTCCGTCGCGCATGCATCCTCTCTGGTATTCCAATATCATCCCCTTCCTCTTCATCATCTCCTGCGTGGCGGCGGGCCTGTCGATGACCATCTTCGAGTCGTTCCTGTCTTCCCGTGCCTTCGGCCGCGAAATCGAGCTCCCCCTCCTGACCGATCTCGCCAGGGTGGTGGCTGTGGTGCTTGCGCTGTTCTTCACGGTGCGCATCCAGGACCTCATCAACCGCGACGCTCTCAAGTACGCGTTCGACGGCTCCTACCAGAGCTGGATGTTCCTTCTGGAGATCACTCTCGGCGTAATCGTCCCCTTCTTCCTCCTCATAATCCGTAAGGTGCGCACGTCCAAGGCAGGATTGTTCTATTCCTCGACGCTCGTCCTGCTCGGGTTCGTCGCACACAGGGTGAACACGGCAGTCACAAGCATGGAACGCTGGCCCGACCGGACCTATTTCCCGAGCTGGCAGGAGCTCGGCATCACCATGGGCCTGGCAGCCGCGGGGTTCGCCGCTTTCGCGCTGATCGCGCGCTACTTCGACGTGTTCGGCGAGAAAACCCACAATGAGGAGCAGCACGCCCCCCTTCGCGCGGTCGCCATGAAGTAGCTCCACATCCGTTCGTTGAGAGGGCAGCAAGGGAGCTGCCGGGCGGCTCCTCTGTTTCCCCTCAGGACCCAGGAGGGAAAAGGGACGAAGTTTGGCCTTCCGCGGGGGAAAATTCCGGAATGCGTAAAAATGCAACAGGTGTTTCGCATTCATGGGAAAGAGACGGCATTTTGGCGGAGGGGTGTGGACAGAAGCACGATTCCACCTGTTTTGACCCGCTTTCCTTCCTGCGAGAATGGCATGGTTTATGGGTGAGTCTATGCGCAGCATGCGCTCCCCCATGGGAAAATACGCTCACCTGACGCAGTCCATTGCGTTCAAGCTGTTTCTTGTCATCACCCTCGTGCAAACCGTCATCCTCGGCCTGCTGACAATCGCGACCATCCGGGTTCAAGAATCCAACCTGATGGAAAACGTGATGCAGAGCGCCGGCCGGGTCAGTGACCTGATTGCTCGTTCGACGCGGCACAGCATGATGCTGAACCGGAAGGAAGACGTCCACGAAATCATCGCCTCCCTCGGGACGCAGCCGGGCATCGACGGGATCAGGATCTACAACAAAGCGGGGGAGGTCATCTTCGGCACGACGGCGGCGGATCTCCACACCAGCGTGAACAAGAACGCGGAAGCCTGCGTCATCTGCCACTCCTCCGGCGGCCTGCAAAACCCGCATCCGCAGTTCCCCATACTCTCCCGGATCTTTTCCAACCCGGGCGGCGAGCGGGTGCTGGGCCTGATAACGCCGATTGCCAACGAACAGCAGTGCGCCGAGGCGGCCTGCCACGCGCATCCCGAGAGCAAGACGATCCTCGGGGTGCTCGACGTGAAAATGTCGCTCGGTGCGGTCGACGGGCATCTGGCCGAAAGCAAGAACCAGCTTCTCCTCCTCTCGGCAGCCACAGTGTTGCTCATCGGTGTCGTCTCCGGAGGGTTCATCTGGCTCGTCGTGCGGAGGCCGGTGAAGAAACTGATGGCGGGCATGGAACTTGTCTCGGAGGGCCATCTGGACCAGCGGCTGGAATCCCGTTCGCGGGACGAGCTCGGCCAGCTTGCCGCCGCCTTCAACACGATGACGGAAGAGCTCACACGGGCCAGGGCGGAGAACACAGCATGGTCGGAGACGCTCGAGGCCAAGGTGCGCCAGAAGACGGCCGACCTGGAAAAGGTCCACCTGCAGATGGTCAGAGTGGAGAAAATGGCGTCGCTCGGCAATCTTGCCTCAAGCGTCGCCCACGAGCTGAACAACCCCCTCGAAGGGATCCTCACCTTTGCGCGCCTCCTCATCAAGCGGATTAAGAAGACCTCGCTCCCGCCCGAAGAGCTTGTCTCGTACTGTGACGACTTGAAGCTCGTCGGTGACGAGGCGCTGCGCTGCGGCAACATCGTCAAGAATCTCTTGCTGTTCGCCCGGCAGGGCGGGGCCGCCTTTCAGCCGGTGCACCTGAAGACGATCGTCGACCGGTGCGTGCTGCTCGTCAACCACCACGCGGAGATGCACGGGGTCCGGCTCGAAAGCAAAGCCGGTGGGGAGGACCTCACTGAATGCGATCCCAACCAGATCCAGCAGGTCCTGATCGCCCTCATGGTCAATGCCATCGAAGCAATCACGGGCGCGGGGCAGACGGGGGGGACGCTCAGCGTCAGCATTGAGCCGTCGGGCCCTTCGATGGTGATCCGCGTGGCCGACAACGGCCCGGGGATGACCGATGAAGTGAAGGCGCATATCTTCGAGCCGTTTTTTACGACGAAGTCCGAAGGGAAAGGGGTGGGTCTCGGGCTGGCCATCGCCTATGGCATCATTGACCGCCACCGGGGAACGATCGAGGTGGAATCGGCACCCGGACAGGGGACGGTCTTTACTATCACGCTTCCCGCTCAACAGCCAGAGGATGTCCCCCTCCCGGGGCCCCGCACGGCGTACGAAGGAGTCCATGCATGAAAAAGAGCGACACTGGTATCCTGATTGTCGATGATGAACTGATTGTCCGAGAGTCCCTCACGAAGTGGTTCCGCGAAGACGGTTTCCGCGTCGATGCGGCGGAGAACGCCGCGGCCGCTCTTCGCAAACTGCAGGGGGGCGGCTGGACCCTCATGCTCGTGGACATCAAGATGCCCGGCATGGACGGCATCGAGCTTCTCCAGCGTGTCCGCGAGATCGACAAGAGTATCACGGTGATTATCATCACCGCCTTTGCCTCTGTGGACACTGCGGTCAAGGCGTTGAAAGAAGGGGCGTACGATTACATCACCAAGCCGATCGATCCGGACTATCTCGACCACCTCATCGAGAAGGCGCTGAAGCAGCATGAGCTCCTCCAGGAGAACCAGCAGCTCAGAGACCGGGTGTCGGAGATGGCCACCGATACGGAAATCGTGGGCGAGTCCGCCGAAATGACGAAGGTGATGGATCTCGTCCGGACCGTCGCCGCGACCGACACGACCGTGATGATCCGCGGCGAGAGCGGCACCGGGAAAGAGCTGGTTGCCAGGGCCATTCATAACCAGAGCGCGCGCAAGTACTTCCCGCTGGTGACCGTGAACTGCGGTGCAATGACTGAGACCCTTCTGGAGAGCGAGCTCTTCGGGCATGAGCGCGGCGCATTCACCGGGGCGCAGTACCGGCGGAAGGGCAAGGTGGAGGCTGCAGACGGCGGAACGCTCTTCCTCGATGAGATCGGCAACATCGACACGAAAACGCAGATGGATCTCCTGCGTGTCATCGAGACGAAGCAGTTCACGCGCGTGGGCGGAAGCGACATCGTGCATTCCGACTTCCGGATCATCTGCGCCACCAATCGTGATCTGGAGCGCGCCGTGAAGGAGGGCACGTTCCGTGAAGACCTGTACTACCGGCTCAACGTCTTCACGATCGAGCTGCCCCCGCTGCGGGCGCGCCGCGGGGATATCGCGAAACTCGCCCACTTCTTCGTGGAGAAGTATGCGCTGGCAATGAGCAAGAAGGTGACCGGCTTCACCCCTGAGGCCATGTATGCCCTCAAGGCCTATGACTGGCCCGGAAACGTGCGCGAGCTCGAGAACGCCATCGAACGGGCCATGGTGGTGACATGCGGGCCGATGGTCGAGCGGGAACATCTCCCCCTGCAGGCGACCTCCGGCACAACGTCCGAAGGGAAGAGGCTCGATGACGTGGAGCAGCGGCACATTGAGCGTATCCTGAAGGAAACAGGGTGGAATATAAGCCGCAGTGCCGCAATCCTCGACATCGACCGCGTCACGCTCTATCACAAGATTGAGAAATACGGACTGAAGCGCGAGCCGTGAGCCGGATCCGCCTCCTCCCCCTCGGCAGCGCAGACCGCGATATGGTGGCAGCGCTCAGGCCCGCCCTCGAGGCGGATTTCGACGCCGTGGCGGAGGTGGGGGAAATCGACTTGGATCTCGATCAATTCCTCGACCCTCGCCGGCTGCAGTACAATTCCACCGCACTCATCAACCACCTCCAAGGGCGCTATGCCTCCATCGGCGGCATGAGAGGGGATTCTCCCAGTCTCCTTGCCGTGGTGGATGAAGACTTGTTTATCCCCATCCTGACGTATGTGTTCGGCGAGGCACAGCTTGGCGGCCGCGTGGCGGTGGTGTCCTACCACCGTTTGCAGAACGAGCGGTACGGCCTGCCGCGCGACCAGGGGCGCCTGTTCGAGCGCCTGCATAAAGAGGCAGTCCATGAGCTCGGACACGTGTTCGGTCTCCTGCATTGCCCGGCGCGGGAGTGTGCGATGCACATCTCCACGTACGTCGAAGACATCGACATGAAGCCGGCGGCGCTTTGCCCATCCTGCCGCCGGCAACTCGCCACGCTCGCCCGAGCCTGACGCTCCGGCTTAGTGCCGCTTCGGCATGAGGACCCGGCTGTGAGACGGATTCCCGTTATCCTTCCCGTCCAGCTTCTTGCTGTCAGCGCTCTTGTCGCGGTCAGCCTCATCCACGTCAGATTCCTTCACGGCCGCGCCGCTCCCCCCGTCGCCGCACGCGACAATGTCGTTCACGGCACCTAATGGGGCCCAGTCATTCGCTGACCTGCCAGGACTCAGCGGAGGACAATAAGGCGTTTCGTCTCCACGTAACTGCCCGCGTGGATTCTATTACATCAACCAAAGCAATGTTTTCCCCACGGGAGGTATAGAGAGCCGAGGCAAGAGTTGGATAAGTGGCGAATGCGAGTTCTGGTTCCTCAAGAGGCCGGAGAAAAAACTATCAATCGTCCGGTCCTCCTCATTTCAGGGGATCGCCCGTACCTTCGGGTCTCGGGGGGAGACGCATCGAGAGCCGCCGGGTGCCTGCAACCAGGATGACGGAATCCAGACCGGCTCTGTAGGCGCGGGCGGGACCTCTGTAGAAGACGGAATCAGATGGGGGAACGAGGAGGGTGATCTGCACCTCTGAGGAGTCGAACAGGACAAGGGCGGGGACGAGATCCGAATGCTCGAGCCCCGGATCCCGATCGATCCGAACGGCGACCCGGATGGAATCCCGTGAAATGAAAGATGAGACCCGCGCCACGCCCGGTGAAAAGTCTTTTACCTTCCCTTCCGCGGCGCTCAGGGCGCGGCTCGTCATGACCGGGGAAGCATCTCTCCCCTCATAGGCGGCCTGTCCGGCGCCGATGATCCGGGCCTCCGTGCGCGTGAACGTGGCCGGCGCTCCGGCCGCTCGTGCTTCGTAGGCGACGCCTGGCCGGGTTTCCCTTTTCCCCTCAACGGTCGGCCGGGTTTGCATTGCGTCCTCCTCTGTGCGCAGGGCGGCGTCCGAGTTCGCGGGAGATGCGGGTGCAGGCTTGAAGAGGTCCTTCTTCCCTGAACCGAGGGGAGGGGCCTTCGCCTCCGCCGTAATCTCTGGTTGAGCCTTGGAAGAGGACCGGATGCCGGATCCCGGGGAGTCCTTTCCCGCAGCCGGGCCGTTCGCGAGAGAAGAGTCTCTGCTCTGCTCGGTCAGGGTTTCCGGGGTGCCTGAGGGACGGGTGGTCAGCCAGCGGCCGACGATGCCGAGTCCTGCAAGGATTACGATTGCCGCCGCGATGCTCCATATCCGGGGCCAGGGGACCTTCTCCTCCCTCCGTTGTTCCTTCAGGACAAGCTGGCGGAGACGCCGTTTTGCCTCTTCCCGCCCGGCCTTGCGGATTCCGGCCACGAGAGCTGCCTCCGCCTCCACACCCTCCCGGCATTTTGCGCAAAGGCGGAGATGGTTTTCCCATTCCCTGCGGTTTAGAATTCCACCCCGCACGAAGTTTTCCAGCAAGTCGAGGTCATCGACAAGATGAACGGGAGGCTCATGGTGATGCTGCTCCTCGGCATGGCCCGAGCCGTCGTCCGGATTGTAATCCGGATTCTTCATGGCTTGACCCCTTCGGCGACTCCCACACGGAGCTGAAGCATCTTCTTACACTGGTATTTTTTCGATTTTGCCGTTGCAGCGTTGGCGAACCCCATTCGCCGGGCGATCTCCTTCATATCCAGCTCCTCATAATAGTAGAGGATGAGCAGAGACCTGCAGGGATCTCCCATGCTCTCCAGCGCCCGCCGCACGATCTCGGAGCGTTCTTCCTGGACGAGGTCTTCAAGCGGTCCGGCATCCCCCGTGGGCATGGTGTCGGGATCGATCGTCGTGTTCCGCTCACTCCGCTTGCGGGAGAGCCTCCGAAGCCAGATATTCTTTACCACGGCGAGGGCGAAGGTTTCCAGCTTCGCCTCGTTCGTGTAGAGTCCGGCACGGATCCGCTCCCAGATGATGACGCAGGCCTCCTGAAGCATGTCTTCAGCGTCGTCGGTGTCGCCGCTGTTTCTGAGCACATAGGAGGTGATGGAGGGCCGGCACCGGTGATAGAGCAGGAAAAGCCCGAATTCGTTGCCGCTGCGGAGCATGGCAAGAATCTCGTCCCCGGACGCCTGCCCTGAGTTCTGCGAACGAAACCGTTCCCTCATTTACCTTTCACCGGTTAATGATAGCAACGTGCGGAAGGTGAACGGCACAACGTACGAAGTTCACCCAATGTTTGCAATCACGCGAAACATGAGCTCCAACACACGACAGAAAGGATTCCCATGAACACTCGCACGCTCGCCGCCGCTGCCCTCTTCGTGCTGGCCACACCCGGTGCGGCCCAGGTAGATACTTCGTCCGGCAGGCGAATCTCGGTGGATCTGACGATCTACAATCAGAACCTTTCTCTCGTCCGCGAAGAACGGCTGATCACGCTCGCCAAGGGGTTGGGGCACCTGGTCATCCCCGACATCCCCGCGACCATTGACGGTACATCCGTGCATTTCCAGAGCCTCTCGGATCCCGCGGCCGTGCGCGTGCTGGAACAGAACTACCAGTACGACCTCGTCCACCAGGCGAAGCTGCTCGACAAGTACGTGGGTAAGGAGGTCGAGTTCGTCAGAGTCGACCCCGACATGAAGAAGACCTTCAGTGTGAAGGGGCGGTTGCTCGCGACCGGGTACCAGGCGCAGGGGCAGGGGGGGAACTACGGCGGGACGGGGGGGATGATCGCGGAGATCAACGGAAAGATCGAGATCAATCCTGAAGGGCGCCTGGTGCTGCCCTCGCTGCCCGAGGGGCTGATCCTCAAGCCCCAGCTGGACTGGCTGGTCTCCTCCAGCAGGGAAGGTCCCCAGCGGGCTGAGATCAGCTACCTGGCCGGCTCGCTCTCCTGGTCCTCCAATTACGTCGCCCTGCTGGAGAAGGACGGTTCGAAACTCGACATCAACGCGTGGGTCACCATCGCCAACTATTCGGGGACTTCGTTCAAGAACGCTGGACTGAAGCTCGTGGCAGGTGACGTGAACGTGATTCAGCAACAGTCAATTCTTGGCCAGCGGGCGGGGAAGGTGATGGTGGCGGCGGACGAGGCCCAGCCGCAGTTCAAGCAGACGAACATCTTCGAGTACAAGCTCTACACGCTGCAGAGGCGAACCGATGTGAACGACCGGGAGACAAAGCAAATCGAGTTTGCCTCAGGGCGGAACGTCTCTTCCCGGCGCTCGTGCATCTACGACGGAATGGCGGACCAGTGGCGGGTCTACCGGAACAACCCTTCGTACAGGACGCAGGCGAGCTTCGGGCAGCAGTATAACACGAAGGTGGGGACATTCGTCACGTTCAAGAACGACGAGCGGGCAGGGCTCGGGATCCCGCTCCCCGCCGGGAAAGTCCGCGTCTATCAGCGGGACGCCGACGGCAAGGAGCAGTTCATCGGGGAGGATGAAATCGACCACACGCCGCGCGGCGAAGAGATCCGGCTCTACCTGGGGAATGCCTTCGACATCGTGGGGGAGCGGGCACAAAAAGACCTGAAGACTCTGGCTGGCGGACACGTTCTGGAGGAGACGATCGAAGTGAAAGTGAGGAACCACAAGGAGGAAACGGCGGAGGTCCTGGTGTACGAGCATCCGTGGAGGTGGAGCCAGTGGGAGATTGTGAAGAGCTCGACCCCGTATGAGAAAGTGGATCAGTCAACGCTGAGATTCCCCGTGTCCGTGGCCAGGGACGGGGAAGCCGTGGTGGAGTACACGATCAGGTACTCCTGGTAAGGTCAGGGCGGAGCCGCGGTGCTGTCCGGCGCGGCTGCCGGCGTCTTCGCCAGGGGTGGGGGAGGCGGGGGCGATTGGAAGACGTGCTCGGGAACGGTCCAGGCATCGCCAAACCCCCTGGCGGCAAGCGTGCGCGCGAAGCGGTCGGCATCAAACCGTGTCTGGAAGTTCCCCGCGCGGAGCTTGTACGAGGGCGGATCGAATTCGATGTAGAACCATTCACCCGGGAATGCTTCTTCTGCCTGGGTCTTGCGGGTGTTTACTTCATCGATGCTGCTGGTGGCGACGAGTTGAACACGGAAGCCGGGAACCATGGTGGCGTGAAGCGGAGCTGTCGGGTCGGCGCTCACAGTGTGGAGGCTGCTTCCGGAGTCCGGGGCCGCGTTCATGGCCCGGCCGGGGTCGGGATCGTAGTCCGACGGCGTGAACTGATTCTCATACTGCCGAAGGGCAGATGGGGCGCCCCCTTCGCGGCCGTCCGTGCTGCGTTGAGGTGAGGAAGCGCAGCCGGCGAGGCAGAGCACAACGGCAACCGCGGCGGTTCCCTTCATCAGCTGTCGGCTCCGGGGTTGATGATCCAGGCGTCGGCGTATTCGCCGGGGAACTGTTGCTGCATCTTCTTCCGGAAGTCTTCAGCCTCTTTGCGCGTTTCGAACGAGCCGACACGGATCCTGTAGGTGCCGTGAGCAGCATCGTATTCATTGATGGCGGGAAGGGCGAAGCGCTCGCGTGCGAGGTTCTGTATCACGGTCGCCCGTTGCGGGTCGTGGAAGGCACCGATCTGGATCTTGAAGCGGGCCTGCACGGCGGGAGCGGGGGGGACCTGCTGAGGCTCCTGCGCAGGTGTGCGGATGGTGGCCACGGTGTCGGTCCGGGTCTCGATGCTGACGGGAGGTGGCTGTTGCTCCGCCGGAGGGGGGCTCATCAAGGGCTCTTCGACGACCGGTTCGTGAGATCCGCATCCGGAGATGATGACGGCTGCGAAGAACGCGGCACAACACGATTCCCAACGGGCCATGGTACGCCTCCAAAGGTGAGGAGTTTCGGGTGTTGCCTGCGAAACCGGCTTCCCCCGCCGCGTTCTCCACCTCCGGGCCGCTAGGTCCGGGCGTGAAGGGAAGCCGGGGAGTCCTGGGGAATGTTCCCGGCACGCGGACGGGGTGCTCCCTGCTACAGGGCCTGCTCGCTCTGGGCGTCAAAGAAGTGCAGTTTGGCCGTATCCAGAAGAAACGTGCAAGACGTGCCGACACCCGGCGGCACATCAGTGGCTATCCGGGCTACATACTGGCCTGCACTTCCGGTCGAGAAGTAGACGAACATCTCGTTCCCTACGGGCTCGACGAGCTCAACCTGCGCCTGAAAGGCAGAGACGGCTGCGACATCGGCCGGCTTGTGAATAAAAATGTGTTCGGGTCTGATGCCGAGAGTCACCGGCTTGCCGGATGCGGCTTTCAGGCGACCCGCCACGGGCCCCGTGATGTCCAGCGCAAGCGAAGTTCCCGTCTGGCGGAAGCCGGCGCTGCCGTCGCCTTGCAGGGTCCCCGGAATGAAATTCATGGTGGGGCTTCCGATGAACCCGGCGACAAACCTGTTGACGGGGTGGTGATAGATGGTGAGAGGCGTGTCGATCTGCTGTACCACGCCGTCTTTCATCACCACGATCCGGTCTCCCATCGACATGGCTTCGATCTGGTCGTGGGTAACGTATATCATCGTCGTCTGCAGCCTGTGGTGAAGGCGCGAGATCTCTGTGCGCATTTGCACGCGAAGGTTCGCGTCCAGGTTGCTTAACGGCTCGTCGAACAGGAACACTTTTGGCTGGCGAACGATGGCTCTGCCAAGCGCCACCCTCTGGCGTTGCCCTCCCGACAGGGCCTTCGGCTTGCGGTCCAGGTAATCGTTGATTCCCAGGATGCCTGCAGCGTGAAGGACCCGCTCCTCGATCACATCCTTCGGGTACTTCCGGAGCTTGAGACCGAATGCCATATTCTCACGGACAGACATGTGGGGATAGAGCGCGTAGTTCTNNGCGATGTCCCGGTCCTTCGGCGCGACCTCGTTGACGATCCTCCCGTCGATCCGGATTGTACCCTGTGAAATCTCCTCGAGACCCGCGATCATCCTGAGAACCGTCGACTTGCCGCAGCCGGACGGCCCCACGAGCACGACGAATTCCCTGTCGCCGATGTGCACGTTGAAGTCTCGGACCGCCATGGCCTTGTTGTCGTAGGTCTTGGAGACATTCTCTAGGTCGACACCAGCCATGCACGCGCCTTCGGGTGTGAAGCATCGGAAAGAAAGGGGAGCAGCGCGAATATAGAAAGAGAGGGAGGGAATAGCAAATCCCGGCCCGGGATGCAGTACGCGAAATGCGGTCGCGGCTGTGGTGGGACTCCCGGCCGCAGAGCGCCACGGGCGCGGAGCGCCGCGGGCGCGCAGCGCTGCGGACGAAGAGGGTTGCCGAGGAAA
>PMBF01000013.1:4582-16848 GCA_003152875.1 Ignavibacteriota bacterium | reverse complement strand
GTGCGCCCCGAAGGCGCGGAAAGGAGACAAGTGAAAGTGGTCACCTAACTGCAGCCTTGCTGCACAAGGGATGAGGGAAAGGCCCCTCGGAGCCGGTCGGCAGGGACAGGCTCCAAACCACCGTGAGCTGCTCCGGTTAAGAGCCGGGGTGGTGAGCGTCACGGGAAAAGGCGCGGTTTTGACTGCGTCAGGTACGAGTCAGGGAGACGAACTCGCGTGAACCATCGGGTACGTGTCGAAAGCGTAGGGACGATGTCAAAACCGGGACGAGTCATTAGCTCGGGAGAAGTCCAGGGGAAACCTGTAGTCTGCCTGGATGGCATCCGGCACAGAGATGGCGTGAACCTGACTCAGGCCCTTGTGCGGAACGGGGGAACCTGTCGCCTTGATGTCAAGGGAGAACTCCAAGTGGCAGACCCACAAGGAGGAGAGTACTGATGCAAGGCACAGGGACGGAGCGACCTGTAGTAGCGATGAAGCCGGAGAAATCCGGTGGAGCGAAGGGGTCGCGTCATTCAGCTTGTACTGAGAGTCAATCCCGAATTGTGGGAGAGGAGCTTTCGGGCCAAGCAAAGCCATTTTGTATTGACAAACAGGCAGTGTGGGAGGCGTACAAACGGGTCAAAGCGAACGATGGTGCTGCCGGCGTAGATTCCCAGTCGCTGGAAGGGTTTGAGCGGAATTTGAAGCCCAATCTCTACAAGATCTGGAATCGCATGTCGTCGGGCACCTACTTTCCGCCGCCCGTCCGCTCGGTCGCAATACCGAAGAAGGACGGAGGGGAGAGACGCCTGGGCATTCCGACAGTTGCTGATCGGATTGCCCAGACAGTGGCCAAGCTGTATCTGGAGCCCATGGTGGAGAAGTACTTCCATCCGGACTCCTATGGGTACAGACCAGGGAAGTCGGCCATCGATGCGCTCAAGGCAACGCGCCAACGGTGTTGGCGCTACAACTGGGTCATCGACTTGGATATCCGCGGCTTCTTTGACAATCTTAACCACGCGTTGGTCATGCGTGCGGTGGGAAAGTATACCAACTGCCGGTGGCTCCTCCTCTACATCAGGCGGTGGCTTACGGCCCCCGTCCAGATGGAGGACGGAACGCTGGTAGAGCGCACGAAGGGGACACCGCAAGGTGGTGTCGTGAGTCCTCTTCTGGCCAACATCTTCCTGCATCTCGCCTTCGACGATTGGATGCGGAAAGAGCATCCGGACGTTCCGTTCGAGAGATATGCGGACGATGTTGTGGCGCACTGCAAGACGGAGGTGCAAGCGCAGCAAGTGCTGGAAGGTATCCAAGACCGACTCGGGCGTTGTCGGCTGGAAGTGCATCCGGTGAAGACGCGTATCGTCTATTGCAAGGACGATGATCGCAGAGAGCGGTACCCCAACGAGAAGTTCACGTTCCTGGGGTATACCTTTCGTCCCCGACGGTCCAAGAACTGGAAGGGGAAGTTCTTCATCAACTTCACGCCGGCCATCTGCAACGAAGCGGCACGGGACATCCGGCAAGAGATGCGGCACTGGCACATCCCTTTGCGGAGCGACAAAACCATCGATGACTTGGCTCATATGTGGAATCCAGTTTTACGCGGTTGGATCCAGTATTATGGGCAGTTCTACAAGTCAGCTTTGCACCCGGTCTTCCGGCACTTCAACGACCTCTTGGCTCGTTGGGCTATGCGGAAATACAAGAGGCTCCAACGGCATCACCTCCGAGCTGAACATTTGCTTGGGGCGATTGCTCGTCGCGAGCCGCGGCTTTTTGCCCACTGGTATCTGTTGGGCTTGAGGCCCGCGGCTGAATGATGGGAGCCGTATGAGCGGAGACGCTCAAGTACGGTTCTGCGAGCGCCTGGGTGTGAGATTCCCCCGGGCGCCTCACCGTAATGTGTACGTCAAGTCTCGGCGAGCGGGAGAGCGGGTCATGGAACTGCTCCGGAGACTCTTCACCGGCCTCAAGCTCCGCATCAACGAGGCTAAAAGTGCGGTGGACCGGGTCTCACGGCGCAAGGTCCTGGGGTACTCGTTCTGGTACGCCAAGGGCAGCGTGGTGAAGCTCCGGGTAGCGCCCAAGGCCCTGAAGGTGATGAAAGACCGCGTCCGCCTCATTACGCAACGGAACGGGGGACGGAGCATTCAACAGGTTGTCGCTGAACTCAGGGAATATTTGGTGGGGTGGAGGATATACTTCCAACTCGCCGATACCCCAAAGATTCTCGGCGAGCTGGATGAATGGATCCGCCATCGCCTCCGAGCACTCCACCTGAAGCACTGGAAACGGGGAAGGACGATCTTTCGGGAGCTACGCGCCCGAGGCATGTCCGTCGAGGCTTCTGCCAGAGTGGCCGGTAATGGCCGTCGCTGGTGGAAGAACTCCGACAAGATGATCCATCTGGCGCTTCCGAACCAGTACTTCGACCGACTTCAATTTCCGCGATTGAAAGTCTAACTCAATCACTTTCTGAACCGCCCGGTGCGGACCCGCATGCCGGGTGGTGTGGCAGGGGATCGGTGGGGGAATACCCGCCGCCCCTATGCCGATTGACTTTTTCGTATTCGAACCCTACCCTTGACCACCAATGTGAACCACATTTGATGACCATCTACAGGGTTCATTCATGAAACACTATCTGACACAGAGAGAAAATGGCATTTGGCATGTTCTCTCGAAAGAGGGCTCAAAACGAGTTGCTCTTGTCTCGACGAAGTGCCAAAGCAAGAGCGAAGGGCAGAAGTTTTTGAATACCTATTACTGGGGAAGAAAGCTGAGAATATACCGACTACGTCAGGCTTAGGCGATTGGCCTGCCCCCCGGAAGGTGATCCAAGCACTTGTGGCTGAGCGAACCAGCATGGTGCACAAACATTTGAAAAACGACAATGCTCAATGGATGACGGTATTCCGTAGACTTCGTATTTTGATGCTCTATCGTCGGTGCTATTCGAATAGTCCTCAGTCCTCGATTATCGATCTTCCATCCTCCATCAAGCCCAGCCTTCACCGCTTGTGTTAGAGGTCAGAAACTGCTCCAAGGGGAGCCGCCTCTCCCTGTTGACATTGCCTGTCTGCCGAAGTATATTTGCGTAGAGTTCCTCGATGGCATCGGCCATCACTTGCGCCGCCCAGTACCCTGAAGCAGTGCCTCCATTCTCGAGCCCTCCACGACGAACCATCTCTCCTGAAATCTGTGAGAATAACAAATAGATGGAGTGTCAACCCCGAATGTCTTAGTCGGTCTGTTTCCCAGCTTACCCTATGTCATAGGAGGTTCACATGAGAAAGGCACTGTTACTTTTTGTAGTGACGTCCCTTTTGATACCGCTACGTTCGGTTTTCTCCCAGTCCTTGGGTGATTATGTCAAGCAAATGAAAGGGGACACTCTTGTTATCAAAGATTATACTGACATGAATAACAAGTCAGGCTCTTTGTATTGGGCCCTGGTCCTGGATACTGTTGGTGTTCCTGCGGGACGTGTCTATGAGTTGCAGGCAGGCGGATGGTTCCCTCTCGACAATAATCCGGCTACCTCTAGACAGCACCCCACAATGATTGTAGGATCTGATCCGACGATGGTGGTCAATAATAAAGTTACACTTTCGTCTCCCCCATTGATATCCGGTAACACAGGATCACTCTTCTCAAATACCGGTGGCATTAATGCGGCTGGTAATTTGACCATAAAGAACTGTGCGCTTGTTCCTGCGGCAACCGACGGCTCTCTGGGCTGGGATTTCGCGTCTACGACTGCTTCTAACCTAAGACTGGTTTTCGATAATTGCCTGATGGAACGCACACGATGGATATTTGCTGTGGCTGAGAGTGCGAACTGTAATGTGACTTTCAGAAACTGTTACTTCGTTAATATGAGCGGTCAGCCATGCAGACGTAGCGGTGGTGTATTCGATTGTTTTGCCGATCTGGACACATTGCTAGTTGAAAACTGCACCCACATCATGGCTGTGGGAAGCTTGTATCGATTGAGGCCGGGTTGGCAATTCAAGAGAACGATCTTCAATCATAATACATTCGTCAATTGTGCCGGTTATGCATTCATGAATCCCGGATACCAGAGCAATGTCAGTCTGACGAACAACATCGTCGTGAACAGCAATATTCAATCGTATCCCGGTATTCATTCCTTTGATATCGGTGAAGTGGATCCGGATTGGCTGCCCATGGGTCTGGTGAATGTTTATCCTGATAGTACGGATGTTGCAAACAACACGCCTAGGAAATTCCTGGTACAAAACAATCTTGCCTATTGGGATCCTTCGCTTGCTGAAATGGATTCCATATTGGATGCCAATAAGGTCAATGGCTTGACCAACTGGCGATCGCAAATGATTATTATGAATTCAAGAACGGATAGTATGTTCAAACAGATAGGGCGCTTTAATACCACGGCGTATAGGTATTTACGTACGGATACTTGGAAAAACCAGATGCCTCATTTTACTGATCCAAAGGATCTGTTGACGACCCAGCTTGCACTGTTAAAAGTCTTTGCTCTCGGAGCGGTAGATACGGGCTTCAATAATCCTTCCCTTTGGAACCTACCTACCTGGCGTTTGGTCAATACTGGTTCAGACAAATTTGTCAATCCCGACTGGCCGATTCCGGTTGATCTCTCCTACAGTGACGCTGATCTATTGTCTGGCGGTATAGGCAGTTTCCCCCTCGGTGACTTGAACTGGTTTCCGACACAAAAGGCTACATGGCTGGCTCAAAGAAATGCGGAATACACACACATTCAAAGCAATTTAGATCGAGAGGGACCATTAGGAATCAAAGACATTGGTGGTAGCGTACCTAGTGAGTTCAACCTCGATCAAAACTACCCCAATCCGTTCAACCCATCCACGGTGATCCGGTACGAGATCCTGACGCGCTCACACGTCACGCTCGCGGTGTTCAATACGCTCGGGCAGAAGGTCGCTGAGCTTGTCAACGGCGAAATGGACGCCGGCTACCACAAAATCCAATTCAACGCCACCAATCTCGCCAGTGGCGTGTACTTTTACAGAATTCAAGCTGGCAGTTACGTGGAGACGAAATCGCTCTGTATTTTGAAGTGAATTGGCTCCAATCATCGATCCCAAGGCCCCATGCTTATTCAGGTGGGGCATTTATTTCTGAATCTACGAATCATGCATCTTTCGAACTGTGCATTTGACAAGCACATTGCGCTGAGGTATATTCCGTCCATTACACTCTCGATGGTGTCCGCCATCATCCACGCCGCCCTGGACCCTTGGTTCTAGAGCCCACACCCGACGACCAGTTTGCATGATGTAACCGCTTGTCCTCAAATATCCACCTGGAACAGGAGAGGCGGGGACATATCATTCCTTGATAGGCACCACAAAGAAGTGTCTCCTGTTCTCTGGATGGACGCCAGTAGAGATCAAGAGAAAGCACGAACATGAAGAAGTCTGCTCGAATTCGAAGAGCAGTGAATGTCGCATTCCTCTTACTGTTTTTATTCGCTTGTCCACTTCAACCTGGAGAAACGAAACAATATATCTCGTTTCAGTCTCTCGAAAGGGGATACTATCTTGTGCAACAAGTAAATTCGTATTCTGTCTCGGCATTTGGTGCAATCTCCACTCCCTCCGAAGCGAACCAGGTCGCGGAGATTTTGAAAACACATCAGGTTTCTGGCGTCGAATATGGCTCCCTCTATTATCATCAACAGGATATTGCGGCATGCATCTCAGTTGCAGACGCGTTTCAGAAAGATGGGATCGACCTTTGGTTGTCCTCAGGGGGTCTTCAGGCAAAGATCCACGCATTCAACAATGATGTTTTCCCTTCGCAGTACCGTGCCCGCTCATTGACCGCAGACGGATCGATTGTTCCCGCAACAGTCTGGTCTCTCGGAAGTCCCGATAAGGTACCTGCCTTTGACGCAATGAATCCTGAGGCAATGTTGTGGTTTCTCGCAAGCTACAGGCAGACATACCTTGAGCCCATGAAGCCATACACCTCAGGCTATTTCTTTGACGAGGATTGTCTGTACTATGCGATGGATCCGGGTTACCAGAACGGCATGAGAATAAATTACTATGATGTCCCAGCATATAGTGATGCGGTGCTGTCATTGTGGCAAAAGTATTGCGTCGATCACTCCGTCGCATACAATGGGACTACTGTCTCGAAGTTTCCTGTTCACTCGCAAACCATGGTCCCGAATGGGGGCGGGAAGACGGAGTACTTTCCCGGATACAACGTTCCGGAGACCGTTAAGAGCGGAACTGCGATTGTTCTTGTCCCGAAAAACGCTGGTGTCTGGGCAGCATGGGACGACTTTGTTACATCGCAGTACGTCGGGTCGTGGATGGGCGGTATATCGGATGCCGTGTATGACGTAAACAGGGAGAACCCCAATTTCAAAGGGGTGATCTACTTCGGTCTCCATACCTGGGGTCTTGGGTATGAGGAAGTGAACGATCCGGCCTTTAGGGTTGACTCGATGCAGGTCTGGGTGCCATGGGGTACTCAACGGGGAGTGCGCCTTTCGAAGATCTGCTCGTTGCCCCATATCGACTATGTCGTCTGCGAGACCTTTCCGCCGATTCGGGCCAACCTGTACAAATTCGCTTCTGAGTATAAACGAATTATCGGGGAGCACGGCAAGATTTTCGGTATCATGCTTCATCGTGACGACAACTGGGGGTTGGACGGCTGGGATGCGGAAACCGACCGTTGGGCAATGATCCAACAGTTTCAGCCGGCGATCATTGCGCGGTATCCCATCAATCGCCTCTATCCAGATGACGCATACTACAATAAGGAAAAGGAAAACCTCTTTGATCAAAGAATGGCTGAATACAGGCCTGTGAAGCCCTCCTCCCCCGCCATGCTCTCACCCGTGCATCAGGCGAGCAATGTCTCGATTACGCCAAGCTTGATCTGGAGCCTGTCCGCTGGGGCAACGCGATATCGCGTGCAGGTGGCGACGGACTCGAGCTTTTCCAACCGTTTGGTTGAGGATTCGACCGTCGCGTCTACGTCATGTCAGGTCGGACCGCTGACGAACGACACAAGGTACTACTGGAGAGTCAGTGCAACAAACATCGGAGGCACGAGCGCATTCTCACCTCCTTTCAGTTTTTCTACCGTCGTAGCACTACCCGGAGTTCCGACGCTGAGCGTTCCTGCCGACAGCGCTGTCAATCTTCCGCTCAACACAACGCTCATCTGGAATGAATCAACGGGAGCGGCAGCGTATCATCTGCAGGTGTCGACATCGTCCTCCTTTGCAAACAACACGGTCGATGATACAACAATCACTGCGACGTCGAAGGCCATTGGACCTCTGTCGACAATGCAAACGTACTTTTGGAGAGTTCGGGCCAGGAACACCCTCGGCTTTGGTCCGTACTCGATCGTGAGGAACTTCAAAACCGGTCGGATGACGTCGGTCGAGCTGCTCAGGAGCAGGATTCCGACTGAATATGGACTGAGCCAGAACTACCCTAACCCGTTCAACCCTTCAACTACGATACACTACGACTTGCCGCGAAGTTCGCATGTCACACTCTCCGTCTTCAACACCCTCGGCCAGCAACTCGCAATCCTCGTCAACGCTGACATCGACGCCGGCTACCACGAGATCCAATTCAACGCGAACAATCTTGCCAGCGGCGTGAACTTCTATCGCATTCAGGCGGGAGATTTCGTGGCCACGAAGAAGCTCCTAATTTTGAGGTGACTGCGGTCATCGATGGAGGTTGGCGGCCATTCTGCGAAAGGTCTTGCTGAAGCCGGAAGAGATTCCGGCTGTGTGTGTTTTTCCGCGCCGCAGTTGTTCAGATGAGTCTGAAACCGATGGTCTACAATGTGTAGACCAAAGCGCGAGCCGGTCTACAAAAAAGCGCGGTGCACAACTATTCGAAATGTGAAATCGCTCAATTGTTGATAGTGTTCCGAAGACTTCGTATTTTGATGCTATATCGTCGGTACTGTCCACCCCCCCTTCCCACGCCACGATATTGGGACCTCCCGGAATGCCTGAAGAAAAGAGTGTTGAGCCGCGAGTTCTGCGTGGCTTTAGGGACTATCTTCCCGCACAGATGAACGCGCGGTTGCATTTGATCTCCATGATCCGTGCCGTGTACGAGCGGTACGGATTCCAGCCCCTTGACACTCCCGCACTCGAACACCGGCTGACCCTGATGGGCTACGGGGAGGAAAACACCAAGCAGATCTTCGAATTCCTGAATCCCGAGGAGGAGCAGGTCGCCCTCAGGTTCGACCTGACGGTCCCCCTGGCGCGGGTTGTTGCCCAGTATCCTGACCTTCCCCTCCCGTTCCGGCGTTACCAGGTGGCCCCTGTCTGGCGGGCGGACAAGCCGGACCCGGGGCGGTTCCGCGAGTTTACGCAGTTCGACATCGACGCCGTCGGCGTGACCACGCTTGCCGCCGATGTGGAGATCATCAGCGCCACGCATGATGTATTCCGTGCGCTCGGGATCGAACGGTTCCGGGTCAGGTTTTCCAGCAGAAAGGTGCTCGACAGCCTTCTGGACTTCTCGGGAATCCCGCGCTCTTCCGCGTATGGAGTGTTCCGCGTCATGGACAAACTCGACAAGATCGGCCTCGAAGGCGTCGTGGCGGAGCTCACCTCCGGGCGCATCGACGTTTCGGGGGACACCATCAAAGGGCTCGGTCTTGCGACCGATCGGGTGGACCGGATACGGGAGTTTGTCGCAATGCCTCACGGGGCCCGGAAGGATGTTCTTGCCGCCCTCGCGGATCTGTTCAAGGCCGTCCCTTCCGCGGCGGAGGCGCTGGATGACCTCGGCTTCATCTGTGCCGCGCTCGACGCCCTCGGTATCGCTGATGAGAGGGCTGCGTTGGACCTCAGCATTGCGCGGGGACTTGATTATTACACCGGATCGGTCTTCGAAGCCGTCCTGCTTGATGCGCCCGAATTCGGGTCGGTGTTCGGCGGGGGACGCTATGATGGTCTGGTGGAGCGGTTTCTGGGGAAGAAAATCCCGGGTGTCGGGGGATCGATCGGGGTCGATCGCCTGCTTGCGGCCCTGCAGAAACTCGGCCTTGCCGGGACGGGCGCTGCGACTGCGCAAGTCCTCGTGACCGTTATGGAGCCGGGGCGCATGGTCGACTACATGATGGTGACCAGGGAGATCCGGGAGGCGGGCATCAACGCGGAGCTGTACATGGGGACGGAACGGGGCCTCCGGAAACAGCTGCAGTATGCCGACCGGTTGCAGATCCCCGTTGGCGTCATTCTCGGCAGCAACGAGTTCTCCGGTGGGACTGTGACCGTGAAGAACCTCAGGGTGGGGACGCAGCTTCAGGAGAAGAAGGGATCGGCGCCGGGAGTTGAGCGGAAGGACTGGCTGGACAGGCAGCGGGCCGTTCAAAATACGGTCCCGCGCGCCGGCCTTGTGGATGAAATCCGGAGCATGCTCGGCTGAAGAGGATCATCCCAGGCGCACTTCCAAAGGAACCCGATCATGGCGATCACGCTTGACGGAACTTCACTGACGATTGACCGGCTTGCTCGCATTGCACGAGACAGGGAGCACGTCACGCTGGATCCTCGTGCCCTCGAGAGAATCAAGGCCTGCCGGGCAATGCTCGAGGAGAAGATCCAGGCGCATGAGATCATGTACGGGATCAACACCGGCATCGGTGAATTCTCCGAGGTTGTTCTCAACGATGAGCAGGTGAAGGATTTCCAGCGGTATTTGATCTACAACCATGCGGCGGGCATCGGCGATCCTCTTCCGCCCGATGTGGTCCGGGCCGCGATGGCCGGGCGGATCAATGTCCATGCCCACGGAAACTCGGGCTGCAGACCGCAGATCACCCTGACGCTTGTGGAGATGCTGAATCGGGGTGTCACTCCGGTCGTCTGCCGCAAAGGGTCGGTGGGAGCGAGCGGGGATCTCGCGCCGATGGCGCAGATCGCGCTGCTGCTGATGGGTGAAGGTGAGGCGTACTTCAAGGGAGAACGGATGTCCGGCCGCGCGGCGATGGAACGCGCGGGGATTCCTGTGCCGGGACTGGAGGCGCGCGACGGGCTCGCAACCATCAACGGGTCAAACGTCTTGACGGCGATGAGCGGGCTTCATCTCCATGATATCAACCGCTGGCTGAAACAGGCGGAGATCGCCTGCGCAATGTCGCTTGAGGCGCTCATAGCAAACCTCAAGCCGTACGATTCCCGCCTGCACACATTGAGGGGCTTCCCTGGTGCTGTCCGGAGCGCGGCCGCGATCATGAAATGCATCGAAGGAAGCGACCTGCAAACGGGCAAGATCAAGACCAAGGTGCAGGATGCCTACTCGATGCGCTCGACACCGCAGGTGATCGGCGCCGCACACGACGCGATCGCTTTCGCCGCCAGGCAGGTGGAAACGGAACTCAACGGCGTCGGGGACAACCCGATATTCCTTCCCGAAGAAAAGCTTACCCTTACGGGCGCGAACTTCCAGGGCACTCCGGTGGCCCTCCCGATGGATATGGCCGGTGCTGCGGTGACCATGGTCTGCGTGCTCTCCGAGCGCCGGCTGAACCGCCTCACCAATCCCGCCCTTAGCGTGGGGCTTCCTGCGTTCCTTACCAAAGGCGCGGGGATGTTCTCGGGGCTTATGCTCAGCCAGTATACTGCAGATATGCTGATCGTCGAACAGCGTATCCTCTCGGCTCCCGCATCGGTCCAGTCGATCCCCGCGGCGGCTGATCAGGAGGATTTCGTGTCGATGGGGATGAATACGGCCTTGAAGAACGAGCAGATTATCGACAATGCCTGCGGAGTTCTGGGGATTGAGTTTCTGGCCGCTGCGCAGGCGCTTGATTTTCGTCCCTTCGCGCCGGGACGGGGTGTTGAGACGGCGCGCTCCGTGATCCGCCGGCATGTTGCCCATCTGGACGAGGACCGCCCTCTCTACCCGGATCACAACGCGATGAAGGAAGTCGTGAGACGGGGTGAGATCCTCGCGGCCGTCGAGGACGCCGTGGGGAGCCTCGGGTAGGGGAATGAGTGAGGATGTACGCTGCTGCACGAAAGAGATGAATACCACAGAGGCGATTGATGGGGATTCTCAAACAGGGGAAGGACAGAGTGCTGTCGCTGTTTCTCCGGCAGCGGCTGAATGATTTTCTCGGCGGGGCGGGATCCGCAGAGGCATTCTCGGTGAACACCGCCGATCACACCATCGCAATCCGGCTGCAGCTCGCCGGCGAACGTGAGCCGCTCGACCTCCTGATCAAGGAGTACAGGATACAACGGCTTGGAGAACGACATGTCCTTACCTTTGAGGAGATCGGAACTTCGAGAGAATGGGTCAATGTTCTGCTGAAGCGGTTCCTGACAGTGAGGCGGTTCGACATCCCGGATGAGTACGGGGATCTTGCAGAAAACCTCCTGGGGTGATGACGGGCTGCGGAATTCCCCTGTCTCCAGAATTGTTACATGGGAGTCCGGGGCCCGGCGGCGTGCCGACA
Source organism: Ignavibacteriota bacterium (assembly GCA_003152875.1). Lineage (GTDB taxonomy): Bacteria > Bacteroidota > Ignavibacteria > UBA10030 > UBA6906 > Fen-1262. The sequence continues at coordinate 5,361 of PMBF01000013.1, read as the reverse complement.
GAAAGCCGCCGGGAGCCTCTTGCCCGACCGCACCTGTCCTGTTCTCTCACCCGGGAGATCCGTGCCGGCAGGAGGGCCTGGTGAATGGCATCGGGGTGAGAAGGCTCGAGATGTGATTTCGTCCGGGCGTCCGGCGGTACAACGGCGTCCGGGATACGGTGTGCGGAGGGAGGGAAGGGGAATGTCTCTTGCAGGGTATGCGATTCTTTGTGCGCTCATGGTGCATGGTGAGGGAGGGACGGCAGTGACGACTCGGGAAGAGGCGACGTTCGGCGCAGGGTGTTTCTGGTGTGTCGAGGCAGTGTTCGAGAGGTTGGATGGAGTGGACTCTGTGGTTGCAGGCTATGCCGGCGGGACACTTCAGAAACCCTCGTACGAACAAGTCTGCTCGGGTACGACAGGTCATGCGGAGGTGGCGAGGATCACCTTCGACCCATCCAGGATCAGCTACGAGCGGCTCCTCGAAGTCTTCTGGGCAGCTCATGATCCGACAACGCTTGACCGCCAGGGAGCGGACAGCGGTCCGCAATACCGGTCCGTCATCTTCTATCACAACGAGCATCAGCGGGCGGCGGCCGAGAAATCCAGGGCGGGAGCCCAGAAAGAATTTAGCGACAAGATCGTGACGGCCATCGAACCGCTCAGGAATTTTTACCCTGCAGAAGATTATCATCAGGACTACTTCCGGAATCACCAGAACGCGCCATACTGCGTCTTTGTCATTTCCCCGAAACTCAAGAAACTCCATCTGAAATGACGCACTTCACGACACCTGCCGG
>PMBF01000013.1:0-4561 GCA_003152875.1 Ignavibacteriota bacterium | reverse complement strand
ACATTTCTGACTCCGGTCGCCCGGCACTATACGGTTTCCGGACTCGGCGCGCCGGAGGACAAGAACGCAATCAACTGGCGGCTGGTCAACCTGGGATTCTGGCGCCGAGCATCCCTGGTGATTCTGGTCGCCGTGACGTTTCTGATGAAAGGGACACCCCTCAAGAACCGCGTGTTCAGGCTTATGGGGGTGCACATCGGGCGGAATGTGGAGATCATGCAGATGGCCTGGCTCGATCATTTCCGGCCTGAGTTGATCTTCATCGGTGACAACACACTGATCGGCGCCTATTCACGGTTTACGGTCCACGCCTATGAAGGGCAGGGCAGGTTCAGGTACGGGATCATTGAAGTGGGGAAGAACTGCGTCATCGGCGCCGGCACAGGGATCGGACCCATGCTGATCGAGGACAACGTCCGCACTCTTCCCGGCACAACACTCTCGCCCTATCTGGTCCGGGTCCGGGCCGGCTCAGTGGTCGGCTACAACCCGCCTCCCGTGAAGCTGCCTGAAGAAGAGCGTCAGGCGCGAACGGTGGAAACGTGAAAATTCGATGAGCCTCTCCCTGCAAGTCTTCGGCAGTTCCAGTGCAGGAAACTGCACCGCTGTGTGGAACCGCCACGGCGCGATCTTGATTGATTGCGGCTTCCCTCCTGGATATGTCCTTCAGAAACTCCACGCTGCCGGACTTGCTTCCTCCTCAGTTCGCACCGTCCTTCTCACCCACATGCACAGCGATCACCTGAACGAGAGGACGCTGTCCATGTTGCTGGATGCCGGCGCCGCGCTCGTCTGCACGCCGCCGGTGTGCGCGGTGCTTCGCCGGAGATCCGGGGCCGCCCGCAAGGCCAGGGAGCGGGGACTTCTGCACGAGATCATCGGAGGCATGACTGTCGGCCACGGGATCAGTGTCAGGCCGTTCTCCGTCCCGCACGACGCAGACGGGGGGTGCTCCGGGTTCTGCATTGACGACGACAGCGCCCCTCGCGCCCGCCGCGCCGTTGTAGCGACCGATCTCGGGTACCCGCGGGAGGGGCTCCACGCTGAGTTTTCGGATGCGGACGTGATGGTGATGGAATCCAATCACGATGTGGATATGCTGGAGCATTCCGGACGCCCTCGGTTTCTCATTGAGAGGATCCGGAAAATCGGGCATCTCTCGAACGATCAATCCTCACGGTTCCTGGCGGAAGTCCTCCAGCGGTCATCCCGCCACCCCTCGCATATCGTGCTTGCCCACCTCAGCACACAGTGCAACACACCCCGGCTCGCCCTGGAGGCCGCAGGCTCGGCCCTCGGCCAGATCGGCGCCTCCGGGGTTGCCCTCAGCACTGCTCCTCCGCATGATTCAGGCAGGGCTCTCCATATCTGAACCCCGTCATCCGGGTCGCTCAATCCTCCCGCCAGAAACCTTCATCCCATCCCCCTGATCCTCCAAAGCAAGTTTAATTTGCAGGCCTTCCGCGGCAGGGGAAATTGCTTTGGCCGGCTTTTTGCTCTATATACCCTGGCCCAAACTCATGCGGAAGCAGGCTTTCCAATCGGTTGAAGACGTGCCCTTTTTGGCAGCGCGGGAGAGACAAGGGGCACATTCATCAGGTTCGGGTCCACGTTTCCCTGAACGTAAGCAGCGGTGTTGTTCGCGGGCGGCCACCTGGCTGTATGTCGCCAGGCTGATGGGAGGAGGATCCTCTTCCACACCAGGCTTGGAAAAGGTGATCTTCCAAACAGAAATTGATGATGCAAAGGTTCACTATGAAACGACTCATGGCAACGGCAGTTGTGGTGCTCCTCTCGGTAGTAGTGGTGTCAACTTGCCAGGCTCTCGATCCCCAGAAAACGATCACCCAGTACGGACACAATATCTGGTATCGTCAGAACGGCCTGCCGGCAAATGCCGTGAACGTGGTCTTGCAGACTCGCGACGGGTACCTCTGGCTCGGCACCTCGGCGGGGCTCTTCCGGTTCGACGGCGCCCGGTTTGAGCGGGTCAGCACCGATCCGGAGGACTTGAAGAACCGCGAGACGATCAGCGCACTGTGCGAGGGGAGGGATGGGAGCCTCTGGGTCGGCACAGCCAACAACCAGCTCTGCCGGCTGAAGGACGGGAAGATTCTCCGTTACAGCGATGCTGACGGGGTCATGAGCAGAAATGTCATCACGGTCTTTGAATCCAAGGGCGGTCGTTTCTGGCTTGGCACCTCGTTTGGACTCTATGAGTTCAAGGACGGGAAGTTCGTTTCCACTGAAATCGATCCCAAGTACATCACGGCGATCGCCGAGGATGCAAGGGGCAGGCTCTGGGTTGGTACTCACGGCGGCGTCCGGATCTTTCAAGGTGGGAAGGAGATCAAGTCCTCTGAAATGCTGCGCGGGCTTCAAAAAGAGTTGATTACGACGCTCTACGCCGATCGCCGTGGCGCCGTCTGGGTCGGCACGTATCGCGGCTTGTTCCGGTGGGAAGAGAATGCGCCGGGCACCCTGAAGACCCTCGAAGGACTCACGGATCCTCACATCACCTCGATCTTCGAAGACCGTGACGGCAATCTCTGGGTCGGGACGAACAAGGGGGGGATCAACCGGTTGTCTGGCGGGAGGTGGACGTCCTTCTCGGTGAGTGAAGGCTTGAGCAACAACCACATCATGTCCATCGCCGAGGATCGGGAGGGCAGTCTCTGGATCTGCACCCTCGACGGACTGAACCGTCTCAAGGACGTGAATATCACACCGTACACGACCAGGGAGGGGCTCCCCAGCGACAACGTCTCCGGCCTCGTGGAGACCCCCGATAGTAGCATTTACATCTTCAGCGATGAGGCATCGAGCATGACCCAGCTGAAGAACGGCAGGATGATAACAACGTCCTGTCCCGTCGGACCCATGCACGTTGCGAGGGATGGAAGCATCTGGATCGGCCAGGTCGGCGTTCTCACGCACTTCAAGGAGGGCAAAGTCACACGGTACGACACAACGAGAGGCTTGCCGAACAAATGGGTCTCCGCGATCACCGAAGACGATCAGGGGATGATCATCTGGATGGATGCCGTCGGGGTCCGCCGGTTCAAGGACGGGGTGGTCCAGCCGTATCTCTTGAAGGACGGGCAGCCCTACACATCCACCGAGTTCGTTGCCTCGATCTATCCGGCTCCCGGAGGAACGTTATGGATGGGGACGTCCCACGGACTTGTGAGAATTCAGGATGGTGAGGTCAGGGTTTTCGGTCTGGGCGACGGAATGGCCGACCACTTTGTCAATTCTCTCTGTGACGACCGGCGAGGAAGTCTGTGGCTCAGCTCCCCACGTGCGGGCATTACGCGCTACAGGAATGGGAAGTTCACCCCCTACACGAGCAAGTGCGGCCTTTTCACCAACGAGATCCACTGCGTGCTCTGCGACGACCAGGGTGACCTCTGGATGAGCAGTCCACGCGGTATCGGCCGGGTGAGCCGAAAGGATCTGGACGATTTCGAGGAGGGCAGGATCAAGACCGTCCGCTCACAGGTGTTCATGACCGCTGACGGAATGAAAACCGATGAGTGCTTCGGCAATTGGCAGCCCGCAGGCTGGAAGGCTCACGATGGCCGTCTCTGGTTCGCTACGAAGAAGGGAGCCGTGGTCATCGACCCGAAGGCTCTCAGAGTGAATGAGCTTCCGCCACCGGTCCTGATTGAACAGGTTGTCGTCGACCAGGAACCGATTCCCGCCGCAGGACCCATCTCCCTGGCACCCGGCAAAGAAAAGTTCGAGTTTCATTACACTGCCCTCAGTCTCCTCGTGCCTGACAGAGTGCAGTTCAGGTACAAACTTGAAGGATATGACCGCGAATGGGTGGATGCGGGGACCCGGCGCGTAGCATACTATACAGGCCTTCCGCCGGGGAGATACCAGTTCCGGATGCTGGCGTGCAACAATGACGGAGTATGGAATGAGACGGGGGCCAGTGTGGGGTTGTACCTCGCCCCGCGGTTTACTCAGACATACTGGTTCTACGGGATTTGCCTCAGCTCGGCTCTCCTGATGACGTTCGGCCTGTATCGGCTGCGCACCAGGACGATGAAAGTGCGCGAAGTGCAGCTCGAAGATCTCGTACAGGAGAGGACGAAAGAGCTCCAGGACCAGCGTTCGTTCCTGCGGAAAGTGATCGACCTGAACCCGAGCTTCATCTTTGCCAAGAATCCGGAAGGCCGTTTCACGCTGGCTAACAGGGCAATCGGACAGGCATACGGTGGGACGGCCGACGACCTGATCGGAAAGAGCGACGCAGATTTCAACCCCAGGGAGGATCAGGTTGCGAAGTTCCAGCAGGACGACCGGGAGGTCCTGGAGTCCGGGAAGGAGAAGTTTGTTCCCGAGGAGGAGTTCACGGGCATGGATGGAGATCGGCGGTGGATGCAGGTGATTAAGATCCCGATCAACGCGGGAAGCGGAGAGGCGAAGCTGCTGCTCGGAGTGGCGACCGACATCACGCTGCAGAAGAAGGCGGTGCTGGAGATGCGCCAGGCGAAGGAGGTGGCTGAGGCGGCGACGAAATCGAAGAGCGAGTTCCTGGCGAACATGAGCC
>PMBF01000053.1 GCA_003152875.1 Ignavibacteriota bacterium | reverse complement strand
CCGATCACCAGCTCGAGCGCCACGATCCAGGACCGCTTGGTCCCGAACATGTCCACCAGGGGAGACCAGAGGGGCTTGATCACCCACGGGAGATACAGCCAGCTCGTGGACAGCGCAATGTCGGCGTTCGAGACGCCGAGCCTCTTGTACATGATGACCGAAACGGTCATTGCCACAACGTACGGAATCCCCTCTGCAAAATAGAGCGATGGCACCCATGTCCATGGATTCCGCGTCTCGCCCGGGTTCGTCGCCATCATGAGTCTCACGGGAAGAGGGGGGAGGAGGAGGCCGGAGGAGGAGCCGCGGCATCGGCGGGCAAACGCGGTGAGACCAGGGGAACGGGCCGCTTTGCGAAGCCGCGCCGGCACAAGGTTTTCCGCCCCACCTTCAGATCATCTTCACGGCGCCGATGCCCGGCCGGTCCGTCAATGTCACCCTGCCGCCGGTGACCGTCGCACCGATGAAGGGGTCGTTGTTGATCAGCAAGGCCCCGTCCAGGTCGGCCCAGTCGGCGAGAGGAGAAAGCTGAGCCGCCGCCGATATTGCACACGAGGTCTCTGTCATGCAGCCCAGCATGACCTTCAGGCCCAGCGACCTGGCGGCAAGGATCATCGCGTGCGCCTCTCGGAGCCCCGTCGCCTTCATCAGCTTCACGTTGACCCCGTCAAAGACCCCGTACGCCTTGCGGACGTCTGCAAGCCGTGAGACACTCTCATCGGCGATAACGGGAATCGGACTCCTGGACCGAAGCCAAGCCATGTCTTCCAGCTGTTCCTTCGGCATCGGCTGCTCGACGAGCTCCACATTCTTCGAAGCAAGCCATTCGCACATCCGAAGGGCATGGTCTCTGTCGGCCCATCCCTGATTCACGTCGACGCGGATGGGCTTGTCGGTCACTTCCCTGACCGCTTCGATGATCTCCCTGTCGCGGTCGCATCCGAGCTTGACCTTGAATACGGGGAAACCGTGCGCCTCCTCCACCTTTCTGAGCACATCCTCCCTCTCGCCGATGCCTATGGTGAAGGAGCTCACCGGAGCGTCGCCGGGATCGAGACCCCAGATCCTGTACCACGGCTGGCCGAGCTTTTTTCCGAGCCAGTCGTGCAGCGCGATGTCCACGCCAGCCTTGGCCGCGTGGTTCCCAGGGGCGATCGCATCCACTGCCCTGAGGATTTCCCCGAGGTTCGAAAGCTCCGGGGAGCACGGCAGCTCAACGCGCAGGAGGAATGCTCGGGCCGTCTCGTGAGTCTCCCCGAGGTAGGGAGGCATTGAGGCCTCGCCATACCCGGTGAGACCGTCCTCCTCCACCTCCACGAGCATGACCGGCGTCGTATTGCGGGTGCCGCTCGAAAGCGTGAACGGGTGCGACAGCTCAAGCGTGTACGGATAACAACGGAGTCTCATGCCCCCCCTTCTCTTCCCCGCTCCTCCTCCGCTCACATCCTGCCCGGACCGGACCGGCCAGGGTGTGCCGGCTCCGGGGTGCGGGCATCTGCATTCCCTAAAAGACCTCTGAATTCGCCTTCATATAGGCCAGCAGATCGTCCACCTGCGTAAAGGCGATGGCGGTATACGTGTCCGCGGCGCCGTAGTAGATGGCGATCCTCCCGGAAGGCGCGTCGTACATGTTGGCGCACGGAAATGCCACGTTAGAGACAAATCCTGTCGTTTCGTACGGCTTTTCCGGCGTCAGGATGTAGTCCCGGGTCCGGTACAGCACCTTGGAGGGATCGTCAATGTCCAGAAGTGTGGCGCCGATGCTGTACACAAAACCATTGCAGGTGAATGAGACTCCGTGATAGAACAGCAGCCATCCCTCCGTCGTCTCTATCGGGACCGGACCCGCCCCGACCTTGGTGCCCTGCCACCACCCCTTGCCACCGCTCCCCATCACAAATCTGTGTTTCCCCCAGTGAACCAGGTCAGGGCTTTCACTGAGGTAGATGTTTCCGAACGGTGTATGTCCGCTGTCGCTCGGCCTGCTCAGCATGAGGTACTTCCCGCCGACCTTGCGGGGGAACAACACCCCGTTCCTGTTGAACGGGATGAACGGATTAGGGAGCCGGGTGAACGTCTTGAAATCCTTCGTCTTGCCGAGGCCGATCGAGGCCCCGTGCATGTCGTCGCACCAGACGATATAGAACGTGTCGTCGATTTTCAGAAACCTCGGATCGTAGGCATAGCTCGTGGGGTTCGGCTTGCCGTCTTCGTCCACCCATTCGATGGGGTCAGGGCCGATCTGCCAGTGAATGGCATCATCGCTCCTCCCGAAGAACAGCGTTGCACGGCCGTTCCGCTGGTCCGCGCGGAAGGCCCCCACGAATTTCCCTTCATGGGGGAGGACCGCACTGTTAAAGATGCGCGCGGCTTTCGGGATGGGGTTCCACCCGATCACCGGGTTTCCGCTGAACCTCCAGACCGCATCGATGCAGCCTTTCGGTTTGTCTTCCCACGGAATGTTGGGCAGTGCCTTGCCGATAATCGTATTGCTCATGAGTGTTCCCGGATGGTTGTCGGATATTGGGTAGTGGATCAGGCCTGCGTGCTCTTTCTGGCCAGCAGCTCATCGCCGATCTGTTTCTCAAGCTTGGAATTCAGGTTGTAGAACGACGCCACCGCGACAACGAGCAGGCAAAGGACCGCCGGGATCGTGCTCATCATGTGCCGGATCCCCGAAAGCGTGGCTTCGTCCTGCGCAACGTTGGCGACAAATCCGATGAGGGTCAGAACAAACCCGGCGACCGCGCCGCCGATTGCCCAGCCCATTTTCTGAGAGAACGTCGCGGCGGAGAAGACCAGCCCCGTCGCCCTCCGGCCGAACTTCCACTCGCCGTAGTCCGCCGTATCGGCATACATCGACCAGATCAGGGGGAACATCGCGGCGCCCGGAATGGAACCGAGGATCTGTGAACCGTACATCAACCCGAAATCCTTCGGCCCGGCCAGATAGAACACCGCCATGCACACCGCGTTGACGACGGTGAGGACGATGAAGGTCGCCTTCTTGCTTCCGATCCACCTGACGATGTATGGGGTGGAGAGCGCGCCCACGATAGAAAACACCGTGCCCGTGACCATGAACGGTGCTGCGGCCTCCTGGTTCCCCACGTAGTATTTGAAGTAATAGAGCATCGCGCCGTTCTTGATGGAGACATAGATGAGGGTCATGAGTCCCATCGAGCAGAGGATGAGCCAGGGGCGGTTCCTGAGCAGGTCCTTGATGTCTCTCTTGACCGTGCTCTGCACCTTCGGCGGCTTCACGCGCTCTTTCGTCGAGATGAAGGTATAGAAGAACAGCAGGCCCGCCGCGACCGCGAACACGGTCATGGCGAGCGGATAGCCGACCTTGTCATTGCCCTTGCCGAAGAACATCACCAGGTACAGCAGGGTCCCCTGGACGATGATGTTTCCGGCGAACGCGCCGATAAACCTGTATGAGGCCAGCGTCGTGCGTTCCTCGGAGTTGGGTGAGATGACGCCGAGCAGGGCTCCGTACGGAACGTTGACCATCGTGTAGACCATCATCACGACGGTGTACGTCACGTAGGCATAAATGATTTTCCCTGTCTCGCTGAGGTCAGGCGTGATGAACAGGATGATACCCGAAACGGTGAACGGGATGATCCCCCACAGGATCCAAGGTCTGAACTTCCCGTACTTGGTCTCGGTCCGGTCGGCGATCACCCCCATCACGGGGTCAATGGCCGCGTCCCAGAACCTGGAAATCAGGAACATCGTCCCGACAACGGCGGGTGAAATGCCGAACGTGTCCGTATAGAAAATCATGAGGAACATTGAAAACGTTTGCCAGTATAGGCACGAGGCGGTGTCGCCGACTGCATATCCCAGCTTCTCTTTCCAGAATATGAGTGTCTCGTGCACTTTTGCTTCGGCAGTCTCCATCATAACCACTCCTGTCCGGTTGACCTTATTCTGTTGCCGGTTGAGGCAGGCAGGATTCCTCCCGCCCGCCGCGTCCAGTCCGTTCAGGGACGAACGAGCCGGTAACTCACAAATGCCACATTGGTGCTGTCCGGCGACCAGGACGGAACATTGATGGTCCCCTGTCCCCCGAACAGTTTCGCCAGAACCTGAATTTCGCCGCCGCCAACCGGCATCATGCGGAGTGTGACATCCTTGTTCGCCGGGTGTCCTTTCACGTCTTTCTCATACGACAGGAATACGATCCACTTGCCGTCCGGCGAGGGATGCGGGAACCAGTTGTTGTACCCGTCCTTCGTGACCTGTTCCTGGTCCGACCCGTCCGCCTTCATACGCCAGACCTGCATCATGCCCGTCCGTTCCGAGTTGAAGTAGATGAACTTCCCGTCGGGCGAGTAGTCAGGCCCGTCGTCCAGGCCCTCGGCCGTCGTCAGGCGTTTCTCTTCCCCTCCCGCGGCGGGAATCGTATAGATGTCGAACTTGCCCTGGCGCTCCGCGCAGTAGGCAAGAGTGTTTCCGTCGGGGGACCAGCCGTGCCAGTAGGAAGGCCCGAGTGGCGTGACACGGCGCGGCTTCCCTCCCGTGACAGGCGCGATTGAGATGATTGATTTCCCATCCACCGACTGGTCGCTGATTGCGAGCCGCGTGCCGTCGGGCGAAAGACCGTGATCGTTGTTGCACTGCGTCAGGGAGCCAAGATCCACGAGCTTCGGCACTCCCCCGCCCGCCGGCAGAGTGTAGATGCGGCCGCCGCTGTTGAACAGGAGCTCCTTGCCGTCCCGCGACCAGTTCGGGGCTTCGATATGGTCCCGTGTGTGGTACACAACACGACGGTCCTTCGAGGCGACGCCGATGGTCTCCAGCGTGCTTTCAAGCACCGGCTCGCCCTGGGTTTTTGCTCCTCCCGTGGCAATCTCCACGTCCGCGAACACTGCCTTCTCCACGACGTTGCTGTCATGGGCACAGACACCCAGGCCGATGTAGAACGGCTCGCTCAGGACCAGCTTGAAGGAGCCGCCGGCCCCTTGAAGTGCTGCTTCGCCCTTGGCGACCGATATGCTGACGATGTTGCCCTCTTTTTCGATCCGGACCCTCTGCGGTCCGTCCACGTTGGACTGGATCTCGCGCGTCGGACCTCCCCGCGTGTCCCGGTACTGAAGCGACGTGAGCCCGCTCCCGTGCAGGGCGGCGTCGGCATACGGCGCATCAGCGTCCAGGCTCTGCCGGATAACCACGCAAGCCTTGCGGTGAGGGTTCACCCCGGTGCCGATCCACCGAATGGTCGCGGCGAGAGAAACATCCCCCGTGACCCGCTTCCAGACGAACTGGAACTGATCGCTGGTGTACCACATGTTCTCCCCGCTGCCTGCAAGAAGGTACTCACCCTTGGAGGGGTCGTACTGGACAGATCCGGCGTTGCGGGGATTGCCGATGTCGCCGTGCCCTTCGAAGAGTCCGAGACTCTTCTCCTGCGTCAAAGCGGATCCGGCGGCAAGGACGACAGCCATGCCCAGACACGCGAGACAACTTGTTGTTGAAAGGATCATGGAAGGATTCCCGAAATATTGAACGATAGGCGGTTCTGGTGCTTCACATGCTCGCCCGGCGCCTGGTATTCCGACCCGCAGGCAGGAACTAACGGCTGCGGAAGGTCCCGCGTCACGGGGATCGATGCGTGGTAGTCATTCAAAATGAGCTTGTAGCCTCAGGTGATAACGGAAATTCGACCTGCTTGCGGGCCGTCAGGTCTGGCAGGGATACCCTCGAGAAGAGAGCCAGAAGGCGGTGGAGGTGAAGGAAGGAGTCCATGGTGTTCCGGTTCGCCTGCAACTGTTCGTGCGGCCCCCCGGGTGTGAACACCCTTCTCAACCCTACACATGGAATCTACCACGGTTTCCACTGAGAATCAACAGGAGGATTCCGGCGNNCTCTGAAACCTCCGGTGACGGAGTCGCCTCGGGCCGGCACGGACTCTGCCGGCCCTTTGTCCGTGACGCGTCCCGCGGCTTCAGAAGTCCGCCTTCAGCTCCTCCCCCGAATACTGCACGATCCTATCGGGCTTTCCCGCGATCTCGAGCCCGTTCCGGGAGTCCCCTTTCACCACGACGACATGGAAGCTGCGCTTCTCGATCATCCCCGGGAATGACCCTTCCCGCCTGGTGATTGTCAGCCTGCGCCCGGCATCGTTCCAGCGGAACGTGATGGTCGAATACACCCCCTTCTCATAGTCGTAGTTGTCGTTTTCATCTTCATACAGCGTAAACGCGGCATCCGCACCGGCATAGATGCGGAGCTCGAGAGGATCGGCGGGCTTCTCCGCGGCATACTGCACGAAGGGCCCCATCGGCACGATCGACCCTCCAGGGACGAACAACGGGATCTTGTCAATCGGGGCATCCGCCGCGATGGTCTGGCCTCCGGCGACCTGCTCGCCCGTCCAGAAATCGTACCAACGCCGGCCGGCCGGCAGGTACACGCCGCGCCTCTTCTCTTTCTGCTCAGGCATCTTCTCACGGTCCAGGATGTCCGGCGTCTTCCAGTTGAGAATCGCCTTCATCGCGCCTGTCGAGGTGTTCTCTGCTTCCACCCGGAGGCGATACTCCTTCCCCGCCTGCAGGTCCACAAGGTCGGTGTACGCCTCGACGCTCCGGTACACGAAGGGCAGCTCCTTCCCGTCCAGGAATATTCTTCGTGGTCCGTAGCACTTGATATGGAACTGGTGCTTCCCAGTCTGCATGGGGACCAGCTTCCCCTCCCAGCGGATCGAAAGGGTGGAATCGGTCACAAACGCCGGCCTGCCCGTGTACCAGAGGATGTCGATGGTGGAATCGACCCTGGCGAAAGAGGAGTCCTTGAATTGTGCGTCCCTGTAATACTTCGCCTCAAGACCTTTCCTGCCGTCGATGGTCCTGAACGCGCTGGCCGGGATGAGGACGCTTGGCTCCGGCGGCCTCTTGTACATATATTCGGTCACCGGACAGACCATGATCCCGGGGCCGAACATGAACTGGTCGCCGATGGAATACGTCCTCCTGTCATCAGGGAAATCCATGGGAAGGCCGCGCATGATCGTGTAGCCGTCGCTGGTCACCTGGTGCCCCAGCGAGTAGATGTACGGCATCAAGCGGTACCGCAGGTTGTCGAACTTCACCAGCGAGGGAGTAAACTCGCCAAATTCCCAGATCTCCCTGGGGGTTTCGGAACCGTGGGACCTGAAGATCGGGCAGAATGATCCGAACTGGAACATGCGCGTGTAAAGCTCCTGGTAGGCAGGATCCTTGCCGCCACGGGAGAACACACCGCCGTAGCTCCCGATCACGAACGCGCCGATATCAAATGTCCAATAGGGAATACCCGACATGCAGTGGTTCAGCCCCGCGGGGATCTGGTCTTTGTAGATCTGCCAGCTCGCCCCGATGTCTCCCGACCAGGTCGTCGCCGCCGCTCTCTGCTGCCCGGCAAACGTCGAGCGGGTCAGGATGTAGACGCGCTTCCGGTCGGTTACCTTGCGCTGGTGCCTGTACACCGGCTCTGTGACCATCAGGGAATAGGGATTCAGATACCGCGCAAAGGACCCCAGGAAGTTTCTGCCGGTTTTCTTCAGTTCATATTCGCTCGATTCCTTCGTCTGGGCGTTCACGATGTCCGGCTCGGTGGAATCCATCCACCACGCATCGATCCCCTGGGCGAACAGCCCCTTGTTCATGTAGCGCCAGTATATGTCGTTTGCCGCTGGATTGTAGGCGTCGTAGTATTTGAAACCTCCCCAGCCCACCGTGTTGTAGAGATACCCGTTTCGCTGCATTTCCTTGTAGACCGGGGTGTTCGGCCCGAGCCCCGGCCAGATCGAGATCATGATGTGCATGTGGAGCCCGTGGATGCTGTCGATCATCTCCTTGGCATGGGGGAATTTCTTTTCATCAAAAAAGAGCTGGCTCCAGTTCTCCCCCCCGTCCCAGTAGTCCCAATCCTGGACGATGTTGTCGATGGGGATTCCTCTCCGCCGGTATTCCCTGGCGACATGCAGCAGCTCGTCCGGGTTTTCATAGTGCTCCTTGCTCTGCCAGTACCCGTACGCCCACTTCCCGTATAGCGGAGCCTGGCCGGTGAGGTTCCGGTATCCGGCAATGACGCCGTCCATGTTCTTCCCCAGGATGAAGTAGTAGTCCATGCAATCCGCCACTTCGGACCAGAGCGATGCCCCCTTGCCGTTGTCTTCAAAAACGGTCTTCGAAGTATTGTCCCAGTAGATGCCGTAGTTCCTCGTGGAGATCAGGAACGGAGTCACCGCGTCGGTATTGGTCTGGACGAGCTTCACCGTATGCCCGCGGAGGTTCATGAACCCATGCTGGTGCTGCCCGAGCCCGTAGATCCCTTCATCGGGGCCGAGTGCGAACCTCTGCATGACGCTGTAGGCCCGTTCATTCGGCACTTCCGTCGGCGTGATCACCGCCAGTCCGCTCTCCTTCAGGACGGGACCGCTGCCGGCGGCCCGGTACTCGATGCTCCCGTCCGGCTTTGCAACGACGACTTCGAGTGCCTCGGAGGCAAGCGCGATCGTCTGACTGTTTTCCCTGACATCCACCTTGAGGTCCGTGGCCGGCTTCTGCACCACCACGAGGCTCGGCCGCGCCGGCGCTTCGGCGGACGTCCACCTGAGAACCCTCACCACGCCGGGTGCGTAGAACTCGACGCGCAATGTCACGTCCCCGGATTTCCATTGCATGCCGCCGGGAAGTCGCAGGCTTTGCGCCACGGAGGAGGCGGACCCGATCAGCATGCAGACCGACGCGATCAGAATGCTCCTCACCGCCATCGTTTCGATTAAGGATCGCCTCGCACCCGCTGCGTTCAGCCGTTCTGAAGGAGAAGCTTGATAGGCAACCATCATTCCAAATCCTTCCAGTATGTGCAGTGATCCACGCACAGCCGCTGTCACGTCCACCTCCCCGGGCCGTCCCCACCGGCAGCAGCTCCCGTATTTTTTCGCCGGCTCCCTGACCCCGAAGCCTCCGGTGTTCCTCGTTTCACTCCCCCGCTCCCAGCCTCCCGTAGGCCCCGAGAATCCTGTCCATCATCTCTTGAGTCTCCTTCGTGACAATGCGGCGGGACGGCTCGGCGTCGAACCATTCAAGCGTCCTCCTGATGCCCCGGCTGAACGGAATGGTGGCGGTGAATTCGGGGACAAACCTCTTGATCTTCGAATTGTCGAAGATCGCACTCAACGCCTTGTCCCCGAGGAGCGTCCCGGTGAGCGAAGGCTCGCACCGGCAGATGAATTCGGAGGCGATGTGGACGAGCTTCGGCTTGCATCCGGCGGCCTCTGCCGCCGCTTCATAAATCTGATTCCACGTAAGCAGTTCATCCGACGTGATGTGAAATGACTGGCCGATGGCTTGCTGATGGCCGATGAGGCCCGTGAACCCTTTCGCAAAATCCTCGGCATGCGTGACGGTCCACAGCGAAGTCCCATCTCCGTGGACGATGACCGGTCTTCCTGTTTTCATCCTCTCGATCACGGTGTATTCCGTCCAGCCTCCTAATGCCAGGGGAATGACCGTATCGTAGGTCAGGGAGGGACGCACGATGGTGATGGGAAACCCCTCATCCCGGTATGCCCGCTCCAGGCGCAGCTCGCAGGCAATCTTGTTCCGCGAATACTCCCAGTAAGGGTTGTAGAGAGGGGTCGATTCCGTGATGACGGGGTGCGACGGAGGTTTCTGATAGGCCGAAGCGGAGCTGATGAAGACATACTGCTTCGTTCTGTTTCTGAAAAGGGTTATGTCTCTCTCGACCTGGCTCTCCGTGAATGCGATCCAGTCCACCACGGCGTCCCATTCATGGCCTGCAAGCGCTGCGGCTGCCGCGCCGGGCTCCGCTATGTCGCACGGGATGAGACGGGCCCGGGGGATACTGACGTGCCGCGTGCCGCGGTTCAGCAGAAAAAGGTCGATGCCCCGGTCCACGCAGAGCCTGCTGACCGACGTGCTGATGTTTCCCGTACCGCCGATGAAAAGAACTTTCACATGCTTCTCCTTCCCTCGTTGGTATTTGACGCGTGATAGCAAAAAGCCCTCTCACGATCGGACCGAGTGAGAAGGCTTTCAAAGACCGGCTCCGAAAAATACCAAGGGTTTATGTCGGATGCAACTTTTCCCCGTACTCCATGCCGGGTGATTCATCGGGGCGCGCTCTGAAACCCCGGCGTTCGTAAAAGCCCCGTTTCCCCGCGGCCGAGAAGAGCTGAATGTCCCTGATCCCCTCTTCCCGGCACTTCGCGACAAGTCTCTTCAAGATCTCCGTGCCGATTCCCCTCCCCTGATATGCCGGATCGGTGATCAGATCATAGATCATGGCATGGACGATCCCGTCTGAGACTACCCGGCCGAACCCCACCAGCCGTTCGCCGTCATACGCGGCCTCCACGTGCTGGCTGTTGGCGACAGCCCTGGCCAGATCCGCGGGCGGCAGACGGTATTCGAGATTCCAGCCAGTGGACTCAAAAAGCGTCCAGAAGCTCTCGGGTGAAGGAATATCGTCACGGTACTGTACCGGCATGGAGGCCTCCGCGCTCTCCCTGAGTGTGGAGAGCATTCAGTCCAATCACATGATGCAATGGGATATGGAGCCTGCAACGGCATTGCATCACGACGAAGCCCACAGCCGCTGCTGTCCGCACGGAGCGCGGAGACTCTCTCCCCCCGGGGCAATCACAGCAGGCTGGGGCCTGTTTCGATGCGACCAGGGAGGGAACAGCACCTGGTCTGCCCTCGTTTCTGCTGACTTCAGTGTGCCAGCTCCACACCCAACCGGATCACCCCGAAGAGAACCCACGTCACTAGAATGGCGGACATCGCCCATCTCCGAGCGACGGCACCGATCCCGGCCCGGATCCGTCTTCCCGAACATCCCTCCGCTGTCCAACGAAGAAAGCCGAGCAGCATGACCGCAAACATGAGGGGTCCCATGAGGTGATAGTGCACCGATGCCAGCACCTCGCCGTGCGCAATTGCGTGGAGCGAACGGGTCATTCCGCAGGCAAAGCAACTGTGCCCGGTAAGGTTGCGGAACGCACACGCCGGCAACGGAAGAGAATCCGGCTCCGAAAGGAAGACCGCCGCAAAGACAACCAGAATCGCTATTGCCAGGGAGATCCTGGCAACCCGCGCCGAAGTCGAAAGCCGTTCCGTCTGTAATCCGATCACGGTCGTCATGTGCTCATCATTGTTGAGCCGGCCCCTGATCGCCGGGGGACTTCGGGGCGATCTGATAGTCCGGGCCGAACTGCTCCAGGAACTCCACGCTGAAGCCGCGCATGGCGTACGACACCGGCAGGAGAACGACACTGCTGAGGTACGGAATCAGCAGGACGAGAAACCCGACGCAGCAGGTAAGAAGGCCCACGAGAACGACCCCGGTGATGATGCAAATCTTCACGACAAATACTACCAGGCCATAGCCGACGAACTGCAGGGGATTGGACATGAAAAGCCCCCAAAACATCGACCAAGCCCGCATGGCGGTGATCCGATTCCTGTACATGATCGGGACAACGAACCCGGAAAGAAGAAGCTCGATGAAGCCGACCAGGATGAGCAACACGAAGAAGCCGAGGAGCATCCAGATCGAGGGAAACGGAAAAACTGCGGAAAATCCGTCCTGTTCATACAGGTCGTGGAGCGCACTGAAGCAGCCGGCCATATACGATCCGAGCACGACGATGACGACCAGGACGAATGACAGCGTCCAGAGGAACAGAGAATTGCCCTGCGCGGCAAAATCGAACCATGGCTTCGCGACCTGGGCCCGGTCGTGGACCACGTTGTCGAGGAACATGAACTTGCCCCGTGAACTCAGCCAGACCAGCACGACGAACAGCACCACGATGACGATTGCGCCCGCAATAATGAGGCCCGTAAGAGCGGGGTTGTCGAGGAACCACGCCCGTGCCCGTGCCGGCAAGTCCATCAGGTCGCGGAAATCGGTCTTGCCGGGGCCCGTCCCTCCGCGGGCGCCATTCCCCCCATGGCAATCGGTGAGCTCCGCCAGGAACGCCGTGAATCCCACGACAAACCACTTCTTGATATCGAACGGTTCGAAGAGCGCCTTCTTCATTCGGCTCCATCCCCGCCCGAGCGGTTCGAAATAGAGGATGTTCATGGTTTTTTCCCTTTGGTATGTCGAAGAGAATTATGACGGGAAGACATGTATCACTGGACGGTGAAACCAAGCTTCAGCAGCGGCTGGCGAAATGAAGTCGACAAAGCACCATGGAATTACGCTTGGCCGGAAAACGATCGGGCCATACGCTCTCCGCGATGGGAGCGCCACAGCCTGAGCCGGCCTTGGTCCCCAGGAGTGCCATCCTGGAAGCGTCCTAAGGGACGGCCATCAGACCTTAAATGAGGAAATGGACGATCCAGGCCGGCGGCAGAATGTCAATCCCGATACTTACGGAGCAGCCTGCCTGCAATGCGCACGGCATCTCTCGTCGGTTCGGAGGCATACTTCTCATTGCCATGGCACCATGCCTCTTCCCATCCGTAGAAGTCGATCGCCGCAGCATGTTCTCCTGCCATCCGCTTCCCGAGGCTGCTGAAGAACATCTTCCAGCGCGGCAGGTAAAACCCGGAAAGCATTCCCGCCCACTGGCGATAGGAGTAGTCGTGAAGATCGACTGCCGAGGCACTGTCTCCCCAGACGGTGATCAGCGTCCTGGCGTTCAGCTCGAACAGATCGGCTTCCCCCGATCTTGCCCCGGCCCGCCTTGCGTCGGCAATCCAGCGCCCGAGCAGGTATTCCTTTCTTGTGCCGAGCAGGGAGTCGAGATCGGAAAGGATGCCGAGGAAGAACCGGGAGTTCNNTCCGTGGGCCTTGCTGGAGACATACTGCCTTGTCACGCTCACCAGGTCGTACTCGTACGTGTCGATCCCCTTCAGTTCGCCCGAGCACTCCAGGAGCTTCCGGGCGGCAGCACCGAGCAGGCCCGTGTCGAACCATATCTTCGAGCTTCCCCATGTCACCACGCGGTCCACATGATCTGAGGGCCTCGCGCAGACAATGGGGTCGGTCTGTCCCGGCTCCGCGTAGACTGTCCGCCGGAGGATCTCCCAGGCCTCTTCGGCAGCAGGAACACTCTTTCCATATCTGTACCGGGTGAACCCCTTCATCCATTCCGCGACACTTGCCGATTCGATCCCCCAGGCCGATTCGAACATGAGGTCATAATTCACGGGATCGTTGTCGAAACCCTCCATCAGAAGTCCGATGCCCCTCAGGTACTTTCCCTGGGGGGACCGTAATGCCCGGGACGGCGACAGGAACATCGAATCGAGCTTCCCGTGCATGACCGTCGCGTTCCCAAAGTTGATGATCGCGCACCAAAGCCAGGGGGTCTCGTCATAGGCATTCCGTTTTTCCCAATTCGGGGAGCTTTCGGCATTGAGGTCGAGGACGAGCGCCTGGCGGTGGTCGATGCCGGCAAGCAGCTCGTCCCTTGGATTTCCCTGCCATCCCTGCAGGACCCACGTCGCACCCGGGCTGCTTTTCATCATTGCATGTTGAATGATCGAAGCCGCCTTCTTCACGTCGATCCCCTCTGCCCGTCCTCCCTCATGGAACGGGTCACCTCCATAGAAACGCGCCTTGCCGTAGAGCCCCGTCAGTTCCTCGTAGAACGCTTCAGCCATGGGAGCAAACAGGCTGTCCGCCGGATCCAGATATGCGGGCCTGTTGAAACCCCCGAAGAGCCCCTGGTCTAGAATCCGGTGCGACGCATACTTCCCGGCCAGAGCCCGGGGGACCATCCCGTAGAACCCCTGCATCACAGGCTCGATGCCGAGCTCGTTCATGCGGGTAAGGATCTTCTGTTGAAGGTCCGATTGACCGTCGATCCAGTCCTGCGATACCGGACCCCGCCACCCCTCCAGGTTCCCCATGAGCCACCAGGCAGATTGAGCGGGCCCGGGGATGAACTTGCTGAGTTCGTCATCGGAGAAGCCAAACCTCCTCAGCGTGCCCTGCCAGACCTTCTCAGTCCCCGTGACTGCCAGCGCCAGGTTGATGCCGTTGAGCGCCATCCAGTCAAGCTCCTTTTCCCAAGCAGCCCAATCGTACCACGACATGCTGTAATTGAACGTGCAGTAGTTCAGGAAATACCTGTGCGTATAGGGCGTCGTCTTTCTGATCCTGATGGAGGGAACCGGCAGGCGGCCCGCGATCGAGAGTTGCACTCCCATCCGGGAAAGAGAGCAGTGGCAGAAGTATTTGAGGTAATAATTGAAGGCAAATGCCGCGGCCGAAGGGGTCGAACCCCTCAGAACGATGGTGTCTGCCTCGGCGTCGATTTCGAAGACCTCCCTGCCGCTGTAGGGCTCCATGGAATCGACCCGGAATACATCCGACCGGCCCGGAAGCGTCCGCTGGATGAGATGGCTGACACCGGGGTAGGCTGTGCTGCGGCGACCCGATCCGGAACCGGGGAAGGCGGTCCCCGATGGCTCCGCCTCAGGCGAGGCCGCGCTGCCCCACACGGGGATGACGGACAATGAAATCAGGATCGCCGCAATGGCGGAGGTTATGCCGATGTGGTTCACAGGCGCGGCTCCCTCCTGTTCTGGGAAAGGTATCCCGACGGCAAGGTCAGGGGCGGTCGTGGTGATCGCGAGCGGCCCCCGAGGAGCAGACCGCAGATGATGGGCCCGGACCTGGCGGGCGGGGGACGATCACTTCACTTCAATGTTGAAGCCCTCAACTGCGACGGCAGGCGTTTCTCCCCGTGAGTCTGCGAACCGGACCTCGGTGACAATCGTGCGCTCTTCTCCCGGCATCAACGATATATAATTGTCGCTGTAGATGGCCGGGAGGATCCGTTCACCACTTTTTGTGCCGACGACCTTCAGTCTCACCATCAGCGCCGGATGCTTTGAACTGTTGGCCAGCCTTGTGGTGAGGCTCCAGGTTCCCTTCTTCACCGCTGCCTTTGTTTCCGAACCGAGGCTGACCTTCGGGACGGTCCTCAACGCCTGGAAATTCCCCTCTTCCACCCCCCTCCAGTAGAAGTTCTCAGAGAGAACCCTTCCGCTCCTTTCGAGCCTCAGCCTGATGAAATAGACGCCGCGCAGTCCGTCGGGACGGTCGACCGCGAAACACCGGACGGTGGTGTCTGCCGGACAATTCACGAGCGCCTGTTTTCTGGATTTCACAACACCATCGATGTCCAGGATCTCCATGGTTGCTCTGAGTTGCGCACCGTCAGGGGTGCTGTAGTTCACCACCTCAATGCTGTCCGCCAGCGGATTCCACTGGATGTGGAGCGGTTCGCAGGCGTTCTTGCAGCCGAAGTAGGCAGAGGTCGGCTCAAGGTAGTAATCGTACGTCTGCCAGACCATCGAAGGCCATGCCGGGTGGCTCATCCAGAGCAGGAGGCCCATCCTGTGCTTGCTCTGGGCCTCAAACATGCCCCGGTATCCCTGGTAGTTCATCCATTGCGCGAGCGACAGCCAGTCCCTCACGTTGTCCGCCTTCCCAAAACTCGTATCGATCGCCCTGTCGAACGAGGCGCCCCCCTGAGCGCCGTCCTGGGTGAAGTCGTGCAGGCCCCACATGCGCCCCTGGGGCCAGAGCGCGGAGTCGGGCATCATCAGCTTCAGGCTCTCATACGACACGATCGCCGGCATCCCTATTTCACTGTGGAGCTTTTCGGTCGCCCTCTTGTCGAAGTAGAATTTCACGGGCATCATCCTGTACGGTCCGCCGCCGCTCACCACGCCGAACGACGAATTCGGGATATAGTGCACGCCAGGGTGGAGGCGCGGAAGGTCTCGCCTGATTGCCGTGTCGATGGCGGCGGGGGGATTCCCTTCGTTACGCCCGCAGTAGAGCCCGATCGAGGGATGATTGCGGATCCGCCTGACAAAGTCACCGGCGTTGCGCATGAACAACTCGTCATTTGCGGGGTCCGGGCCATCCAGGGGGTTTGCCAGCCAGAAATCCTGCCACACCATGATGCCGTGGCGGTCACAGGCGTCAAAAAACGCGTCATCCCCTGTCTGGCCGACCCAGTTGCGGATCATGGTGAAGTTCATCTCTCGGTGATAGCGCACCGCGGCATCATACTCCCTGGCCCGGTAGCGGAGCATCGATTCCGGGAATCCCCAATTGCCCCCGCGTCCGATGAAGCGCCTGCCGTTCACCCAGAGCCGCAGTATGCCCCCGCTCTCGGAGTATGTCATCTCTCTGATCCCCGTCTTCAGCGAGGCCATATCCGACTCCGCGCCGCCGGAAATGACAAACTCCAGCTGAACATCGTACAGATGCGGGGCGCCGTACCCGTTTGGCCACCAGAGTTCGGGGTTGCTCAACAGGAGGGAAGGGTGCGTGGATGGATCGAGAACGATGGTCTTCGATTCGGACGGCGCCAGCGACACCGGCTGCCTGAACGTCACCTCCCCAAACCTCCCCTGCAGTATTCCTTCCACATTCTGCCCGGAACGGTTGCGGAGCGTGGTCTCAATCCTCACAGCGGCCGATGTCGTGTCCGGGAGGGGCAGGCGGGCTGAGACGAACGGATCTTCTATGGTGACGGGCCCGCTCTCCGACAGATACACATCACCCCATATGCCGGTGTCGCGCCCCCGGATGGTGGGAATCCAATCCCATCCGATGGTGGCGTGGAACGTCGGGTCGTCGGCTCCCAGCTCACCTCCGTTTGCATCCGGGCTTTCCCTGCTCTGCTCGGTCGCGAAACCGGGGGTGTCATTCCTGATGATCCGGACCGCGATCACATTCTCCCTGCCCGGCAGGAGGATGTCCGTGACGTCGAACCTCCCGCGCATGAATCCACCCTCGATGCGGCCGACCCTGTGTCCGTTCAGAAACACTTCCGCCTTCCAGTTGACACCGTCGAAGTTGAGGCACGTCCGCCTCCCTGCGGCAGACGCAGGCGCCGTGAAGACGTCGCGGTACCAGAAATCGGAGTAGAAGAACGACTCGGAGATGAGCACCTGGTTGTCCCCGAAGTTCGGGTCCGGCAGGGCGCCGGAATTCAGATAGCTGACAAGAACGGTGGCCGGGACGGTGGCGATGATCCAGTCATCGTCGCCGTACCCAGATCTGGACAGTTGTTCGCCATCTGACCGAACCAGCGAAGCCCGTTGAAGCTTCCACGCTCCCCCGGCCAGGTCCGTCTTCACACGACCCCTGGTGGCGGCTTGGGGATGCGCGACTGGTACCGGGCCACCCGTGCCGAACACCTCCATCTCGCTGAGCACATACCCATCTGAGGAAGCGGGCTGCGTCATGAGCGCACGCACATATCTGCACCGTGTCTGCGGCGGCAGACTCACGTCGCAGGTGTCGCCCGATTGCTGAGGCAGGGGCGCAACGGTTCTCCAACCTTTGGCATCGTCCGACACCTGAATCGAACCCGCAGAGGCACGGCGTATCCAGTAGAGCTTGACGCGATCGACCGGGCACTCGGCCCCGAGATCGACGTAGACCCACTCTACCCCGGCACCTGCGCTCTTCCAGGCGCTGGTGAACTGATATGGACCTCCGACCTCCGCTCTCCTCCCCTTCTCGCACAGGCCCATCTCACCGATGCTCCAGCTCTTAGCGTTCGGCGAGGTCAGCTCGACGCGATACGTTCTATACCTGACCGCCGTGTCGAGTCTGAAGGGAAAGCTGAATCGTCTCAAGTTCCGCGGCCAGACCCGCCGCAGGAAGCCCGTCATCGTGTCCCCGGGGACCCCGCTCCCCTTCACCAGGCCCAGGGAGCGCCATCTGACGCCGTCCGGAGACCCGCTCACAGCGGCTTCCCATGGTTTGGGCTGCAGACTATCCACGAACAATGTTCCCGACACACCGATACTGTCCACTGCGGGGATGGCATAGCCTCCCGCCATCTCAACACGGAGGAGGGCTCGGGAACCTTCCAAAGTCATCCTGCTCATCGGTTGCCTGTCCAGCACCGCCTCGCGGTCGTTCCTTTTCAGAGTGTCCGTCGCGCCTGCAGTGGTGACGATCCAACCCGGGATCCCTGACTCCACGATCCCATCGGTGACAAGCTGCGCCGTGAGATTGTAATCGTAGCCGCTGGACTGGTAGGCGGGTCGATGCAACGCGAGATTCCGATGCCGGGTCGAGTCAATTCTCATTGACGGTGAGAAATCTTCGCCGGGATCTCCGGGATAGATGCCCACCCCACGCGTCTGCCCCTGGGCCCAGGCATGAGGGAGTTGCCCCCCGCCCAGGACGATCATGGCAATGAACAGCACGATACTGAAGTGTGTGGCGCGGCGCGAAAGAGAGCCTGGTGAAACTGAAAGAGTCGAAGTGAATTCACCGTGCGCCGGCTTTTTCATGGTGTCGTCTCCTGTAGTTCAGTGCACACAGCCCCTCCGGGAAATGCAACTATGGTACTCCCGGGTCTTCAGCAATCCGTTCTTCTTTCGCAATCTGTTAGTATACCTTTCTATGATGAATCAATCAACTCTCCTCTTTCCCTTGAAGATCAGTGCATGAAAGGACAATGGTTACACGCTTCACCCCCGGCCCGGAGATCCTCACTACATCTGGAAGTCTGCCTACTGCTCTCGAAGCTTGCCGGCCGGCCCGCCCGCCACACTCCATCCTCGAGCACGCGACCTCTTTGCCCGGCACCCCGGATGGGAAAAAACACAAAAGCCTCTTCATGAGTGCATTGATGAAGAGGCCGAGGTGAGAACGATCTGCTCGTGCAATAATATACTCTGCGTCTATGCCATTGTCATTCAACACCCCCCGCTCACCTACTTGACCGAGGTCCTAGGCCTTGCAGTTTCCTTGTTCTCCTCGATCATCTTTATGAGGAGGCCCCTCGCCTTCGCTCGGAACTGGTATGTGTCGGCTTCTTCACGCGAGTGCGCTTCGGCGGGCAGTGTGAATGAGTTGAAATCGAACCAGGCAACGGTTCGCACGAGTCGGCCCAGGCCATGACAGATCCGAGCCCTGATGCTGGGGACTACCCCACCTGACGGTCGAAGACCCAGCTGAAATGATCCGGCCCCCCGAGAGCGATTCTCTCGCTCAATGAGCGATACCGGGCGGCCAGAGTGCAGAGATAATCCTGGGCTTTGGCGGCAAGATCGGAGAGTCCGCCGAGCCGCTCGATCTTCCAGTCTCTGACGAGAGTCTCGATGATGTCGGCGTAATCGTGGACGGTGTAGACGCCGGTTCTTTGAGCGACACGCGAGAAGCGGACGAACAGATGATCGTCCTTTGTGTCCCGCATCGCCACTGCAGGCATGACGATCTTGCGCTTCATCATCGTGGCAAAAGCGCTCAACGCACCGACCGGATCAGTCTCGAAGATCCTCGTCATGAAAGCCTTGTAGGCCTTCTCGTGCCTTGCCTCATCCCCGGCAATGATGCCGCAAATGGAGTGCAAGGCTTCATCCCCCGCCCGTTTCGCGAGCGTTGCAACATTCCGGTGAGATATTTTCGTCGCACGCTCCTGGAATGTCGTGTAGATGAATCCAAGGTAGGGATCGTTTTCCGTCTTCGGATCGAAGCCGTTGTTGATCAGATGATGGATCGTGACCTCCACTGCATGCATGTCCACTCTGCCGGTAATGTACAGGTAACGGTTCAACAGGTCTC
The DNA here is from genome assembly GCA_003152875.1 of Ignavibacteriota bacterium. Lineage (GTDB taxonomy): Bacteria > Bacteroidota > Ignavibacteria > UBA10030 > UBA6906 > Fen-1262. The sequence goes on along the minus strand of PMBF01000053.1, from coordinate 8,283 downwards.
CGTGACGGTTTTCCTCGGCGGTCCATCCTCTGGTCCAGCGGGCCCACGGGCTGTCGCTCGCACCTGTCTCGTCCGTGACACCGTGCAGCCGGTTGAGCCAGGTCTGATATGTCGGCAGCGCTTCTTCCGTCACCATGTCCCCCACGAGCACTACCAGGAGGTCGTCCGGCAGGCTCTCCGCTCTTCTGCGAAATTCAGACAGTTGCTCGACCCAGTGCGGCCCTGTCATGTCCGGGACGAAATCGGCGGGCTGCCAGCTTTCGTTCACGGGCTTCAAGAAAGAGCCAAGGTTTTGCCCGAGCCATGGTTCCATGCCCTTAATGACCTCCATCTGCGGCTGCACCAAGCGATCGCTATGTCCGCTTTCTACCATAAACCGTTCCTTCCTGCGTCTTTTTTCCCAGCATGCCATTCACTCCCACACTCCAGGCCGGAGTGATTGAATTGGTCTCGTAGGCGTTGCGTTTGACCGGTCCAAGCTTTCCGTCGTATTCACCAATGGCGAGGATCTCCAAGATGAACACGCGTTGACCCTGTGAACATGGACTTAGAGATTGCGCCTGATTGCCGATTCGGCTAGCATGGTTCTCAGTTCTGGATCAGGAAGGGTCATCCGCCGCGATCCCGGGGCATGATTTGCTCCGATTCCGCCGGGTGCAGACTTGAAATGGTCTGACCCGATTTCAGTTGTGCTTGGGGTCTTCTGTCGAGGAATGAGGCGAACTCCGACCTTCAATATGGAACCTGTCGAGTGCCCAGAGGGGAAGAGACCAACCGGTGCTTCTGGCGAGTGTCGAGCTCTTGTGGCGGGAGCAGGGTGTGCAAAGTCCTGATGCCCATGAACTTCCACTGCTGGTTTTCCGGGTCAGCGGGGGTCTTCTCTCATGTTCCTCCCCGTTTTACTTTAAACGCCCCGATCCGCCCGGTAGTTCCGCGTTTTCGTCCGGTCCTGCGCCAGAAGCATCGCCTTCACTCTCGAATAAGGGGTTTATGGCGTTCGGGAACCGTAGCTCATGCTGGCCCTGACGGCGGCCGGGTCGACGGAGAATTCGGCGATCCAGCCGGACTTCGTCTGCCAAAGCACCGTACGGGATCTGCTGACGAAGCTCCACCGGCCGGCCCTCTTGCCATTCATTCCCTGAACCGGGCGGCGTTGGGCGACTCCTTATGCCGATGCACGACTCATCTCAGGAGCAGCATCTTGCGGATGAGTGTCGGTCCGCCGGACACAGACATCCGGCAGAAGTACGCCCCGGTGCCGACACGGCTCCCCAGCACGTTGGTGCCATCCCAATGGAAGAGATAACGTCCGGGAACAAGCTGACCGTCTTGAAGAGTAGCGACTTCTTGTCCGAGGACATTGTAGATTCTGACACTCACCGACACGGAATACGGTATGTCGACAGGTATGATCGTCACCGGGTTGAACGGATTAGGGTAGTTCTGTTCGAGAGAGAATTCTTTGGGAGCGAGGGAACCGAGCTCGTTTTGCACTTCCTCCGGGTCGCCGACCACGATTTGCAGGGTGGTGCGTACCGCACCGGGAACGAATGAGTACGAACGGTCAACACGGAGATCATGGTACCTTCCACGGGCTCTATCGAGCACGAATACAGCGTTCTTTGAGGGAATGTAATCAACCCCCTGGATTTTCATGGTGTGTGTGTCCGTCCTGCGCGCAGGATCGGCAAGTCGAACGGCAATGTCCCAGGTTTCCAGACGTCCGGTAGGCTGACGGACGTCGCTGGCAAACCTGCCTGCAACGCTGTCCCACTCAGGATGGTCAAAGAACAGCTGTGACAACGCCCCAATCGCCCTCGGTTTGTGGAATGCATATCTGTTCGGCCCCCGCCCCGCATCCCTCGCGGTCCCGAACCATGTTGAGCGATCAACGACGATCCCGGCTCTTTCCAGGGACAACGTGCAGGTCCAGGCCGAATCCGAGGAAACCGTCATCGACGCGGTCTTCGCAAGAGAGCCCCCGAACGGGACTATGAGGGATGACAAACCGTTCTTGTTCTCGAAATAATACCCGGAGTATGGAACGAAGGTCGATGAAACGCTCATCGTTGATCCATCAAAAGTCCAAATGCTATCTCCTATGCCTCCGTTGATCTTCTGAACCTGGGCCCAGGGAATAGGCTGAGGAAGTGGGTTGGTGATTAAGTTCCATCCCGTGTGAAGCGGGATCCTCATAAGACCCGTGGTATCAGGGAACGATGAGGCGACGGTTCCGCCAAGGCTCAAGACGCCACGATAGAGTATCCAGAAGGCCCTGCCGGTGGAAAACGTAAACAGCGTATCAGTTGCAGAATACTCCTGCAGGTACGATTCAGCGCGGCCGTTGTCCCAGTACGCCGTCCAATCCTGCCCATGAACCCCTTGGAGAAACTTCGAAAACGAGGTACGGTCGTTTCCGGGCAATCCCACTATCCGGTAGTCATTCGGCGAATAGTCTCCGGGGTTGGCGAGCCCTGGAAACGTGATCGTCGCCGCCGCCGTAAATGTCGCCGGAATCGTGTTGAACTGCCACGGTCCACTGAACGAACTTGGAGCGCCGTTTTGTAGTTTCGCCCGAACGCGCCAGAAGTACACAGTATAGCTTGTCAGGGACCCGAGAGAATCTCTCAGTGCGATGATCGTCGAATCATTGACCAACAGTGTGGAGAAATCGGCGAGGTTGGAAACCTGGACATGGTATGTTGATGCACCCGTCGGCGGTGGCTTCCATTGCAGGATAACCGACGAGAGGGAATGGCTGGAAGAACCGTTCAACGGCGAGGAAAGGATCGGAGGCGCCGCATTCTCCAGATTGACTGTGAATGTGACTGTCCCCGACGTCCCCCCTCCCGGAGGTCCGTTGGTCACGCTCACCTGACGGGGTCCAAGATCCGCTGCTCCACTTATCGTGATCGACGCGGTGATGTGCGATTGACTGTCCACGATCGTGGAATTGACGGTAAGGCCGGTCCCGAAGTTAACGGTCGTGGTCCCCCCGTAGAAACTTGTTCCGGTTAATCCCACATTCAATGTCTGATATCGGAGAGCAGAATTCGGAAGGACTGAAGACACTGTGGGCAAAGGGTTGTTGCCGACAATAAGGCCGTTTGAGACAGCATAGGTGCCCCCGCCCGGAGGCAGATTCGCGATGGTGATGTCTTTCGCCCCGGGAACGATCGAGGAATCTATCCGAAGTGTGGCTGTAAGTTGAGTGTAGCTGTTGACGATGGTCGATATTCGGATCTTTGAGTCGCCTGCAATCACCACCGTGACACCCTTCAGGAATCCCGATCCTTGCACCACGACGTCCAGGATCTGTCCGGCACGTCCGTTCGTCGGCGAGAGAGAAGAGACCGTCGGTGACGGATTGAGGACAACTATCGTATCCGACCTCCCGGTCTCTGTTCCACCGGTCCGCGTTACGCTGAGCGTGTAGGTACCGGCAGAATTGAACGCAACCGGCAGCGAGGCCAGAATGCCGTTTGTGAATGCGGGCGAGGTCCCTCCTCCTTCGGACAGGATGCCGTCCGATGAGACGTCTGCCGTTCCGGCGAATGTGGAAGCAACATTGCCCGATGGGTCGCGTGCCGTGATACGAACCGGGAAAGGCGCCTGCGTGTATTGTGTCCCGAACGCACCGCTAGAGCTTGAGACGACATTGAATCCGGCTACTGTGCCGGCGACATTGCTCAGCGAGAACAAGGCCGCCACGGCGCCGCGAACATTGGCCGTATCCTCATAGGAACCTGCTTTGTTTGTCGCCTTGCAGGGCGGAGCAGTCGCTATCCCTGTGGCGTTGGACAAAGCAGTCGTGTCGGTCCGACTCCCGAATATCGATGTCGGATCAGTCGTGGGAGCAGTGAATCGGACCAGAACGTTCGGAATCGGGTTATCTGAAGAATCACGCACCTGAGCAGCGAGAGGGACAGCAAACACAGTTCCGACTGGAGCACTCTGAGGTGTGGTCCCATTCACTGCAATCAGCTTCGCGACACCTCCGGGGATAACCGAAATTGTGTCCGATGTCGTCTGGACGAGAGACCCTGAAGCGGCAACCAGGATCGCCTTGCCGACTTTCCTTCCATGAAAGACCGCGCTTTTCCCGTCCTGGCTTGGAACAAGGTCGGTATCCGCTACACCACCCGAAGCCTTCACCAGACTCCATGCCGCAGCCATATTTGCAACAAAATTGCTTGCTGCATCTCGCCCAATGGCATAGGCGCGTATCGAAAGACCTGACTGCAGGCTTTGTGGAGGGATTCGCTGCCCCGTTCCGTTGTTGGCGGTTTCAACAATGATCTTGGCGGTGAATCCCGCCTGAACAATCGTCAAGGTATCAGTCGGGAAGCTCCGCAGACCGACAACGGCAGCGTTGATCCGCGTCTGTCCCACCAGTTTTCCGGTGAACACAGCACTTCGACGGTCGCCACTCGGAACAAGATCCGATTGTGCAACGCCTCCCGAAGTGAACAGAAGATTCCATCCGTTGGCGTCGGAGGCGATGTTCCCGATGTAGTTGTCAAACGAGTCTCTCGCCACTGCATACACCGCAATGGACGTCCCCGATGAGACGTTCTGCTTGCCAAGGATCGTCCCCGAGCCGTTCGCAGCAGTTTCAACCCGCACTTTCATCGCTGCCCCGGCGCCGACACTGAAGGGGTTGCTGACCGTCGTTCCACGAATCGTCGAGACTGTGTTGCCGGCGGCTGTCAGTGTGTACTTCAAGCCGGACTTATCGATCGACAGCCCGAAGAACGTCGCCTTGCCGGTGGCAGTGTCCAATGGTACCGATTTTGTCGAACCAAGGAGTGAGGCCCCCCTGGTTGCAGTGTCCTGAATTCCGATCGTTACTGTCTGCGCAGTTCCGGTGACGACATTCGTGAACTGGTCCTCAAGCGCAAGGACCGGCTGTTGTGCAAACGGTGTTCCTGCAACCCCTGTATCCGGCTGCGATGTGAAGACAAGTCGTGTCGCCGCCGCTGCACGGATGGCGAACACCGCACTGGAGTCGGATTTCAGACCTGGTGACGCTGCAGCCAGTTGTTTCCCTGTTCCCGCAATAATGATGACGAGACTATCAAAGGACGCCACGCCGGCCGAAGCGAATTTCACATTTGAACCGACAGGAAGAGATCCGCCGCCAAGCAGACTGAGCGTTATCTGCGAGGTTGCCGTGGGGACAACATTGCCAAATGAATCCTGGACGGCAACGGTGATCGACGGCTGCATCCTTGCTCCAGCCACCGTATCCTGCGGCTGACGTGTGAAACCAAGCGTGTATGCCGTGCTTGCGGAGATCGAGAAGTTGCTGCTGGTGGAAGGTTTCGTTACCCCCGCCCTCGCGGCCGAAAGTGTGTACGTCCCGGCGCGGCTGACCGACAGATTGGTGAATACAGCCTGCCCGTTTGTGTCAACAACAGCGGTCTTCGTTCCACTGAGGAAGGCACCGCTGATCACCGGAAGCGTGAGGTCCACGGAGACCGTGCCGCCCGCATTTTTCACCGGATTGCCAAACCTATCCCGTAGTTCTACGACCGGTTGTGTAAGGAAAATCGATCCTGCAGCACTGTTGCTCGGACTTCTCGAAAAGAGCAGCGTGTCGACGCCGGCCGACACTATCGTGAAGGCGCCGGAGGACACGCTCGCCAGAGAGGTCGACGTCGCCTGCAGCTGCCCTGTGCCGGCACTCACGAACACAAGGTCTCCGAAGGTGGCGATGCCGGTGGCATCAGTCAACTGCGTCAGGGTCCCGGATGGAGTCCCCACATTTCCGCTACTGATCGACAACGAAATCGGCACCCCGGCCTTCTGAACCACGTTCTGATAACGGTCCAGGAGCCGGACCTTAATCGGCGTCAGTGCTACGCCGGCCGTGCCAACAGTGCCGGGAGGGACGAGAAATGACAGTTGGAACGGCACATCGGCATTTGCAGTTTCGTCAAAGGTCACTGTTCCACCCGCCACCCCCACGACGCTTGCGTTCACAGTGTAGGTCCCGGGCGTTTGCCCGAGTGTCAGGATTGTGCTTGCCAGCCCATCGCTTCCGGTAACGGCAGTGCCCGGGTTGACGGCGGCATTGTTGGATGGAGATGTTGCAACAGCGAAGTTGACCGTGTCACCGGGAACATTGTTGAAGCCGAGGTCCGTGACCTGAACTGTAAGCGACACCGGCAGAGAGGCGCCGACGATCCCCGCCTGGGCGTCTCCGGAAGCCTTCGTCACATGCGCCGCGGTACCCGCCTGCACGGAAGCATGAAACGACACAGGGCTTCCTGTTAGGCCTGTCACCCGGGCGTCGACGACATAGTTCCCAGCTTTCGACCCCGGGGTGAACACCGATGAGGCGATGCCACGTCCATCAGTCGTTGCCGAGGAGGGATTTGAGACTCCCGGTGAACCTGAAGGGAATGTATTCGATACATAGCTTACTGTCTTGGAAGAGACCGGATTGCCGCCAGCGTCCGTCACGGAGACCACAAATGGCAAAGGCAGCGCGCTAAACACTGTTCCACTCTGGTTATCACCCGAAACGAGCGCAAGGATGGCCGCCTGTCCCACGCTTGCAGAGGCAGTAAAGGTAAGAGGACTTCCGCTCAATGAGCCGGAGCTGGCGGTCGTGACATAGTTGCCTACCTTTTCACCAAGTGTGAGGACCGTGCTGGCCTGTCCGCTGGCGTCAGTCGTTGCATTCTTCACCGAGAGTGTGTCCGTCGTGGCTCCCAATGGCCGGCCGGTCCTATTAAAAGCCACACTTTGGCCCGAAACGGGATTGCCTCCAACATCCGTGACCTTGACTACAAACGGACTCAGCTGCTGAAGAATGAAATTCGTCTGAATGTCCCCGGACACCTTTGCGATGCCATTTGCCGGGCCGGTCTGGACATCAAACGCTGAAGAAGTGGCCAAGGTCAAACCTGGCGAACTCGAGGCGAAAAGGGTATAACCCGTCCCTTTTTTGTCGATCGTTACAGAATCAAATGCCGCCGCGCCCGCAATGGCACTCTTGGCCGGAAAGCCGCCGAGGCTTCCTCCGCCCGGATTTGTCCCGATGGAAAGGGTAACGGCTCGAGTGTCGGTGGGAACGAGGTTGCCAGCAACGTCCTGCACCTGCACCGTGACAGCAGGTTTGATCGCCCGACCAGAAGTCACGGTTGTGGGTTGAACACCAAATGCGAGTTTTGATGCCGAACCATTCACGACCGTGATAGTATCGGAAGGTACGGCAGTAAGGGTGCCTGATGTCGCTTGGATTCTCGCCGTTCCGGTCACTTTACCCGTAAATGTTGCGCTCTTGGATCCGACATCAGTAACGAGGTCCCCGGCGACCATGCCGCCTGTCCGGTTAATGAGCAACCATGTCGCGGCGATGTTTGCGACGAAGTTGCCGTATGGATCGTGCGAATTCGCATAGACTTTGAGTGTGCTGCCGGAAGTCACTGACTGCTTTGGCACCGGAATCCCGGTGGAGTTGCCAGCGTTCTCCACAATAATCTGGGAAATAGGCCCGGGAGTGACTGTCAGTGTTCCGGTACCCGTCGTCGTGAGCGAACTGGAAGTGGCCTTCACCGCGGCGGTTCCAGTCACATGTCCTGTGAACACTGCGCTTTTGTTGCCAACTGCAGGAACAAGGTCGCCGGCAACCACGCCGCCACCGGACGACTGATACGACCATGCGTCAGCCCCAACGTTCGCGACAAAATTCCTGAATTGGTCGCGCGTAATCGCGTACATCGTGACTGAGCTTCCCGCTGTGACATTCTGACTCCCCACCACAGATCCCGTCCCGTCCGAGGCGGTTTCCACCCCAACAGTTGATGCAGCGGCAGCAATAATGTTGAAACTGTTCGATACGGCACTCGTCAGTGAGCCGTCACTGGCTATAATGGTATACCCATTGCCCGTCTTGTCTATGCTCAAACCCGTGAACTGATAGACTCCTCCACTGACCGCATGGGAGGTCGTCCCGCTCAATGTCCCGCCCCCCGGGTTNNCAAGACTGACGGTCGATCCATCGGAGGTCACCGTGTTGCCCAGCGCATCCTCTACCGTCACCTGCACACTGAACGATGCCCCGGCCGCCCTCGACGAAGGCGGTTGTTGGGTAATCACCACCTTGGAGGCCCCGCCTGGAGTGATGTTGAAGGACGTGGTCGTGGCACTCGTCAGTGAACCGTCGTTCGCAGTCAACGTATAGCCATTGCCCGGCTTGTCGATGCTGAGTCCGCTGAAAGTGGCTACACCATTCACGGCCGCGGTGGAGCCTCCACCGCTCAATGTCCCGCC
>PMBF01000098.1:13536-24870 GCA_003152875.1 Ignavibacteriota bacterium | reverse complement strand
GGACTGCACTTCCGGTAAAGTCCGGCCGCGCCACGGGACATTAGAGAGAACGATTCTGGGCATTCAATGTCTTGAGCGTTTCAGGGATTTCAGGAGACGCAACGCACCGAGGGCCGCACGGGCGCCAGCGGGTCCAGAAAGCTTGACAGCGGATGCGGCAATCCGCACCTTTCCCGGGCTGTCGAGACGGCCGATCAGGGCGTCATAGGCCCGGGCACTCTCCCTGTCCCCCGCCGCCAGGGTATGGAGCAGCCCCTGGAGGCAGAACCCCGGGTAATCGGCGGGCCGGTACGCGGCGTGGAGTCTCAGCCAGTGTGGTTCGTTCACCAGCTCACGGTAGACGGCTGCCGCCTGCGCCCGTGTCCATTCCGATTGCGAGAGCCTGTCCCCACCGCCGCGGTGGACGATCTTGAGCCCGCGGTCGAGGTAGTAGATCCGGGCCCGCTCCCTGACCTTGAACCAGAGGACTTCCTCGTAACCGGGGAGGCGTTCGTTGAAGCGGTCGGAGCCCACGAGAGAAGAACCGATGATGCCCCAGTGATCGCCGTGCGTGTTCGCGATCGCCGCGGCTTCGATCGGTCCGCCGGGAGAAACTTCGCTCCCGGTGAATCGTCCGGACCCCGCGTCGACGCAGTTGCATTCGACCTGGGTGATCCCGGGGTTCGCGAGCGCGACGCCGACCAGGGTTTCGATTGCCTCGGGGACGATCTCGTCGTCGCTGTCGACGAACGTAAACCATTCGCCCCGAAGATGGTCCAGCCCGGTGTTCTTGGCCGAGGTCGCTCCCCTGTTCTTTTCATGGCGCACCACGCGCACACGGGGGTCGGCGATCTCCTTCAGCACGCGCGAGGTATCATCGGTGGAGCCGTCATCAACGACCAGGCAATCGATCCGGGCGTAGGTCTGCGCCAGCACGCTCCGTATGGCGCGCGGGACCATTCCGGCCCTGTTGTAGGTGGTGACGACAACTGTGACGAGCCCGGGTTCCAGCTCCGCGCGAGTGTTCATTTCTGGATCATCCACCGATGGTTGTCGAAGTCGCGCAGGATCACCGGTTTCCTGTTCCATTTCATGAGACCGAGCCGTTTCGCCGTGCTCCGGAGCGCGCGGCCGGGCCCGTTGTCGGTAAGGCGGACAATGTTGCCGCGGAAGCGGTCTCGAGCGCTCTGCGAATCCCTGAACTCCTTGACGAGGACACTGTGCCTCGCCGTGTCCCTGGCCGAGGGCTCGATCCGGTCCCCGTGGAGGCGGTATCCGGCAAGAACCGTATTGACATGGTAGAGCGGGGCGAGCCGCATGAAGCGGAGCCAGAGGCTGAGCTCGAAGACATGCCGGAGGCTCACGTCAAGCTGGCCGCCGGCCTCATCCCACAGGCTCCTTCGCCAGAACGTCGATTCCTGCTGGATATTCCCATACCGGCCGGAAAGGTAGTCGTACTTGTTCATGTACGCTTTCGCGATGCTCTGGGGGGCCATGCCCTCATCCAGGTGCGATGCCACACCGGTGATCCACTGAGCCTCCGGGACGTCGGCGAATACCTGGGCAACGGTGCTGAGCGTCCAGGAATAGTGGATATCCGAGCTGTTGATCCACCCCATGATCTCGCCCGTTGCCCGGGCGAACCCTTTGTTGATCGCGTCGGCCGGTCCTTTGTCCGGTTCGCTCACGTGCCAGGAGAGCCGGTCGGCGTAGCGCTCGATGATCTGTGGGCTGCAGTCCTTCGAAGCGCCGTCAATCACCATGTACTCGAGGTTGGGATAGTTCTGGTCGAGCACCGACCGCATCGTCTGCTCGAGGAACTCCTCCTGGTTGTACGAGATGGTCACGATGCTGATTTTTGGCAACGAAGGGGGCACTGCACTCTCCTTGTGTCCGGTGATTACGCTTGCTCTCCGGCGGCCTCTTCCGGCACGGGGTCATCGAACAGCACGCAGAAATTGTCCGGGGTGATGCGGAAGATGGCTGCCAAAAGGGTGACCCAGAGAACCCTCAACTTGAGAGACTCGGCCATGTGGATCGGGTTCGAGTACCAGACGATCATCATCATGATCATGAAGCTGATCAGGCCGGCCATGAGCAGCACAAACCTCTCGTCATGGCGCTTCCGCTGGAAGAAGATCTTGAGCGCCATGAGACACATCAGAAAGGCCAGGAGTGCGTAGAACAGGAACTGATACACCCCGTGGTAGAGCCACGACGCGGCAAAAACGTTGTGCACCCAGAGGTTCTTGGTGGCGCCGGGGATGTTGATCCGGGCATCGGTCCCGCCTCCATATCCCCAGAACTCCATCTTCGTGAAGGCGTAGGCGATCGTGGAGGACGACTCCTCAAAGTGCCCCGAGTCGCCGGCGTACTGCTCCTTCGAGCTCGGCGATTGCCCCATGCCCATGAACATGCCGAAGTACCGGTTGAAGTAGTACTGGGTCGTGTCTTCGGACACCGTCTGAAGCACCACCAGACCCCCAATCATGCCCAGGAAGGCCACGACGGCCAAGTTCCTGATGATCGCCGCAATCCGCACCCTCACGAGGAGGTGGAGGAGGAGGACAAACAGGTTCGTCCCGATGACGATATACATGCCGCTGCGGCGGAACGAAAGCAAGATCAGCACGAAATTTGCGGCCCACATGAGCAGATACAGCTGCCTCCGCCGGATGAAGTAGAGGGAGAGGAAGAGGACGGTGAAGAACGCGAACACCACGAGGCTGTCCCCCTCGGTGAGCGTCGCCCCCGCCCCAAAGGCGAAATTTCCCTGTCCCACGGACCAAAGGCCGAGCAGCAGCACCGTCCTCGCCATCACGAGAATGCTGACGGCCAGTGTGGTGCGCTTCAGAAACAGCAGGAACCCTTCCTCGCGAATGAAGAACATCGCGAACATATACACCATGAAGACGAAGGTGGTAAGCTGTCCGGCCAATGGCATCCCGAGGAGCTTCTGGGACTCATCGTTCGGGTTCAGAAGATCCAGCAGAACGCACACCGCTGCAAAGATGAACAGCACCCTGAGGATCGGGCGGGATTTCAGGAACTGGAAGCCAAAGCGCTCCAGCAGAATCACGCCCACGGCCAGCACCGCCAGGTCGAAATATGAAAGGTAGAAGGCGGTGATCTTGGCCGCCTCCACGAAACGATTGTGGAGATTCTCGGTCAGCGGGGTACACAGGTAGGTATCGTACGACACAAACACGAACAGGGCGATGAATCCGAGCAGGCACACGGAGAGCACCAGGCTTGCCCGTTTCTTTGCCCGGGTAAGATCAGGCCGCCCGTCATCAGCGGTCTCAGGCTCCGGCATGTTCAGCGTGCCATCCGGCTGCACCTCAGCCTGGGAATATGTCATAGGTCCTCTCCTCTCCCTGGAAAAGGCTCAACACTCCCCGGGCTCCCCTGGGGCCCGAGTACTTTCCGGTAGAATTCCAGCGTCCTCTCCCCCATCGCGGGGATGGAAAAGCACTTGACCCTCTCGGCCCCCCTGTGAGCCATGGATGAACGGAGCGTGCCGTCGTTCAGCACGCGCCCGACGGCATCGCGGATGGAGGCCGCCCCCTTCGGATCGAAATAGAGGGCCGCTTCCCCGCCCACTTCCGGGAGGGAGCTCCCTCTGGCGGCAATCACAGGGCAGCCCCGGGCAAAGGCTTCGAGGATCGGAAAGCCGAACCCCTCATACAGAGACGGCAGGATCATCGCCTGTGCCCGCCCGTACAGGTCGAAGAGTTCCTGCTCGCTGGCATACCGGCTGTGCATCCGGTCAAGAACGTTGAGAGACCGGAAGAACAGCTCCTCCTCCGCCGAGAACGGGAAGCCCGTACAGACGACGTGGAGATCCGGTTCCTGTTCGAGGATCCCGCGCAGGGCCAGGAGGAAGAAGTAGAGGTTTTTGTAGCGGTCGCGCGTGCCGATGTACAGCAGGTAGCGCTCGGGCAGGTCTGGTGGAGGACTCCCGGATCGGACGCCGGGGGAAGCCTCGGCGTACGCCGTCCCGTGGTGAATCACGGCAATCTTTTCCGCCGGGACGCCCAGGATCTCGACAAGGTCGTTCCTGGTGTTCTCCGAGACGGCGATGAGTCCCGCGGCGCGTTCGACCAGCGCCCGCTTCCAGAGGGCGGTGGGATCGTCGAGCGGATAGTACTCGCAGTAGAGCTCCGGGATCATGTCGTGGATGGTCAGGACGTAGGGCCTGGAGCCGATGGCCTTCAGAAAGTAGGGGTCATAGTAGGTGGGATGGAACAGGTCGTACTCCCCGGCGGCGATCCGCCGGAGCGAAGAGGCACGATTGACCGACTGCCACTCCCTATCCGGGAACAGCCTCTGCCTGGCGTCGTACATCCGGCGTTTTCCCCGGAAACGGAGTCCCCCGCAGAACTCTTCGAAGTCGCCCCGGATGCTCCTGACCGGAGCGGCAAGAGGAAGGTGTTTCAGATACTCGTTGTCGCTGAACCTGACGCTGAGCTCCCACTCGGCGCTGTGCGTCGCGGTGAGCCAGGCACAGAGGTCTGCAAAGTACCTTGAGATGCCCCCCACCCGATGGCGTTCAAATATCTGGTGATCGTACAGGATTCTCATGCAGCCGGCACGCTCTGTTGCTCGACTACCCATGGAAACTCGGGCGCGATCACGCCGGTCCTTTTCTGCACCCAGTTCGGCGAGTCGCTCAATCCCCCCCTGATGACCAGGGAGACCGAGGGGACGCTCGGGTCCTGGAAATCGCACACGAACCCCTTGAAATGCCTGAAGACGGCCACGCTGATCCTGAAGTCCCCTTCATTGAGAAACCTGCTCGGGATCCGGGTCCTCACGATGCAGCGGCCGGGTCGCAGCCGGCTGAGGCTGCCCGGAAGGACGTCGTGCGTCGCGGTCTCATAGAGCTTGAGGTTGTCTTCGTTGAAGATCGAGTAGGCGACCGCGAGACGGTCGTCGAGCTCGGTCACCTCGCCTTCCACGCAGAGCCACATCTCATCATCGTTGCGGAAAGGGTTACCCCGGGGTTCACCTCCCGCACCGGCGAGGAAAACGCGAAGGGGTTTGAACCAGGGGTTTTCGAACTCAGCGCCCGAATTCTTCCATTCCGACGTGAGCCCCTCCTGCGCCTGTCCGAACAGGTAGCAGTTGATCACACTCCGGACATCGCGGCTGTCCAGGTCGAGCCGGCCTTTGCGGATGAAGAGGCATCGGTCGCAGAGCTGTTCGATCGCTGACATGTTGTGGCTCACGAAGAGCACCGTCCGCCCCTCTCTCCCCACCTGCTCCATCTTCCCAAGGCACTTTTTCTGGAACGCGGCATCCCCTACTGCCAGGACTTCATCGACGATGAGGATCTCCGGTTCCAGATGTGCCGCGACGGCAAAGGCGAGCCGGACGTACATGCCGCTGCTGTAGCGTTTCACCGGCGTGTCAAGGAACCTCTCCACCTCGGCGAACGCCACAATCTCGTCAAACTTCCGGCGAATCTCCGCCCTGGCCATCCCGAGGATGGCCCCGTTCAGGTAGACGTTCTCTCTTCCGGTGAGCTCCGGATGGAAGCCCGTTCCGACCTCGAGCAGGCTGGCGACGCGTCCCTTGATCGTGATCCTGCCCGTTGACGGTTCGACGATCCGGCTGAGGAGCTTCAGGAGTGTCGATTTCCCGGCGCCGTTCCCGCCGATGATGCCAAGCCGCTCGCCTTCACCGATCTCGAAGCCGACCTCGCGGAGGGCCCAGAACTCATCCCGCTCGAGTCCCCCGCTCTCAGCGTGCTGGAGCGGATGGAGCAGGCGCCGTCCGAAGTTCCGGCCGGCGTCGCTGATCACATCCCGCAATGCGACGTAGGAGCCGCGCGTACGGCTCTGGTGGCCGATGATGTACCGTTTCCCGAGATTTTCGACTGTAATTGCGGATGCCGCCATGTTCTCTCAGATGATATCTGCAAACGCCCGTTCAGTTTTCCGGAAGTAGATGATGCCTGTGACGTTCATGAGCGCCACGATAACGACTGCAAGTGAGAAACTCGTGAAGGGAAAAGCGATGCTCCCGAGCATCGACCACCGGAAGCAGTCGATGATCCCCACCATCGGGTTCAGCGAATAGAGCAGCTGGTACTTCCCGGGGACGATGCTGCTGCTGAACCCGACCGGCGACACATAGAGGCCGAACTGAACGATGAACGGGACGATGTACCGGAAGTCCCGGTATTTGACGGTCAGGGCGGCGAGCCACAGACCGGCTCCCATCGCGGCGCCGAACGAGAGAAACGCGAAGACCGGCAGGAAGAACACTGTGGCCGGCGGAATGAACCGGTACCAGACCATCAGACCCACGAAGATGACGAAGGAGATGAGAAAATCGATGAAGCTCACCACCACCGCGCTGGTGGGGATCACCAGGCGCGGGAAGTAAATTTTGGTGATCATGTTCGCGTTGGTGATCAGGCTGCCGCTGCTCTCGGTGAGTGCATTCGAAAAGAACTGCCAGGGAAGCAGCGCGGCGAAGGTCAGCAGTGGATACGGCACGCCCTCAGACGGGAGCTTCGCCAGTTTTCCGAACACCACCGTAAACACCACCATGGTCAGGAACGGGCGGACCAGGGCCCAGGCGATCCCGATGACGGTCTGTTTGTAGCGGACGAGCACATCGCGCCACGCGAGGAAATAGAAGAGCTCGCGATAGCGCAGGATGTCGCGCCAGTACTGCCGTTCGCCCTTCCCCGCTTCGATCACTAGTACGGGTTGATCCATGGTCCTTCCGGTTCGGTTATTTGTTGCGGGTTACCTGGATCACCTGGGAGACCGCGGTCGTGATGATGGCGACGCTGCCAAAGACGGCAAACGCATCCCTGATGCTCAGCCACGAGGTATGCTCGATGTAGATAGTGTCTCCGGGGTAGAGCGTGAGTTTTGCCTGCTCGACCTTGGAAAGCTCATCCAGGTTGACGAAGAATTCTCCCCGCGAGATGCCCGTCTCGCGTTTCAGGAACCTGGTCACTTTCACTTCGTCCAGTTTGGCGTCCTGGATTGGACCGCCGGCATAGGAGACCAGTTGGATCAGGTCGGTAGACGTGGGGACCTCATATCGACCCGGGTTGTGGACGAACCCCCAGATATTGACCTGCATGGTCAACTCGCCCGGTTTGGAGACGTAAAAATAGGATGCCGCCGATGCGCTCGGCATGGTGGGCGCCAATCCGCCGGTCACCAGCTGGGCGACAACCGCAGGTGCGCTCAGGGCGACAAGCGCGAGGAGGGCGAAGGCGCGGAGGGGGAGGCGCAATGTGTTCATCGAGTCAATCCTTCACATGGATATGAGGTCAACGTTTGTCGCTGGCGGACGATCGCAATTCTTCTCCTCCGCCGGCGATATGGGGTATGACATTCTTGGCACGCGGAACAGCATTTGGGAGGCCGCGGATGCGCGGCGGTTTCAGCTCGTGCGAGCCTTCACTTTCCCGCCGCCGCTGCCGTTGGAACGGTTGCCGTCGGACTTGTAGGCCATGCCGTAGTAGCCGTACCCCGTGGCCTTGGTGCCTGCCCCGTAGGCATGTTTGGGGTTGAAGTTGTTCAGCACCACCCCGAACACCTTGACACCGACGGCGTCGAGGGTTTCGACGGCCCGGTCGAAATCCTGCACCGGAGTCTTGCCCGAAGACACCACAAGGACCATGCGGTCCACCTGTGTGGCGATCACCGAAGAATCCGTCACTGCCAGCACGGGAGGAGCGTCGAACAGGACCACCTCGAACTGTTCCTTCATTTCTCCCAGAAGTGTCTGCATCCGGTCCGACCCCAGATACTCCGCCGGGTTCGGCGGTATGGAGCCGCTTGTCAGCAGGCTCAGGCCCTCGACCGGCGTCTTCTGGAGACATTGTTCGAGTGTCGCCACGCCGGCGAGCACCTCGTGGAGGCCCGGCTTCATCCGGAGGCCGAAGACCTTGAACATTGTCGGACGTCGAAGGTCGCCATCCACCAGGATCGTTCGCTTTCCGGAACGGGCGTAGGCCACCGCGAGGTTCGCTGCGGTGGTCGTCTTGCCTTCTCCTTCATCGGGGCTCGAGATCAGGATGGTCTGGCATGCCTCCGTCCGGTGCGTGAGGTGGATGTTCGTGCGCAAGTGGCGGTACGACTCGGCCACGGGCGCAAGGGGGTTGGTGATCATGACGACTTGAGGAGCAACCTGAGTGGCCTCGTCTCCGGGCTTGCCGCCCACCCGACGCCGCAGCTCGCTTCCCATGAGCATGATGGTGGAGAGCGGCGTGAAGCCGCGCTTCTTGACGTCCTCGGGAGTCCGGATCACTTCCTTGAAGTACTCGCGGCCGAACACAATGAGCAGGCCGAACCCGACCCCGCAGACGGCGCCAAGCAATAAGGCAACGATGACCTTCGGGCTGGATGGCATGTTGGGGACCATGGCCGGGTCGAAGATGTCGATGTATCCCGCTTCGCGCTGCTCGGAAATGTTGGCCTCGTTATAGCGCTCCTCGATGGTGAGGTAGAGTTTTTCCATGCTCAGCTTCTCGCGCTGCAGCCTGGCGAAATCCATGTTCTTCTTGGGCAGGTTTTCGAACTGCCTGTTGTAGTCCCGGATCGCTTCGGTCAGAGCGGCGCGGCGTGCCTGCAGGGACTGCAGCTCCACCTGGCTTTCAAGCATCTTCTGCTTCACCTGCCGAAGATATCCCGCGGGGTCATGCTCTTCCGAACTGGACCCGCTCCCCGGCAGAAGATTCGTGAGGAACTCGTCCGTCCGCTTCTTCAGTTTCCCCTTCAGCGACTGGATCTGCCCGTCGATCTCCTTGAGCTGAGTGTTGTACATTTCCTTGCCGACAAAGTCGGGATTCTGCGCCACGGTGATGTCGCGCTGGACCTCCAGCTGTGCCAGCTGCCCCTGGAGGCGGCTGATGTACGGATCGTTTGCCTCACCCATGACCTTGGCAACGCTCTGTTCCTGCTGCGTGACCTGTTCGCGGTAGGTCTGCAGTGTGCGTTCAAGCGACTGGACGTTGATGTCCACGGCGTCGCGCTGGGACTCGAGCTGGGAAAGCTGTTCGATGATACGCTTCGAGTTATCGTCGAGCGAGACGACGCCTTTTTCCTCCATATACTTCCGGAGGGATTCCTCCGACTTGGAGAGCGCCACCTGCTTGTCCTTCACCTGCGTCTCAAGGAATTCGCGGAACGTGCGCGACTTGTTCCTGCTCGCGTAGATGTTGCGGTCAAAGTACGACTGGACATAGAGGTTCGCGATCAGGGCCGCCTCGCGGGGATCCTTGCTCGCCGCAGAGATCTTGATGACCTCGGATTCACGCACTGGCTCGAATTCCACCGAGGCGAGCACGCGATTGCTGATCTGTTCGACGGTTGCCTGCCCCCTGATGGTGGGCTGGTCCCCGATGGGCTTGATGATCTGAATAGGCACTGTCTTCGTTGAGTCCACGAATTGCATCTCCAGCAGGCGCCTTGCGACAACCTCGGACAGAGCGTTCGATTTCAGCAGCTGGAGCTCGTTCTGGATGATGTTCAGGTTCCCGGTTGCGACCGAGGGCTGCTGGAACAGCGAGGACTCCAGCGCCTTGACGTCGATGCGCACGGAGGCGGTAGCCTTGTAGACCCGGTCGGCCACCTTGATGTAGAGCAGCGACGCGCCGAAGACGAGCGCGAAGGTGACAAGAACAATCCACTTGCCCCGCATGATGATGGCCATGTACTCTCGGACCGTACGTTCGCCCCATCCGTCGGGTATGCTTTTACGTTGCACCGGGTTCATCATTCGTTTCGAGCTTTCTTCTGTGGCAATCCTCTCCCCCCCATATGTTCCGGGAACACGGGAAAATGTGTACCTATAAGATACTGATGAGTAGGCATCACTGTCAACAGAACAGTGTGATTTGGGTCAATCGTTCCCTCAAAACACGCAGATTTCGCGGGTGAGAAGTTCGAAGTGTGACTGGGATCACGGAGAGAAGAGCCTGGCGGGGGCCTTGAGCCTGACTCTAGCGGATGAGAAGCATCTTCCCGGCGCTGGAGAAACCACCCATGCGGATGAGGTAGAAGTAGACTCCTGCGGGAAGATCCCGTCCGGAAAACTCCGCCGTGTGGACGCCGGCCGCCATCACACCGTCGACAAGGCGGGCGACCTCCTCCCCCAGGATGTTGTACACGGTGAGCCGCACGGGGGTCTCGGCCGGAAGACGGTAGGTGATACGGGTGGTAGGATTGAAGGGATTGGGATAGTTCGGATCGACGCCGTAGTCGTGCGGGGGCACATCCTGGACCAGGGGAGTCTCGGGAACGAGCACCCGCAGCTCGCCGACCGTGATGTAGCGCGAGGTGCCGCCCGGAGTTCCGAGGATCCTGATTGCATCGCCGCTCGCGGCGGTGAAGCGGAGAATGTAGGTTTCGAATGAGGGCCCGCAGGCGCTGTCATAGGCGGGGGCCGTCTGCAGCTTCGTCACGCCCTTCCAGGTCCCGCCCGAGCGGACCTGTACGGAGAGCGTGTCGAACCATCCCCCGTCTGTGCTGATGGGACCGTCCTGGAATATGACTCCTGTGAATGTCCGGCGCGCGGGGAATTCGTACCCCACCCACACCGCAACGCCCGGCTGCACGCCGGGGAGCGATCTGTAGGCCTCCAGGGAATCAGTGCTGCCGGGCGGCAGCATGGTGCCGTCGTTTATCGTTGCGATCAGAGGTGATGCAACAGACGCGACCGGAGTCCCTTCCGAGGTGATATCGCGCGTGGCAGCGGGGGGACCTGCGACGACGGAGACCTCGGCACGGGCAAGCACAATCCCCACAGCATTCAGCGTGAAGAGCCGCGAGGATGTCACCTGCACGTCGAGCGAACCCGATGCGGGCAGGGTCCCGAGACCGGGATCAATGCGTACAGAGTCGGTGTTCACCGCGCTCCAGACGAGGTGGACAAGCCCGCCGCCGGCGGGGAGGTTATCCGGTGACGTAGAGATCGAACCGGCGGGCACAGCAGACACCACGGTGGAAAACCGGAATGTTGCCGAGAAGGCCCCCACGCCGTTGCTGTTTTTCGCACGCACCCGCCAGAAGACCGTGACTCCTTCGGAAAGGTTCGACAGGACGCGCGTGTTGTCGGTGAGGGTAGTGTCATTCACCAGAAGGGTCATGAACAACGAATCGGTCGCCGCCTGCAGCTGGTAGGACGACACTCCCGCCAGCCTGGTCCAGATAAGCGTCACGCGCGATGGGCGGATGAGGGCTCCGGACGGAGGAGCCAGCGGCAGCACGATCGCGGGCACGCTGTTTGCCACTCTCACCGAGGCGGAGTATGTCCGCGTCTCCCCGTTGCCGGAGATGATGAATGCGAATGTTGTGCTTGCCGTGATCCGGACGTCCTGGT
>PMBF01000098.1:10824-13484 GCA_003152875.1 Ignavibacteriota bacterium | reverse complement strand
CGCTTCTGTCCGAAAGAGTACTGGCCGTCTGCCTGGCGGACCCCCGCCCTCCACCAGAAGATGCCGGCATCCGACGAAAGCGCGAACGTGATGGCTGTATCGCTGACGGCCGTATCGGCAAGCACGGGTATGAATGAAGAATCGCGCGCGAGCTGCATAAGGTATGCTGCCGCCCCGCTGCCCGATGCGTGCCAGACGAATCTCAACGGGCCGGGAGCTACCATCAGGCCCGACGCGGGATACACCGTGACTGGGGCCGGGAGGGGGACGATGGGAGGGGCCCCGATCGACACGAAGAGACTCCGCTTCTGTCCGAAGGACCAGGTGCTGTCGGACTGTCGCACTCCCGCTCTCCACCAGAGCGTCTCGGCTTTGCTGGCGAGTGTGCGAACGACCGACGTGTCCCTGAGGGTCGTGTCGGCAATCGTGGAACTGAACGAGGAATCCTGTGCAAGCTGCCAGCGGTAGGTTGAGCCTGAGCCCGACGAACCCCAGACGAACTTCGTCGAGCCCGGGGAAACGGACAGACCGGCGCGGGGAGCGATGGAGACCGGGACCGGCAGGACCGCCGGGGGCGTAGTGGTATCGGGAACATACGTAAAGCTCCTCGCCTTAGCCCAGGTTCCCTGCCCGGCGCTGTTGAGGCCGGCAACACGCCAATAGTACATCCCGTCGGCGGCGATGATGGGCCCGAAACGGATCGAAGTGGATCCCGCATCGATCACGGTATCCAGTTTGATCGTCTGGAAATAGTCATCTGCGACCTGCACCCGGTGGCGAGCGGCATTGGCGGCGGGAACCCATACGAGGTTAACATCCGGGGTTNNTTGCTGAAGGTAGTCAAGTGTCAGTCCAACGTTGACGCCGGCCCCGATGGCGGGGCTCCCCGCACTGACGCTGAAATCCCCACCCAGTTGCGGGTTCACGGCGAGGTTGCCGCTGATGATGTTCGAGTTCGAGCCATTGAAACTGTTCAGATAGGAAACCGGGCGCGGTGTGGCCGTACCCCCCATCCACTCCGCCTGGTTCACGAAGCACGTCGTCAAGGATGAGGGGGAATAGATGATGTTGTTCTGGATTGTGTTCGTTTGCGCGTTCTGCCAGAGAACGAATCCGATATAGGGATCGTAGGGATTCCTCCCCGTGCCGGGGTTGTTGATAATGTTGTTTTGAACAAAACAGTGCCGCGCCCCCGCCGAGATTGACACAGCAGCAACCTCCGCGTCGGAGAAGGTGTTGTTCAGAACGTAACAACTGTCCTGATTATGGTCGTCCGTGAAAACGATCATTGTCGAGCGCCAGCTGTCATTGGGAGTTTCCCAGGGAATCTGGCGCTGGTTCGAAAAGACATTGCAGTAGACTCGGTTTTGCTTGCCTCCCAGCTGCGAAACAACCGTCATGTCGTGCACATGGTTCCGGTAAAACTCGTTATACGAACACCCATCCAGACTGTAGATCGCATTCATCAGAAATGCCCGGTCGTAGTCGGCCCCACCGTAAAACTCACAGTCATGGATCTTGTTGTAGCGGCTGTTGCCGTTGTTATAGCCGTCATCGATGTTGACCCCTGCGTGGCTGCAACCGCCAAAATAACTGTCACGGATCTCCCAGTAGGAGCAGCAATTGAGCGCGATGTTGTCCTGGGCATCACCCTTGGTCGGGCCTCCGCCATACTCAAACGTATATTGCACCGCGTCCTCACGGTCGAACGTGCAATGATTCTGGACAATACCGTCATCCGAGCCATTGATGGCCCGCAGCCCGTAGGTCGAGGCCCCGGCCAGGATCTTGCAGCTGTCAAAGGTGATGTAGTCGCAGTCGTTCAGGCTGATGGTCGAACAACCCCGCCGGAATTCCAGATCCATGAACGTAAGATAGGATTTCCCGGAGCATGAATTGGAGATGAGGGGCCGTGACTCCGCGATCTCGATCGATGAGTAGTAGTTCGCGGGATTGGACGGCGCATACACGTAGAGCCTTCCGGAGTTCCACCACCATCGATAGCGAGAGGTTATGATGTTATCGCCAATGTCCTGGCTGTGACTGCTTGTCGCGTTTGTGTACCCTGGGCAGCCATACTCAACGCCATCAAACCACATTCTCCCAGGCCAGTACGAGAAGCTTATGGACGAGACGTTTCCGCCTTCGGCACGCCAGTTGTCAGGCGTCGACCAGCCGGGGAGCGCGTCTCCAAGGTCGATAACAGGTTTCGGGCCTGAGCCATAAGAAGCATACACGATCGGGTTCCCCGGGGAGCCGGAGTATCCCAGCGGCAAAGCTTCGCGCCAGACACCCCCTCGCTGCAGTTCAACCCTGTCTCCGGGAGCAAGCTTCGGAATCGTTGTCAGGCTCTTGCCTTGAGGGATTTGATACGTCGCCGCCGTAACGCACTGAGCAAAGAGAAGCGCAAGAAGGGCGTAGCGTTTCATCTCAGAACCCTCATAGAGTCTTGCGAGGGTCCAGAGTTAGGCGAGCATGCCGAAAGGTCCGTCTTCCGAGCCGCAAGTCGTTCGGCTGAGTCAGGAATCGACGTACCAAGGCATGACCATGATACTACAACAGTCATACTCATTATGTAGTAAGAGCAAATATGAGGCGTTCTGAGCGGAAGGATGAAGCAGGTGACTACCAGAGCATCAAGAGATGCTTGGCCACACAAG
>PMBF01000098.1:0-10762 GCA_003152875.1 Ignavibacteriota bacterium | reverse complement strand
GAAGCCCGGTCCGTACTGACCGGGCTTCGAGGTTTCATCTCAACATCACAAGACTTCCCTTGGCCGAATTTCCTGGGGGGGCTATTTCAAGACCGACATTTTCCGGACCAGGGGTGCCTGGCCTTCGACCTGGAGGCGGTAGATGTAGGTCCCGCTCGCCAGAGCGCGCCCATCGAACTGAGCCTGATGTATCCCTCCGGAGGCCACTTCATCGACCAGCCTTGCCACAGATTGACCGAGAACGTTGAAGACTTCGAGCACAACACGGCTCTCCCGGGGGAGCGCAAAGCGAATGGATGTCGTTGGGTTGAAGGGATTGGGATAGTTTTGTTCGAGGAGGAACCCGCCGGGAGCTGAGGAGGATTCAGCCGGGACGTCGGTGCTAGCCCCCGTCAAGGGCACTTCGCATGCGCCGATATCGGGCCTGGTTGCCGGGAGCGGGGTTCCGAAGAAGTCCACGCCCGTGAGACCGACGGGAAGCCCCGAGTCTCTTGCAGGACTTGTGGTCGCGATGCGGCCATCAGAGAGCAGCCTCGGATCGGCGGTGATATTGCCGGAGATCGTATTCTGCCCCGGATTGGCTTGCATGTAGGCAACAGTTCTTGGGGTTCCGTAGCCGCCCATGTATTGATCCTGATTCACGATGCAGGTCAATGAGGATGAGGGCGAAAAGATGACGTTGCTCTTGATGATGTTGGTCTGAGCGCCCAGCCAGAGAATGATGGCGATATGAGGACAATTGGGGTTGTTGTCATTGCCGCCGTCGAAAAGGATGTTATTCTCCACGAAGCAGTGCCGGGAACCGCCTGGGATGGAAATCTGCACGCGGTCCGCATTGTAGAATGTGTTGTTCAGGATGTAGCAGGAGTCCTGATAGTGATCATCAGTAAAGGTGATGACATCCGATCTCCAGCTGTTGATATCCGTTTCCCAGGGAATGTGCCCCTGATCCGACCAGATGTTGTAGTACACCTTATTGTTGAGGCCGCCCATCTGGGAGACGGTCTCCATCCCATGAACGTAGTTATTGTAGAACTCGTTGTACGCACACCCCCGAACGACGTTATTTCCGTAGCTGTTCATGAGGAAAGCCCGGTCGTAGTCGCCGCCGCCGTAGAACTCGCAGTCGTGAATCTTGTTGTACTGGCAGTACACTCCATTCCCGTCGCCGTCATCAAGATTCACCCCCGCATGTCCGCAGGATCCGAAGTAGCTGTCACGAATTTCCCAGTACGAGCCGCAGTTGATCGCAACGATATCAGTCGCGTTGCCCTTGAGTTCAGATCCTCCATATTCCATCTGATGTTTGACTGTATCCTCCCGGTCAAAGATGCAGTTGTTGGTGATGAGGCCATGATCGGAACCATGTCTTGCCCAGACGCCCCATCGGGAGCTCCCGCCTCCGACCTTGCAGCTATCGAAGGTGATGTAATCGCAGTTGTCGAGATAGATCGCAGTCTGGCCCCGGCGAAACTCCATGTTCTGAAAGGTTACGTGGCTCTTCCCAGACCAGGAATTCGAGATGCCATTAGAAGCCTGGCCGATCTCGATGGAGGAATATGCGCTGGCAGGATTGCCGCTTGAATACACGTACAGCACTCCCGAGTTCCACCACCAGCGGTAGCGTACTGAAACGACGCTGCTGCCATAGGTGTTGTTATAGGCGCTTGTTGCATTAGAGAACCCCGGGCAGCCGGACTCAGTCCCGTTAAACCACATCCGTCCCGGCCAATAGCCGAAGCTCATCGACCAGACATTTCCCCCCTGGTCGTGCCAGTTCCCCGGTGATGTCCAGCCCGGCAGGGTCGCTCCGAGGTCTATCACGGGCTTCGGACCTGACCCGAACGCTCCGTAGATGATGGGATCGGAAGAGCTCCCGGACGACGTAAGGCTCAGACTTTCGTGCCAGAGCCCTCCGCGAACGAACAGCACTCTGTCCCCCGCAGAGAGGCCTGTGCTGTTCACTTTCGCGATCGTTTTCCATGCTGTTGCAGAAGAACGGCCGTCATTGTTGTCGTCCCCGCGCGGGTCGACATAGTACGTTGACTGTGACCGCATGCACGATCCCAGCAATAGGCAGCCTGCAATCATGATGATTGCGCGACGTTGTGAGGTCCCCATTATCGCTAACCCTTCAATTTGCTCCATTCCCCTTAGCTCTGTCTTGTGCGATGGCTAACACGTCGCAACACCATGGAGAATCACAATCAGCATGCCAGAGGTTGACCTGCGTCACGTAACGCGGTTCGGCGTGGGAGAGACATTGGTAACGGGCAGATTCTACAATGATTTTCTCGGCAAATGAGACCCATCTCTTCCCGTTGAGTGCCGAGATGGTACCAACCCACGAGTGCGTTGCCGGGGCATGTCGACGACGAGGGCGGACGAAGAAGAGGATACTTCGGGGTGGAATGGAAAGCCGCGAGGGGTATCCGGCGGCCGCGAGAGGAATTGCTCCGAGCGGAATTCTGCGGCTGCAGTGAACCGGGCTCCGGAATATCTCACGAGCGCCATCTGCCTGGTGATGACGGATGTCCCGATCTGCTCGAACGCGGCGAACCTCCGCGGATCGGCTACCCTGTTGCCGGAGAAGTCCAGGCTGAGGCCGATATCGATGCCCGCACCCCTGACCGGGGGAGAGCCCAACGGCTGGGCGCATGTCCCGCATCAGCTGAATGTGAGCTGCTCTTGCAAGACGCATCCGCTCTTGAACCAGATGCGGTCGCCAACGCGGAACTTCGGCTCATTCACACTGCCGACCCTGAGCAGCACGCTCTGGAGAGTTCGGCCATCGTTGGCATCGCTCCCCTGCTTGTCCGCAGAACAGGTCGTCTGAGCAATGCCGGAACATGTCGCACACCGGCTCGGTAATCCATTGCACACAATCCTGATCACTCTCTGCTTCATCGCTCGCTTCACGGTACTCCTCGTCTTCGATCGGGGCTTTGTTAGGGGAGGGTCATCTTCGCCCAACGCGGGCCCTTCTCCCCCTGCAAGCGATGTGCCAGAGAGTGATGCACGTCACAGCATGACGATGTTGTATTTCACGATGGTTCTTAGCAACTTTCCGAGGCAGAAGGCCGGACAAGCACGGCCCCCTGCCTGAACCAGTGAAAAATCTACAATTTACTCCTCCAATTCACACGGACCCATCCCCATGTACGAGCTCTTCCGGCATGACGTACATCGCATGTATGAGACCACCAGCGGACCACGCTGGAGGCGAATCACCGAAGTGGTCCGGGCCCCATCCCTTCACGGCGTAGCGGTATTCCGATTCAGAACCTGGCTTCGGACAAAGCATGTCGCCCTGAAGCTCCTCCTGACACCCCTCGCCATGTTCCTCGACTACCGCATGAGGTCTGCATGGGGTATTGAAATCCACACCGGTGCGCGGATCGGGAAAGGCTTCCTGATCGTTCACAACGGCGGGATCTTCATCTCGTCACAGAGCGTGATCGGCGAGAACTTCACGCTCGCACACGACGTCACAATTGGGACGGGGGGACAGGGTCCGAGGAGCGGCGCACCGATCATCGGCGACAATGTGATGATCAATGCCGGGGCGAAGGTCTACGGGAAGGTCCGTGTGGGGAACAATGCGAGGATTGGCCCGAACGCCATCGTGAACCGGGATGTGCCGGCGAATGCGCTCGTCCACCTCCCGCCGATGCAGGTGGTGACGTTTGGAGGGTTCTACAACGCGGGACAGGGTGCCTGAGCTCGCCCGAGGGGTGAGACCGGCCTCCATCAGGAGACCAGGGGGCGGTTGTCTCGCTCTTTACTTCTGAAGGTCCGAGCTCTGCTCAGCCGGCGCTGTGATCTGCTCCGCCGGGCAAAGGCCGTGAGGCGTCACGAGGCGGCGGTAGAGTGCAACGAACTCTCCGGCCACCGTTTCCGCACTAAAACCACGCGCCAGGGTCCTGTTCGCTGAAGACATCGATGTGCGGAGCGCGGGACTTTTCAGCAATTCCTGGACTTTGTCGGCCAGCATTGCCGGATTGTGGGGCTCGGTCCAGAGACAGTTGTCTGGTTCCCTGAGATAGTCGGCTGCACCCCGGCGCCGCGTGGTGATCACCGGGAGACCAGCAGCGACCGACTGGAAGACCACCATCGGAAACCCTTCGTCATAAAAGGTCGGAAAGACCAGCAGGGTCGCGTTTGCATATAGCTCGCGCATCTCTTCTTCAGGAAGAAAACCCGGGAACCTGACACGGCTGCCGATCCCCAGGCGCTGGGCTTCCTGCTCCGCCGCTTCCTTCTCCGGTCCATCTCCCGCACAGATCAGCACAACATCGACTCCCCTGCCTGAGAGCTCGCCGCAGGCCCTCACGGCATCCAGAACTCCCTTGCCGGGGATGAATCGCGCCGCATAGAGGAGCACGGGTATGTCCGGAGAGAGACCGGACCGCTGGCGGAAACCGGGATCCGGACGGTACATTGACGGATCGAGGATATTCTTGACGATGACGATCTTCGAGGCATCGAATCCTGCCTCGACGAAGTTGGATCGCTCTTCCTGAGACAGCACCCCCGCCGCATGGACCTTCGACAGGAGCATCTTGATCATCAAACGGAGGAACGGGTTGACGGTGCTGATCAGGCCCGCTTCACTTCCATGGAATTTCAGGACGATTTTCTGTCCCTGGTGCCTGAGCGCCGACACAACCAGCAGATCGCGGGTCAACGCCTTGATGTCAAACGAGGTATTGAGCTGGACGATGTCGAACGTCCGGCGTGCTTGGGCTGCACGCATCTCCCGGATCGTCTTCAGTATCTGCATGAGGCGGGCAGCCCATCCTATCGATCCCAGGGCGTTGCCGTAAGATTCCTCCCACACTTCGACACCCTGTGCACGCAGCTCGCGGACAAGGAACGGAAGATGGCCGGAAGGGCCGCCGCGAATGGAAGCCTGGAGGATGCCCATCAACACGCACATCGGCCTGGCCCCCGGATCATCCCCATCCCGCAACGTGCCGATGACCGTGTCTCCCTGAACTGGTGTGCGAAAGTTCGACATGAGTGTTCTTCTGAATGAAAACGTCTCCGTGAAATCTACCGCCGGCGCGGTTTACAATCCGTGTGCTGTGTCACGCCCTGTGACCACCGGTGCATTTCTCCGGGGACATGTCGCGCGAGATCCTTCAGGCCGTCGATGATATTCTGACCCACGGACTGGTGGGCGAAATAGATCTTCATTGAACACAGTGCGGCGATGTCGTCGTAAACGGAGAAACCTGCCATACTCTGGAAACTGGAAAGGTTGTTTGGCGCGGCAGGAGCCCGGATCACGTTCTTCGTTCTTCCCGGGGGCACCGTATCAACGGCGTTGTGCTTCGGTGTGTGTGACTGAAGGTTCAACCAGCGGAGCTATACTGCTTGATGCTCATGCGGAGATTCTTCGCTCACCGACGAGGACTGGCCAGCATACGATCCGGGGACCGACATAATCGTCCGGTCCATCAGCTCGTTCCGATGGTGCAGGCCGCGTATCACACGCGAAATCACCAGGAGGCCGCCAAGGTAGAGAAGTATGCTGCAGAGTACTAACATCACATCCTCATGCGCGTAGGGGAAAGAACGTCGCTGAGAGTAATATCTTGCCTTATTAATATAGAAATCTCCGGATGAGAGTCAAGAGGCCGCGAAGAATTGCGATCTTTTTTTTGACAATTCCTGGCATTGCAGTCCCTCGACCCTGGCAAGACTCACGATCCGGCAGAACGCTTGATTTTCCCCCCCTGAGTCTTGGGAAGCTGCGTCACAAAGGAGACCTGCTGCGGGACCTTGAAATCCTCGAGATGACGGAGGCAATGGGCCTTGACATCCTGTATGGTGACCGCAATCCCCTCTTTGAGGACGATTTCAGCCCGAATGGCCTGCCCGAAGACAGGATCGGGAACGCCGATTACACGGGTTTCCAACACCCCCTCCAGCGTGTAGATCACATCTTCAACTTCGATCGGGCTCACTTTCTCCCCTTTGGACTTGATCAATTCGTCGTTCCTCGCCACGAAGGAGAAGTATCCGTCAGGGTCCATGGTAAAGAGATCGCGCGTCCTCAGAATGCGCTCCCACGGATATCGACCGGGGATCAGGGCGGCGGCTGTCGCCTCGGGATCCTCCCAGTACCCCTGCATCACCGACGGGCCGCGGACGAACATCTCCCCGACTTCGCCCGGGGGCAATGGAGTCCCATCGGCCAAGCCGACCCAGAGATCGATGTTCGGCATGCCGCGCCCCACGGAGGTCGTACGCGTCTCGACTTCCCCGGGAGGAAGATAGGTCGTCCTGAGGCATTCCGTCAGTCCGTGCATCAGGAAGATGCGCGTCGAGGGTAACATGGCACGGAGTCTCGGGACGAATGCCGCAGGAAGGGCGGCCGCAGCGTTCGTTATGTAGCGCAGCGAGGACACGTCAGCAGGCTCTACATCGCGGAGTTTCAGCAGGAGGGCATAGACCGTGGGTGCGCCGGCGAAGCCCGTCACTCGCTCGTCCTTGATCTTCCGGATGATCTCGAACGGATAGCCGAGTCCTTTCTCCAGCACGAGCCGGCCGCCTGTCCGGTATGTCACAAGCAGCTGCAGGAGCCCGTAACTGGACGACAGCGGCAGAACCCCGAGGATGACGTCCTCTTCCACGTTCTCAAGATACTCGGCGATGGCATTCACCCCGGCGTCGATGTTCCGGTGGAGCATGGTCACACCCTTGGGCTTCCCCGTGCTCCCCGAGGTATAGATGATGGCCGCGAGATCGATGTCGGTCATCCCCACGGGCACACCCGGAGGGGTCTCGAGGCAGAGCCGCCAGAAATCCGATCCCTCGCCGGCGGAGCCCGCGACAATCCGGTGAAGCTTGATGCCGGTGGCCAGCTCGGCTTCTGCGAGGACCGGAAGCCTGTCCGTGGTTGTGACAACGAAACGCGCCCGGCTGTTCCGGAGGATCACCGTGAGGCGCTCCACCTGCGTGGCCGGGTTTGTCACCACGATGCACCCGCCCGCCTCGAGAATCCCGAAGATGGCAATGACCGCCTCGGGTCCGTTGTCGAGGAAGACGGCCACCCTGTCACCGCGCTGCAGGCCTTGTGCCTTCAGGTATCCCTTCATGCCGCCCGCAAGAGAGCGGATCTCCTGGTAGGTCATGCGCTTCGTCCCGCAGACCAGGGCTTCCTTGGCCGGAAGCCTGCACGCCGTCTTGATGAGATAGTCCTGAACAAGCATGGTGTGTGCCTTCACGCCTGCAGTTTCGGAGTTATGAAGCCGATGATGCGGTTCACCGAATCAAAATTGTCGGCGACCAGCTCGCTGTCGGCGAATTTCAACCGGTAGGTCCCTTCCAGATGGCTGATCAGCTCCAGAATGCCTGTTGAGTCGACGATGCCGGAGGCGAGAAGCGACTGGTCGTCGTCGATGGCCTTGGAGTCGTCGAACAGAAAATTCTTCTGGATGAACTGGTGAATTTCCGTGCGAAGTCCGTCTGCCGTCATACCTGTCCTTCCCGATGAGTGTGTTCCGCTGTTCGGTCGATCATGGTGGTGAAACGGACCGGAGGCCCGTCGTGCAGAGCGGACCCATGCACGAACTGCCTGACGACAAGCTGCGCCGAGAGGATCCCTACAAGTGCCATGTTGTCGGTGTTGCTGAAATTCTCGTTCTGATCCATTGCCTGCGCCCTCTCCGTCAGCTTTGACAGAAGCGTGCAGACCGCCGAAGGTTCAAAGAGTCCCGCATTCCGCACGGATTCCTCAGACAGGAGGTCCTGGACGTAGGAGGGAGCGGCGGGATGGACGAAGCTGATCGCATCCGGCGCCCGGTACGGTTGTTTCTGCCTGTCGATGATCTCGGCGGGAATCATCCCCCGGGCCATCCGCTTGAGAAGGAACTTCTCGTTCAGCCCGGCGATCTTGTAGCGCGGCTGAAGGTTGTTGCAGAACTCCATCACCCCGGCGTCCAGGAACGGGAATCGACCCTCCACGGAGTGCGCCATCAGCATCCTGTCCCCCTGCGAGGAGATCAGGTACGAGGAAAGGAGCGTGGCCACCTCGAGGAATTGCGCCTGGCCCAGACCGTCCCATGAGCCGAACTCGAGAGGCAGCGAGGCGAGGACATCGGGCATCGGCCGGAGGGCAAGGGAGGAGGTGATCTCCGGCCTGAAGAAGCGCTTCAGCATCGCCGTGGTCCGCCAGCGCGGATCGTGCGAGAAGCCCGGTTTTCCCGCCAATGCAAGCCCCTGGCGCCAGAACTCGACGGCCAGTCCGTGAGCCCGCTTCGGGGAGCGTGCAAGATACGGGTAGAGACGGTCGAAGAGGTGCGGCCTGCACTGCGAAGCCGGCTGGCGCGACCAGAACTCCCGGATCTTGGCCTCGCGGAAGATGTCGTAGCCCCCGAGGACTTCGTCCGCCCCCTCGCCCGTCAGCACGGCCTTGATGCCTGCGTTGCGGACGAGGCGGGAGAGCAGGAACATGGGCGCAGGTGCGGTACGGAGGATCGGCCGCTCCGTGTGCCAGATCACGTCGGGGAAGACGCGCGCGATGTCCGCGCGGGTGACCACATACTCCTCATGACGGCTGTCGAGGGTCGCCGCCATCGCCCTCTGAAAACGTGTCTCATCGAATTCGGCGTCGTCAAAGCGGATGGAAAACGTCCGGAAATCCCCCGTCTTCGCCTGCCTCCCCAGCCAGGCTGTCACCGAGCTGTCAATTCCTCCGCTCAGGTAACTGCCGACCGGCACGTCGGCACGCACCATCCGGAGCCGCGTGGCCTCATCGAGCTTTGTGCGGAGCGCTTCGGTTGCCTCGCGGACATCCATCGGGGAGGGATCGGAGTCGCGGGCCGGGTACTTCGGGTACCAGTAGACGGTGTCCCGCCGGGCGCCCCCTGCCTCGTAGACCCTGATGGAGCCGGGCTTGAGCTCCTCGATTCCCTCGAAGAACGACAGAGGGGCGACCGATGCCCAGTAGGTGAAGGTCTGTGCGAGCGCCTGGATATTTACCGCGCGGGGCACGGAAGGGTCGGCAAAGATCGCCTTTACTTCGCTGGCGAACCAGACCGTGCCTCCGGATTCGCGGATGTACAGGGGACGGACCCCGACCCGGTCGCGCGCCAGCACCAGGCGCCTCCGCCGGGAGTCCCAGAGGGCAAGGGCCCACTGTCCGTTGAAGCGGGCAAAGCACTCCTCACCCCAAGCCTCGAAGGCGTGCACGATGACCTCGGTGTCGGACCGGGTTCTGAACCTGTGGCCGAGGGTTTCAAGCTCTTCCCGGAGCTCCACATAGTTGAAGATCTCTCCGTTGAAGATGATCCAGAGCGACCCGTCTTCATTGGCAAGCGGCTGCTGGCCGCTCGCGAGATCGATGATGGAGAGACGCGCATGCACCAGTCCCGCATGGCCGTCACGGTACATCCCGTACTCGTCCGGACCGCGGTGCCTGATCATGCCGATCATGCGGGCGAGGAGGCCGGCCGACGGCGTTTCGCCCCGCTCCGTGAGGTTGACAATCCCTGCGATACCGCACATGGTGGCTATCCCGCCATTCTTCCCGGACTATTCAATGGGTGATGCGGTGGCGGCCGTGAGCATCTGCTCGATCTCCGGCACCGGCGAAGCAAGAAGTGATGTGACATGCAGCGGGAGTGTTCCGCGCCGCTTGCCATCGATGTCGCGGTACACGCGCTCCACCTGATCGGCCGTGAGTCCGATGCACGCAGCCACTTCGCCGGCGGGCACCCCGTGGTTGTGCCCGTACAGGCAGAGATCCATCAGTCCGTACGGCAGGGCAAAATAGAATTCCTCCTGTGTCTGCGCCAGTGAGAACGTGTCGGTCGTGGGCGTCCTCTCCAGGATCTCAACTGGCACGCCGAGGGCGCGGGCGACCTCGAAGACCTGGGTCTTGTACAGGTGCGCGATGGGCTTGAAGTCGGCCAGTCCGTCCCCTCCCTTCACGAAAAACCCCTGGTCGTACTCCAACCGGTTCGGCGTCCCGCACACCGCATAGTTCAGGCGGTCGGCATGATAGTAGGCCATCATGGTACGGGTGCGCTGCTTGAAATTCGTTGCTGCGACGAGCTGCAGATACGACTGGATCGACATCCGCTCGCTCCTGCTTTCTGTGCCGGAGGCAGCAGCTCCGGCCGCGGGGGGCTCAACGGTCAACCGCGAAAGGTTCAGCCTCTCCCCCTTCAGCAGAGAGGGAATGACGATCTTGAATTTCCACGACGCATCGGCTTCGGGGAAGACCATTTGCACGGCTTCGAGCTGGCTGCGATAACAGCCCGCACCCTCCAGCACCGGCGCGATGTCTTCGGTCACGGATGGAATGCCGAGCCGCGCGGCCAGGAGGCGCCCCAGCGCAAGCGATGCAGGCGAGGAGTCACGCTCCGGAAGGAAGAGCGCCAGCACGTGCTCCGGCCCCAGCGCCTTCGCGCAGAGCGCCGCGCACGTTGCGCTGTCGATTCCTCCCGAGACGGCAACAACCGCCCCCTTGCGCCTCAACACCCCGGGCACCTGGGTGCGGATGGATGAGGCGATGGAGCGGATCTCCGCCTCGGCATCGATTGCGAGAACGTCCTTCGAAAACGCCATGAGACCCTCTTTCGATCAGGGACTGTGTACCGGGTGGATGGGACGGGAACCCTTGCGGGTCACCATGGGATTCCGCCCGGGCGGCGGGCAACAAACAACGCCTCTCCCCCCGTCCCGCAGAGCGGGACGGGGGAAAGAGGCGCTTTGCGCTGGACCCGGTCACTTCACCAGCATCATCTTC
>PMBF01000094.1 GCA_003152875.1 Ignavibacteriota bacterium | reverse complement strand
CAATGGTGTACGGCTTTGCCCCTGCGCTGCTTCCATTCACCCTCCATCCGATCCCAGTTCATTGGCGGTTTTCCTTTTTCGTACACTTTCCTTTGCTAATGCTCGCGAATGTTCGCCTTCCCGTCACTGGAGATTTGCTCGTATCGACCCTTATGAAGTATACTGCTCGGAGCTTCAGGATGAATCGGCTGAAAGGATGAAAGAGTAGTTAATCCCCGGAAGGGGGGGATAGGGCGGCAGTTCCATCACCTGGTTTTCCCTGTGGTCAGCGGATGTGCCCTGCACATGCCCCCTTGCGGCAGAGTCCAACACAAACGAGATGCGCGCAGTCTATTCTCGTCATCTCCCCAGGACAGGCTCGACCGCCTGCAGGTTGTTCAAAAGCCGGCTGTTTCTCGCTCCTGCGGTCCGTCACCGGGCGCTCCCATTTGAGTTCGGCGTAAGACTCCTTTCCCGGAAAGGTTTGATGTACCGAGGTGCCTCTGACGGCTCTGTTCCTGTACTCCTGATGAGTGATTCATCTCAGGGGCGAAGGTTTATGAACTCCGGGAATGTCTGGCGCTTGTTGTAGTGAGGACGATGGCGGAGACATATTCTTGCCTGCTGCCAGTTGACCGGGCTTGGCGGAATCGCGCACATATACCGTATGCGACTGCACTCTGCTGGGAATGCATCCAGGTCTGTAGAGCCTGGCCTTGAACGTCGTTGTCTTGGTAACAACGACCTCGTTTGCTCCAACGAGGACGAAACGGCTGGTCCGGTCGGGGGCAGACCCGTCGGTGGTGTAGCGCAACGTGTCACCGGGGCGGAAATCCTCCCGAGCGGCGAGCGAGTCTTTCCCTCCGGAGATCCCCGTGTGGATCAAACCGGTAACCATCACCAGCAGCCCCAAGACCTTCGTTGACGACATAGGATTTTACCTCTCCGGCCCCTCAGAATCGAGCGAGCATGCATCCGGGTACCTGTCTATCCTCCCGGACGAGTCGTGTGTGCGCTTCGATGAGACTTTCCCCTGCAGGCCATTCACACCCGGTACGCAATCAAGTGCTTCGACCGGATTCCATGATGTCCTCGGCCGCATCGTTCAGACGACGCCTCTACTTGAGAACTGGCTCAGTGGTCCGTGAGGTTGCAGCCTGTGGTCCACTGTCCCTCCAACATTCCCATCCTGAATGGTTCTGCTTGCGCTGTGCTCTCCCGAATCGCGCCGGTCGATAGATGATATCGACACCATCGTTCATCGTCGGCAGCATGTAGGCAGGAAGATCGGAACAATCGCAGTGCTCGAGAGCGGCCGCGGAGGCTTGAGTATCCCGATTCAAGGTGTTCAAGGTACGATCATACACGGTGCGGACTGAGCGCACGAATTCCTGCACACGGTCCACATCGTACACCGCAACGCTCACCGCCGTTTGGATATCCCTTGTCAGCCGGTCAAATGCCTGGTGTGCAAACCTTGCTGCAAAGGCAGGCACATCGCCGTCACGCAAACAGAGATCCAACCGCTCCAGCGAATGGAGATCGAAGTACGACAGATGAAGGTTATCGGGTGAAGCGATGATATATCGCGCTGATGGTCCAAGCGTTCCGATCGTGTACGGTGTACCGCCAAAACACGTGGACAGGACCATGAGATCGAACCGTTCTGCATGTGGTGTAAACCTTCGTACCCCCCCCGCAAGGTCCCGTACAGTAAACGCCCGATCCGGATATGAGGCATCGTAGCCCTTGCCGCCGGTTTCCGGGACTTCATGGCCACAGTAGAGGAACAATCGTACTACCGTAGGCTGAACATCCGCACGAAAGCGGCGATACAACTCCACCTCAGGATCGAAGCGCGATTGTCCCTGGCCGCGGAAGTACGATGCATTGGCGATGAGCCGTCCGTTCCGGTAATAGGAGAACTCTCCATCGGGAAGGGGGAAAAAGAACAAGAAGTGTCTTCTGGGTCTCTGGTGAAAGATAAACACCTCTGCGCTGGGGTTGCGCAGTGCGACCCCTGACGCTCCTGCGAGCGCCTCCTCGTCTGCTTCGTACTCGTTACCGCTGGTATCGTGGTAGAGATAGTCACCATCGCCGTGGATGACGCACACAAGGGAGTATGCCGGCGCGAGCTCGTCACTGTGCGCCTGTTGAGCGTCACGCTGAACGGGGAGGCCGGAGCTGCACGAAGACAGCAGGACGGCGAACACCGCCGAATGAACGCTCAAGAAGAACTTCGAGAAGGGTGCGCCCCTGACGCATCGGCTGTGTATAGCTTGCATTTCGACCGCCGGAGGTGTTCGCACGTGGCGAGAGTACTTGACCAGGACCACAACCATGATGAGGAGCAAGGGAGAGACGGAATGGTAACCGGTCAAGCCTGAGGCAGCGATCCTCGCTCTTGCC
Organism: Ignavibacteriota bacterium; assembly: GCA_003152875.1. GTDB lineage: Bacteria > Bacteroidota > Ignavibacteria > UBA10030 > UBA6906 > Fen-1262. The sequence continues at coordinate 1,202 of PMBF01000094.1, read as the reverse complement.
AACTCCTCCATCGCTGCCTCAGGCCAACCAGAGAACAGTGCTTCTTGCTGCCCATCCCCCCATGCACCAGAAGATTACTTCAACACGCGGAATTCGATGCGTCTGTTGTTGAGCCGCCCCTCGGGCGTAGTGTTATCGTCGATGGGCTCATCAAACCCTTTTCCGGCAACACTCAGGCGCGTCGCAGGTATTCCTTTCCTTACCAACCAGGTCTTGACTGCCTGCGCCCGGCGCAAGGAGAGTTTCTTGTTGGACGCTGCACTGCCGACATTGTCCGTGTGACCAACAATGAGAACGTTGACGGCTGGACTTGCAGCGAGTGACTTGAGAGCCAACTCGAGGATCGTCTCGGAATCCCCCGTCAGAGTCGCCTTGTTGGTCGCAAAGCTGACGCCCTTGAGAATAACAGTCTTCCCTCTCTCAAGAGCCAGGACAGTATCCTGGAGGCGGCGCGCATTCAGTTCCGCCAACCGCCGTCCCTCCGCCTCGGTCGAATCCTTGATCCGTTGCGCATTGGCCTCGGCCAGGGCCTTCAGTCTTTGCGCCTCTGCCTCTGCCAACTTCTGCACCCGCAGCGCTTCTGCGTCTGTCGAATCTTTGATCCGCCGCGCTTCCAGTTTGGCAAGCTCTTCCTTTTCGGCGGCGCTGGTGCCAAAGTAGAGGTTCACTCCGGCTTTTGCGGTCGCATAACCGTCGATTTTCCCGACGTTGAGTCCATCGGTGTAGTTGTCCAGAACCCTGTAACCGGCGTCAACTGCAATGGAGAGATTCTTTGATGCAAAAACCTCTACGCCAATCCCTACCGGCAGGTGGAGCGAGGTCTGGAATTGGCCACTGGTGACACCAAGATTGCCGCCGGTGGTGCGCTTGTAGAGCATGGCCCCGACGCCAAAATACAGATAGGGATTGACCGGTTTGTCGGGGGCAAAATGAATCCACCCCATGACTGACCCGGGAATCGCTTGCAGCTTCAAGTAGGTAACGCCTCCCAATTCGGGATTCTGATTCGACTTCAATTCTTCATATCCCGTGACCAGGCCCACCGAGAGCGCCCGACTCACCCCATACCGTACCATCAATTCCCCTCCCTCACCAATTACCCGCTTGTTGTAATCATTGATCCAATTGTTGGCCCCGCCGTGAATGCCGAAAGCCCATCGCCCCTTTGTATCCTGGGCAAATCCCGAATTCATGGGGAAGAG
>PMBF01000111.1 GCA_003152875.1 Ignavibacteriota bacterium | reverse complement strand
CTGGACCGCAGGAGGTCCTCGAAATCGTCCTTCGAAAGGGCGTAGACCGTGCAGGGGTCAACCGCTGTCGCGTGTGCCGAGCGCGGGCGGCCGTCGATCAACTCCAGCTCGCCGAAAAAATCCCCGGGGTGAAGGAGGGCAAGCCGGAGCTCGCCCGAGTCTCCGGTGAGCCGGGAAATGCTGACGCGCCCGGAGACGATCATGTAGAGCTCCGCGCCATGTGATTCCTCATCCAGAATCGTTTCCCCCGGCCCGAAATGGCGCTCGTGCAGCCGGCTCCTGAGACGCGTGAATTCCTCATCGGTCAGCGTCTCCGTGAGGACATTGTAGCGGAGGCGATCTGGTTCCATGAATCTCCCCGGTTCGTTGGTGGTGAAAAGTGTCAGGAAGTATAGAGGTCGATGCGCATCGTCTGGTTCCGGTCCCCCTGGAATCCCAGCCGTCGCAGCATGCCGGCATGCTCCGACTCGGCCGGGCGAAGCTCGTCCCAGTACTCGATGATTGCTTCACTGAAGGGCCGGAGCCTGTCAGGCAACCGCATCAGCGCCACGAACTGCCTGAGAGCTTCCTCGATCAGGGAGGGGTCGGCCGAACCGGCTGTCCGGACGCGCGCGCCGAGGCTCTCAAACACCAGAAGCGGACTCCCGTCCGCAAATGCTATGTAGTGTCCGCCGTTCCTCGAGACTCTGGCAGGCTCCGTCCCCGGTGCGCCCGGCAGGTTGATGCCGGATCCGTACGGGTTTGCCGGGTCGCATGAGGCGGCCAGCAGGACCCCCTGCCTCCCGGCCGGACGCTCGTGAAGCCGGCGGAGATTGTCGGCCGCCTCGGGAAGTGCGAACTGCATTCCTGAGAAACCCTCGATGAAATAGCCCCGCCTGATCTCCCCCCGGAGTTCCATCCGCTGGAGCGCCCCCGCCAGCATTGCCCATGGCAGCATCTCTTCGCGGGGCAGAAACTCTCTTGCCACCAGCCCGTACCGGTCCAGGAGCTGCCTCGCCTGGAACGCTGCCCTCTCCTCGTCGGTGACGGGCTCGCCGCAGACGCCCGGTGTTTCGAGAAGGAACCACCGGCCGGACCATCCCGGGACCTGCCTGAGGGCGCGGCGGACCTGGGCCATCATTCCTGAGCGGCGTGGGTTGTGGCGTGGGTCGACGATCTGAACGCGGTCGATGGGGCCATCGGACTCGCGGACCGAGCGTTTCAACGCCGTCAGTTCGTTGAACGCATCGTTCGACACATGTCCTCCCCAGAACAACCCGGCGATGCCCGTGTTGATCGCGTCAAGAGAGAGAGATGTGCCATGCCGGATGTCCGTGAAGAAGGAGGCCCCGCGGTCCTTCAGGAATTCGAGGATGCGCCGCCCGGCCGGGGAGGGTTCTTCCTGTCCCTGCACCGGGAACAAGTGACCGTTTCCCCTGGCAAACGGCTTCATTCGTCCGGCCCCGGAACCTGCCCAGACTACGCTTCCCCCGCGTGTCAGCTCCGCGAGATTATCCCCGAATGGGGCCTCCACGGACGGGGCATCCCGGGACGGGACATCCCCGGAAGGCGTTTCCCCGAAAGGGGCCTCCACGGGAGGGGTTACGATGCGGGACCGCAGAATATCCCGCTCCCAGGCATCAGCCGGGAGCGGCAGCCCCTGGAACTGTTCCAGAACGGTCTCCACCCCTGTCTCACCCCTCATCCGCCGCCGCGGAGCAAGCATGGTCCACTCCTGGAGGAAGAGCGTGAAATCCCGGAGGGAGACCGGTGTGATCTCTTTCCTGAGAATCGCGATGGTCTGCCGGTGAATCCGCTCGATGTTCGGCCTGTAACACCACTCGTCATCACCGCCGTCGGTTGATGAGGGCCGGAATCGTCCCCTGATGAGCTGCCGGTCCGCCGACCACGCCGCCTCGAGTGACCGGAGCCTGTCTGGATGCAGCCCGTACCTCCGGATAAGCGCCGTGCGCGGGACCGGCCCGTGGTTCTGCAGGAACCTTCCGATGACCACCCGGGCATTCGACTCGTCGGCGAGGTTCGCGTAGAGATCTTCGTCCTCGACCGCGATCCACCGCTCTCCGCCCGGGAATTCCATCCGCGTGATGCGCCCCTGCGCCTCAAGCGCGCCGAGCATCGCCGCGGAATCCCCCGCGCTCCGCGCCGAAACCTCCTCGCTGCTCAGATCGCCGAGCAGCAGGATGATCTGCATCAACTCTTCAGCGGATCGAGCCTGCGAGCCCGGCACCTCGTGCTGCAGCCTTCCCTCGACGGCGTCGATGGCCTCCGGCTTCAGGAATCCCGCCAGGGTCTCCGCCGGGATGATATCTGAGAGGCCCTCCGGGCTGATGCCCGCCTGGGCGGGAGAACCTGCCCTCGGCCGGTCGTACGCATACATGTACACGGCGATGAATTCGAACAGGAGACTGGCGGCGAACGGCGACGGGGTCTCACTGAAGGCTGTCGTGACGGCTATCGCACCGGTCTCGACATCATGCATCAGCGAGGTAAACCGCCTCAAATCCAGGACGTCGTTCAGGATGTCGCGCATCGTCTCCAGGACGATCGGAAAGTCTTCAAACCGCCGGGCGATCTCGAGCAAGTCGCTCGCCCTCATCCGCTGCAGCCAGAGGGGAGTCCTTTTCCCTGGTGCGATTCTCGGCATGAGGAGCGCCCTTGCGGCGTTCTGGCGGAATTGTCCCGCAAAGAGCGGCGAGGAGATGAGCTCCTCCAGAATCACGCTCCTTGCCTCCCCGGCCGTAACGCCCCGCAGGAGGTCAAGGGGAAGGTTTTCCCGGTCGCTTGTCCGGAGGAGGACGCCGTCGTCGTTGTAGAGCATCTGGGCCTCCACGCCCGTCATCTCCCGCAGGCGCCGGGCGAGGAGTAGACCAAGCAGTCCGTTGACGCTCCTGCCGAACACCGAGTGGACGACGATACGCGGGTCCCCTATCTCGTCGCGGAAACCCTCCACCAGCAGGAGCCTGTCGTGAGGAACAACAGATGTGGCATCCCGCTGCCTGCGGAAATACTCCAGGATGTTCCAGGCCGCGTTGTCGTCGACGGGGAACTCCCTTCGGAGCCACGCCAGGCATCCCGGATCGTCGAGCCTTTCCATGAGCATCCTGCGGAACTGTCCAACTTTCTCCCCCAGGATGCACGTGCGGCCGATCCCCTCCCCGCGCCAGAAAGGCATGCGGGCCGGCTGTCCGGGAGCCGGGGTGACGGTGACCCTGTTGGCATCGATGAACGAGATCCGCCAGACGCTGCTCCCCAGGATGAACGTGTCGCCGGCCCTGCTCTCGTAGACGAACTCTTCATCGACCTCGCCGACCCGCGTTTTTGCGTCCTCCAGGTAGACCCCGAAATATCCCCGGTCGGCGATCGTACCTCCGCTGGTGATCGCGAGGTGGGCAGTGCCGGGAAGTGCCCGGAGAACATTGTTCACCTTGTCCCAGGAGATCCGGGCGCGAAGTTCCCTGAATGTCTCGGCCGTGTACCGGCCGGCGAGCATTCCCAGAACGTTGTCGAATTGCGCCCGGGGGAGGTCCCGGTAACAGTACGATCGCCGGATGACATCGTACAGCGCATCGGCCGGCCATTCCTCCACTGCCGTCATGGCCACGATCTGTTGCGCGAGGACGTCGAGACAGTTCTCCGGAACAGATGTCGGCTCCACGTCGTGGTCCATCATCCCCCTGGCTACAACCGCTGCCTCGACAAGATCCTCCCGGTGTGTGGGGAGGATGCGTCCTTTGGAGGCGGCGTTGACCAGATGGCCGGAGCGCCCCACCCGCTGGAGCCCCCGGGCTACTCCTTTGGGGGACTGGATCTGCACCACAAGGTCGATGCTGCCTATGTCGATTCCCAGCTCAAGCGATGAGGTGGCGACAAGCGCGCGGAGCTCGCCGGCCTTCAGCGCCCTTTCCATCTCTTCCCGCGCCTGGCGCGACATGCTCCCGTGATATGCCTGCACTAGGATGGGGTCGGTCGATTCCGGGGTCTCCGATGAGGCCTTCGCAGTCCGTCTCCTGGCGGCGTCTGGGAGCCCCTCCGTCCGCACGGGCACGGCGGAAAGGTTGATCATGCCGGAACGGTCTTCCCCTCTTCGTTCAAACGCCATCTCGTTCAATCGGGCGGCGATCCGTTCCGCCAGACGCCGGTTGTTGACAAAGATCAATGTCGTGGCATGGGTCCGGATGTACTTCTGAAGCTCTTCATAGATCGCAGGCCATGCACCTTTGTCGCCAAGGAGCGAGAAGTCCGCAACCGGACAGGAGACCCGGACGTCCATCTCCTTACGCCTTCCGGCGTCGATGATGGAGACCGGACGGGGTCTGAGGGTTCTCTGTGCTCCGGAACCTTCCCACTCCTGTCCTCCCAGGAACGCCGCCACGGTCTCCAGCGGCTTCTGCGTGGCCGAGAGGCCGATCCGTACGAACTCCTGGTCGGCGATCTCCTGAAGGCGTTCGAGCGAGAGCGAGAGGTGGACTCCGCGCTTGTTGCCGCAGACGGAGTGGATCTCATCCACGATGACGTACTGAACGGTCCGGAAGATCCCGCGGGGCCGGGACGACGTCAGCATGAGATAGAGCGATTCGGGGGTGGTGATCAGGATATCGGGCGGATGCGTGATCATGGCCGCCCGCTGGCTCTGCGGAGTGTCTCCCGTCCGGACGGCCGCACGGATGGGTGAACAGGGTATCCCGAGCCGGCCGGCCTCGTCGCGGATTCCCTTCAGGGGAGCTCGGAGATTGCGCTCGATGTCGTTGTTGAGCGCCTTGAGAGGGGATACGTACAAAATCCGGACTCCGGGTGCAACATTCTCGTTTGTCGACTGGTCAAAGAGGTGGTTGATGGCCCAGAGGAATGCGGCGAGGGTTTTTCCCGATCCCGTCGGGGCGAGAATGAGCGTGTTCCGGCCGGAGGCGATGCTGGGCCAGCCGAGGGTCTGAGGAGGAGTCGCCTCACCGTACGTCCTGAGGAACCATTCGCGGACGGCCGGGTGGAAATCGCTGAGGATCGTATGATCGGTCAAGGGTGACTCAAAGCCTTCTTTCCAGGCGGACAGACTGCTCGGTATCGGAGGAATCGTTGAACGGAGCGGCAAGCTGCGGGAAATAATACATCTTCCCTTCCCGAGAGTCAACATGAGGGGAATCCGGCACGGTTCCGGGGCTCTATGGCCGTTCGGTGGAACTCGCCTGTGGCAGGATGTGTAAAAAGTTGTCAGCGAAAGGGCGGCGATCCGCTTCCGGCGGAACAATGGCCGGCAATTTACGTATTTTCATCAAGTAGGTCGAGGTCCTTTCCACCCGCGCGTCATGACCCGGAGGTTCCCAATGAAGAAGAAGATCGTGTTTTCCACGCTTGGTGTCGCTGTCGTCGTGGTCTCCGCATTCCTCGTCCTGGGAGGCTCCAAGAAAACCGATGATAAGGGGCCTACCGGCGTAAAGGTGACCCGCGGTGAAATAGTGGAGAAATCGCTTGCCGTCGGCACCATTGAACCGGAAATCGAGATCTCCGTCAAATCCAAGTCCTCGGGTGTCGTCAAACGGATCTTCGCCGACGCCGGCTCATTTGTCAAGGCCGGCGATCCCCTCCTGGAGGTGCGTCCCGATCCCACGCCGCTGGAGCTCGCCGACGCGAAACGCCAGCTGCAGCTTGCCCAGGTGGACCTGGAGAACCTGAAGAAGGAGAAGATCCGCCAGGATGTGCTGGTCAAGAAGCAGCTGATCTCGGCCAAGGACTTCGAGGACTTTTCCGGCCGCTTCGATGGGGCGGAGCTGCGGATGAAGATCGCCCGGGAGCACCTCGCCCTGATGGAGAGCGGCAAGGTGAAGATCGAGAACACCGAGATCGAATCGATTGTGAAAGCGCCCATCGACGGTTACGTGCTGAGCAAGACCGTCGAGGTAGGCGACCCGGTCACTCCCCTGACTTCCTACCAGGAGGGGACGGTACTGATGAAGATGGCGAACATGAGCAAGCTGAAGTTCAAGGGGACCGTTGACGAAATCGATGTCGGGAAGCTGAAAGAGGGCATGCCCGCGGAGATCAAGATCGGTGCGCTGCCTACCGATAAGATTTTCGGCTCGCTGGCCAAGATCTCGCTCAAGGCGGAGAAGAAGGAAAACGCGACGGTGTTCCCGATTGAGATCACCGTCCCCTCGGCCGGAAAAGCCACTCTCCGGGC
>PMBF01000120.1 GCA_003152875.1 Ignavibacteriota bacterium | reverse complement strand
TTTTTGCCTGCTTTTTTTCCGCGGGAAGCGGGTGCGGTCTCAAGACAATTCGCGAAGAGGGAAGAAGCAACGTTTCTGAGGGTTCGGCCTCGTGCTTCTTGAGATGAGAAAGCCCGCGAGGGCTGGACAATTGCGACTGTTCGGGAAGTCTGCCTGACCGGAAATCATCAGAAACACCCTGCATCAGGAGCACCTTGATAGAGAGCCCCGGCCTGGGTACTCCTACCCAGGCATCAAGGCCGGTTCTTTGCTCCCGAAGTTCAATCCGAGGCCTCGAAGAATTCCAGAGGGGAGCGTGCGAAGAGTTCTTCGATCTGACACGGTGAGACAGGCTGAGGAACAAATGATCTCAACTTACGGTTGTCAAAAGGAGGAGGGAGAGCGAAGAGCCGCCGCCTCACGGAGTTCCCTCTTGCAGCTACACGGGGATTGCACATGATCACACATTCAACACTTCAATTCGAGACCGCGGGTTCGTTTCTCATCGTTCTTGTGAGGGGTCAGGCCTCGTCTCACGACTCCGTACCCATCCTGAAGGAAATCCTGGCGGCGTGCCCTGCGGCAAAATACACGGGCGTGCTGGTCGATGTCAGGGAGCAGACCGGCACTCTCGAGGCCATTGACCGCTATCGCAATGCGGAATCCTACGGGCGGTACTGGCCCAAGGAGCTGTCCGTTGCATTGGTGGAGAACGCAGAGTTGTGTGTCCAGGATTATTTGTTTGAGACCGTCACATCGAGATACGGGGTGAGCGCGCGTATCTTCTGTGACGTCAAAGATGCCCTAGGCTGGCTGCGAACCAGAGAGCACCGTTTGCAGGACGCGGCGACGGCATGAGCCCGGGATGATGCGACAGTATACATCGTGAGGTTCTTCAGAGTGTGCCGATCGCAATCATGGAAAACACGTGCTTTCATGCCCCTTTTACGGCCTCCTGCAAATCCTGGCAATGCCCCTTGACAAAACAAAAACAGTTGTTTATCTTCAGGCAGGGAAAGTAGCCAACTTCAAGATACTGGCCAGGCGAAATCCCCTCCCTCACAAGGGGGAGAATCTGTAACCCGCCTTGACAAAATGATGTAAGGGGTCCAAGCGTCTAAGTGTTACCCACCACGGTGACGCTTCCTGGGCCCCTTCTTTATTTTGTCCCCGCTAACCGCTTCTTCTCGCGTTGCCTGTGCGTGCTTACGCACGGTCTTAAAAGCACAACAGCGTCTCCTGCCGCCATCCAGAGCGCACCCAGATCGCGAGCATCATCTCCATGCCCCGCGACATCGAAATGTCACCCGGATCGATGATGTCGGTCCGGCCAAAGGCCCACGAAGAGCTCCCAGGGGGTCCCTCAGCCGCGGCGTGGGAGCCGCTGACGAACAAGGTTGCGGATCCCCGAGGTGTCTCCTACGTCGATAACATCATTCCCGGAAATACGCGGAACACTCGATTCTTTCAGACGGAGAACTGCGGCAACTTTGGACATGAGAAACGGCAGAGGATGCCGTTCCCGTTCAGGAGTTTTCGAGGGGCACCGTCAAATGGAAGAAGAACTCTCAGGCAAGGGAGGAGTCACCCAGTCACAGAAATCCGTTCTCATCCTGGCATCGGAGGGGACAATCCTGGATCTGAGTCCAGGGGCAGAAGCCCTGCTTGAATCGAGGCGTGAATCTCTGGTCGGCAGGAAGGCACAGGAGCTGGTGGAATACACGGACATCCCTCATGTGAGGCGAAAACTTCAGGCGGCGGTGAACCGCCGGGACAGGCAACTCAAGGGGGCCATTCGGCTCAAGGGTAGAAAAGGGCCGGATGCCTGGGTCTACGTGAGTGTCGAGCTCCCGCTGGCATCGTCTGCAACAAAGGAATATGTGCTTGCGTTGAAGAAGCTGGACAACGGACTGGCGCGGTAGCAGACCCTTCCTCCCAGGATCTCACGAATATCCTGAGAGGGAGCTTCCCATCGATACGAACCGCAGCATTGAAGCGTCCTCATGCTCACCGGTTTCCATGATCCCCCTCTCCCTCAATCATTCAGTTTGCAGAGCTTATCAATCGGTATACGTACTGTTCTCCCGAAGGCTGCTGAGGGACAACCTCTTTTGAGGCCGAGGCAGCCTCATGACGTACCCGGTTGCCATTCCCCTTCGATCTCCCTTATACTTTCAACAACCTCGCATCTCGGAAGATTTCCGGCCTCCAGCTCGGCGTTCGGTTTCTCCATCAACCGGCGGTAAAACCCGAGTCCTTCCTCGCGGAATTCGGGCTGGACCTCCAGTATTTCGAACAGCGCATTCTCGGCGCGGTCATAGTTCCCCATACGCTCATGGAACCGGAACACCTTCACGAGCATATCGGCGGGGAGCGTACACCCGCGGAGACTCTCCAGGACCTGGCCTATCAGCTCCAGATGGCGGGGCTCGACAGGCATGTTTCCCTTGAAGAGGGTGTCGAGAAACAGGCTCAGGGAACGGAGGTGAAGCCGGTCGGATTCAGCCTGGTCCCCCATCCGACGCGCTACGTCTGCCTCCTCCTGCAGGAGAATAGCGAGCACGTAGGACTTCGGGACGGCGACGGACAGGTCGGACCCGAACAGGTCCATCAGCTGGGCAGGCGAAAACTGCCTGACAAGGGTGCGGTCGACCCCAAGCAGAGTTTTTCCGGCGGCCTCGATGTCCAGCAGCGCCTGGGGGAAATCCCCCTTCTGCTTGGACAACAGGATCCGGGCGAGCATAGCTGCCAGGGCGTTGATCATCCTCATGACGTAATCCTGCTCGATCATCGGAATGGACTAGCCTCCCTTCCTCACGCTGTCAATCGCGCCCACCAGACCATGCTCATACCGGTCAGCGCTCAGCTCCCAGAACATGATCCCTCCGAGGTGGTGCTTCATGGCGTATCGCGTTTTCAGACTGATGGAGCGCGCATCGTCAAATGTGGCAAACACCCCGGCAGCAGCGCTGTACCTGTAGGGCGCCTGCGCTACCGTATCCCAGCCCTCGGTAAAACCGCCGATTGTGCCGAAGTACGCGCCGAAATTCCTGAAGATCACGTAGTCCTTGAACTTTCCATGCTGGTACAGGCCGTTGTTCTTGTTCTGCACCTGTTCCCACACCCGCGCATAGAAGGCTGCACCGATGACGATCTTCCCGGGGGGAATTCCCAGGGAGTCAAGATAGCGGACCGCGTTGTCGGTGGATTCTCTCTGGTCCGCGGTTGAATAGAGCGGCGTGTGGTGGCCCGTCCATTCGCTCGTGGCATTGACAAGGTCATAGGACATGACGTTGACCCTGTCCACGAGAGGCATGACCTGGTCCCACTCCACGGCATCATGCAGAAACTCCGTAAACCCTCCCGCCGCAAAGCTCAATTCATACCCGGGGCCCAGCGCACTCCTGAGCTCCCGGAGCAGGAGCGTGAAATTGTGCCGATCATCCGGCGTGAACCTATGGCCCGGGTACCCCTGAATCGCAGGATATTCCCAATCCAGGTCGATACCGTCCGCACCGAGGCTTTTCAGAAGATCCCTCGTCGAGGCGGCGAAGGCTTTCCGCCCTTCCTCCGCAGCAAACACCTCCGAACACATTTTGCACCCCCCCCAGCCTCCCAGGGAGAGGAGGATTTTCAGGTCCGGGAAGCGCTTTTTCAGCGACACCAGGTGCAAGATCGTCGCGCTGTCGCGAGAGTCCGAGACTGCAAGCTCGTTTCCCCGGAGGTGCAGGAAGCTGAAGATAATATGGGTGAGTTCACCCACCGGGTACCTGTCGATCTCCGCCGTGTCGCCGCTGTAGTACGCCGCAACGACAAACCGGCCATCCCGCTGGTCGCGTGATGGGGAGAAAGCGCATGCGGCAATGATGACGGCCGCTCCTGCAACGAACGCAGCCATGTTCGGGACCGGACCAGCAAAGCAGTTCATCATGTCAATTCTTGAATTTTTCCCGACTCATGGTCCATCCTGACCACATCCATGCCCCGGCCGTGAGCAGCAGCGAGGCAAGGGCGTACGATCCCAGGATGGCAGGCGAGGCAACACCGTTCCATCCGGCGAAATCGAATGCCGGTATTGTCTTGGAGTTCTCCACAAGATACAGAAAAAGGAGGAACAGGACAGAGAATGTTTTCGGACTCCCCGTAAGGATGCCGAAGCAGGTCGACGCAGCCGCGATGAGGACCAACCCGTTCAGGAGGGCCAGCGCCCCGGCCGGATCAGCCGCCGCCAACCGGGCGAGCGGGCCCGAGCCGGTCAGCAGAGCCAGGGCGAGACACGAACCGAGCTTCCACGGTACGAAGTGCCGCCTCAGGAGAGGAACAGTAAGGATCAGTCCCGTGGTGTTGCCCGTCCGGTCGCGGGTCGGGACGGCGGCAAGGAGGGGAACCAGGAGAAGGAACATGACGGGGAGGAAACCGGTCTTGAGGATATTCACTGGCGCCAGCAGACCAGAGGCAGCGAAGACGAGGAACACAACGACGGCAACGGGTGTGAGCGCCAGCGAGAGGCGCAGATCGAGGGCAACGGCCGACGCCAGAGAAGACTTGCCGACAATCCAGCCGCCCCGGGGGATGAGCCGCCCGCGCAGTCCCCCGACAAACCTCTCCCACGCGCCGGCAACAGAGAACCTCGATCGTTTCCGGTGTTCTCTCCCTGTTGCCGGATCGAACCGCCGGAAACAGGCTGCGGCAACCGCAAAGACCGGCACGGCGGGCAGAGCCGAGACGATCCTCGGGAGAAGAACGCCCCAATTCCAGGCGAGCCCGGGAAAGAGGACGGGGGGAAGCGATCGGTCGAACGGTGCGATCCCGATGCTGAATTGCGTTTCCCGGGTAACATGCGTGATTCCCCTGATGATGAACCCGAGGCCGGCGATATCGATGTACGATTCCCATCCCGGGGAATTCCCCTCGCCCCGGGCGATCGTGGGAAGAGTGAGGAGGGGAATACATATGACGAAGTAGAGGACGTCGCCCACCCGGCCCGACAGGAACGGTACGGATTCAAACAGCAGCGCCAGTGCGGCCAGGCACGGGATGAGCGGGAGGAAAAGAGCGGCATACGTTTCGATGAAGACGAGAGGTTCGAGAGGCGCCTCGCCCCGGATGAGGTGCATGCCCATGCAAGCGGCCATGAAACATGCGGTCACAATGCCGAGGTACACCGTATTGCCCAGAAACTTCCCTGCGAGGTACCCGGCTGAACTCACCGGCGTGGAGGCGATGATGCGGCCCACCCCCGTCTTCGCGTCGCGGCCGAGCGAGTTGCTGATGAGGTAGAACCCCAGCATGAACATGAGCAGAGCCCCGGTCATGCCGCTGGCGAGGGCTGTCGCCGCCGAGTTCAGCAGCACCCGGTGCCCGCCGATCTGGAAGGCCGTGCTTCCTTCCCTGACGTCGGGCATGAGAAAAAAGGCAGACGCGCACAGGACGAGGAACAGAACGCTGGTCGAGGCCCGCCGGAGGCGCAGCCGGCATTCCAGGAGCGCGAGCGAGCGAAGACGGAGCAGACCGAGGCGCATCACGGCCGCTCCTCCGACGTCAACAGGAGATAGGCATCCTCGAGGGAAGGTTCCACCGCAATTCCGCAACCTGACCCGGAGCCGTCATGGACAAACCGGACGTGCATCCCGTCGGCTTTCAGCACGGCGGACGAGATCCTCAGGGAGGCGCGCCGGCTTTCATACTCCGCGGAAGAAAAGACGGCCTCGCGCACGCCGTTCGCTGCGGCAGCCAGGAGTTCCTCGGGTGGGGCGCACTTCAGGAGCGTCCCCTTTTTCAAAATGGCTATGGTTCCGGCCACTGCCTCGATGTCGGAGACGATGTGGGTCGAGAGGATCACCAGGGCGTTCCGGCCGAGGTCCGAAAGAAGCGTGCGGAACCGGACGCGCTCTTCCGGATCGAGCCCGGCGGTGGGCTCGTCGACGATCA
>PMBF01000109.1 GCA_003152875.1 Ignavibacteriota bacterium | reverse complement strand
AAAACGGAAATCGACAGGAAAGACCTTCGCCGGATGACGTCGCGCCTGAAGAGCCTGGGAGTTGCCGACGAAGTACAGTCCCAGCTCGAGGCCGTCTGCCGGTGCGTGGGAACAGAAGGCCTCCTCCGGAGCACCCGGAAAGACGTGCTGATCGAAGAATCATGCCGGGCGATGGACGACCTCCTCGAACTTGCAGAGAGGTTGCCATGCTGGAAAGACCGCCTGCTCTTCGATCTTACGGAAATCGATGAGCTGGAATATTACACGGGTATGATGTTCGCGATCTTTAGTCCCAGGCTGAAGAGCGAGCTCGGGAAGGGAGGGCGCTACGACGCTCTCCTCCAGGAATTCGGCCGGTCGCTTCCGGCCGTCGGGTTCTCGTTCTCCCTTGACGGACTCGCGGAGCTCGCATGAACGGGACCATGCTCATTGCCCTTCCCAAGGGACGGCTCTACGAAAAGGCGCTCCGGCTGCTGGCATCCGCGGGCGTTGTCGTCGCCGAGGGCGGCAGCAGCTCCAGGGCGCTTCTCCTTGAAGACACGGGAGGACGCTTTCAGTTCGTCCAGCTCAAACCGGTTGATATCCCGGTGTACGTCGAGTCAGGGGCCATCGATGCAGGGATCGTGGGGACCGACATACTGCGCGAGCTCGAAAGCGACGTCTACGAGCCCCTCGATCTTCAGATCGGGAAGTGCCGCATGGTCGTGGCTGGACCGGACGGCACTTCCCTCCCTTACCAGCAGAACCTCCGCGTGGCCACCAAGTACCCCAAGACCGCAGGCAGGTTCTTTCTCTCGCGCAATGCTCACATCCACATCGTGCGGCTCGAGGGTTCGGTGGAAATTGCCCCGCAGCTCGGGCTCGCCGAGGTCATCGTGGATCTGGTGGAAACTGGACGAACACTGCGCGAGAACAGCATGAGCATTCTCGATGAGGTGGCACAGGTCAGTGCAAAGCTGATCGTGAACCGGACAGCGATGAAAATGAAGGCGGCCGCCGTGACCACGCTCTTGAAAGATCTGGACAGGATCATCTATGCGCATACTTGACGCGGTCAAAGACCCGGATGCGGTTGAGCAGCTGCTTCGCCGGCAGGGCGGGATCGATGTTCTGGATGCCGTCCGGATGATCCTGCAGGATGTCCGTAGCGGCGGGGATCCCGCTGTGCTGGGCTTTGCCGCCCGCTTCGACTGTCCGGACATTGCCCGGATGGGGATGCGGGTGACACCCGGGGAGATCGCCGCTGCATACCGGGCAGTGAAGCCTGGATTCCTGCGCGCGCTCCGCCTGGCGGCCGGACGGATCCGGGCTTTCCACCGGAGGCAGCGGGTGCCATCGTGGAGCGTCCGGGAAAGGGGAGTCTCCCTCGAGCAGCGGTCCCGGCCTCTCGACAGGGTCGGCATCTATGTCCCAGGGGGGAAGGGCGTCTATTTCTCCACAGTGCTCATGAATGCGCTTCCGGCCGCAATCGCGGGCGTCGGGGAGATTGTCATGGCGACTCCCTGCGGCAGGGAAGGTCGCGTTGCATCCGAGGTTCTCGTCGCCGGGGCGGAGTGCGGCATCACGGAGATCTACCGGATCGGCGGCGCCCATGCCGTGGCTGCCCTCGCCTACGGCACGGCGACAATTCCCAGGGTGGACAAGATCACCGGCCCCGGCAATGCCTACGTTGCCGCCGCCAAGAAGTTGGTCTTTGGCGAAGTGGGAATCGACATGATTGCCGGACCTACGGAGGTGGTTGTTGTGGGAGACGGCTCCGCTCCGGTGCCGTTTGTGGCGGCCGACCTGATCGCTCAGGCGGAACACGACGAGATGGCAACGCCGCTCTGTATCACAACATCGGCCCGTCTGGCACGCAGACTGCCGGCCGAGCTCGACCGCCAGCTGGCGAATGCTCCCCGAAGGGAGATCGCCCGGAAGGCCCTTGATGGCCAGGGAGCCGTCGTGCTCGTGAAATCGCTTGCCGCGGCCGCGGAGCTCGTGAACCGCTTCGCACCAGAGCATCTGGAGCTCATGGTCGCGAAGCCCAGGGAATTTGCCGCAAAGGTCCGCCACGCAGGCGCGATTTTCGTCGGTCCGTGGGCCTCGGAGGCCCTTGGCGACTATGCCGCCGGGCCGAACCACACGCTGCCGACTTCCGGATCCGCCCGGTTCAGCTCGCCGCTAAGCGTGCTGGATTTCCTGAAATTCACCAATATCATCGAGTACGACCGCCGTGCTTCAGTGGAGTTGGCGCCAGTCGTGGAACTGCTGGCTGCAGCGGAGGGGTTTTACGGCCATGCGGCCTCTGCGGCCATAAGGAGAACAGCCAGATGACCTCTCCGCTACGTCCGGAAATCTCAGGCCTCGCCGAATACACGCTGACACAGCACCCTCACCGTATCAAGCTCAACCAGAACGAGAATCCCTACGAGCTCCCGGAAGGCATCAAGCGGGAGATTCTGGAGCGGCTTGCCGTTCAGCAATGGTCGCGGTATCCTGCATTTGTTCCTTCCGAGCAGATCCGGCTTCTCGCGGCATTCACCGGGTGGAACGGGGAAGGCATCCTGATCGGGAACGGCTCGAACGAGCTCCTCCAGCTGATCTTCAGCGCGGTCCTTGGCCACGGGACGAGCATGGTGATCAGCCAGCCTTCCTTCACGCTGTATAAAATTCTTGGCAAGGCCTTCGGTGCCGATGTCCGCGAGGTCCAGATGAAACCCGATCTGACCTTTGATGTGCCGCGGCTCATCGACGAGGCCCGGGCATCGCATGCGAAACTGATAGTGTTATGCTCTCCGAACAATCCCACCGGAACGTTTCTGCCCCGGGCGGAGCTCCGGAGGGTCATCGATGAAACCGAAGCGCTTGTCGTCCTGGATGAGGCGTATGTCCACTTCGGCCCCGAGTCGCAGATCGACCTCCTGGGAAAATGCGGACGTCTCATCATCCTTCAGACCTTCTCCAAGGCCATGGGCGCGGCGGGCCTCAGACTGGGATACGGCTTGATGGCGCCTGAGCTGGCGAAGGAATTGAACAAGCTCAAGCTGCCGTATAACGTCAACATCTTTACCCTCACCGCGCTGGAGGTGTTGCTTGCCCGGTGGGATGAAATCAAGGGATGGATCGAACCGCTGAAGAGGGAGCGTGCAAGGCTGCATGCCGGGTTACAGGCGATGAAGGGCATCCGCGTCTACCCGTCCGCCGCGAACTTCCTGCTGTTTGAATCCCTGGAGCGGCTGCCGAGACAGGTCTTTTCCAGGCTCCTGGAGAAAGGGATCCTGATCCGGGATGTCTCTTCATACCCGATGCTGGCACGCGCGCTGCGCGTCAGTGTGGGGACGCCCGAGGAAAACGGGGAATTCCTGGCCGCCATGCAGGAGGCTTTGTGAGCAGACAGTCACAAGTCCGCCGGTCTACCACCGAGACACGCATCGAGCTCGACCTCACTCTCGACGGGACGGGGTTGTACGACATCCGGACGGGCGTGGGATTTTTCGATCATATGCTCTCCCACATCGCCAGACATGGAGGGCTGGACCTCCGCGTGCAGGCCTCCGGTGATCTCCATGTCGACGAACATCACCTTGTTGAAGACACCGGGCTCTGCCTTGGCCGCGCGATAGCGGAAGCGCTGGGGGACAAACGGGGCATCGAACGCTTCGGCACCGCCTTCGTGTCGATGGATGAGGCGCTTGCACGCACCGTGATCGATCTGAGCGGCAGGAGCTCCCATATTTTTCTCGTGACATTTTCGCGCGAGTCCATCAACGGTTTCTCGCTGGAGATGGTCCGGGAGTTTTTCCAGGCGGTGGCGGGGGAGGGCAAGATGAACCTCCACGTCGCTCTGCTGTACGGTCAGAACGCGCATCATCAGGCCGAGGCCATTTTCAAATCATTCGGACGCGCCCTTCGCGAGGCGGTGCGTCTGACAGGCGGAAGCGCCATTCCTTCGACCAAAGGTGTCCTATGATCGCAATTGTGGATTACGGGATGGGAAATCTCAGGAATGTCGGCCGGGCATTCGCCGAGCTGGGTCATGCGGCTTCGGTGACCGACCAGCCGGAGGCCATTGTTTCCGCCAGGGCCGTTGTGCTGCCGGGCGTGGGAGCATTCGGCGAAGCGGTCCGCCGGATCGACCGTCTCGGTCTCCGCAAGCCGATCCTCGATGCCATCAAGCTGGGGAGACCCCTGCTCGGCATCTGTCTCGGCATGCAGCTCCTGTATGAGGAGAGCGAAGAATCCCCGGGATTCTTCGGACTCGGGGTTTTGCCGGGAACGGTTCGAAGGTTCGAAAACGAGCTGAAGGTCCCGCACATCGGCTGGAATGACGTCATCACCGAAAAGGCGACGGCAATGTTCGGGGTTCCGGGCCGTGCAGGCTGCTTCTACTTCGTCCATTCGTACTTCGCCCCGCTGTCGGAATTCACGATAGGCCAGACCGAGTATGGCATCTCCTTCTCGGCCGCAGTGCGCCGGGGAAACATCTATGGGGTCCAGTTTCATCCGGAGAAGTCCCAGGAAGCCGGGATGACCGTGCTCGACAGATTCGCCCGGCTCACATGATTTTCCTGCCGGCCATTGATATCCGCGGGGGCAAGTGCGTCCGGCTCCTGCAGGGACAGGAGACTGCAGTGACCGTGTACGGGGACGACCCGCTGGCAATGGCCGTCGAATGGGTTCGCCAGGGAGCTTCCTGGCTGCATATCGTCAACCTGGACGGAGCGTTCGGCCGCGCCTCCGGCAATCTGGCCACTGTAAACCGTATCGTCCGGGAAGCGGGGGCGAATGTGGAATTCGGCGGGGGCCTCCGGACTCTCGAAGACATTGCGGCCGCGGTGGAGGCGGGCGTGCGCAAGGTTGTCCTCGGGACTGCGGCCTTCGCAGACGAAGGACTCCTGCGCCGGGTCATTGCCCGCTACGGCTCGGAGAGAGTCGTTGTAGCGATCGACGCAAAGGACGGAATCGTAACGACGCGCGGATGGACCGCGACGACCGGGGTGACCGTTGTCGAAGCGGCCCGGCGCCTGGAGTCGTTGTCCGTGCGGGAAGTCCTGTATACGGACGTCTCGCGAGACGGGATGATGGGCGGTCCCGACAGCGGCATGCTCCGGCTTCTGACGGAGTCGACAGGTCTTGAGGTCATCGCTTCAGGGGGCGTGGCTTCGCTTGACGACCTGAGGTTGCTCGCGGGTTTGGACCTCCCCCGGCTCACGGCAGTCGTGGTGGGGAAGGCACTGTACGAGGGAATATTCAACGTGCGGGATGCACTCGCACTGGGATTCCACTAACAGGCGACGCCATGCTGACAAAGCGCATCATACCCTGTCTGGATGTCAAGGGCGGCAAGGTCGTGAAGGGTGTCCAGTTCGAGGGGCTCGTCGACATGGGCGATCCCGCCGCACAAGCCCGGTTCTACAACCAGGAAGGCGCGGATGAGCTGGTCATTCTTGACATCACTGCTTCGCGTGAAGAGCGCAAGAGCATCATCGGAGTGGTCGAATCGGTGGCCGACAGCGTTTTCATCCCCCTGACCGTCGGAGGAGGGATCAGCACGGATGACGACATCCGGGCGCTCCTGAATGCGGGAGCCGACCGGGTCAGCGTGAACACGCGGGCCGTCCAGAATCCGGCACTGATCACGAAAGCCGCGGACCGTTTTGGAAGCCAGTGTGTGGTCGTGGCCATCGACGTCAAGCGGCGGGAGGGGCGTCCCCAGTGGGACGTCTATATTTACGGAGGGAAAGAGCGAACCGCGCTCGATGCCCTGGCGTGGGCGGAGGAAGTGGAACGGCGGGGGGCGGGAGAGATACTGCTGACAAGCATGGACCGCGACGGTACTCAGGAAGGATACGACCTAGAGCTTCTCCATGTGTTGACCAACCAGGTCAACATTCCCGTGATCGCATCCGGCGGAGCGGGAAAGCTCCAGGACTTTGCCGATGCCCTGAGCATCGGGGGCGCCGACGCCATCCTGGCGGCGTCTCTGTTCCACACCCGGGCGATGACCATTGCCCAGTTGAAACAATTCCTTCGGGAGAAAGGAGTGCCGGTCAGATGAGTCTTTCCCTGGATGAGGTGCGCTTCGATGAGAAGGGGCTTCTCCCCGCGATCGTGCAGGATGCCGTCACCGGCGAGATCCTGATGCTCGCCTACATGAACGAAGAGAGCCTGGTGAAGACCCTGGATACCGGCGAAACGCATTTCTGGAGCAGGAGCAGGGGGGAATTGTGGCACAAGGGGGAGACCTCGGGACATGTGCAGCGGGTGATGCGGGTGGCGGTCGATTGCGACGGAGACGCACTGCTGCTGCAGGTTGAGCAGGAGGGCCCGGCCTGTCACACAGGCCACCGGAGCTGTTTCTTCACGGAAGCCCACCGGCAGCCCGGCGCAGCCCCGCCCCTGTCGGATACTCTCGGCAAGCTGATACGGGTGATCCATTCGCGCTTTGTGGAGATGCCTGAAGGGTCATACACGACGGGTCTCTTCCGGTCCGGCGTGGATAAAATCCTCAAGAAGATCGGCGAGGAATCGGGCGAGGTCATCATTGCCACCAAAAACCACAAGCCTGACGAGATTGCCTGGGAAATGTCCGACCTGCTGTATCACATGCTCGTCCTGCTGGAGAACGAGGGGGTGCCTCTGTCGGCGATCGCTGCGGAGCTGGAACGGAGGGGCAAGCCGAAACAGGACCCGAAGTGAGGACTCGCCTCAAGGGACTGCTCGGTGGTCCTGCTTCTGGTCGCCAATTGCCGGAATGCGTTGACATTCCTGCAGAGAATCGCTATATTGATAGCCATCGCATTCCGCGATAGCTCAATGGTAGAGCATGCGGCTGTTAGGCTGGCGTGGACAGGGACAACAGGACATACGCAAAGTCCACGCGAATGTAGCAGCTTCTCCGGGTAATCGGAGTTGAAAAATCGGGTGAATTCAGGGAAACCTAAGTCGTTGCAGTCCGACGATAAGGCAATCCTGAGCGAAGTCCCGCGAAGAGGAGATGTCCGTAGCGGGAAACGTGCAGAGACTAGGGGCTGAGGAGACTCACCAATAAGCCCCATCAGCGCCCGACACCCTTTGTGAACATAGGATTACTCTCAGTGCAGAGGGTGATGAGATAGTCCGGACCATGGCGAAAGCCATGGATAAGCCGTAACCGCAGGGTTGCAGGTTCGAGTCCTGCTCGCGGAGCCAAGCTGCATGGGGAGTCGAAAAGCCGCAAGGCTAGCTTACTCGGCTCCCCATGTTTTTTTTGCCCCTTCCCACGTTTCCTTCGTCGGGCAATCCCCCCTCAGGCGAGTCCGGTTGCCTTCCCATTTATCGTTGCCGAGCATGAAGAGGATCCAGACATGGGTTCCTTCAGGTGTCACACTCCTCTCTTGTTGACTCTCCTCACAGCTTCTTGAGTGGTACGTCATCCCTCCGCCTGCAAGTGAGCTCACGAGTGTCTCCCCACTCTTGGGCAAGCATCAATTCCACCGATGTTTACCTTCATGCGCTGACAGACACAAAGCGGCAGCTTCGTCTCAGGCCCTTTGTCGCCTTATTTTGCAGCACCGGCGTTGCGAAGCTAGCCGTGAATTCGAACGCTGGGGATCACACCTCGAACTCAAGAGTCCAGGTGGTTCCGTGTTCTCTTTCCACACGAATTCCTGGGATTTCCCATAAAGAATTGCTTCATTCGAAGTGCAATGGAGACCTCGTGATTTCTCCTGATGAGCATGAAACCATGACCAACGTCGCCCATCCCATAGTCATTGTCGGAGCTGGCGGAGCCGGCTTGATTGCAGCCTGGAGGGCGGCTTCCATGGGCGCTCCCGTGATCCTCTTCGAAAAAAACACCAAAGTGGGGATCAAGCTCTTGATTTCGGGAGGGGGAAAATGCAACGTGACGCACGATGGTGCAATGGAGGAGCTTCGGCGCGAATTCAGTCACCATGAATCACGCTTTCTCAAACACGCCTTCTTCTCCTTCACCAATGCAGATGTGCGGAGAATGCTTGAGGCACGGGGAGTCGCCACGCTCGCCCGGCCGAACGGTCGAGTCTTCCCTTCAACTGGTAGAGCCGCTGACGTTGTGGAGGCGCTCCTTTCACTGTTGTGGGAGTGTAGCGTGAAAGTCCGGCTCGGGTCCAGAGTCGAGAGCATTCTGATCGATGGCAATGGGGTCCGTGGTATCGTTGTGCAGGGCAAGACCCTGCTCGCACAACACGTCGTCCTTGCGACAGGAGGGGCCTCGTATCGAAAGACGGGCACGACAGGAGATGGTTTTCTTTGGGCCACCGCAATGGGTCATTCGGTTGTCCCCCTCCGCCCCGCCTTGGCCCCGATCGGCCTTCGGCCGCCGCTCCCGGATGCTTGGCGTGGGATTGCTCTGCGGGATGGTTGCCTCTATGCCTACTCCGCCGGCAAAAGAGTTGATTCGTGCCGGGGGGACCTGCTCTTCACACATGAAGGCATCTCCGGCCCTGCTCCCCTTGCCGTCAGTCGCGCAGCCGCACAAGCCATGGAGGTGGGGGACGTGAGCCTTCGCTTTGATTTTTTCCCGGGCCTGGATCCTTCCGCTCTTGACCAGGCACTGAACCAGCTCATCCGATCCAACGGACGAAAGCAGCTCGGGACAATCCTGGAGGCCCTGGTGCCGAACCGCATGATTGAATGGCTTCTCACTTCTGTTCATGTGTCGGTGCAAACGAGGGGACACGTTCTCTTGCGGGCGGACCGCGCCGCCGTGGTGCGCCTGCTGAAATCCTGGGAGATGGGGTCGGTTGAGAGGATCGATCTCGACCGGGGAGAGGTAACCGCTGGCGGGGTTGCACTGAGCGAAGTGGATCCGCACACGATGGCCTCCCGGATCGTGCCTGGCCTCTATCTTGCGGGCGAAGTCTTGGACATTGCTGGACCAATAGGCGGGTACAATCTCCAGGCGGCGTTTTCCACGGGATTTGTGGCTGGGGAAAGTGCTGCACGTGAATGGCTGGATTCGCACGAATCCGGACTACTCATCGCTCGCGAATGAATCCGTTCCACACATTTCGTGTGAACCCGGAATAGGGCTTTGGTCCTGCCGATTCTTGACACTACTGCGGATAGAACGCAAAAAAAAGCCCCAGTGTTTGTTGGGGCATTTTTTGTTGCCGGAGGTGCACTCTCAACTCTACCCTCAACCCTGCGCTCTCCCCGTCACGTTCAACAGGCTTCCCATCTTGAATTCAGTTTCTCCTTGCGAGAACCCGGCCGTCCTTTTGCTTGGTCCTGAGAAGCCGGCGCACGTTGATTTGCCAAAGTGGAAGGCGGGAGGGAGCTCTGCCGGGCTCCATGTCCTCCCCGTCAAAGACCGTGTGATTCTTCACAATGGCATAGACCTCAGCCCGCGGAACCCATGTCTTTCTCGGAATGTGCTCCATGATGACGTGCCATATCACGGCGTTCGAGGTCATTTCGCCACCTTGATGTTGTTCGTTCATTCCTCCTATCCCGAATTCGCTGCAAGTCTCCGAATCTCGACCCCAGCGGCCATTTCCTCCGGCCGCGAGTGCAGATAGGCATTCGGATCGTGAACCAGTGCTCCTTCGGGCAGCCACTTCCACATGGGTCCGAGGTCGCTCCTCACCTTCTCTTCATAGAAGGGGGGGACATCCTGCGTTTCCTGTTCGAAGTAAGCTCGAAAAGCTCTGTCGGTGAGCAGGCGCTTGTGTATGCCCGTGTAATAACGTATCCGGCCGGATCCCTCTGACGAGACCGCGCGTACGACGTTGAGCCAGCGCGGTACAAAAGCCCTGGTCGCGGTTGAACGTCGAGCAAGTGCCCGCGCGCGGAACGAGTACTGTGTCAGATCGATCACGTGCTCATACAGCGACGGCCAGGAGTAGTTCCTCGGCTTCAGGTTCATTGCGCCGTTATTGTTGAGGAAATGATACGGAAACCCGATCACCCTCCCTTCGCGCTGATATTCCAGATTCATCGGTGCTGCTTCGCCGAACGAGGACAGGAGGGAGTAACCGGGGAATGCGCCGGGAGAGAGATCGATGAAGCGCTTGGTCAACTCAAACGGTTCGGGCCCTTCGTCTCCGTCCATGCCGAGGACGAAATTTGATTGCAGGTACGGGATATACCGGAGAATCATGTTGATGTGCTCGGAGACCCGCTTCACTTTTTCCATCCCCTGGGATGACCCCGTGCGCGATTTCTCCCCGAGGTCAAACCATGACTCGATGCCGGGCAGCAATGCCTTGAACCCGTTATGCTTGAGGCGCTGGATGTGCGGCTCGGAGAGGAGTGAGAGGCTGCTTTCAGCTATGAAGTCGATACTCCCCGGAGGAACCGCGTCCTCGATGGCGTCCATGAAGTCATTGAATCGTACGCCGAAGTTGGGGTCATGCCACCCGACCAGGGGACGCTTGAATTTCGTCAGCAGAAACCTCAAATCCTTCTTCAGCACGTCGAAATCCAGGACCTGGTAGGGGACCGTCGAGTCGATGCAGAAGCTGCAGGTGTACGGGCACCCGAGGCTCGCAAGCATCGGCACCAGTTTGATCACCGGCGCCTTCCTGAGCGTTGCTTCGATGTATTCCCACCGTTCGCGCACCCCGGGGAGATCAGAAGGCTGGTGGGCGGCAGAAATCCGGACCCCCTCAGGAGCATGCCTCGCACAGTCCAGAAGTACCTCACGAATAACCGATCTGTCGGTGAAGCCGAGGACGTAGTCGAAATACTTCTGCGCATCCTGGGGATAGCAGCGCGCATGAGGTCCCCCCAGCACCGTGACCACTCCGCGCGAGTGGAACTGATTGCTCAGAGCGTATGCAAGTTGAGCGGATTCCGTAAACGCCCCGATAAACACAAGGTCGAGATCCTGTGGGAGTTCCGCGGTGAGGTCTTCGAATCCCGTGTAGCACCGATACGAAACGTCATGTCCCTCGTTTTTGCACCAGACCGCGACAATCTGCGGCATGATGCTTGCCAGGTTGGCGTTCATGACACGCGCCCACAAAGCCCGGGTCGGTCCCTGACTCACAAGGTCAATGACGCCGATGCGAAGCTTTCCCATCGTCTTCACTCCTGAGTTGTTGTGGATTATCCGTTGCCACGCTTCTTCTTCGAGTGCTTCCGCTCGCGCACCGCTTCCTCGACGATTCTGCGGAAGACGGGTTCCGTCAGTGGATGGGACAAGCGTGTTCCCCGGCTTGCGGCGAGCAACACTGCTTTCTGAAACTCTTCAATTGTTGCGTCTCTGAGAATGAATCTTTCCACCCTCTCCCGCACGAGGTAGAGGATGGCATTCCTATCGGGCGTTGGAGTTTCCCGCGGCTTTGAGGAGGTTCTTTGCAGAGGACTCTTTTTCGCTTTCAACGGCCACACCAGCATGCTTGTTGATTCAATGTACGGAGGGCTGAATGGTGTGGGAATAGCTCGGGCGGAGGTGAATGGGACTAGTCCCTTAGAGTGATAAATGTGAAGAGGGGGCAGCCAATCGGTGCGCCCGGGAATCTGCCGGGTCATGGGAGGAAAGCAGGGGGATCTGATGACAGAGGCGCCGCAAGTCGGGCGACGCTCCAACCGGTCAGTCTTTGGTGGGACTTTGTGAGCGGGGATTGCCGCCCGATGTGCGGTTCCTGTGAGTGTAGCTGGCGATTTCGAGGCGCGTGTGCAGGGCGAGCTTTTCGAGGATGTTGTGGACGTGGCTCTTGATCGTGTCCGTCGCAAGGTTCAGCCGCTGCGCGATCTCCTTGTTGCTGAATCCTTCCGCGATCAGGTCTATGACTTCGCGTTCCCGGTTTGTCATCCGGATCGAACTGATGGTGGTTCGTTTCCGGCTCCGTGCTGCATGCTCGGCGATCTGCGAGAAGAGGGAGCTCGTCAGAGGCGCGGGAAGCACCTTGGCTCCGCCCGCAACCGCGCGAATCGTCTTCAGGAAGTCGTGGAACGTCGCGTCCTTGAGGACAAATCCGGATGCACCGGCCCTGACATATTCGATCAGCTCGAGCTGGACAGGCGCCAGGTCCATGATGATGATCCTGGCCCCGGAGGCCTGCCTTCTGATCGACTTCATGACCCGCAGGCTGTTCTGACTCCGGAGTCCGATGTCGAGAAGGATTACCTCAGGTCCTAGTTCCTTCGGACCGGGAAGGGAGTCCGCATTGCTGCCCGCACCGATGACGGTGAAGTCGGCCTCGCCCTTGAGCAGGGCGGTCAGCCCCTCGCGGAGGAGGCGATTGTCTTCGATAATTGAGATGCGGATTTTCTTCATTCTTGTCGGCGAGCCGGCTGGCGCGGGAAAATTCGCCAACCGCAGATAAACTAAGCAATCCTCCGGTCGGATTCAACTGCCGGCGGGCATCCACGCCGAGTATCTGATGACTCGGTGGAACTGTCACCCCTTGAGTTCTCAACGTCCGGCAATCCTGAATGGCTTGAAACCTGCCATGGGAAGGAGTGGAGCTGTCCCGGAGCCTAAAATCGATTTCGCTCAACAAAACCAAGGGAGAAACTGCGTGGTTCACACTGTAAGAGAAAGCTGATGGCGAATGGGTCGGCCCTGCAAGTTCGGGGCTCATTACCCATGAGGAACCAGGTGACATTTCTCCCGAGCTGCAAGCGGTGACATTTATATTGCGTGACAGGTGGTGACATCTCTATCGAGCTGCAACAGGAGTTCCACAGGGAGGTGCTCCGCCGGTGCAGGATCATCATCACGTTTGAGCGGAAGGTCCTCCAGTAAAGGACTGTCCGGCCTCCCGTGGTTCAGGGGGCGGTCCGTCTGGACCTGCCACAGAATGCCGGTCTCAACCTTCGGTTCAGGCTCTGGAGACCTGGGGGCGATGTCAGCCTGGACCGTGCGCACCGGTGTCTGAACATCACAGGAATCGCCCTCCAATTTGTGTTGTCCCCGGCTGCGATTCTACAAACCTTCTGTCCCCTGACGAACAACTGAGCCCCTCCTCAAAGCACCGTCCGGCACGCTCAGCGGCGGACGGTTCCCCAATCTCCCGAATGCCGCATCGAACCAAATGTCAAGGGTAAGGTCACAACCTCTTCTCCAATGAGGGGTGATGGAGATGAGGCCCAATCCTTCCCCGAGGTTGCGCCCCCGGCGTCCGCCTTTGAGCAGGCAGCTTGTCCACGATCCTTTTGTGCTCCGCGTCACCTTGGCATGGAATCTGCATCCTCCCTCCCTGGTCCGGTCGGCTCCTGCCGCCGGTTGGTGATCGACACGTTGCACAGTGGCCGGGGGAGGTCATATGAAGCTTTTCACGATGATGATGTTGTTACAATTCGCCGCTGGATCGCTGGCAATCGCACAGACTATCGCTGACTTTGAATCGAACGAGAATGGGTTCTTACTTAACGGGTCAGGCGCAGGCCTGACATCGGTCACACGAGTTACGGATCCGACGGGAAAGAGCGCTGGGGTCCTCAAAGTGTCGGTCGACGGCTCCAAGGGATCCTGGGGCGACATCGAGAAGGACGACATCGATCCGAACGGGGCCCAGATTCTCACCTACTGGGTATGGCTGCCTGCAGGCATACCCGATTCGATGGTGATAAGGGTATGGGCTGAAGACAAC
This sequence comes from Ignavibacteriota bacterium, assembly GCA_003152875.1. Lineage (GTDB taxonomy): Bacteria > Bacteroidota > Ignavibacteria > UBA10030 > UBA6906 > Fen-1262. The sequence goes on along the minus strand of PMBF01000109.1, from coordinate 3,975 downwards.
AAGAACTGGATATGGACCGAACAAAGCTGTTACACGAAGTCCATCCCGAAGCAGACCTGGTATCCGCTGAATTTCTATATGAACCAGTACGGCATTGATACCGACCACTTTCGATTCAGCACGGCGGGAAACAGGATCGGGAAAACGGGCCTCGAAATTTCTTTTGATGACGAACATGACGCCGGACGCAACTGGACCGGCGATTTCTATGTGGACAATGTCTGCCTCCTCGGGAGTCAGCCACTGACCTGTGCGAACTTTGAATCGGACGCCGACGGTTTCAAGGTTCTTTCCGGCAGTCTCGCGGGACTTGGAAGGATTGTCGATCCCACGGGAGCGGGTGCCGGCGTGCTTGAGGTGAGCTATGCCGGTACAGCGGGTGCGTTCGGTTCGGATGCGCCGCTGGATGCGTCGCAGTACGACGACATGGCGTACTGGGTCTGGCTGCCCGCCGGCATACCGGACTCGGTTTGGTTCCGGGTGTTCGCCCAGGATAACGCCAATGCCGTTGCCAATCAAGTCTACTACACGGCCAAAGGCATTCCGAAACAAACATGGTACCCGCTGTATTTTCCCATGGACGCAATCCGTGCAACACCCGGCAGCCGGTTCGACCATGTGGCAAACAGGATCGGATCCGCGGGAGTTGAGGTGCTGCACAGTGCCTGGACGGGAAAGTTCTATGTCGACAACGCCGGCCTTCTGAACGGCAGGACGGGCGTACAACTCCCGCCTACGATACAGCTCAACCCTTACAGCTTCAACGTCGGGCCGGTCGTGGGGACAGTCTATGCCCGCGTTGCGAACTCCGGGAGCGGGACGGTCACCTGGGCGACAACCGACAACAATTCATGGCTCGTCTCCGACAACTCGCATAAAGACTCCATTGCAATTTCGTTCCTTCCAAATGCTGGCGCGCTTGCTCGCACTGGGACTGTCACGGTCACCAGCAATGCGGTGAATTCGCCTGTCACACTTACCGTGAACCAGACTGGTGCTGCGGGCTCCACAGGCAGCCTTGCGGTCACCGTCCAGGACGGGGAGGACTGGGGGCTGGCCGGCGCAAACGCACTGGTGCGTCTCTACACGGCCGGAGGTCAGCTCGTGGATTCGCAGAAGACCGCGTCGAGCTCTATCGCGACATTTGGCAGCGTGCCGGCTCAGAGCGGGTACTACTACCTCGTGAGCTATGCTCCAACCGGACCGACAGCCCAGTTCGGCAAGCTCTTTTGGGGAAAGAAGTCCGGGATCACCGTCACCTCCGGGCAGACGACCAGCGATACGTTCACCCGGAACATGCCGTACGCGCCAACCATCGCCATCTACAAGAGCGGGACCGGGGAAGACGTTACGGGCCAGGTGATCCCTGCGGGGACTCCGCTCTGGATCGAACTCCAGGTAAAAAACCCGGCCTACGCAGGCGCAGCTTCCCAGACCATCAAGGCCCGCGTGGCACTGGATACGACGAAAACCCCCCCGTTCGAAGTGGATATTCTGAGTCCCGCCGTGGCCATAGGAGTGGGTCAGACGGACACCATCAAATTCAACTACACGCCTCAGACGGCCGGAGAATACTATGAGGCCGGAGCGGTCGTCGCCGCTGTCAACGGTGTGGACACATACACGGAGGGGTTCACCGGGTACGATCAGCCATTCCTGATCGTGGTCGGCGCGGCGGCGCCAAAGTGGAGTGCGGTGAACACCGGACTGAGCCATGCCGTCATCATCCCGAAAAGCGCGACCTTGAGCATTCAGGGCACTGCGCTGACTGACGGAGACTATGTCGGCGCCTTCTATGATGCCGGCGGGGACACGCTGACCTGTGCAGGGTTCGAGCGGTGGACAGGCACAAGCGACATCGCGCTCGTAATATACGGCGACGACCCCGCAACACCGGCGAAGGACGGACTTGCGGCGGGCGAAAACTTCCACTGGAAAATGTGGCGTCATGCCGACGGCAAGATGTTCGATGCCAGCGCATCCTATCAGCCGGTCGGGAGTCTGGGGGGTGTCGTCACGGATGCGGGTGCTTACAGAACGAAGGGAGTCAGCTGGATTTCCTCACTCACCAGCATCGTCGCGAGCGTCCGCCAGGGCGTGGAAGTCCCCAGGGAGTTCAGTGTCGCGCAGAATTATCCCAACCCCTTTAACCCCTCGACGATGATCCGTTACGCGCTGCCCGCCCGCTCCGACGTTACATTGTCGGTCTTCAATGCTCTCGGCCAGAGAGTTGCCGGTCTTCTCGATGGCACTCAGGAGGCCGGATACCATGAGGTTCGCTTCGACGGCGCAAACCTTGCCAGCGGCACCTATTTCTACAGGCTGCAGGCTGGGAGCTTTGTTCAGAGCAAAGCAATGATCCTCCTCAGATAGGGACATCCGCGCAAAACGATCAGGCCCGGCAATATCGACCTGTTTTCCTGTAGAGTCAGGGGAAATCTGCACTCTGTTCCTGGAGGATGGAGCAATCGTGTGATTGGTGGAACCGGGTGACAATGAAAGATATTCAGTTATTTCGTCTCCAGTATGCGTATCTTGGAGAACGAATAACAAACAACTGCGGGTGGCATAATGATCGAAGTGACGACTACAAAGGCGATGCATCGGGGAGTTCAAATCGCGGTGTTGTCCGAAAGGACCGAGCGTGGGATGATGTATTGCTGTAGAAACAAATGCGGCAAGCCAAAGGCGACCGAGAAGTGGTTTGGGACCCAGGGTGAGGCAATAGCCAACGAGCGATACGAAATTGACGCGGTGCTCCGGTAGGGAATCCGGACCTATAAATCGAAACACACGAGCCCTGGCCAGAAATACTCAGGGCTGCTTCTTCTGGGTCATCTCGCTTGACAATGAGCATCCCCTTAGCTGAAAGGCTTCATGACTGATTTCCTCAACCGCTTTCGCGCATTGACAATCCCGCTCTCCTGACGTATCATTNNGGGGGGGGTGTCTGACTAACACAATGTGAGGAACGATGGCAATAATACGGGTGGTGTATCGACATGGGATGGTGAAGAGCGCAAAGAATCTGCAGGGTTTACAGGAGGAAGTCTTCTTGGTTGGCAGAATTCCTGAAGATGTTCTTACAGCAATTAAGGAGAATCGTCTTCTCGATGCCGGCGGAACGTATGGCGATCCGGAAGCAGGCAAGCCATTGCAATACGATCATCTAGAGATTGATCACTCCAATGGTCGTCTTGAAATTACATTTTACAATCGCGGAATAAGCCTGTTGTCCGGCGATGACGAAACCGAACGCCAAATCCATCGAGTCCTTTCAATTCTCGAGCATCGACCCAAGTAATAGTCATCTATCTGGCGCCAATTGTGGGATGTGGTTCATTGCCATGTGCGGGGTGACTTCCAGCGCCCGGAGCCGTCCGACACAGTCATGAGAGTGGTAGTTCTGGTTGCCACCCATGGTCACCCGGCCTTCGGATTCCTGGTGGCTAAACCATAGAAATATTTGTCTCACATCTATTGACAGGAACCAGGATCCGGTAGAAGTGATCGTTGGTTCGTCGTCAAAGGGCTCCGGAGACTCTCTTACTTGGGACGATGGATGCGGGTGCTCGGTGAGATGAATGAGCTGCAGAAGTTTAGAAACGACAATTGGAGCCGAGGGAGCGTGTGACGTTGGACGTCCAGAGGGAATGGAAAGGGCTTTTGAACCGGGCAAAAAGAGGCCTACAGGACTTTTACACCGAGTGAAACAGATGACCGACCTGCGGAATTTGGGTTGTTCTTGATTTGCAATACCAACTAACCTATATTCGTCAACAAGCTTAAGCTGCGCTCAACTAATCTCCCGGTAATCTGGACTACGCCGGGTAAACTGCAATCATAGCCCTTAGAAACAACCAAGGAGGTTGCCATGATGCCGGAAAATCGGATTAGGATTGCGCCCAATACAGTGGCGTATGCTGACGAGGAGACACACAAGCTCGTAGTGGAGTTCGCCATCCCAGGAGCGCC
>PMBF01000061.1 GCA_003152875.1 Ignavibacteriota bacterium | reverse complement strand
TTCATCGGGCAGACCGAGGCTCCACTGGTGATCCGTCCCTACCTCGCCGGGCTCACCATGTCTGAGCTCTACACGATCATGACGAGCGGCATGGCCCACATTGCGGGAGGTGTGCTTGCCGCCTACGTGCAGATGCTCGCGGTAGCGATGACCCGGTCGCACGGCGGTCCGCTCGACCAGGCCCAGGTCTTCTTCGCCGGTCACCTTCTGGCAGCCTGCATCATGGCCGGTCCCGCCACCATGGTGGTCGCCAAGATGATCATGCCGGAAACCGGCGACCCGCAGACCATGGGGACGGTCAAAGTGAAGATCGAGAAAACTCACTCCAACGTGATCGAAGCCGCGGCCGGCGGGGCGGGGGACGGCGTCCGGCTCGCGCTGAATGTGGCAGGGATGCTGCTTGCCTTTATCGCCCTGATAGCCCTGCTGAACTCGCTCCTCGGTTTTGCAGGCGACATCACGGGGCTCACTGCTGTCTGTCAGGCGAACTTCGGGAGGCCCCTCTCACTCGAACTCCTGTTCGGGCTGGTCTTCCAGGTGATCGCGTTTCTGATCGGCGTTCCCTGGAAGGATGCGCTGAATGTCGGCAGTCTCATGGGAATCAAGCTGGTCGCGAATGAATTCGTCGCGTACCTGCGCATGGCGGACTTCGTCGGTGCGGGGCAGCTTTCCGAGAAGGCCATGGTGATTGCCACCTACTCTCTGGCAGGGTTCGCCAACTTCAGCTCCATCGCCATACAGATCGGCGGCCTGAGTCCTCTTGCGGAGAACCGGAGGTCGGACATCGCGCGCCTCGGGATGAAAGCGGTGATCGGCGGCACCATTGCCACATGGATGACCGCAAGCATCGCAGGGCTCCTTGTCTGAGGGACTGTCCCGGTGTATTCCGGACTTCATCGCCATCATACGCTGCGCCGTGAGGAGATGAGGTCCAAGATCTGAATAACACGGAAGAGGGGGCGGCACTCCGTCGGCGAGGGATGCTTCCCACAGGGCGTGCATCCGAAACTGTCTGGTCCATGTCCTTTTGTCGGCACCGGCTCATGATTCCGCACTTGCTCTCTCACTTCGCCGTCTATCCAAATGAATGAGACCCGGAAATACCGCTGGTTCGTGCTGGGCGACCTGAACGGATTCTTCGGTCTGATGATCGACAATGTGACCGTATTGTCGTTTTTGGCCGGAATCCTCATCTTCGTCTTCAAGTATCCCGCCGACATCGTCTACGGCCGCATGTTTCCCGGCACCGCGTTCGGGGTATTGTTCGGAGACCTGGCCTATACCTGGATGGCGTTCCGGCTGGCGAAAAAAACCGGGAAGGGAACCGTGACCGCCATGCCGCTCGGGCTCGACACGCCTTCGACCATCGGGATCGCCCTCGTCGTGCTCGGCCCGGCGTTCGTCGGTCTCAAGGCACAGGGGATGGGCGAGCGCGAAGCCGCGATGATGACCTGGTACATCGGGATGGCGACCATGGTCATGATCGGGCTTGTGAAGGTGGCCTTCTCGTTCTTTGGGAGCTGGGTGCAGCGGATCGTTCCTCAGGCCGGACTCCTGGGATCCCTCGCAGGGATCGGCCTGGGACTCATCGGCATGATCCCTCTCATCGACATTTTCGGCATGCCGGTGGTAGGGCTGGTGGCGCTTGGGCTCGTATTCTATTCGCTTGTCTCAGCGATCAAGCTGCCGGGCCGGCTGCCGGGGGTCCTGGCGTCTGTGGCGATCGGGACCGCGCTCTATTACATCCTGGGTCCGATGGGTCTCGCCGGGGGGGTCTTCACCGGAGCCCCTCCTGTGGAGCTGCATTTCGGACTGCCGGTGCCCACACTGGATTTCCTGAAGGGTTTCATCCCCGCGCTCAAGTATCTCCCGATTGCCATCCCCTTCGGTATCCTGACCATTGTTGGAGGCATCAACACCACAGAAAGCGCCCGCGTTGCCGGCGACGACTACAACACCCGTACCATTCTTCTCACCGAGGCGATCGCGACCCTGCTGGCCGGGATCACCGGCGGAGTTGCGCAGTCGACACCATACATCGGGCAGCCTGCATACAAGAGGATGGGCTCGCACGCAGGGTATACGCTTCTGACGGGCGTCTTCATCGGCCTGGGCGGCGTCTTGGGCTATGTCTCCTTCATCGTCGAGTTGATCCCGCGGGCAGTTCTTGCTCCGATCCTCGTCTTTGTCGCCCTGGATATCATGGTGCAGTCGTTTCAGGCCTGCCCGGCGCGCCATGCTCCGGCCGTGGCCTTCGCATTTTTCCCGACCGTCGCCCGCCTGCTGGCCATCAAGTTCGGAACTCCGGACATCGTTCCGCCCGAAGTATTTCAGAAGCTCCTGAACCTGCCGGGGAAGGCGCTGCCGGAAGTGCTTGTCACAGTTGCCCTGGGTAACGGGTTCATCGTCACGGCAATGTTGTGGGGGGCATTTCTGGCGGAGATGATCGATCGGCGGCTGGTTCGCTCGACGATCTACCTTCTGATTCTGGCCCTCCTGTCGTTCTTCGGAGTGGTCCATTCCTCCTCTCCGGATGGCCTGATGTACCTTCCCTGGCTGCTTCCCGGACTGGCCCGCCAGATTCCTTACCAGTTTGCGCTGGCCTATCTCGTACTTGGCTTGATGATGTTGGCGCTGTCGATGACGAAAGCAAGCAGGGAGGCGGGGGCAGGGCACTAAAAAGCTGTGGCTGGCCTGCAACGGGTGAATTGAGGGGGGGAGGGGGAATCTCAAGAGGGAAAAGGTGGGGGGAAGTTGGTAGCCTTAACGGGAATCGAACCCGTATTTCAGCCTTGAGAGGGCTGCGTCCTGGACCGTTAGACGATAAGGCCGTATGGCTGCCCCGCAAGGATTCGAACCTCGATAAGCAGATCCAGAGTCTGCCGTCTTGCCATTAGACGACGGGGCAAAGCGCAAAAGCATCCCCAAAATACGCAAATCACGCTTCAGAGTCAACGGCGACTCCCCTGTTGACACTTTCGAGGTGTTGACTTTCGAGGTCAATTGCGATAGTTTACGGCCCGTCCCCCCTTCGAAACGCCCTATCCAGTGTCTATGTACCCTGAGGTTCCTTGATGTCTTCGACCCGGAGTATCATCATCCTTTCGGCGCTTCTTGTCTTCTCCGCACATGAGATCCATGCCCAGACTGCTCCGTCGAAGTGGCTTCTTGGTGTGAGAGGGGGTGGATCGATGTGGCTATCCGACCTTAACCAGAAGAAATTCGGACCGTCGGGTGATCTCCTCCTGCGTTACAATGCCGGCGGAGGCTACTGGCTGGGACTGATGGCGGGGATGGAGGTGTTGAAGGCGGGGCAGGATCCCCCGGCCTCCAGTACCGACTACGCAGCCAGTCTGGCCTACGTCAGGCTGCTTGCTTTCCCTTTCTCTGTCATGGCAGGCTATTCCCTGGACCTCGGAACGGTTTCCCCTTATGCCTACCTTGGGGTCGGAGCGATGGGATACCTGCGCTCTGCCACAGGTCCCGCCCTTGATGTGAGCGAAGGGCTGAAGTTTTCGGCAGTCGTCCCTCTCGGCATCGGTCTGGAGACAAAGGTCTCGAAGCAGACTGCTATCGCGGTTGAATTCGGCGCCCGTTCGATTGGCGACTGGCTGGATGCCCAGCAGAATTCCTCCACCGACGGTTATCTGACAGTGAAGGCCGGCGTGCATTTCTATCTTGGGAACACCGACGATGACGACGATGACGGGGACGGGCTGACGAACGGGGAAGAGGCACGGCTCGGCACCGATCCGCTCAATCCCGATTCCGACGGAGACGGGCTGAGTGACGGCGACGAAGTGAAGGTGTATCACACGAATCCACTCAACCCCGATACCGACGGCGACGGCCTGCCGGACGGTGAAGAGGTGTTCAAGTACCACACCGATCCCACCAAGTTCGATACCGACGGCGATGGATTGTCAGACTACGAGGAGCTCTTCAGGTACCACACGGATCCGCTGAAACAGGACTCCGATGGCGACGGTCTGAGTGATGGAGAAGAGGTGTTGAAATACCACACCGATCCGCTCAAGGTGGATACCGACGGCGACGGCCTTTCCGATTACGAGGAGGTAAAGGTCTACCACACTGATCCGCTCAAGGTGGACACCGATGGTGACGGCTTGACGGACGGCGATGAAGTCCACCGGTACCATACCGATCCTCTCAAGGTGGACACCGACGGAGGCGGGGTGGGTGACGGGGTGGAGGTCAGGCGCGGAACGAATCCGCTCAATCCCCGCGATGATCAGCCGGCACCCGGGCTGAAGCTGATCCCGGGGAAGACCATGGTGCTGGACGGTGTGGCATTCGATCGGGACGGAGCCCGCCTTGCCCCCTCGTCAGACTCCACGCTCGCGAGGCTCGTTCGCAGCCTCATGGAAAACACGCAGCTGACGCTCGAAATAGCCGGATACACGGATGACCGGGGCACCGTGCTCAAAAACGACGTGCTTTCTCAACGGCGGGCTGACGCCGTGAAGGCATGGCTGATCGCCCATGGAGTCGGCTCGTCGCGGCTGTCGAGTACCGGGATGGGGGCCAGGGATCCCGTTGCCTCTAACGCCTCCGCAGCTGGAAGGGCCAAGAACAACCGGATCGAGCTTCATATGAAATGACGCGGGGTGAAATGAAGCTGGGGGAAGC
>PMBF01000015.1 GCA_003152875.1 Ignavibacteriota bacterium | reverse complement strand
TTGACGACATGTTTCAGTTGAACGAGGATGCGGTCACCTCCAACTCCCCGTCCGAATGCCAGAACCTGCTTGACAATGTCTGCGCCGCGCTTTGCCGATATCTCAATCGTATTGAGGATTTTCTGCCCGCCCGGATCGTGTGTTGTCCTTTTCAGAATCCCGATCGCCAACATAATCGGCGACAGAACATTGTTGAGATCATGGGCAATGCCGCCAGCGAGCGTGCCAATGCTCTCCATGCGCTGTGCCCGCAGAAATTGAGCCGCGAGCCTCTTTTGCTCGGTCACATCACGGGAGACCACGACGACTCGAGACACCTTGCCGTCACTATCTCTGATCAGGCTCCCCTTCGAGTCAATGTCGTGTGCGGCACCATCGTTGCCCAAGAGCCGGTATTCGATCCGCTGCCCAACGCCGGTCCTGACGGTTTCTCGAAACACCTGCTTCACCCTCTCAAGATCTTCCGGATGGATCTCCTGGAATCCATCTGTCCCCTTCAAAGACTCCGGGTCCCCCAGGATACTCTCGTACGAGGGACTGTTATAGATCCGTCTTCCGTCAAGGTCCAGCACCGCAATCATATCTGCGACATTCTCCGCAATCAAACGAAATCGTTCTTCACTATGCCTGAGTTCTTGCTCAGCCATTTTGCGATCAGCAATGTCCCGCGCCACTCCGACCAGCGCCACCGGAATCCCTGCCTCATTTCTCACTACTGAGGTCCAAAGTTCTACGGGGAAAACAGTCCCATCCTTCCGGCGGTTCAGGATCTCGCCGTGCCATCCTCCACTCAGAGTCTCGTGAAGTATTCGATCTGCAATCGACGGCGGCGTGTCGGGCTGTCTCACAATGGATACCTCTTTTCCCAACAACTCCTCTGTTGTGTATCCATATCTATATCGAAACGCGTCATTCACAAAGAGGAATCTGTTCTGAAGGTCGGTAAGGGAGATGCAATCTCGTGCGGACGCGACCGTTTGTGCCATGAGTCTGAGTTCCCGCTCCGCCTTCTTGCGTTCGGTGATATCGCGATCGATGCCGATCGTGTATGACTTTCCCCGCCACGTGATCGGCATCCCCACATACTCGTTGACATTTTCCTTCCCATCCGGCCGAATCCACGAGAAGGAGCCCCCATATGCCGTTCGGCTGGTTAGAGACTCCAGGCGATTGGTATTTGCCGTGTCTTCGAGCGCTATCTGCAGTCCTTTCGTGCTCCCGAGCTGGAGCAGTTCCTCGCGACTTCGTCCTGCCATGGCAGCGTACCGGTCATTGCAGTCGATCAGTCTTCTCTTCGTGGGGTCAGGATCTTCGCTGTAAATGCTAATGCCGTCAAACACATTCTCGAACACCAGTCTAAACCTCTCTTCGGAGTCCCGAAGCACTTCCTCAGCCCGCTTGCGCTCGGTGATGTCCTGCAACGCGCCGGCTACGTAGATGAGTTTCTTCCCCGCGTCATGAACCGCCTCGCCGCTGCACCTGACAAAACGGATTGTCCCGTCGGGCATACTGATGCGAAACTCCACATCGACGGGCCTTTCTCCTGCCTCACAGGCAGCTCCCCACGCCTGAAGTGCCGGCCGGTCTTCAGGATGTGTCAGGCCGAGCAAAGACTCGACGGTTGGTGTGAACGTGTCCGGCGAAAGCCCGCAAATACGATACATCTCTTCCGACCATGATACCGGACCTGTCACAGTGTAAAACCAACTGCCGACATGAGCAAGGCGTTGGGATTCGGACAGTTGCTGCTCCTTCTCGCGCGATGCTTCTTCCGACCGCTTGCGCTCCGTGATATTGCGCGCAATGACCTGCACTCCCTTGCATCCTTGCCAGTCGATAGCGACTGCCAGTACCTCCACGTCGACCATGGTTCCGTCGAGGCGAATGAATTTTGTCTCGGAAAGCGGTGCGGGCTCACCGGCAAGCCCCAGCTTCCAACGCTCGCGCACTCTGTCATGGTATTCAGGAAGTACTACATCGAATACCGACTTCCCGATCAATTGTGACGGATCGTCAGCACCGAGCAGCTGGCAGAAGGCCGGGTTAGCGAATGTGACACGGCTGTCGACGTGGACGCAGAGTGCGTCGGGTGAGAATGTGACCAGCGCACGGTAGCGCTCCTCGCTTTCGCCCAATTCTTCTTCTGCATGCCGTTGCTTTCGACGAACTTCTCCATCTGCCAGCTCGCGCCTAAGTGCGGGGAGCAGCCGCGTCGGTCTGTCTTTCATGATGCAGTCGTGGGCACCGGCTTTCATTGCTTCGACGCACGCGTCTTCGCCGATCGTACCGGAGACGAGGATAAAGGGAATATCGACGCCGCGTTCCCGGAACTGGCGCAACGCTTCGAGACCATTGAACTGTGGCATCGAGTAATCAGAGATGATGCAATCCCACTCTTTCCTTGAAAGCGCAGAGGTCAAACCTGTTGATGTGTCGACACGCTCGAATTGCGGCTCGTATCCTCCGTCCTTCAAGGCTTTGACGAGGAGGAGAGTGTCGTCTTCACTGTCCTCGACAATGAGTACACGAAGCGGTTTCGCCATCTTAGCCTCGCCTCGGTTTGGGCGTTTCGTTCAAGACAAGCCAGTACAAACCGAGCTGACGGACTGCCTCCGCAAACTGGTCGAAGTCGACCGGCTTCCGGATATAGCTGTTTGCGCCAAGCTTGTACCCTCTAATGATGTCTTGTTCTTCACGCGATGATGTGAGGATGACACTGGGAAGCAATGTGGTTCGCTGGTCAGCTCGCAGGCGCCGCAACACCTCGAGCCCATCAATCCGGGGAAGCTTGATGTCGAGCAAGATCACCTGCGGCATTACGCTGAGGTCGCGACCTTTGTACGCGCCGGTGCCGAACAGGTACTCCAGTGCTTCAACGCCGTCGTGCGCCACCACGACCGTGTTCTTGATCTTGTTTTCTTCGAGCGCTCGGAGAGTGAGCAACTCATCGTCCGGGTTGTCTTCCACTAACAGAATCGTTCGTTGATCGTCTTCCATCCGGGTGTCCTTCGATTAGAGTGAGAAGTAGAAGGTGGCGCCTTCGTTGATCTTTCCTTCCGCCCAGACGCGGCCGTTGTGGCGGTGAATAATCCGCTGGACGGTGGCAAGACCGATCCCCGTTCCTTCGAATTCTGAATTGGGATGAAGCCGCTGGAAAGCCCCAAACAGTTTGTCAGCGTACGCCATGTCGAAGCCTACGCCGTTATCGCGAATGTAGTACACCGCTCTGCCATCGCCGTGCGTTGCACCGAACTCTATCCTGGCGGCAGGATTCTTTCCGGTGAACTTCCACGAGTTACCAAGCAGGTTTTCCATTCCCACGCGCAGCAGGTGCGGGTCGCCGTAGGCGGTCACACCATCGGCAATAATGAACTCGACGCGGCGAGCCGGTTGAGTCTTTTGAAGCTCCTCGGCAGTCTCTCTCGCGACCATGGTCAGATTGACTCTTTCGCGATGCATCTCCGACCGCGCGATTCGGGATAACTTCAACAAGTCGTCAATGAGGTTCGCCATTTTCTGACTGGCAGCGCGCACCCGCCGTAGAAAATCTTTCCCCGTCTCATCTAAGTTGTCATTGTAGTCCTTCAAGAGCGCCTGGCTGAAGCCGTCGATACTTCGGAGCGGTGCGCGCAGGTCGTGCGAGACAGAATAGCTAAACGATTCCAGTTCCTTGTTGGCGGTTTCGAGTTGAGTATTCACGAGTTCAAGCGCCTCGTACGCCCGCTTGCGCTCGGTGATGTCGTTGTTGGAAGTGACAATAAAGAGTGGTTTACCCTTTTTGTCCTTTTGGAGAAACGCACTAACATCAGCCCACACAATCTTGCCGGATTTATGAATGTATCTTTTCTGATACCTTGCGTGGTCGTTTTCACCAGCAATGAGGGTGGAGAGAACTCGTTGACTTTCGTCAATATCATCGGGATGCGTTATGTCTCTCCAGTCTATGGTTGATAATTCTTCTTCTGAATAGCCGACCAAGGCGCAGAATTCGTTATTCACTCTCACTGTCCCGTCACATGTGGTGAGCGAATTACCGATAGGCGAATGTTCAAACACATTTCTGAATTTCTCTTCACTCTCACGTATCGTTTCTTCAGCAAGTTTGTGCTGTGTAATATCCTCAGAGATGCCAATGATGTGCGTCGAATCCCCCTGGTCGTCCTTCAAAGCAATCTTCCTCGTATGGATGAAACGCAGTTCCTTGTGCTTCGTCTGGATAGGTTCTTCAGGGATGTCTACCACACTATTGCCGGCCAACAGATCACGGTCTTTGGCAGTGAAGAGATCCGCCTGTTCTTTCGGGAACAAGTCATAGTCGTTTTTCCCTATCATTTCCTCGCGACTGAAACCGAGAATCTCCTCACCGGCTTTGTTGAACCGGATAAAACGCAATTCGCGTACATCCTTGACAAAGATCATGGCGGGGACGTTTTCGATGATTGAATCGAGGAAAATCTTCGCCTTTCGTCCATCTGCTTCGATACGGTGCCCTTGAGCAAGCTCACGTCGTACGGCGAAGTAGGTGACCGTGAGAACGGCCATGATGGAAACCAAGAGGAGCGAGGGTGCGATAAGAGCCCTTGTCACGCTCGCGATGACCGGCCGGCTTGGTTCCAGGAACTGGCAGATGGTCTGATAGGAAACAGTGCTCAACGAGAGCACGAGACCGAGAACGAGACCGAATCCACCGAGGATTTTTCTATCGATCGGGACTACTAACCTTTGCCCCTTGAGTGCGCTGAGCACTATCGAGTCCTGCAGGGTTGGAACGATCAGTACGCCTCCCCCGAGAACGCAGAAGGCCACCGCGGTGTTCAACGCCATCGGTATCGTTGTCCTGCTGTAGTGCATTGGTGCACCCAACGCATACACAAGAACAATTCCCAGCCCTATTGAAGAAGCTACAATGGCCAGAGTGTCCGCAATATCGCCTGCGTTCGCCTTCCTGCCACTCATGGTTGTCAGGAAAAGTGACGTAGAAATACACAAAGAACATGCTGCGGAGGTCACAGCCATGTAGCCTGCCTGCTTTGGACCAAACCAGTCGAGAGGGAAACGGAATAGCCACCTGTCCACGTTAAGGTCGATGCTGGATACAGATTCGACGAGTCTTAGCGTGGCAATCGAAGCGACGAGGAAGGCACTGTATCGGATTGGGCGAAAATAGGATTGCCTACATGTGGAGAGCAGAACGAGTGAGAGGCCGAGTATGATGAACGACAACGCGGTGTCGGGCGCCATTGGGACAAACGAATCGCCCATGCTGGCTAGGAGATGCCTTCCAGTTGCCCACCCGGCGAGGGCCACGGCCGCAATAGCTAGGACGACCAGGCCAGATAAAAGGGCTCCAAAGCTGCCCTTTCGAAGGGAGCCATGTTTCGAACCCATGTCCCGACCTCGTAAACTGAGGACTCCCCAAAGCGGGTGTGGGACTTAATGCATTCGCTTCGCAGAGTTCTTTTTCTGGAATTGATCATGTGAAAGCACCCAAGAATCTGTCATCTGGCTTGGACTGAAGAGCATTCGCCACATGTGTTGATAGGATTGCCGGAGGCCAGCATGAACCACGCCCTGCGGCAGGAAACAACAGATCGAGACGGTTCACTAGTGAGCTCGATGTCCAGTACTGAGAAGTTTGGAATGATTGTCCCTACCATAAATGACGAATCTTCGCTGAGAGTCAATACGCATATCTACCCGAGGTGCCTGAGTAGTTCTGCCTATTGACGCGCTTGACACCGGAAAGGGCTGAATGGGGGAGCGGCAGGGGGGTGGGCTAACGGCAAGTCGTGTCTTCAGAGGCTCTGCGAGTATTCCGGCTGCACTGCTCTGGTCAGTGTCCGCCTGCCGGATATCCAGGGCATCTCCATCGCGGAGTGGAGCTTGGGTGCCAGCCGTTCACAGCGGTGGTGCTGATGTCCGGGGCGATCACCACGGAAGGCGGCGAGTGCTCCATTGGATGTGTCGGTCCGGTTCATCCCGAAACCGTTCACCAAGGCCCGGCTGGAGATAGTGGTCCCCGCGGGGGACGGTTGAAGACCCTCCGCGCGTGGCGCGGATGCCTGCAGCCGTTCAGAGCTCCACCAGCTTCTTCTTGATGGCGACCCTGATGAGCTCAGCCAGGGAACGGATGCCGAGCTTTTTCATTCCGGCCTGGCGGTGATGCTCGGCGGTTCTCGCGCTGATGCAAAGGAGATCGGCAATCTCTCGGCTCGACTTGCCGTCGCAGATCAGGGTAAGGACCTCGCGCTCCCGGTTGGTGAGGCTGTCGAAAGAAGCCCATCCTGGCGCCTGGCTCGAGACATGCGCATACGACTCGATGACGCTCCGGGAGACCAGCGGGGTGATGTATTTCCCTCCTTCCGCAATGCAATGGAGTGCACTAAGAATCTCGGTATCAATGCAGTCCTTGAGGATGTAGCCCGAGGCCCCGATCGAGAGCGCCTGGCGCACGTACTCTTCGTCCTTGTGGACGGTGAGGAAGACGACGCGCGTGGCGGGGCGGTGCTCGAGGATCTCGCCGGCCAGCTCGATGCCG
Organism: Ignavibacteriota bacterium; assembly: GCA_003152875.1. Lineage (GTDB taxonomy): Bacteria > Bacteroidota > Ignavibacteria > UBA10030 > UBA6906 > Fen-1262. The sequence goes on along the minus strand of PMBF01000015.1, from coordinate 1,563 downwards.
CGCACTCCGGGGAGGCCGATGTCAAGGATGACAAATGCCGGGGACAGGCGGCTGAGCACCTGCCGGGCCTCGCCGGCATTGGCCGCCTCGCCCGCTACGATGTACTGATGCTCTTCAAGGATCCTTCTCAGGCCATTGCGGAGGATGGCGTGGTCGTCAATGAGGACCACGCTGCGGGATGCAGCGGGCCAGGTCTCTTCTGCGAACTTCAACATGGGCTCTTCTCACACTCGGCTGCCGGCACGTCTGCGACTCAATTGCCCCTTTTTCCGGTTGTGGGGATGCGCAATGCAACGAGGGTACCCTCGCCGGGAGCGGACGTGATTTCCAGGCTACCCTCCAGGAGGCGCGCCCGCTCCTGGAGTCCACGAAGTCCCCGGTGATTTCCTCCCACCGTCGATGAGGCGAGGGCCTGGCCGGTGTCGAAGCCCACGCCATCATCCAGAATAAGGAATTCCACGCCGCCGTTCTGGCATTGGATCGAAACGGTGATGTTTCTTGCAAGCGAATGCCGCTCGATGTTGTTCGTTACTTCCTGGATAACCCTGTAGATGTGGATGGCCTCCGCCTGCGTGAAGTAGTCGTCGATGTTGCTGAGGTGCCACCGGCTTTTCATTCCGTGCGCTGCTGCGAACTCCGAGACCAGCTTCCGGATGGCGGTCGTCAGCCCGATGTCCTCCAGGATTGCCGGCGTGAGGTTTTGAGCAATGCGGCGCGTCTCATCGATCAGGAGCGAAACGGTTGCGATTGCCCTGCCGGTCTGGGATTCCCATGTGCGCTGGTCGGCCGCCGGCTGGTTCCCGAGCCGGGTGAGGTCCATCCTCAGGGCTGCGAGACTCTGCGCCAGTCCGTCGTGAAGTTCCCGCGAAACACGCTTTCGTTCTTCTTCTTGGGCGGAAAGAATGCTCCTGGAAAAGCTTCGCAGGAACTCCTCCCGCTCCTTTTCCATGGTCACATCGCGTGACACGAGGACCACCTTGGTGCATGAACCGTCCTGGCCGAGGAGCGGATTGATCTTCGTCGAAAGCCAGGTGTGCTGGAATCCGTATGAGAGCTTCTCCGTGATGTGCAGCGGTTCCTTCTGGAGGAGGACCTTTTTGACGGCAACGGAGCGGCGACGGACGAAATCCCGCGGGTAGATGTCGATGAGACGAAGGCCGGGAGTGGGACTCCGTGATGCCTGGTTGGCGCGCAGGGCGGCGGCATCATTGATAGTTTCGATGAGCCCGTGTTCGTCAACGATCAGGGCTTCGTCTGAGATCGATTGCAGGATGACCCCATAGCGCTGCTCCGATACCCGCGCCGCTTGTTCGGCCTGCTTCAGCGCTGTTGTTTCCGTGCTGATCGTGACGCAGGCTGCCTCCCTGAGGTCCTTGACTGCGTGGGCAAGAAGAGCGATCTCCTGCTGGGCCCTTTTGTGCTCTGTGAAATCTATTGCCGTGCCCATGACGGCCCCCTGGTCGTCGTAGAGAATTCGCAAGGCTGAGAAATTGACCCATCGTTCCGCCTGTTTTGCTGTCACGATTCTGAAGGGGTAGCAGGGGGGGGGGGGAAAAGAGGGTT
>PMBF01000054.1 GCA_003152875.1 Ignavibacteriota bacterium | reverse complement strand
GCCGTCGTCTACTTCCGCGTGATCGATCCCCGGAAAGCGATTGTCGAGGTGGAGAACTTCCTCTTTGCCACGTCGCAGCTTTCCCAGACGACCCTGCGGAGCATCCTCGGCCAGTCGGCGCTCGATGAGCTGCTTTCGGAGCGCGACAAAATCAACAGCGAGCTTCAGAAGATCATGGACCTCCATACGGAGCCGTGGGGCATCAAAATCTCCAACGTGGAGGTGAAGCAGATCGATCTCCCTGCCGAGATGCAGCGGGCAATGGCAAAACAGGCCGAGGCGGAGCGCGAACGGCGGGCCAAGGTCATCCATGCCGAGGGCGAGTTTCAGGCTTCCCAGCGTCTGGCGGACGCGGCGGGGATCATCGAGCAGCATCCGATCGCTCTGCAACTCCGCTACCTGCAGACGCTGACGGAGATCGCCTCGGAAAAGAACTCCACAACGATCTTCCCCGTGCCGATCGACCTTATCGCGCCGTTTCTTGAGGCATACGCGAAGCGGACCCCACCCAAAGGATGAGTGACCTTCTCTTCGGTCATCACCCCGCAGAACGCCTCGTCGCCGTCCATCCGGCCGGTGACGGGGTGATGCGGTTGTACTTCCGCGACACCGACAGGGTGCGCATCGAAGAGGAGCGCTTCTTTCCCTTCTTCCATCTCTCCCGCCGCGAACTCCTCGCCAGATACACCCGCCGACACTGGATCAAAGAGCTCACCGGACCGGGCTTCTATCGCTACCTCTGCGTTTTCGAAGACTGGCAGTCCCTCTGGGAGGCGGTCCGCACGGTGATGGACGCCTATGCTGCGACCACCCTGGAACGCCCGGAGTCGTTCCAGAACCTGGTTGATCTACACCTCCTGACCGACCCTGTTGCCCAGTTCCTCCTGCAGACAGGACGGACGCTCTTCAAGGGAATGGCGTTCGACGACCTGGTGCGGATGCAGCTCGATATCGAGACGTACACGTCAGGCCCTCACCGCTTCAGCAACCCCCGGAAGGCCGGTGACCGCATCATCCTGATCGCACTTTCGGACAACCGGGGATGGGAACACATGATCGACGGCCGGCGCCGCACGGAGGCGGCAATGCTGCGGGAGCTTGTCGAGCTCGTCCGGGAGCGAGACCCCGATGTGATCGAAGGACACAACATCCTGGGATTCGACCTGCCATACATTCTCACACGCTGCGGCTCCACCGGCGTTCCCCTGGAAATCGGGCGGGACGGCAGTGCCCCCGTGACGGCCGAGGGACGAACCTCCTTTGGGGACCATGGCGTGGAGTTCACGAATACCGACATCGCCGGGCGGCATGTCATCGACACCCTGCTCCTTGTCCAGAGTTACGACGCTGTCAAGCGTTCGATGGAGAGCTACGGCCTGAAATACGCCGCACGGTTCTTCGGTCTGTCGCCCGAGGGGCGTACCTACGTTGAGGGGGATCGCATTTCGTGGTACTGGGACAATGATCCGGCGACCCTTGTCCGTTATGCATTCGACGATGTCCGCGAAACGCGCGCGCTGGCCGAGCACCTCTCGGCGAGCCCGTTCTACATGGCCCGCGTGGTTCCCGGCTCCTACGGCGTCCTGACAAGAAGCGGTTCCGCCGCCAAGATCGAAGCTCTTCTTCTCAGGGCGTACGTGCGCGCGCGCCAGGCAATTCCCAGACCCGGCGAGGGCGCCCAAACCAGCGGCGGCTACACGGATATCTTCCTGAAAGGCCTTCTGGGCCCGGTCGTGCATGCGGATGTCGAGTCGCTGTACCCGTCGATCATGCTCCTCCACCGGATCGCGCCTGTGTCTGACACTTTGGGAGTCTTCCTGCAGCTCCTGGGTCAGTTGACGACACTCCGGCTCGAAACAAAGCGTGCTATGCAGGCATCCGCCGACCCGCGCGAACGGTCAAGGCTCGACGCCATGCAGTCATCCTTCAAGATCCTCATCAATTCGTTTTACGGGTATCTGGGGTATGGACGGGCCTTGTTCAACGACTTCGGCCAGGCTGACCGCGTCACCACGACAGGCCAGCAGATCCTCCGGCAGATGATGGAGGAAATCACGAAGCACGGGGGAACGGTCATCGAGGTGGACACCGATGGAGTACTCTTTGTCCCCCCCGAGTCTGTGAAAGGCGAGCAGGCGGAGCGGACATTTGTTGCGCTGCTCTCTTCCCGGATGCCGCGCGGGATCGCCGTGGCGTTCAGCGGCCGCTATTCGCGCATGATCAGCTTCAGAAAGAAGAACTATGCCCTCCTGACAGACGAAGGCAGAGTGATCATCAAAGGCTCTTCCTTAATTTCACGAAGCATGGAGGGCTTCGGCCGATCGTTCATCCGCAAGGCCGTCGAGTTGCTACTCCAGGAGGACATTGCCGGGCTACACCGGCTCTACCTGGACTACCAGACCAGGATCAGCTCCCGAAAGCTCCATGTCAAGGAATTCGCCCGGGTCGAAGGCCTGAAAGACCCGCTTGCCGTGTACCAGGAGGGAGTGCTCGCCGGCCAGCGGAACCGGAGCGCCGCCTACGAGGTGGCTCTGGCCTCGGGGCACCAGGTGAAAACAGGCGATCGGATCGCCTATTACATTACCGGAACCGATGCAAATGTCCGCGGGTTCGAAAACTGCAGGTCCGTCGACGAATGGAACCCGAATTTCCCTGATGAGAACACGGCATTCTACCTCCGGCGCCTGAACGAATTCGCGGCGAAATTCCAGGAATTCTTCCTCCCCCACCAGTTCCGGGAGATCTTTTCACCGGAAGACCTCTTCCCCTTTGACCCAGCAGGAATCCATGCCCAGGTGACGCCAGTGGCCGCTGAGATGGACGAATCAGGCGACCATGGAGCAGACGAACCTTGACGCGCTTCCACCTGACTCCACCCATCCGCCCGGGACGATGAGGGGCGGTTGAGTGAAGAGTATCTTCCGAATCAGCGCAATAAAGTGGGTTGAAAGAGGCAATTCCGGAGGTTTCAGACATGGTGGGAGCGGTAATACGGCCGCTACTTGACAAACCTCGCTTTTTTCTTTACACTTCTCACGCAGTTCAGGCAACACCGTCTAGTTGTGGTAGATGTACATCGATTGGGGCGTGAGGGGAAGGGTCATCAGGCCTGCAACAGAGCCCGTCGCACCACCCGCTTCTCATTGCAGGTGATGAGGTGAAGGGCGATGGTGTGCGATCCAACCACCCTTGTCGCTGGAAGGTACCACAATGGAAAAGGGCACGGTGAAGTGGTTCAACAACGCCAAAGGTTACGGCTTCATTACCCGCCAAAACGGTGAAGACCTCTTCGTTCACTTCAAATCCATCATCGGAGAGGGCTATAAGACCCTGAAGCAAGGTGAAGTAGTGGAGTTCGATGTGGAGCAGGGCACCAAAGGGTTGCAGGCGATCAAGGTCATGAGGAGTGAGGCAACGCAAAACGTCTAGCTTCGAGAGCTGACTCTGCAAGACGGGAAAAGGGCGGACTCGCTATCCGCTCTCATTTTTTCCAGGGGTTTTCTACAGAATACACCTTGCCGGCGGGCGGAGGAATGCCCACCCTGGAACTCCGTGAGCACGAGATTCGAGACCGGATTTCCAATCGTCCCTCCTAGTCTCCCCTCTTCTTCACCCACTCTCTGATATAGTCAACAATCGCCGTGGTCGGGGCGCCTGGTGTGAAGAGTTCCCCGACACCCATTGATTTCAGATCGGAGATATCCTTGTCCGGGATAATGCCCCCGCCGAACAGCAGGACATCGTTCACTCCCCGCTCCTTCATCAAGCCCAGAATTTTCGGGAAGACCGTCATGTGCGCACCGCTGAGGATGCTGACGCCGATCGCGTCGACATCCTCTTGAATCGCAGCCTCAATGATCATCTCGGGCGTTTTCCGGAGTCCCGTGTAAATGACTTCCATCCCCGCGTCGCGGAGCGCTGCCGCAACAACTTTAGCTCCGCGGTCGTGTCCGTCAAGCCCAACCTTCGCGACAAGAACTCTGATCGGCTTATCCATCACCCATTCTCCGGTCTAATCGATTGGACTGCATGCAGGGACTGGAGCGCCGCATAGAGCGCTGCAAGGGGAAGGCCCACGACATTGTAGAAGCATCCCTCGACTCTCTGAACAAACACAGCCCCGTAATCGTCCTGGATACCGTACGCTCCGGCTTTGTCCATCGGAGACCCGCCGGCGACGTACGCTGCGATCTCGTCCGGAGGCAGACCGCGGAAGGACACCCGGGTCTCTTCAACACCTTTGATGAGCGTGAGGGAGGGGCGATCGATCACCGCGAATCCCGTGTGGACCAGATGGGTCCGGCCGCTGAGCAAGGTGAGCATGCGCACGGCATCCTCGCGATCCTGAGGCTTGCCCAGCATCATGCCATCGATGGTGACGATGGTGTCGGCGCCAAGCACGAGGCAATCGTGGAGTCCGGGTGCGGCTGCCTCTGCTTTTTGCACCGCGAGCCACTCCGCGTTTTCCCCGGCAGATCGGCCGGAATCAAATGCCTCCGGAATGTCACAGGGGATTACCAGGGGGTCAAGTCCGATCTGACGGAGCAGGTGTAGCCGGCGGGGTGACCGTGATGCGAGGACGAGTGGCTTTCGAAGAACCATGAGATTGTCTGAGCACAAAAAAAAGCGACACTTGCGTATCGCCTAGAGTTGCGTGAACCCACGGGCAAGAAATGCGAATGGTTACCGGAACATTGCCTTGATGCTTCCCCAGGTCCGGCGGACGCTGCTCACCCCTCCGCCGATGACATTCGTATAGTATTGCGCGCCCACGACCTTGCCCGATGAATCAAACGGTGTGATGCGGTACCGGTAAAAAGTCTCCGTGGTCTTGAACGCCGTTTCATCAAGGAACTGATACTGATTCCCGGACCCCTTCGTTGGCAGGTGATTTGACACAACCACGAATCCACTGCTCCCCTGCAGGGAACGCTCGATCATATACCACGCGACGCCGGTCTCGTCATCGCTCCACCAATGCACCAACACACCTCTGGAGTCGGATGCGGCGCCGAGAGTGCCGTCGCGAATAACTCCGGCCGCAGCCAGGGCCGCGCAGAGCGCAGTCAAACAGACGATGCTGAAAAAACGGGTGGTCATCGGAGTGATCATTTGCACGAACAGAATATACGTGAGGGCTACCGGAAAGTCAAGAAGTCGGGGTTACCATATTCAGGGAATGTCCATATTCGGGGAATAACCACAAGGGTGGGCGATTGCTCGTGCCGGAACGCCCGGGTCCGTTCACATCCGGGACACCAGCGAGACTCGGAATGACCCAGTGAACCTGGAGAATAACGGGCCCTGTGGAAGCGCTGAATTCTGCGCATTCTCGTTCCAACCTGGTTTCATTCCGGCCTTTCACCGTCTGAAGTGGAGTTGTGACGGAATTCGAAGGGAGCGCTCCATGATTGAAATCCTCTCGTGATTGCTTTATCTTGGGCACACTATGGCATTGCCGGTCGCCCGCAGAATCAGAACTGCATTCAGAAACCTACCCAGCCTCCTTCAGGGTTACAACCTTCATGTGAATCCCGATAAGCTCCGTCTTGTTGAACACACGCTTGAGTCGGTTTTTCCTTCGGCAAGTTCGTTTGCCGACCTGGGGGGGGTGTGGAGAGTCAATGCTGCCTACACCGTGCATACCCTGAGACGGTCTGCAACGATCCGGGGAGCGATTGTCGACACGGATTTCCCGCCACGCCTAGAGGCCTTCTTGCGCCATCAGCCCAGGCTGCGGCTCTTGCACGGCGATTTCGGTAATGCCACCACTGCCCTATCCGTCGGGGACACGGATATCGTCTATTTCTTCGACGTGCTCCTCCACCAGGCAAACCCCGATTGGGACCAGGTGCTTACCCTCTATGCGAAGCAGGCACGCTGCATGGTGATCTACAACCAGCAGTATATTTCGGGTGACAGGACCGTCCGCCTCACCCTCCTCCCCATGGAGGAATACATGGCGATCACCGGTGGGACCCGCTCAGAATTCTTTCAGTACGTATTCGAGCACAAGGAGGACATCCATCCCGTCTACGGGAAGCCATGGGGCGACATCCACAATCTCACACAGTGGGGAATCACCGATGCGGACCTGCGGGCGGCAATGAGAGGGCTGGGATTTCGCGAGGTGTACTTCAAGAACCACGGGAATTTTGTCGGCCTGCCTTCGCTTGAAAACCACGCCTTCATCTTCATACGCCGGTAGTTTTTAAGCCTCGATTGTCCATGTGTCAGGCAACGAGACCTCTCCGGCTCGCCTCCAGATGAGGCACATGCAGACTTGAGGGCAATCGCGCCGCCTGAAGCCATGATCCTCCATGCAGGCGAGGAGCATACTGCTGGCGCTCATGCAGTCTCCTAACGTGTATGATGACGATGTTGCAGCCTCACAACGTTCATTGCTGCTTCCTTTCATCATCCGGTTTTCTGATATTGGCAAGTACCTGAAACTTCAATTCACGAGTTCAATCGAGGAAACCATGAAGAGATTTCTCGTCCCGGCGCTCGCACTGCTTTCGTTCGCAGGCTGCCACCCACAATCCACTTCGCCGACCCAACTTCCAGGAAGGCCGACCTCACAGGAACGGCACCTTACGAGATCGGGCCTCGCCTATGTCGACGAGGTCGTCGGCACCGGCGAGCGCCCGCAAGCCGGCAGTCAAGTCACTCTGCACTATACAGGCTATCTCATCGACGGCACAAAGTTTGACAGTTCCGTGGATAGGAACAGACCATTCACATTCGTCCTGGGAAAAGGCCAGGTCATCAAGGGTTGGGATGAAGGCGTCGCCACCATGAACGTGGGAGGGAAACGGAAGCTTATCATCCCGCCCGAGCTCGGGTACGGCTCGCGCGGAGCAGCTGGTGTGATCCCGCCCAACGCGGAGCTGATCTTTGACGTCGAACTTCTTGAAGTCAGGTAAGGAATAGAGGGACTCCAAAGACAAAACCCCGACTCGGTAAGAATCGGGGTCTTTTGCGTGCGGAAGGCGGGACTTGAACCCGCATACCCTTTCGGGTGCCACCCCCTCAAGATGGTGCGTCTGCCAATTTCGCCACTTCCGCGTGAGATGGAAACCTGAAGTGACCTGGGGGGCCGGTCACGGCACTTGAGGCTCGAAACCACCGGAAACCGCTCAAATATACGGAGCGACCTCAATGAATGCAAGAGGACCGGCGGAAAAAGGAGAGTTCCTGCCTGCCTCGACACGATGCGATTCACAGTAAAGCCCCCAGCCCTGCCATGTCCCGCCACTCAATAAAAGCGTTGTCATCTTCGGAAGCCTGCCTTCTTCTGATCCTCATGGTTTTCCAACCGCAGAGCCCGATGGGCGGCATGAAGGTGGCAAGCCAGATCAGCGTGCCATCAGAGTTTCCCTAGGAAGAAGAGACCGCCTGTCAGACCATAGATCGCAACTATGGCACCGGCAAGAACAAGAGCCCTGCGAAGGGACCGGGGGTCTTCGAGCACGGAGAGGCGCTCTCTCCAGGCTTCAGTCACTCCGCCAAACATGACGCAGATGAGGGGAACGACAGGCACCCGGTACCGTGCCTCGGCATGGAGAACGATATGCAGCAGGGTGAAGGCAGCCAGCGGAACGAGGAGCAAGCCCAGGCGCTTCCGCAGATGCCATGCGGCCACAAAGCCGGCCGCTGCCCCCAGATAGAGAAGAACATCTGCCCCCATCATGGCCGCCTTAAGCGGGACATTGAATTGCTGGTGGCTCAAAGGGTAGAACCAGAATACATAGGCCTTTTCAAGCATAAGCAACGACGTATTCCACGGGTGTGCGGCCATGTATTCCACGGCAATGCGCCCTTCTGCCGTCGTTCGAACATATTCGGAGGCCTCGTCCGAGATCCCGTGGGCGCGGAGCTGTTCCCGGCGCCATGCATCGTACCCTGGATCGAATTTCGTGCTTCCATGCGTGAATGGGTTGTTCCCCATCAAGAGTGAAGATCCGGAAAATGAGGACACCGGGACAATCTCGTGGTGCACCTGATAGTTCCGGATCACCCATGGCGACAGGACCAGAAGGCAAACTGCCAGTGCTGCCAGGCATGTTGAAGTGGCTTTGCCCGTCGACCGGAGCTGCATCCAGAGAAATCCCAGCATTGCACTAAACGGTCCCAGGAAGACGGCCCGGGTCAACACTGCGACCCCCGCCACGGCTCCAAGAACCAGGGAGTCCGAGAGGCGGAGCCTCGCGATGAGCCTGCTCATGAGCAGAAGGAAGATGAGCATCAGGACAACGAACGGCATTTCCGTGAGGAGAAGCGTGCTGTACACGACCATCCCCGGGTGGAGTGCCGCTGCCCCTGCTGCGACCAGAGCCGGCCAGGCCCTCTTCCACACGGAGAGTGCAATCAGATAGACCAGGAGGATCGCGAGAGTGCCGGCCACACACTCCGCCACCAGTGGAAAACCCAGGCCCTGTTCCGGGAAATGAGGTATCAGCGCGAGAAGAGCAGGAAACAACGGAGACCGGACGGAGAATTCGCCGTTTGAATCGACAAACGGCCCCCCTTCATGCAGCCGGGTTGCAAGGAAGAGATACTCACGCTCATCGGAGATGAGGCCGTGGTTGTGGACAAGGGGGATCGCCGCCAGGCGAAGTGCCGCACCAAGTACGATGATGGCCCACAGCCACACTCTGGTGTGCGGCGTTGAACTGCCCTTGGCGGGTTTCAGATCAGCATCACCGTCAATCAATGGGTGCCCGCGTTCGTCTCGACTGCACCGACGATGCTCCTCGAGCGGCCCCTTGTGTGCCGCTTCTGAGAGCACCTATGAGAAGGGGCGGGAGACGGGCAGTGCCGCACAATCCGCCTCGCGTCTCCCGGAGTTCAGTCCGCTCCTACTGTTTCACCAATTCCACACGGCGATTCTTCGCTCTGCCTTCCTCCGTGTCGTTGGAAGTGACCGGCGCGAACGGCCCGCTCCCGTACCCTTTGAGACGAGTGGCGGTGATGCCGTGCTTGCTCACGAGTGTCTGGACGACAGCCTCCGCGCGTTCCTGGGAGAGCTTCATGTTTGCTTCGAGACCTCCCACGTTGTCCGTATGCCCCACCACATACACCTTCAAGGAGGCCTCACCTTTCAGGAGTTTGGCGATCTCACCGATCGCCTGGTCCGATTCGGCCTTGATGTCCGACTTTCCCGTATCGAAGTAGATGCCGTAGACAGCGGAATGGCCGGTAGTCTTCAGATCATTGGAAAACGCGCCGGCATTTGCCACAATGTCCTGGGCCATGCCGCTCTTCTCAACGATGATCAGGCTGTATTTGCCGGTGAACTCGGTCGAGACTTCGATCCATATCTCTTTCCCATCTTTCGCCAGCCGCATGGTCTCCTTAGACTTCTCTGAGGAGAGAACCGTGCCGCCAAGCTTCTTGACTGCGTTCTCGTAGTTGCGCAGGATCTGGAGCTCGCTGGGTTTGGAAACGAGGGTGGCCTGTGGGTAGTACGCAATGCGCCAGTAGTGGCCTTCCACCTGCTCCGTCTTTCGTTGACCCACGCTGAAGCTGTAGGCATCGAACTGTTTCTCAGCGCAGCTTCGGATCCAGTAGTCCGGCATGCGGGTGAAGAGCGCGTGATCATTGCAGCCCTTGTCGTCCTTCTGCTGCGCGCTGACCTGCAGTGCGAGGCAGAAGACACTCAGCAGAATGCCTGCGGTTCGGGTCATGAAAGGTCTCCTTCGGTGAAGGAATGGTGCCAGGAAATGGCGGAAATGCGGGTGACGGGCTATCCCAACCGGGTTCATGGTAACGAAGGATGACCTGAGGGTCAAGGGATTTCTTGGCCGGGTTCTTCCCTCTCAATGCCCCAGAGTGAGGAATTCGCCATGATGCATACCCACACAGGCCCTGGGAGTGGCCACTTCACCGATATGGACGAGTGAGAAGAGTGATCCGCACCTGCGAGGTCGACAGAACCCGGCCGCAGAAATCCGGTTGGCCTCACAATGGGCGCTCCTCACCCCCAATACTGCGGACGCAGGGAGGGATCGTTCGGCAAGATTAACCCNNGGTTCAGATGGGGCGGAGAAGCGAGAAGAAAGATCTTTAGAGAAATCACTTAAACGGCTATATTATAATGCATTAACGGATCGTGCTCAACCTGAAATGATGCATACCTCCTGGCCGCCCAACTCCCGAATCCATTTTCAGAGAATGCTGTCCAGCGGGATCTGGAACATCCTGATTCTGTCTCCCGGCCGGACGATTTCACTATTCGCTTCGCGGATGTTGGTGGTCAGGCAACCCAGGATCGACTCATCCTCAATGGCAATCATCAGCACGGTATTCAACCCCGGGAAACTGCGCGTTCCCAGGTGGGGTTCGGTGCCGTGCCCCTTCCCGGCCACCTCCTCCCACCGCGTGTAGTAGTCGATCTTGTTCTTGGCCAACAGGTCCATGACCCGGTGACTGTACACTTCGTTGCACACGATGAATACGATCTTCATAGGCGGTCCTCCGGATCTGATCGATTTCCCACCGTTTTTCCGGCCCCCCTCCCCCCGACACTGCCTCAGGCCTGATCTCCCGCTAGGGCACGGTTTCCAGAACCGTCCCCTGCCTCCGCTTCCTGAACCGCGCTGTCAAACGGGCCAGGCGTCCACCTGCGCCCCCCTTCCGTGTCCCAAGGTCATCAATGATCGAGTAGACCACCGGCACGATGAACAACGTGAGCAGCGTCGAGGTGATCAACCCGCCGATCACGGCCTGCCCCATGGGGGACCGGAACTCGCTCCCCTCACCCAGCCCGAGCGCCACCGGCAACATCCCGAAGATCATTGCGAAAGTCGTCATCAGGATCGGCCGCAGACGGGTTGAACCCGCCAGGACCAGGGCCTCGGTCCTCGCCATTCCACGGTCCCGCAAAACGTTTGCGTAGTCGACCAGCAGGATGCCGTTCTTCGTCACCAATCCCATCAACATGATGATGCCGATCATGGAGATGACCGAGAGCGCGCTGCCGCACACCAGGAGCGCAAACACAGCCCCAATGAGCGACATCGGAAGGGCAAGCATGATCGCAAAGGGATAGCTGAAGCTCTCGAATTGGGCCGCCAGCACGATATAGACGAAGACTACAGCCAGAGCGAGCGACAGAAGGATGTTCCCAAAGGACTCCGCCTGCATTTCCCCCTGTCCCGTCACACGCACGCTGTAGCCCGGCTGCAGCTGCAGCCGGGCGGTCCGGGCCTCGACGTCGCCCAGCACCTCGCCCAACAGCCGCCCCGAGAGATTGGCGTCGATGCGGATCTCCCGCTGCCGGTCGAACCGGTTGATCTTCGATGGGCCTGACCCCTGGCTGACCGCCGCCACGTCGCTTATGGGGATCAGCAGCTTCCGCTTCGCGGGCAGGTCCTTCGTGCTCTTGACGGTCAGGTTGTCGATATCCTGCAATGACGTCCTATCGTTGCGCTGCAGCTGCACCCGGACATCGTATTGCTCGCCCCCCTCCTGATACTGCGTGGCCACATAGCCGTCGACCATCGCGCGCACAGTGGTGGCGATCAGGCCGACGTTGATGCCCAGATCCGATGCTTTGTCGCGATCAATGTTGATGCGCACTTCCGGCTTCGAGGTCTCAAGGCTGTTCTCCACATCGACGGCTCCACGGGTAGTCCTGACGATCTGTTCGACGGCGCCGGCTACACGCTGCAGCTCGGTCATGTCCTCGCCGCGGGCGCTCATGATCAGCGTCTTCCCCTGACCTCCCGGCCCCCCCTGCGTCTGGAATCCCAGATTGGCGCCCGCAACCTTGCGCAGCTCCGCCCGCGCCTCGTCCATCAACGCATCGACCCCCTTGGTCCGTTCGCGCTTCTTGACCAGTTTGACCAGGATATTGCCGCGGGTCACCGGGTCGTTGCCTGCGCCGATGGTGGTCAGGATCGTCGTCACCTCAGGATGCTTCCGAAGCGCGGTTTCGATCCGGGCACACACGTCGGCCGTCTGGGCAAGCGAGCTGCCGGGCGAAGCGTTGACCGTGATGTTGAACTCGCTCTGGTCGCTGTTCGGGAAGAAGGAGCTGCCAAGGAACCGCATCAGGAAGAAGCTCAAGAGGAAGATCACCACTGCTCCCAGCACGATGGTCTTCCGGTGCGCCAGCGACCAGCTGATCGCCCGCTGGTACCGGCGGCTCATGATGTCGAAGATATGGTTGAAATGATACAACCCCCGGCGAAGCAGCCCGCCGCTGTTCGTGAGTTCCTCGTCTTCCTTGCGAAGCCAGCGCGAAGCGAGCATCGGCGTGAGCGTGAACGCCACGAACAGCGAGACGAGCACCGACACGGAGACCGTGATGCCGAACTGGTAGAAGAAGCGTCCGACGATGCCCGGCATGAAGGCGACCGGCACGAAGACAGCCACGATCGTGAACGTCGTGGCCATGACCGCCAGTCCGATCTCGCTTGTCGCGGCTTTCGCCGCTTCCATCGGGGTCGACCCCTCGTGCATGTGCCTGTAGATGTTCTCGATCACGACAATCGCGTCGTCGATCAGAAGGCCGACGGCAAGCGAGAGGGCCATCAGCGACATCACATTCAGCGTGAAATTGAGCGCATACATGATGATGAAGCTGGCAATGATCGACGTGGGAAGAGCCAGCGCGCTGATGATCGTAGGCCTCAGGTTCGCCAGAAACAGGTACACCACGATCACCGCCAGAAGACCGCCGTAAATGATGTCGAAAATGACATCGTGGACCGAATCGCGGATGAATGTGCTGTTGTCGCGTGCCACCATGATGTGGAGGTCTGCCGGCAGCGCGGCGCCCACGCGTTCAAGCTGCTGCTTCAGAGCGTCGGCCACCCTGACGGTGTTGCTTCCCGACTGCCGCAGGATGTTGAGCCCGACCGCGCGCTTCCCATCCACGCGCGTCAAGCTTGTCCGCTCCTTCGCGCCGTCCACCACCGAGGCCAGGTCGGACAGGTGCACGACTCTCCCCCCGGGGGTGGCCACCACCACTTTGGCGAAGTCGGCGACGGTCGTATACTTGCCCATCGTCCGCAGGAGCAGCTCCCGCGGCCCCTGAATAAGATTGCCCGCCGGGATCTCGACGTTCGCCGCCGAGACCCCCTGAATGACGTCCTGGATGGACAGGCCGTAGGCCTGAAGCCTGCCGGCGTCCACGTCGATCTGGATCTCCCGTTCATCGCCCCCCACGAGGTCAACCGACCCCACACCCGGAACGTTTTCGAGCCGCGGCTTGATCACGTCCTTGGTGTAGGTGGTGATTTCCTTCCCAGATCGCTCGCCCGAAACCGTCAGCGTCATGATCGGCTGGCTTGCCGGATCGTACCGCTGGATGACCGGGTCCTTGATATCGGCCGGGAGGTTTGCCCTGACTGCGGCGATCTTTTCTCTGACCTCCTGCGCCGCTTGGCGTCCCTCGATCTCCAGCTTGAACTGGATGATGACGATCGAGATCCCTTCCTGCGAGATCGACTGGATATGGTCGATGCCTGCGACCAGATTCACCGCGTCCTCGATCTTCTTGGTGACATCCGACTCGATTTGCTCGGGACCGGCACCCGGCAGGACCGTCGTCGCGGTCACATAGGGAATATCGACGTCGGGATACTGGTCGATATTCAGCTTCACGTAGGAAAACAGCCCCAGCACCACAAGCGCCATGACCATCATCGTGGCAAAGACGGGACGCTGGATCGAGACATCGGCAAGTTTCATCGGCTATCCAGTTCGTTTCATGCGGAAGGCAGGACCCCGAGCCGCTTCCCATATCCTGTGCGGCACGAAGGGCCCCGATCGTATCATCCGGCTATCAGTTGGGCACCACGCTCACGGCGGCGCTGTCTCTCAGGTTGTTTACACCCACAGTCGCCACCGTATCGTTCGGGGCGATTCCCTCCAGGATCTCCGTGCTCTTGTCGGTGGCCACGCCGGCGCGCACGGAGCGCAGGAACGCACGCCCGTTTCTCACCACAAACACGCGGCTGCCGGCGCCGGCGCTCTGTACCGCGGAGGTCGGAACGACCAGGGCACCTGCGCGCGCGGAGACCTCGAGCCGGACCTTGCAAAACATGCCTGGCTTGAACCAGCCGCCGACGGCATTCGGAAACAGGGCCTTCACCTCGAAGGTGCGGGAACCGACGTCGGCCGACCGGGAGAGCTGGATAATCCTCCCCTCGACAGCCTGGTCGGGCCTGGCCTCCGAATAGACAGACACTGCCTGACCGGGTGCCAGGTGCACCATGTCCTCCTCGGTCATGTTGAAGATGGCCTTCATGCGATTGATCCTCGCGATGGTCATCAGCGCCGCGCCGGGCACCGTAAGGTCACCCACGCTGGCGTTCACTGCCGTCACCACCCCCGCGATGGGTGTGGTGAGTTCCACAGTGCCCCGCGCAGCGTCAAAATTCGCCCTCGCCACGTCGAATGCGGTCTGAGACCCGTCCAGGGTCTGCTGGGAGACAGCCCCCTCGTCGAAGAGCGACTTCATCCGCTGGAGCGTCTTCTCGGCGTTTTTGTAGGCCGCCTCTGCCTGGAAGTACTGGGAGGCCGCCCCGCTCTTGTCCAGGACAACCACCACCTGGCCGGCGGCTACCGCGGCCCCGACAGACGCCCGAAGCCCGGTGATCCGCTCCGAGACCTTGGCAACGATGTTGGCCTGCTCTTCCCCTTCAAGCGTCGCGGAATAGGTCTTCGTTACCGAAAGGTCGGTCGTGGCCGCCACCCCCACCTGGACCGGGATTTCGAGACCCGTCTCCGGCCGCGCATCCGAGGGAGGTTTCCCAGGTGCCCCACATCCGGTGAGCTGCAGAAGGACAAGGAAGAGAAGCGGAGCGCCCGCCGGGGGCAAGGACGAATGATGAATGGTCATGGATGATGTCCTGAGTCGATGCTGTGATCGGAGTGATTTCCACCGCAGAGTCCAGTGCCGGTCCCGCACACATGCCCCGGAGGCGCCGCCGGCGTATGACGACGGGGGCGCAGGCGCTACTGTGAAGTGCCTGTCGCGCGCCGCCATTCGGCCCTGGCAATCAAGTGGTCGTAGATGGCCAGCGCATAGTTCGTTTGCACCCGTGTCATCGCTACCTGAGTGTCGAGGAGTTCAAGCTGCGTCCCGACTCCGCTCTTGAATCTCGTCTGCGCGATGCGGACCGCTTTTTCCGCCTGGGCAATGTTTTTCTCCTGTCCCTCGATCCGCTTCTTCGCCTCTGCCATCTTGAGCTCGGCCGACTGGATCTGGATCTTCAGCCCCTCTTCGGCCTTCAGCCTGGTGTACCGGATTTTCTGGAGGTCCACCGACGCCTGGTCAACCCTGGCAGTCGTTCGGAATCCATCGAAAAGAGAGAAGGACAGGTTCAGCCCCACACTCACGGAGTTCGCCCAGTTGTAGTTCCTGACCTGGAACGTGTTGTCCTGTGATTGCCAGGCGTATGAGCCGATGAGCGCCAGGGATGGATAAAAGCCTGCCCGTTCGATGGAGACGTTCAGGTCCAGCATTCTCTCCTGCAGGGCGAGCTGCGTCAGCGTGGGATTGGCGCCCAGAGCGCTCTTGCGCGCCGTGGTGAGCGTGGCTCCGTCGACCTCCTGGAATGCGAATTCTCCCTCAACCCGGATATCGGTCTCCTGGGGGAGAGAGAGCAGGTTCTTGAGGCCGTTGGCTGCCAGCTGGAGGTTGTTCTCGGCCGAAATCAGCAACGGCTCAGTGTTTGCAAGCTGCACCTCCGCCCGCAGCAAATCGAATTCAGCCGCGACGCCGTTTTTGTACTGCGCCCGCACATTGTCCAGATTCGCTCTGACTACTTCCTCCCCCTGGCGGTTGGCGTCGACAAGCTTCTTGGCGAGGAGGACCCCGTAAAAGGCCTGCTGCACCTGAAACCTCACATCATCGGAGGTTGCGCGGTAGCCCTCATCTGAGTATTCGTGGTAGGCTCGGGCAATGTCGAGAGCCGAGCCCAGCGCAGGACTGTACAGGACCTGGGTGAGCTGCACCCCAGCCTGGTAGGAGTTCCGGGAGCCGATCTCGAACGCCGCGGTGGAGTTGCTCGGGTTGATCGGCGAGTTGGGGGGAAGGAAGAGGACCGGCACTTTGATATTGCGGAGGTACTGTCCGCTTGCCGTGAGCTGAGGGAGAGCGCCTGCGCGCGCCTCGGTGATGCGAGCGTCCGCCCTGTACCTCTCCTGGTCCGCAATCAGGACGTCGCGGTTCTGTTCGAGCGCAATCCCAATCGCCCGGTCGAGCGTGAGCACGAGCGGCACCCGCGCACTGTCCTGCGCGGTGGCAAGGTCCGGGAAAAGCTGCAGAGCAAGGAGTGTGGCAAACACTGTGAATCGGGAGAGAGCCAGCGGTCGTCTCATACGTCATTCCTTCACTGAAGATCCGTGAACGCCGTCGAAGAAGAGGGCCACGATGGTGGCTGCCGTACCTTCGACGGCCGAGGCATCGAGCGTGCGGTAGGCACCGGCTCTGTGCATCGCGGAAGCTTTCAACATGCTGTCGAACATCGCCGCGAGGTTGACGGCGTCGGGAATGCGGCGGTTCGCCCGCCGGATCTCCTCGTCAAGAGGAGAGGCCAGGATCCGCCAGGTTTGCTCGGCCCGTTCGCGTATGCGCTCCATGTTCTTCTGATAGCCGCCAGCGTCCTGGCGGATCAGCTCGAGCATGACCAGCCGAAACAGCCGCGAATGCTGGCTGATGTACGAGAGAAGAGAGAGCGCATATTGCATGTATTTCACGCGGGCGCCTCCAGGCCTGGCCACGGCCGCCCGGGCCATTGCTTCGATCTCATCCATCAACGTCAGCAGAATGCCATCGAACAGCTCCTCCTTGCTGGAGAAGTAGTTGTAGATGGTCCCCTTGCCGAATTCCGCCTCCCGGGCGATCTCCTCCAGCGTGGTTTCATGATAGCCGCTCCGGGCAAAGACCTCGCGCGCCGCCTGAAGGATTGCCTGCCGCCGGGCATTCCGTTCCCGCTCCCTGCGTGTGCGCACCCCGCGGTGGGCAATCCCGGTTTTCATAGCGTGATACCCAATGGACGTGACCGATAAGTCGTATTGTGACTGGTCGGTCATAATATCGCAAGAAAACCCGCCAAGGTCAAGATTCGGGGGGAGATTCGTCTCTGTGAACCTTCGGGTGAGTGGAAAAGAACAACCAGGACCACTGCAGAACTGCACGATGCCGTGTCCGCATGGGATTTGTGGAACCGGCCGATGTGTGGCGAAGCCGGTCGGTACTTCAGAACCCGCGGCTAACTAAACAGAGAGCCCTCAGGTTCTCCAAGGGCTCAGTGCTCTCATTCAGGTGCAATTTGAACTCTTACCTACGCTTAAGTCGCCTCTCCTCCTTTACAGGTCAAAACTACTTCCCTGTTCATCCAACCGCAATAGACTCAACTTGTTCAATCGTGAGCGCGGGTGGGCTCGAACCACCGACCCTCTGCTTAAAAGGCAGATGCTCTACCCCTGAGCTACGCGCCCGGCCTCATTTTCGGCACATTTCGGGCAGATACGTGAGAGAGTGCTATGCTTTAGATGGCCAACTGTTAGCAATCTGTTAGCAGTTTTGTCGCACTCCCACATGCCCGCCATTGAGAACGAAACTCCCCTTCTTCCTCATCCGGCCATCCGGGTAGCCTGGCAAAGAGGAAGGGGCAATTGCACAATCATCCATTTCCCGAATGTTGGACGATTCACATTGCGCTGGTTAAAAATAGCAAAATCCCAGGCTCAAAACAAGGATCGGAATGGTTGTCCTCGCAGGTGCCAGGCTAGCGAACCAAGGCCAATCTCTTCACCCCGATGAATGCCCCGGCTTGAATGCGATAGAAGTACACGCCGCTCGCAAGTCGGGAACCGTCGAACCTGACCTCGTGATGGCCTGCATCCATCTCACCGTTGATGAGTTCTGCGACTTGCTGGCCGAGGGTATTGTAGACTGTGAGTGCGACGTGAGTTCGGTGCGGCAAAGCGTACTGGATTGTTGTTGAAGGGTTGAATGGATTGGGGTAGTTCTGTTCAAGGGTGAACCCTTTCGGTATTTCACTCGGAGACACATCAACTCCAGTAATCATCTCCGACAGAGGCCTCCTCCAAACGGCGCCATCAGTCGTTCCAAAGAGGTTTGTGCCGCTCACGGCAAGAACCCCAACATCAGAACTGGGGAATCCATTACTGGCTGGAGTCCAATTGGCGCCGCTATTGGTGGAAAGGAATACCGCGCCATCGGTCCCAGCGAAGAGATTCGTGCCACTCGCTACAAGAGCCAGTATAGGAGTAGTTGGAAGTTCGTTCCTGACATGAGTCCAATTGGCGCCGCTATTGGTGGAAAGGAAGATGCCACCATAATAAGTCGGGGAACCGCCGTTGTAACTGGTATTTGAAGTCGCTGCAACGAGGTTCGTACCGATCACAGCAAGAAATGCAATGGAAGCATATTGGGTAGTGTCATAATTAGCCCTTGGCAAGCCAACATTTGCCGAAACCCAGCTTGCGCCATAATTGGTAGAATGGAAGACGCCGCCGCCATACGTCCCGGCAAACAGATTCGACCCACTGACAGCAAGAGCCTGAATGTGAGTGTCCGTCAAGCCGTCATTGGCCGCTGTCCAACTTGTGCCGTTGTCGGTAGAGAGAAAGACACCGCCGCCGCCATCGGTCCCTGCAAAGAGATTCGTGTCGATCACAGCAAACGCCTGAACATAGGTAGGACTTGATACTGCGGTTGTGACTGGAGTCCAAGCGGCTCCGTTATTGGTAGAAAGGAAGACCCCGCCGCCTCTAGTTCCGGCCAGGAGATTCGTGCCGCTCACAGCAAGAGCACTCACATTGGGATTTGTCAAGCCATTGCTGGTTGGAGTCCACATGGCGCCGCTATTGGTGGACATGAAGACTCCGTCCCAAGTCCCCGCATAGAGGTTTGTACCGCTTGCGGCAAAAGCAGAAACATGAGTATATGGCAATCCGAGATCGACTGGAGTCCAGTTGGCTCCGCTATTGGTGGATAGGAAGACACCGTGGCTAGTCCCGGCAAAGAGACTCTTGCCGCTTTCGGCTAGAGCAAAAACATCAGAACTTGTCAATCCGGAGTTGACTGGAGACCAACTCTCGCCGCTATTGGTGGAGAGAAAGACGCCGCCGCCAGGACTCCCGGCAAAGACATCCGTACCGCTTACCGCAAAAGACCGAACAGATGTAGGGCTTGTCAATCCGGAATTCACTGGAGTCCAACTCTCACCCCTATTGGTGGAAAGGAAGACACCGCCGTCAGTGCCGGCAAAGAGGTTCGTGCCACTGACCGCAACAGCCCGAATATCAGTACGCGTCAGTCCGGAATTGACAGGAGTCCAACTCTCCCCGTTATTGGCGGAATGGAAGACACCGCCGCGATATGTTCCGGCAAAGAGATTTGTGCCGCTCACGGCAAGAGCATTCGCATACGTAACAGTCAACCCGGAATCCACTGGAGTCCAGGTTGCGCCGCTATTGGTGGAAAGAAAGACCCCACCGCCAGCAGTTCCTGCGAAGAGATTCGTGCCGCTTACGGCAAGAGCAAGAACATAAGAACTCGTTAATCCGGTACTGACTGGCAGCCAACCCTGGTTACGAGTGAAAAAGAAGACGCCCTCGCCGGCAGTCGCGGCAAAGAGGGTCGTGCCGATCACGGCAAGAGCTAGAACATTCGAACTCTGCAATCCGTAACCTATGGAAGTCCAACTCTCGCCGTTATTGATGGAAAGGAAGACGCCGGCGCCACGAGTCCCCACGAAGAGAGCCGTGCCGCCTGCACCATTGGAGCTGACCGCAAAGCAGGTAACATTAGCACTATAAGGCCCATTGGTTTGCACCCATTGGGTTTGCACCGGTGAACGAAAACTCACCAAGACCAATGCGAGAGCTGCAAGCGTGCGCGTCTTCATGACCACTCCGACAAGAACGATGTGGACCAATGGATAGGTTTTTCTGCGCTACTATGGAAGTCCTGGTATCTCTTCGGAACAACCCATGTGGAATACACTGAAACCACGCAGCAACCCAAGGATGGATAAGCCCCACCGGCCTAGTGTCGAGACGAGAGGCCACGAGTGCAGGCACAGTGGAGCGAAGAACAACTGTGCTCCGATGATCGGAAAGGAAGCTCCTGAGCAGAATCGGATAGCCACAAAGAGAGAGGGGGCGGGACCGACAAGCGGATATTGCTCAAAACCTTCTACATCGTGGAACCAGGGATATTTCCGACAAGTTCACGAATTGACACCTTTTTTTCTTCCTTTTTCTCCTCTCTTCTCAGTAACGGGACTGGTTTGGTACGAAAACTGAGGGAGGAAATACCCGGAATTGGCGACCTTTGCGCCCTTCAATCGTCTGCAGCGGCGAAGCTACCGGCCACTTACGATCGAAATCATTTGCCGGTTCTGCTGACATTGTTGCCTGAAGAACGTCCCAAGCCGCCAAACCTGCGAAATGCAACTCGTCTTGTGTGGAATTTGGACCTGGGACATAGATGCAGCGGGCAAGTTGTAGAATACATGCTCGCAATCTCACTTATAGATTCCCGGCACCATGCTTATTGAGGGTCTTCTCCCGATCGAGTGGGTACTTTTTGACTGAAAATTGAGAAGCGTATAGGATTGGCGGGGCGATTTCTCTTTTGGGGATGCTCGAGTTTACGTATCTTGAACTCATGCGCACGCCCAGGGAAGGCCTCTGATGGAGAACCACATGGAAAAGAACAGCACCGTAGCCATGCGCGGAATCGCCGTCCTCCTGCTGCTGACGACGTATTCCTTTGCACAATCGGGCAAGGTGAGTGCCGGCAGCAATCAAATCATAAACTGGGGAAAGACGCACTCTGCACAACTCAATGGCAGTGTGTCTTCACCCACGGCAAAAGCAGGATGGGCGTGCCCCCAGAATCCCCGCGTCAGATTCAAGGATGCCTCCAGTCCTGTTACGGAAGTATCATTCCCCCGTCCTGGCTACTATATGTTGGTCCTTTCCGCCAGGGGACCCGCGAAGGATTCGGCAAGCAGTTCCGTGATTGTCAATGTGTGCGATTCGCACTCCTATAAGGAGAGACTCGCTGATCTGATAAGTCTGATGACCGTTGACGAGAAGATCAGGCAATTGACGAACGAATCGGATTCAATTCCCCGACTCGGAATTGAGAAGTACAACTACTGGAGCGAAGCGTTGCACGGAGTAGTTGGCAATAACGCCACTTCCTTCCCGCAAGCTGTTGCGATGGGTTCAACATGGGATCCTGATCTCCTCTATCGCGTGAGTACGGCAATATCTGACGAAGCGCGCGCGCTGAATGTCGCTGAAGGGAAAGGACTAACGTACTGGAGTCCCACGATCAACATTGCACGTGACCCGCGTTGGGGCCGGAATGAGGAGTCCTATAGTGAAGATCCGTACCTCCTTTCGAGGATGGCAGTGTCCTTTGTCAAAGGAATGCAGGGGAATGACCCGTATTATCTGAAGACCGTTTCCACTCCCAAGCACTTCATGGCGAACAATGAGGAGGAACGCCGCCATACGGGATCGTCTGATGTTGATATGCGCAGTATGTGGGAGTACTATTTGCCGGCGTTTCGTCAGGCAATTGTCGAAGGCAAAGCCTACTCCATCATGGGCGCCTACAACGAGGTCAATCATGTTCCGTGCAACGCAAATCCGTACTTGCTCGGAGACTTGCTCCGGCGCGACTGGGGTTTCGAAGGATATGTCGTGTCGGATTGCGGCGCCGTGAATGACATGGTGGACGGACACCACTTCTTCAAGACCGGTCCTGAAGCTGCGGCAAGGAGTGTCCTTGCGGGATGCGATCTGGACTGTGGATCGGAGTATCGCCGGGACCTTCCGGAAGCTCTCGCCAAGGGTCTTTTGGAAGTACAAGACCTCGATCGCGCGTTGGAAAGAGTGCTGTCTGCACGGTTCAGGCTGGGCGAATTCGACCCGCCGGAAATGGTGCCATATAGCACGATAGCGAGGGATCGTCTTGACTGCAAGGAACATCGTGACCTGGCCCTTGAAGTTGCCCGCAAATCGATTGTGCTCCTGAAGAACAACGGGATATTGCCATTGAGCAAGGAGAAAGTGAAATCAGTCGCCGTGATCGGTCCCAATGCGGCGGAATCTCAACTGGGGATCTACAGCGGCTGGCCCAATGTGCATGTCGGCCCTCTCGAAGGGATCGTGGCGAAGGCGAATGCTCTCGGCATCAAAGTCGCATATTCCATGGGCTGCGGCATCAGCGGCGCGGCGCTGCGGCCGATCGAGTCAAAGTACTTCGGGAACATTGATGGAATGAACAAGACCGGCGTGACAGGTGAGTATTTCGACAACATGAATCTGTCAGGCACACCTGTCCTCACGCGCATCGATTCCATGGTGGACTTCAACTTTGGTATGGGCTCTCCCGCGCCGGGAGTGCCGGTGGATCATTTTTCAATCCGGTGGAAAGGGAGGATCATCCCGCCGGTGACCGTCCATCATATCGGGACAAGCACGGATGATGGTG
>PMBF01000047.1:91109-119722 GCA_003152875.1 Ignavibacteriota bacterium | reverse complement strand
ACGACATCCTGGACTTCTCCAAGATTGAGGCCGGGAAGCTGAGCCTCGAGCGCAGGGGGTTCTCCCTCAGGGACGTCGTGCAGCAGACGATCCACCTCCTCGCCCCCAAGGCGCGGGAAAGGGGACTGCGCCTCGAGGCGGCGGTCGGCGACGATATTCCGGAATCTCTCGACGGGGACCCGGTGAGAATCTCCCAGATCCTGAACAACCTCGTCGGCAATGCGATAAAATTCACTGAACGCGGCAGCGTGACCATCTCGGTCTCCCTTGAAGCAACCCTCGGCAATCACGTGGTTCTCCGCACCAAGGTCATCGACACGGGCATCGGCATCGCCCCC
Source organism: Ignavibacteriota bacterium (assembly GCA_003152875.1). Lineage (GTDB taxonomy): Bacteria > Bacteroidota > Ignavibacteria > UBA10030 > UBA6906 > Fen-1262. Next base: position 119,384 of record PMBF01000047.1, on the reverse strand, counting down.
GATATGCTCGCCGTGCTTTTCCAGCCCTTCTCGCAGGTGGACGGCTCCGCGACCAGAAAGTACGGAGGGACCGGTTTGGGCCTGACGATCTCGAAGCAGCTCACCGAGATGATGGGGGGAACCATCGGCGTTGACAGCAAGCCGGGGAAAGGAAGCACGTTCTGGTTCACTGCGGCGCTGGCCCTCTCCTCCGGCGACCTTGCCGCGGCCCCTGCCCGAACACCGGCGCGGGAGACCGGGAAAGACCTCGCTGGCCAGGCGGCATGGCCACGCGCGAACGTTCTTGTGGTCGAGGACAATGAGAGCAACCGCCTGGTGGCTTCGGTGATGCTGGAACGCCTCGGCCAGAAACCGGATTTCGCCGTCAATGGCGCTGAAGCCCTCGAGGCAATCAAGCGGAGACAGTACGACATCGTGTTCATGGACTGCCAGATGCCGGTCATGGACGGGATGGACGCGACACGGGCCATCAGGGAAGGAGAGCGGGAAAGCGCCCGTCACGTTCCCATCGTGGCCATGACCGCCAGTGCCCTGGCCGAGGAAAAAGCGCAGTGCGAGACGGTAGGGATGGACGATTTCATTTCCAAGCCTGTTCTGCTGGATGACCTTGCCTTCTGCCTGTCGCGATGGATCGGGGAGAAAAAAGCAGAGAAGAAAGCCAGGGAGAACGCGGCGGTGGTCCTCGACCTGGGACGGATCGACGAGCTCAAGAGCCTGAGCGCGCGCCATGCACCGGAACTGTTCGGCCAGCTTGTGAGAAATTTCCTCACCGAGGTGCCCGACCGCCTGGCCAAGCTCCGTGATGCAGCCGGGCGCGACGACCGTGAGACATTCCACGCCGTGGTACACTCGCTCACGGGGATCAGCGGCAATATCGGGGCTGCCCGCCTCATGTCCGCCGCCAGGCACCTGCAGTCCCTGTCACGGACCGAGCCGATCACCGGCGCGGCCAGTACCGTCGGCAAGCTCGAAGAGGAATTCAATCTCGTCCGGGCGGAGTTGTGCGGATTGGCGGAAAATGAACCTGAGGTTCGATCATGAGAATTCTGCTTGCGGAAGATGACGCGACCTCGAGGCAGATTCTTGCCGCCCAGCTGCTGCGTCTCGGCCATGAAGTGCACGACGTCGTCGACGGCGCCANNGGCATGGGATGCGTTCCAGGAACTGAAGCCGGAACTGCTGATCACCGACTGGATCATGCCCAACCTGGACGGTCTGGAATTGTGCAGACGCGTGCGGGGTGCGGCGGCTTCCTTCTACACGTACATCATCATCCTGACCGCCCTCGACCGGAAGGTGGGCTACCTCGACGGCATGAATTCGGGGGCGGATGATTTTGTCACAAAGCCGTGCGATATCGTGGAACTGACTGTCCGGCTTCGCGTGGCGGAGCGTATCCTTGCTCTGCAGACCCACATGAACCGGCTGGAAGGGTTGCTTCCGATCTGCCCCCGGTGCAAGCGCATCCATACGGGGTCCGAGGCCTGGGAAGCGGTAGAGTCGTATTTCATGAAGCGGACAGACGCGCAGTTCTCGCACGGGATCTGTCCGGAATGCTACGAAACTCAGATGAAACCGCAACTGGAAATGATCAGAAAGCGGCGCGGGTAAATCGCCATGCACTCGCAAGACCTCCCAAAAGAATCCGTCGGCGGCGGGCTCCAAACCCCGGGAGGGGTCCCCTCTGCACAAGAGAGAGAGCCTGTTCCCGGACATAACGGATGGATCGAGCCCCTGGTCGCGCCGGCTCGCCCTGCGGGGCGGCAGGTCATGCCCCTGTGCAACGTGCACCGCGGAGAGCCGGTGGCCCGCGTCCATGCGCCCGAGGCGGGAACCGACGGGGTGTCCGCCGATGGGTCTGTGATTCCGGCAGGTCCGGGCACCGAAGCTCCACTCGTCCCGGGTCCGGGTGTGGAACGATCCCCCGCCGACCCTTCGCTCTTCCTCGCGGCACGGAACGGCCACGCAGTTGTGGAGGAGAACGGGACGGTCGATGTCTGGGAAACCGTCGTGGTGTCCCACGACATGGATTATACGACGGGTGACCTGGTGTTCGTGGGTTCCGCCGTAGTGCACGGCGACGTCAAGTCCGAACTCCATATCACGGTCGGAGGAGATCTGGAGATCATGGGTGATGTGGGAGATGTGGTGATCGAGGCAGGAGGGGATGTCAGGATCGCAAAAGGCTTCCTGGGCCGCGGGACGGGCAGGATTACCGCCCGGGGTTCCGTCGCAGTCGGCCATATCCTCAACCAGTCCATCACCGCGGGACGGGACGTCCGCATCGAGCGCGAATCGGTGAACGGGATGGTCCGGGCGGGCAAGAGCATCCTTGCCCCCTCGGCGGTGATCATGGGAGGGATACTCGAAGCGGAGGAGCTCATCGATGCCGGATCCCTCGGCAGATCGCAGGGATCTCAGGCGAAGGTGCGTATCGGCGGCCGGGGGAAACTCAACGAGCGGCTGAATGTCATCGAGAAGGAGCAGCGCCAGGCCGAGAAGAACCTTCGCGATGTGAAGGAGGCGATCTACCGCCTGGTGCGGCTAAAGATCGACACGGGTTCCCTCCCGGCGGACCGCGAACAGACGCTGGCCCGGCTTCAGGAGGCTCAGCGGCTCCTGCCGGGCGCCCTCGAGGTGCTCAGGAAGGAGAAAGCCGCCCTGGACGCGGCGCTGCTACAGACCGCGAACGCGAAGCTCAAGGTGCACGAGACAGTCCACGAAAACGTCTTCATTGAGATTAACGGCGCACGAAAACTGACCGATGCTGCAGTGGCCGGTGTGATCTTCTCGGAAAGCGAAGGCCAGATCGCGGCTGCCGGCCTCTAACCCGGGCCGCCCAAACAACGAGGCTTCTATGAAGGATGAGACACGGCAACTTATTGCAGGCCTGCTGGCTGACCGCGAGCCCGATGTTCGGCGCCACGCGGCGGAGACCCTTGCGTCTGCGGGAGGGCTTGCCGCTGTGACAGCTCTTGCGGCTGCGCTCCAGGACGAAAGCAAGGGGGTCCGGGACGCGGCGTTCCGATCGCTCTGCAGCGTGGGCGGCATCAACGTTGCCCGCGCGATCGTGGAATACATCGGCGACGAGGATATCGTCGTCAGGAATCTGGCCGCCGAACTCCTGATCAAGCTGGGCACGACGTCGATCCCTGCAATCCTGCCGCACCTGCATGACCGGAGCCAGGATATCCGGAAGTTCGCTGTGGATATTCTCGGACTGATCGGTGACCCGGGCCCGGCTTCCGAAATGGAGCCCTTGCTGTCCGACCCCGACGAGAATGTCGTGGTCTCCACTGTGGAAGCGCTCGGCAACATGAAAGCCGGAGCCGCTATCCAGGCGCTCTGTGAGACGTATGACCGCAGCCCGTTATCCCGGGGCGTCGTTGCGGAGGCCCTGGGCAAGATCGGGGACCCGGCCTCAACAGAATTTCTCGTCCATCGGCTCCAGGAAGCCGTTGGCGCGGAGGTCCAAGACCCGGTCGTCCTCTTCACCCTGATCGAGGCCCTCGGGATCGTAGGCACGGAACGAATCTCACCCGTGCTCCTGCAAAGCATGGGGCGCCTGAAAGGCCGCCTGCGCTCGGCCCTTCTGCACGCCCTTGTCCTCATCGCCGGGCGCTCCGATCGGCCGCTGGACTTCCCCCCTGAATTCAGGGCGGATTTCCTCGAGGCCCTGCGGGACCCCGAGCCGGAAGTGCGCCTCAGCGCCGCACGGGTGCTCATGACCCTTCCCGGGTTCGATATCTCCACGGCCCTGATGCGCGCCTTCGGATCGTCTGCGGAACTCGACGGCCTCCTGCTCAAATTCCTGCCGTCCCGCACCGATGCCTTCGCTGCCGCCCTCCAGCACCTCGAGCAGCACCGCGCCCGCTCCGTGAAGGGGATCATCGTGCTGCTGGGACGCCTCAGCTTCGATCTGACACGAAGCATCATGAAATCGGCGGTCACGGAGATGCAGATCCGGCAGCTCGAGAGGACGTTCATTCTCATCGCAGACCGGTGGTCGACCGCCGACGAAGAAACGCGCGCCGCCATTGTCGACCTTCTCTTCCGCATCGACGGCGACAACGCTGTCGAATTCCTGGATGCCATCATGAACGATCCCGATCCCTGGCTGCGCGTCCACGTGATCGAGATCATCGCCGCCATCGCAGACCCACGGGCGCCCGAGTTCATTGCCCGCTTCCTGCAGGACGACGACGTGATGGTCCGCGATGTCGCCATCCGCATCCTGGAGGCGCGCGGCTATCCCCATCTCGCCGCCGGCCAGGAGGCAGAGGAAACTCTGCCGGGGGGGCGTGAATCGTGACCATGACATCGCCTCTGCTGGCGCGGCCTGTCGCCGCCGCGCCCCCCAAGATGGGGGACGAGACGTACGGCCTGCTCCGGGAATTCATCTACGAGCAGTGCGGGATCTATTTCCCCGACAATAAGAAATATCTCCTGGAAGGGCGGCTCGGGAAACGGCTTCAGACGCTGAACATCCCCGATTTCGAAGGGTACCTCCAGCAGCTGAAATACGGCCGCCGGCGGACGGAGGAACTGCGGCATTTCTATGATGCCATCACGATCAATGAGACCTTCTTCTTCAGAAACGAGCCGCAATTCGAAGCGTTCGAAAACACCCTCGTCCCGTCTCTGCTTGCTTCGCGGGGAGGCCAGAGTGGAAAAATCCGAATCTGGAGCGCAGCCAGCTCGTCCGGAGAGGAAGCCTATACCCTGGCCATGCTCTTCCTCGAACGGATCAGGCCCCGCCATACGGGGCTGGAGCTCGAGATCGTCGGGACCGACATCAATCAGACCGTCATCGAAGCCGCACGCAAAGGCGTCTACCGCGACTACTCGATCCGCAACATGCAGAAGTACTACCTCGACAAGTACTTCACCATGGAGGATTCCCGCTACCATGTCCGGGAAGACGTCAAGCGCCTGGTCCGGTTCGAACACCTGAACCTGTACGACTCGCGGCGCATGAAGGCGATGATGAATTTCGACGTGATCTTCTGCTGTAATGTCCTGATCTACTTCGACTCCCGGTCGAAGGTCCAGGTGGTATCCAATCTCTTTGATAGCTTGCGCCGTGGCGGTTTTCTCTTCATCGGCTACGCGGAGTCTCTCCACGGGATCTCCACCGCGTTTAAGCTGGTGAACTTCCCCAAGACCGTAGCCTACAAGAAGGAGTAAGGGCATATGGAGAAGAATGTGCTTGTGGTCGACGACTCAGCCACAGTCAGGAAATTCATTTCCGTGTCGCTGAGCATGCAGGGGTTCAAGGTGGTGACGGCCTGCGACGGGATGGACGCGCTGGAAAAGCTCCCATCAGAGAATGTGGACCTCATCATCACGGACCTCAACATGCCGAACATGGATGGCTTCGAGCTCATCCGCTCGCTCCGGGAGAACCCCCAGTACCGCGATCTGCCGGTCATTATCCTCTCGTCGCTGAACGATACCGTCAGCAAGGAAACGGGGTCGAAGCTGGGCATCGAATCCTATGTGGTGAAGCCCTTCAGTCTGGAAAAGATCCAATACGAGGTGGCAAAATACCTGACCTGGACCGAATGAACATTGTCAATTCCTTATTTGCGGGGTACCTATGGCTTCTCTGAAGTTCCTGGTGGTCGACGATTCGCTGACGATGCGCCGGATTGTCCTGAATACACTCAAAACCATCGGTTTTAACAACATCCTGGAAGCGGCGGACGGCAAGGATGCGATGGCAAAGCTCCTGTCGGAAGGCGCGGACTTCCTTATCACCGATTGGAATATGCCCGAGATGAACGGCCTCGAATTGACCCGGTGGGTCCGGGCAACACCGCAGTTCTCCGGCATGCCTATCCTCATGGTCACTACCCGGGGCAACAAAGAGGACGTCATCGACGCAATGAAAGTCCGCGTGAACAACTACATCGTCAAGCCCTTCACCGCGCAGGGGCTGAAGGACAAGATCGACTTGATCCTGAAGGCCACTGAAATCAAAGCTTCCTGAGAACGAAACCGGAGTATCTATGGCAACCACATCACCCCCACAGCCGCAGGACCCGACGGCGGCCAAGCCCGCCGGCGAAACCGGCCTGCTCTCACAGTTCGTGCATGCCCTTTCCGGCCTGCTGCCGATGCTGGACCATATCAAGGCCACGATTGAAGAAAGTTCGGGAAAAATTCCGAAGGCCTCGAGCCAGCTCCACAGCGTAACGCAGGCCACGGAGTCGGCGACAGTCGAAATTCTGAACGCGCTCGACGACATGACCCAGAACGTCGGAACCGCCGAGCGGGGTCTCCAGCGCCTGGCCGCGATCATTCTCGAGACAGCAGGCGATGTCCGCGACGCCATCGGCCTCCTGCAGAAGAATCCCTCCGCCGATCCCGAGCATGCCAGGGGGGTCGAGACCCTCGTGCACATGCTGAGCGCCGGACGCTCGACGGAGGCCCAGCAGATCGTGGAGACGGTGACGGGAGTGCTGGCCACCACCAGGGACAGCTCCATGAACATCGCCATGGCGCTCCAGGTCCAGGACATCACGTCCCAGCAGATCGCCTCCGTGACCCATATGATCGAGTCCGTCCGGCTTGAGCTTACCCATATGCTCGGTCAGTTCAGGGGCGAGGCCACGGGTGGCCCTGCGAAACAGGCCGAACCCACGCACTTCGACACCGACGCGCAGTACACGCCGACGGCCGAACGCCAGGATCAGGCCGATATGATCATCCAACAGTGGACCTCCGAGAGCCATGGGTGAGCCGGAAAACGCGGAAGCAGCTGACACCCTGTTTCCGGTCTTCGACAAGGAAATGGCGGAGATCCTCGAAAGCTTCATCGTCGAGACCCGGGAGATTCTTGAGAAGCTCGCGCAGGATCTCCTGGCCCTCGAAAAAGGGGCCGCCGGGCCCGAGCTGCTGAACTGCATCTTCCGCGCGGTGCACACGATCAAGGGGACATCGTCGTTCCTCGGCCTGGAACAGATGACCGAACTCGCGCACAGCTTCGAGGACGTCCTCAACAAGCTGCGGCGCGGCGAACTGGAGGTGACCCCCGCCAAGATGGACGTCCTGCTTGCCTCCTTCGACCTGATGAAGGAGCTCCTTGCCCGGGTCGAGAACCGCGACAGCGGCCGTATCCCTCTCGAATCGATCCTGGCACGGCTGAAGGACGTCGCGATGTCAGCCCGGATGGGCGGAGTCCCGACCCCTGCAGTGCCGCCGCCAGCATCCGCTCCCCGGGAAGGAGTACCGGTAGCCGAGGCACGAGCGGCCTCCGCAGACATCGCACTCCAGGAAGAGGACGGGCAGGCCCCGTCCCCGGGACCCGCCGTCCAGGATCCGCCTCCCGAACCCGCTGTGCCTGCGGCCCCTCAGGATCCGCCCGGCCAAGCCCACGCACCCCAGGCTGCGCAGAAATCAGGGGGCGATTCGACGATCCGCGTCGATGTCGCCAGACTCGACAGCCTGATGAACCTCGTCGGAGAACTGGTGCTCGGACGCAACAGGCTGACCCAGATCGCCACGCAGGTGGGACAGGAGTACGAAGACCTTCCCATCGCCAGGGGGCTGGCCGATACGAGCGCGCAGATCGATTTCATCACCACCGAGCTGCAAATGGCCGTGATGAAGACCAGAATGGTCCCCATTGCCAAGGTCTTCAACAAGATCCCGCGCCTCATCCGCGATCTGTGCCGCGAGACCGGGAAAGACATCGACCTGCAGCTGGAGGGAGAGGAGACGGAACTCGACAAATCCATCATCGAGGAACTGAACGACCCCCTCATCCATATCATCCGCAATGCTTCCGACCACGGCATCGAGACCCCGGCGGAACGCCTGGCTTCCGGCAAACCCGCACGCGGAACCGTACGCGTGACCGCCGAACACGAAGGGAACCACATTGTCATTGCGATCCGGGACGACGGCCACGGCATGGATCCCGAAAAACTCAAGGCAAAGGCGCTCGAACGCGGCCTGATCACGGAAACGCAGGCGCGAGAGATGTCCGTCCGGGAGGCCTTCAACCTGATCTTTGCGCCCGGATTCAGCACCGCCGCGAAGGTTACCAACATCTCGGGGCGGGGCGTCGGCATGGACGTCGTTCGCACGAACATCACCAGGCTGAAGGGGATCGTCGAAATTGAGTCCGAGCTGGGGGCGGGCAGCACGTTTATCATCAAGCTGCCCCTCACCCTCGCGATCATCCAGGCCCTTCTCGTTCAGGCAGGAGGCGAGATCTACTGCATCCCCCTGAATTCCGTTCTCGAGGTTGTACGCGTCCTCGCAGAGGAGATCACCACCGTCCACGGCCGGGAGGTCGTCCGGCTGCGGAACTCCGTCCTCCCAATCGCCCGCATTGCCAGCGTCATGGGCGCCCCCGCCGCCGCGACTGCGTCGGAATGGCTTTACGTTGTCGTCGCCGGGCTTGCGGAGCAGCGCCTCGGCGTCGTGGTGGACTCCCTGCTCGGCCAGAAGGAAGTGGTCATCAAGTCTCTCGGCTCGTACCTCGGCACCGTCATGGGCATCGCCGGGTCCACGATTCTGGGCGACGGGCAGGTCATCATGATCCTCGATGTCGGCGAGATGATGAAGCTGTGTGCTGCACACCAGGAACGCTACCAAACCAACTGAGGACCGCGGACGTGAACCGGACCATCTCGGTGATCGTGATTGATGACTCGGCGTTCATGAGAAAATCGCTTTCCATGATGCTCGAGGCGGACCCGCAGATCAAGGTGGTGGCGACGGCCCGTGACGGGCGGGAAGGCATCGAGAAGATCAGGGCGCTGCGTCCCGATCTTGTGACCCTGGACATCGAAATGCCGGGGATGGACGGCCTGACCGCGCTTCGCATCATCATGAAAGAGATGCCCCTTCCCGTCCTTATGGTGAGCTCCCTCACGAACGACGGGGCGCAGGCCACCCTCGACGCGCTGGATCTGGGCGCGGTGGATTTCATCCCCAAGGAACTGTCGTACGTCTCCCTGAACATTGTGAAGATCAAGGAGGAGCTGATCGCGAAAGTGAAACACATCGCGCTCAGCCGCTCCCTCAGCTACCGTCTCCAGAGAATTCGTGCCGCCGCCGGCGCCGACGCAGCAGCGCCGGCCGTGCGCCCGGCCCGCGTGAAGTCCGCCCCCCCGCCCCGGACCTCGAGAACCGACCTGCAGGCATTGGTGATCGGCGTCTCCACAGGAGGCCCGTATGCGCTGATGCGGATGCTCCCGCAGCTTCCCGCCTCGTTCCCGCTGGGCATCGCCATCGTCCAGCACATGCCCCCGAAGTTCACCCAGTCGATGGCCGAACGCCTGAACGGCATGAGCCATCTTCAGGTGAAAGAGGCGGAGAACGGGGAGCCTCTCGGACCGGGAAAAGTCCTCATCGCCCCGGGCGGGCAGCACCTCGTCTTTGCGGCAAACGGCCACGGGGTCATCGTGCATTGCACAACCGAGCCCTCGACCACGCTGTATCGCCCCAGTGCCGATGTCATGATGCTTTCGGCCGCGGCGACGTTCCGGGGTCCCCTGCTCGGCCTGATCATGACCGGCATGGGAAAGGACGGGCTCGAAGGGCTCCGCCTGATCAAACGCCAGGGAGGGGTCGTGATCGCCCAGGACGAGGAATCGTGCGTTGTGTACGGCATGCCGAAGGCCGCCGTCGACGACGGTCTCGCCGATTACGTTGTTCCGCTTGACGATATCCCCGGTACGCTTGAAAACATTGCGCGAGGGTGAAGGCATGGAAAATCAGCAGCCGCAGTTCATGGACCTGGCCGAGTACAGACGGGCCGACGTTCCCCGCAGAGTACGGGGTAACATCATCAAATCCACGCAGGTGTTCCTCGGTGGCACCCAGCAGATCGGTCAGGCGGCCGGCGAATCGGACGATCCGGTGGTCCTGCTCCACCGCGAGGGGGAACGCATCACCAGCGCTGAATTCGTGTGCAGGTGCGGAAGGTGCGCGATCCTCAACTTGGAGTATGCGCAGGAATAGTCCCCAGCTGGAGCATATTAGCCAGCTCCCTGAGGCCCGGCGGCCCGCGCTTCCTCGAATCGCGCGGCTGGAAGAGGGGTGACTTTGGCACCGTGATTGCACGTGTATCTTTCGACAAACAGCTCTTTCCCCGGAGGACAGGATGACTACAGATCTCCAACCGTTGCTGAAGACAGCAGGGCGACTGGCCATTGCTGCGGGACTTCTGGCGGCGCTGTTCACGGCCGTCGCTCTCACCTCAGGCAAGGGGCACGATGCCGGCAGGACGAAAGTCTGGTACGGAGGGGATGTCGGAGATGATGATTCGATAGGTATCTGAAGTTCGGATGGCCGGGACAAGGACGTTACCAGCCTCATAATCCACCGCACGGACGCGTGTTCACGACACCGTGAATATCGGCGCGACGCTCTCGCCGCGGTCTCCAGCATGACGTTATTCGATCGCACCACCATTCCCACGCTCGGCAGGGCCCTGGAAGCCTATACGCTGCGGCATAAAGCCATAGCCGCCAACATTGCCAACGCCGGGACAGCCGGGTACACCCCGCAGCGAGTCCGTTTCGAAGAGCAGCTCGCATCCGCCGAAGGCGAGACCCCGGGTATTCCGGGCGCCGTTACCGATGCCCGGCATATGCCACTAGGCGTGACCATGCCTGCGGACGCGCAGGCGGTTGTCGAGGACACCCCCGCCTCTGCCGGCGATCCGCTGGCAAGCGGCATCAACAGCGTGGACATCGACCAGGAAATGGCCGAGCTCGCCAAGAACCAGATCCGCTACAAGTTTTCGGCACGCCTGATCGGGGAGGCGTTCCGTGCACTCCAGATGAGCATCAGGGGGAGCTTATGAAACTCGAGAGCGTCTTCACCGGCCTGAATATCAGCGCCGCCGGCCTCAGCGCCCAGCGGAAAAAGATGAACACGATCGCTAGCAACCTGGCGAACGCCGAAACCAGCAAGACCGAACAGGGTACACCCTACCGGCGCAAAGTGGTGAGCTTCAAGTCGCGCACGGCCCGGATGTTCTCGACCGTCATGCGGCAATCGGGGATCAGGCTCTCCACGACCAATGGCGGACACATGGGTGGCGAAGGCCTCGCCGAGACCACGGGACAGACCGTTCCGGCAGGCATCGACGTCACGGAAAGCGAAGATCCCTCGCCGCCGAGGACCGCGTTCGACCCCGGGAACCCCGATGCGGATGCGAACGGGTATGTCAGGATGCCGAACGTCAACGTCGTGACCGAAATGGTGAACATGATCGCAACCTCGAGATCCTTTGAAGCCAACACGACCGCCGTCAATGCAGCAAAGTCGATGGCCAAAGATTCTCTGGAGATCTGACCATGGACGCTGGCAGCATTCGACCCCTTGCACCGCAACAGGAAGCCACCCTGATCAGGCAGGATGTCCGCACCCCCGCCGTGCCGTTCGAACAGGTGCGGGCCGATATGCCGGAACTTTCCGGGCCCACACCGCCGGCCCAACCGCTTGCGGCACTGACCTCTGACGAACGCGACTACTTCGAGAGGCTGTTTCCCGCCTCCTCCGATGAGGTCCGCTCGTACCCCACCTATTCGCCGTCCGGACTCCGGATGGCCACCGTCTCTGGAACGATGATCGATCGAAAGGGCTGAGCAGTGAAAATCAACCAGGCATTGACGCTCGTTTCCCCGGCGGGAGGCCTCGGCAACAAGGCAACCGTGGAAAAGTCCGCCCGCGACGCCACCGTCTCATTCGGTGAAACGCTCGGTCAGGCCATGAAGGATGTGAACAACCTCCAGCAGGAAGCAGGCAAGGCCGTGAACCAGATGATCGTGGGGCAGGATGTCGACCTGCATGACGTGATGATCGCCGTGGAAAAAGCGAAGACCAGCTTCGACCTGCTCATGGAGATCCGCAACAAGACCGTCGACGCCTATCGTGAACTGATGCGCATCCAGGTGTAATTCATGGCCTCCCAACGCCAGGTCCCGGACCAGCTCGCCGCGTTCTTCACCCGCCTCTCGCTCAGCCAGAAACTCACCCTCGCAGGTGTCACGGCTGGGGTGATCGTGGGCATCATCGCGCTGGTGACCTTTGTCAACAAACCTACCTTTGCTACGCTGTTCAGCAACCTGGGCGAGCAGGATGCGTCAAAGATCGTCGAGAAACTGAAAGAGAAGGCCATCCCGTATACACTGGAGGACGGGGGAAAAACCATCCTCGTCCCCAAGCAGCAGATCTACGACACACGCCTGGCGCTTGCCGGAGAAGGCCTGCCTCAGTCAAGCGTCATCGGCTACGAGCTGTTCGACCGGACCAACCTCGGTGTCTCCGACTTCGTCCAGAAAATCAACTATCACCGGGCCCTCGAAGGAGAGCTCGCCCGCACCATCCTCCAGATCGATGAGGTCGAGGGCGCGCGCGTGCACCTGGTCGTCCCGGAAAAAGTGCTGTTCAAGGAGGACGAGAAGGCGGCCACCGCTTCGGTGATCCTGAAGCTGAAATCCGGCAAACCGCTCCGCCACGAGACTGTCAAAGGGATCTCCCACCTCGTCGCCAGCAGCATCGAAGGGCTCGACGCGGAAAATGTGACGATCGTCGACTCCCGGGGCGTGCTGCTCTCCGACAACAAGGAATCCGGCCTCGCGTCAACCACCTCGACCCAGTACGAGCTTCAGCAGAAAGTGGAGACCTACCTGGCCCAGAAGGCGCAATCCATGCTGGAGAGCGTCGTGGGCTCCGGCAATGCCCTCGTCCAGGTGACCGCAGACCTGGACTTCCGTCAGGTCGAACGGACCCTGGAACAGTACGACCCCGAAAACACCGCGATCCGCAGCGAACAAACCCAGGAAGAGAAGACGCCGAGATCGGATTCCTCCGCCCCCGGCAGCCGGAGCAGCGCGACCACCAACTATGAGGTGAACAAGACCGTCGAACACATCATCGAGAACCTCGGCAACGTCAAAAGGATCTCGGTCGCGGCAGTGGTCAACGGCGTATCCAAAACCGTCGAGCGCGACGGGCAGAAAACCGTCGAGCTGACTCCCAGAACTCAGGATGAGATGACGAAACTGACGGACCTTGTCAAGAAGTGCGTCGGCTTCAACGTCGTTCGCAACGACGAGGTGTCTGTCACCAACCTGTCATTCGGCGCGAACGGAAACGACCAGGACTTTGTCTACAAGCAGACGCCGGGCGTCGACTGGTACGGTTGGGGCACCAAGGGGCTGCTGGTCGTGGCGATGCTGGGGGCAGTCATGATCGTCCGTTCCCTGCTGAACCGGATGCGGATCAGGCTGGCAAGTCTTCCTTCAGTAGAGAGCCTCGCTGCGCAGCCAGCGGGTGCCGCCCTGAGGGCGAGACACGATGTGCAGAGCCTCCCTCCTCCGGAAGAGGAAATGAGCGAACAGGCTCAGCTCAGGAACCGCCGGCGGGATCGTGTGACCGGCTATATCAAGCAGAATCCCAACGAGACATCCCGTCTGCTCAAAGTCTGGCTTGCGGAGGATTAAGGGCTCATGGCCGAACAACGTCCCAGCACACCCCAGGCTGATCGGCTGACAAGCCGCCAAAAGGCGGCGCTGCTGATGCTCTCGCTCGACGTGGAAACGGCGACGCAGGTCATGCGCCAGTTCTCACAGGAAGAGATCGAGAATATCACTGTGGAGATTTCCAACGTCAAAGGGGTGCCCTCGGGCCTTGTGGACCACGTGCTCGAGGAATTCGACCAGATGATCCTGGCGGAAGAGTATATCGTGCAGGGAGGGCTGGACTACGCCCAGCGCCTGCTCGAGCACTCGCTCGGGTTCACCAAGGCCACCGATATCCTGGACAAGGTGAAGGCAATCACCCACGTCAAGGGCTTCGGCATGCTGAAGAAGGCCGACGGGCAGCAGCTTGCGAGTTTCCTGCAGAAAGAACACCCCCAGACTATCGCCCTCATCCTCTCCAACCTCACCCCCGATCAGGGAGCCCAGGTACTCACCGAATTTCCCGACGACCTGCGGCATAATGTCTGCTACCGGATGGCCACGCTGGGCAAGGTGTCCCCCCAGCTTCTGGCGGAAGTGGAGGACGTCGTCGAGGAGATCGCCAAGACCGAGATCACCCAGAGCATGAGCTCGATGGGCGGCGCAAAATCGATGGCCAACGTCCTCAACAAATGCAACAACGCAACCGCCAAGCTGATCCTGGAGAGCATCGAACAGCACGACCCCCAGCTGGCAAGCGAAATCAAACGCCTGATGTTCCTCTTCGAGGATCTGCTCTATATCGATGACCGCGGCATCCAGCGCATCCTGCGCGAGGTCGACAAGAAAGAGCTCGCCCTGTCCCTGAAGGTGGTGGACGAAAAGCTCAAGCAAAAGATCTTCCAGAATATGTCCGAGCGCGCGCGCGAACTCCTTCAGGAGGAGCTCCAGTACATGGGGCCTGTGCGCCTGAAGGATGTGGAGGCAGCCCAGACGAGGGTGGTGGAAATCGTCAAGCAGCTCGAAGAGCAGGGGGAAATCGTCGTTGCAGGCCGAGGCGGAACGGAGGAAGTGTTTGTCTGAGACCATCAACATCCGCGGACGCCTCAGCGCCGTCCGCATCAGCCCGTCGGTGTCCCGCCATGCCCTTCCCGGCCTGGAACCCGGCGCCATCTCCGGCCCTCAGCACTTCCCGGCCGGGCCTGCGCATGACTCCCCGCCTTCCCCGGAAGTCGAAGCTCTGCTGAGGGTTGCCTGCGAGCGGGGACGGGCCGAAGGGAAGCGCGAGGCCGAACGGGAGGCCGCCCCCATGCGGGATGCACTCCTGGCCGAAGAACGCCGCCGCGTCGATGCCTTCATCGCGTCGCTGGACGAGCAGATGAGCGCGCTCAGTGCAAGGCTCGAGCGCGAAGCGTTCAGGTTTGCCATCGCCGTCGCAGGAAGAATCATCAAACGGGAGGTCACGGTCGACGACCAGGTCGCCCTCAGGCAGATCCATGATGCACTGCGGCGCGTTGCGGGGATGGAATCTGTGAGACTGCGCCTCAATCCGCGCGATGAAGCCCTCGTGCGCCAGGACCGGGATGCGCTCGTGGCTTCGTCCGAGTCGGTGCGCGAGATCATCATCGAGGTGGATGAGAAGGTCGAGCCGGGCGGATGCCTCCTGGAAACAGCCTCGGGAACGGTGGATGCCCGCCTCTATACCCAGCTGGAACAGATCGAAGCGGCGCTTTTCGGACAGGTGTCCCTGTGATGCCCGTGCTCACTGCTCCCCCCGCACCAGCCGCCCTGGAAGCATCGGAGTCGCTGCGTGCCTTCATGACACGGCTGCAACAGGTGGATCTGCTGAAGGTCAACGGGAAAGTGAAACAGGTGATCGGCCTGGTGATTGAATCGGTCGGGCCGAACTGCGCGCTGGGCGATGTCTGCCTGATCAAGTCGAAAGAAGGAGAGGACGTCTGTCTCTCGGAAGTGGTGGGTTTCCGGGATAACAGGGTCCTCTCCATGATTCTCGGCGATGCCTCGCGGGTGGGACCGGGCAGCGAGATCGTCGCGACCAACAGGGCGCTCTCGGTGAACGTGGGACCGGAGCTGCTGGGGCGCGTGATCGACGGGCTGGGGCGCCCGATGGATGGGCGCGGACCGGTGGTCACCCAGGAAGTGCGCTCCATCTACAATGCCCCTCCCAATCCGCTCGAACGTCAGCGGATCGCCGAGCCCATCGGGACCGGCATCCGTTCGATCGACGCCCTGTTGACCTGCGGGAAGGGACAGCGGATCGGCATCTTCGCCGGAAGCGGCGTCGGGAAGAGCGTCACGCTCGGCATGATCGCGCGGAATACCACAGCGGATGTCAATGTCATTGCCCTGGTCGGCGAACGCGGGCGGGAGGTGGCGGAATTCATCGACCGCGAGCTCGGGCCCGAGGGTCTCAGACGCTCCGTGGTGGTGGTCGCCACAAGCGACCAGGCCTCTCTCATTCGCCTCAAAGCCGCCTTCATGGCCACGACGATCGCGGAGTACTTCCGGGACCGGCGGATGAATGTCATGCTGATGATGGACTCGGTCACGCGGCTCGCCATGGCACAGCGGGAGGTGGGACTCGCCATCGGCGAGCCGCCGACCACCAAGGGCTACACCCCGTCGGTGTTCGCCATGCTCCCCAAGCTGCTGGAACGTGCGGGGAATAGCCGCAACGGCAGCATCACGGGACTCTACACGGTCCTCGTCGAGGGAGACGACATGACAGAGCCCGTTGCCGATGCGGTCAGGTCCATCCTCGATGGCCATGTCGTGCTCTCCAGGCGCCTGGCGTCCGCAGGCCACTACCCCGCCGTTGATGTGCTCGAAAGCGTGAGCCGGGTGATGACCGCTGTCACCGGGGAGGAACACCGCCGGGCTGCCCACCGGCTCCTCGACATGATGGCGACTTACCGGGAGGCGGAAGACCTGATCAACATCGGAGCCTATGTCCGCGGTTCGAACCCGCGCATCGATGAAGCATTGAAGAACTGGGAGGCTATCAGGAAGTTTCTCCGGCAGCCTTCCTCTGAACATGCGGTGTATGCGGAAAGCATCGACCGCTTAATGGCCATCATGTCCTGACGACAGGAGAATGCACCGCTATGAACGTTTCAGGTACCGGTCTCGCCACAGTTCTCAAAGTCAAGGAGTTTCAGGAAAAGTCCTCGCAGCGCGAGCTCGCGGCCATCAAGGTGAACCGGGAGACCGAAGAGGGCAAGCTCGGAGACCTGGAACAGACGCATAGCTCTGCGATCGCCGAGGCTGAAAGCGTCGTTCGTACGAGTGCCGGGGACATGCAGACCGCCAGGGCGTTCATCCACAGTCTTGCCCACCAGATGGAACAGCAGGGCGAGCGTGTCGAGGCTGTGAAGCAGCAGGAAGACGAGAAGAGGGGCGAGCTGATCGAGCGCTCGCAGTCGCGCCAGATGGTCGAAAAACTTGACACCAGGCGCCGCGAGGAATCGGAGAAGGAAGACGACCGGAAATCGCAGCGCGTGATGGATGTCATCGCCCAGCGCATGAAGATGGGATTCAAATGATGAAAAACACGATGCCGTATCTGATCGTGATTGCCGCAACGTTCCTCCTCTCGGGGGCTGTGGTCGTGGGGACGCTCTTCCTGCGGCCCGACCTGCTGAAAGGCAGCACGGCACGCACCGCCCCGCGGGATTCCACCGCCGCGGAGAAGCCGCCCCAGTATACGCGCGGGATCGCCGGACCCACCCTCGACGAGCTTAAGGCCCCTCAGGGAATCGGAAGAGACTCCCTCGCGATCATGCGCGACAGCGTGCGTTCGCTGCTTGCCTCTCTCGACCAGGAACGGTCCAGGGACCGGAAGACAGTTCAGGAACCCCCGCCTCCCGCCTCACTTCAGGCGGTGCCCGCGCCGGCCGGTGCCCAGCCTTCCGCTCCTGATTCGGCCGGACTGAAGCTGCGAAAGAACCGGGCAAAAATGCTGGAATCCATGCCGGCCGAAGATGCGGCGAAGATCCTCGCCAGACTGTCGGACGACGAAACCAGGGCGCTGCTCCAGTACGTCAAGGCCCGTCAGGCTGCAAAGATCCTGGCGGCCTTCGAGCCGGAACGCGCTTCACGATTGTTGAGGTGACCGATGACCCCGCAGGTTCTTCCCGTTGCATCAGCTCCCCCGCAGGCCGGCAGAGTCCGGTCAGACCCGGAAGGCGGTGGGAACACCGCTGAACCCCGCGGCTTCCAGGACACGCTCGCCCTCACCATCTCTGTGGAGGAGCAGGGGAAGGGGACGGAAAAAAGTCCGGCCGGCCCCCGAACAGCCAAGGAGAAGGATGACGCCTCCCAAACTTCGCAGGCCCCGGCCGCCCTTGCCTCACTCCTCCTGCAGATGTCCGCGGGTGGAAACGTGCCGAGGCCGTTGGTTGCTGCCGATGGCGGGCCGGATGCAGGGTCGGCAGGAGTGCAGGGCATCACCGCCCAGAATGTGGCCGGCCGCCTTGCCGGAATCCAGATCATGGAAGCACTAGCCGCCGGGACCGGACCTGGCGGGTCTCAGCCAGAGGGAACGCAGCCTTCCCTGACCCAGCTTGCTGGAATCCAGCTTGCAGGGACTGAACTTGCGGGAGCCCAGCCGTCCGGTCCAGAGCTTGCCGGAACACAGCCTTCTCTGACCCAGCTTGCTGGAACCCGGCTTGCTGGAACCCAGCTTGCTGGACCGCAGAATGTTGAGAGCCAGACACCAGCCGCCGTGCCTCCTGCTTCCGGTGGAGCGATCGCAGGAATTGCCGTCGCAGTTAACACCGCGATGAACGAATTGGTGGCTCTCCTGAAATCCTCAGGTGGAATGTTCCCTTCCTTGAACATCAAGGCTGGGGCGACCCGGCCTGCCGCCGGGGATGAACAACCCGGTACTCTGTCTGCCCCTACGGAGGCCTCCGCCGTCCCGGCGAAGGGTGACGGCACGGCCGTCGCCTCTCGCCCCGCCTTGGCTCCGGCCGCCGAACTCCGGTCGCAGGCAATGGAATACCTCAAGCAACAGGTTGCAGGGATCATGGAGCAGCCTCTCCAGGCTGACACCGCCGACCCGGCGATGTCGGCGGTGCCCGCCTTCCGCGAGACAGAGCCTGCGGCCGCAGTCAGTGTCGCCGAAAAGGCATCAAAGATCCCGGCGCCCCCAAGCCGGGATGATCATGGAACTCAGGCGTCCGGGTCTGGAGCTGCCGCAGGTGACCTCTCCGCTGGTTCATCAGAACCTGCACGGACTTCCAGCCGGCCCGCTGATGGGCCTTCGCAAAGCCCGCCTTCGACCCCTGTGCCGGATTCCGCGCGCAAAGGCGATGCCTCTCCACAGGACGGGACACCTCCCGATGCCTCCGCTCCCAAGCATGAGAAAGCGTCGGCCGCTCAGGCGCCGCAGGCTTCGCATGCAGCCGGAGGACCGGAACAGGGAGATGCCCTGGGTCGGGTCCAGGCCCAGTCAACGCTGACTTCAGCGGCGCCCGCGCCCCGGACAACAGAGCGCCCGGCAACCTCTTCCGCCACCCATACGCCGCTCTCCCTGCCTCCGGAAGCGTCCAGGGACGTCGTCGACCAGGTGATCAGGGGCCTGTCGCTCACTCTCGTGGAAGGAGCACAGGAAGTACGGATGACATTGAAGCCGGAGAGCCTGGGGGACGTATTCCTGCAGGTCAGGATGGAAGAGGGGAAGATGCAGGCGCAGATCGACGTAAGCCAGCCCGCCGTGAAGGCGGCCCTTGACGGACAGATAGCCGACCTGAGGCTGGCCCTGCAGCAGCGGGGAATCGACGTTCAGCGCATCGATATCATTGCCGGGTCTCCGTCGGCCGGAGACGGCGGCGGGAATCAGACAGGGCGGTTCAGACAGAAAATGAGCCGGCATGCGGTGGGCCCGGATGACCAGGAAGCCGATCCGGCTGCCCGCTCTCTGGGCTACAATACACTCGAACTCATCATGTGATCAGCGCGAGGACCAACTATGGCTATGACAATTCCTGCGGTCGGCTCGTCAAGCACGGCCGTGACGAATGCTTCGAACTCGACGCTCGGGAAGGACGACTTCCTGAAGCTGCTGGTGAGCCAGCTGAAGAACCAGGACCCCATGAACCCGATGCAGGGGACGGAGTTCGCCTCCCAGCTCGCCCAGTTCAGCTCGGTGGAGCAGCTCCAGAATCTCAACACCACACTGACCCAGAGCGTCCAGGCCAACCAGCTCATGACCCAGTCCATCGGGAATTCGCTGGCTGCGACGCTGATCGGCAGGGACGTCAGGGCGACCGGCAGCAGCTTCACCTATTCGGGTCCGGACCCCGTGCGCCTGGGATATACCCTCACTGCGGACGCCCATTCGGCGGATGTCAAGGTCTATAACCAGTCCGGCGGTCTGGTCCGGACGATCACGGGCACCGGAACCTCAAACGGCGACAATACTTTCACCTGGGACGGCACAGATGACCATGGGCAGAAGGCACCGGTGGGCAAGTACACCTTCAAGGTCGAGGCAAGTGACGATCAGGGCGCGCCCCTGACGGCCTCTCCCTACCTGTACGGCACGATCGGAGGGGTCAGGTTCAAGGCCGACGGTGCCTACTTCATGATCGACGGAGCGGAAGTCGCGCTCTCCGATGTGCTCGAAATCCTGAAGAACTAATCACTCGAATATCCAACGAACAAGGAGGGACAACAGACACTCATGGCAGACACCGTCGTCAACGGCATCAAGGTCCCTTTTCTCCCCGCAGGGGGAGTGGAAGGACTCCGGGAGCGGCCTTCCATTCCGCTGCCGCAGGACCGGGCGTTCGACAAGGTGTTGCAGCGGGAACTGCAGGAGCTCACGTTTTCCAAACATGCACAGGAGCGCCTGTCGGCACGGAACATCGCGCTCAGCGAAACCGATCTCACCCAGCTGCAGCAGGCGGTCACCCGTGCAGGAGAAAAGGGGGCGCAGGACTCGCTGGTCCTGCTCCGCGACCTTGCCTTTATTGTCAGCGTCAAGAACCGCACCGTCGTCACCGCGGTCGATGCGGATCATCTGAAGGAGAACGTCTTCACCAATATTGACAGCGCGGTGATTGCGGGGTAACAACGTTCACGGGGCCGGTCCTTTTCGCCACGCCCGCGGCGATCCAAGGAGGCCCCTCCGGTCAGGCCGACCGACAGAAGCCTGACACACTCAACAACACACAAAGTACGGAGGGTAATACCATGTCATTCCTGCGTTCGCTCTTCTCAGGTGTTTCCGGACTCCGGAACCATCAGGTCATGATGGATGTGATCGGCAACAACATTGCCAACATCAACACGGTGGGATTTAAGGCAAGTCGCGTCACGTTCGGCGAGATGTTTGCTCAGACCCTGCGCGGCGGCATGCAGCCTTCGGCCTTAACAGGCGGCACCAACCCCATCCAGGTCGGACTCGGCATGAGCGTCAACTCCGTCGACACCCTTTTCTCACAGGGTAACGCCGAGACGACCGGGCAGGTCACAGATATGGCCATTCAGGGTACCGGGTTCTTTGTCGTCAAGCAGGGGGGGAAGAACGTCTACACCCGTGTGGGCAATTTCTTCCAGGATGCCGCCGGCCAGCTGTCGAATCCCGGCACGGGGGCAGTGCTCCAGGGAAAAAACGCCGATGCTCAGGGGAATATCCCCTCAGGCACCGTGCTTCAGGACATCAAGATCGCCGCTGACATGAAGTCCCCGGCAAAGGCCACGACCGACGTGAAGATCACCGGGAACCTGGACGAAGCCGCCGCCATCGGCACGGTCGTCGACTCCTCGGTCCCGGTGTATGATTCCGCGGGGGACCAGCACACGGTGAAGGTCCAGTACACCAAGACCGGTCCCAATGCATGGTCGTGGGCTGCTTCGGCGCCCGCCCCCGCCACCACCGCATCGGCGGGTACCGTCACATTCAATACCGACGGCACCCTGAATGCGGTAACCGGAAACCCGATCGCCCTTAACGTTGGAACCGGAGTGAACGCCATCAGCTTCACCCTCGACCTCGGCACTCCGACAGCCGCCGCCCCCGGGGTCTTCACAGGGCTGACACAGATCAAGGGTTCATCCACCGTCACTCCGAGCGGTCAGGACGGTTACGGTGCCGGAACGATGAACAGCATGTCCATCGATTCGTCGGGACTGATCACCGGCTCATTCAGTAACGGCACGCTCCTGACACTCGGACAGGTCATGTTGGCCGAATTCAGCAATCCGGCCGGCCTGGTCAAGAGCGGCGAGAACACGTGGGATGTGAGCGGGAATTCCGGGATGCCGGTCATCGTCAACCCCGGCGACAGGTCGACAATCCTCTCCGGAGCCCTCGAGCAGTCCAATGTGGACCTGGCAGATGAATTCACCAAGATGATCACCGCGCAGCGCGGCTTCGAGGCGAATGCCCGGGTGATCACCACCAGCGACCAGTTCCTGCAAGCACTGGTGAACCTGGGTCGGTAATCCTGACTTCCGGCGGGATCCCGCTGACAGCAGCGGGGTCCCGTGCCGGGGTCGCTTAGGGAGGGCCTCCGCAATGATCGAACTGACACGTCTCCAGGGGCAGAAGATCGTCATCAATGTCGAGCTCATCGAGTTCATCGAGGAGACGCCCGACACTCTCATCACTACGACCACGGGGAAGAAACTCATGGTAAAAGAATCCGTCCGTGAGGTCATCCGCAAGGCTGTGATGTACCGCAGGCGGTGTCTGCAAAGAGCCCGAAGAATGTACGATAAATTGTGAATTCTGGTGAAACGAGCAGTTCTTCTCTTCACTTCACCATTTGGCTGATAATAACCACCACTTCTCTGCTGCCTCTCCCACCCCGCGACAATTAACTGCTGTTTTTTCGCCTGCTTCTGACCCTATTCCAGTTCATGAGTCTCCGTGTGCGTGGCACACGGTTTGACCCATGTGGTTTACGGAACAATAGGGCCACGTGAATGGCGAAAGAAGCACCTCCCACTGAGCAGAAGCCGGCCGCGGCCGCGCCACCCTCAAAACCGATTGCAATCAAGAAACTCCTCGTGGTCGGAGTTCCGGTATTCCTTGTCCAGCTCGGAATCCTGTTCTTCGTAGCCACGAAGTTCGTCTCAGGCCCGTCTTCCGGAACTCCCCCCGCTCAGGCCGGGGCTTCAGCTCCGGCGGAATCCGGAGCAAAGGGCGAGGAAGGGGCAGAGGCCGGAGCGAGGATGTTTATTGTCAAGGATCTCATTGTCAATCCGGCGGGAACGAACGGGACACGATACCTCCTGCTCACGGTCGGGATCGAAGCTTCGACTTCCGAAGGGGTCAAGGAGCTGGAGAAAAAAGAGATCCAGGTGAGGGACGCCTTGAACACTGTCCTGACTACCAAGGGGTTGGATGAACTCGCCAGCGTCGAGCGCCGCGAGGATCTCCGCACGGAGATCCAGACGAAGGTCGGCAGCCTGGTGAAGGCAGGCTCCGTAACCAACGTGTATTTCAGCAAGTTCATCATCCAGTGACGGTGTAGCCTTGTCCGAGATTCTCTCCCAACAGGAAATAGACAGCCTTCTCTCCGGCATCAGCGTGGACGTGCCGATGGCGGTGGAAACCGTCCCCGAGGAGAGGAAGCAGGCAAAGGAAGTCATCACCTTCGATTTTCGCCTGCCTCACCGGCTTTCGAAAAACCAGCTCCGCACGTTCCAGGCAGTCCATGAGAGCTTTGCCGAGACCTTCAGCTCGTATCTCGTCTCGCGCCTGCAAACCAACGTCACCGTTTCGGTTTCCTCGGTGGACCAGCTGTTCTATTCCGAGTTCGTCCTTTCGATCTCCAGTCCAAGCAGTCTCTACATCTTCAGGATCATGGAATCCGATGCGCTGGCGATCCTCGAGGTCAGTCCTCAGCTTGTCCTGGCAATGGTCGAACATCTGATGGGGGGGGTCGCCGAGGGAGAGAAGAACGCCCGCCTGATCACCAAAATCGAACATAGCATTGTGCGCGGCATCATCCAGAGGGCGGTCACGGAGATCCAGCGGGCATGGAAGACCGTCGCCGAGCTGACTTTCAAGTTCGAGCGGTATGAAAGCGAGGGGGATTTTGCGCAGATCGCCCCTGCGAGCGAAATCGTCATGGTGGTCTCCTTTGAGGTGTCCATCGGCCAGCAGAAATACCTGATGAACCTCTGTTTCCCCACCTTCGCCCTTGACGACGTTCTGGCAAAGCTGAACGTGCAGCACTTCAGCGGGATCGGCGCCGTGAAAGCGGATAAAGATTCCTCCTCTTCCATGTTCTCCCGGCTCGGATCGACCAAGCTTGCGGCCACCGCCGTCCTGGGGGAAACTACGCTGACCCTCCGCGAGCTCCTGGACCTTGAGCCCGGCGATGTGCTGCGGACGAACATTCCGATCGACGGCGAGGTGAAGGTGCTGGTCGGAGGCAAGCCGCGCGTCATGGGGCGCCCCGGCATCTCGAAGGGGAAAGTGGCCGTGAAAATCACCCGGATGATGCATGATCCACAACAGGGAGACTGAAGGAGTATGGAGCAGACGATGGAACCGACGAAAATGGCGGAGGGGGAGATGGAGATCCAGATGGCGCAGCTGCAGACGCTGGATGCTTCCCCGCAGCCCGGTGAGCGTGATCGGAAAATGGACCTGCTGCTTGACCTCCAGCTGCCGATCTCGATCGAGCTGGGACGGACCAACATGCTGATCAGGGATATCGTGGAGCTGCAGCGCGGATCCGTCGTGGAATTCGAAAAACTTGCCAGCGAGCCTGTCGACATCCTGATCAACGGGAAGAAGATGGCTGAGGGGGAGGTGGTGGTCATCGAAAAGCACTTCGGCATCAGGATCACCAATCTGGTCGATGCCGGCGAACGTGTCAGGGGGCTGGGGAAATAGCCATGGAATGGATTCTGGTCAAGACGGTCTTTTCGCTTCTGGCGGTGCTGGCGCTGATGGTCGGGGTGGTGGTCGTCCTGAAGAAATACGTCTACCAGTCCGGCCCCCGGTCCTCTTCGTCCGTCGCCATCGAAGTGCTCGGCCAGCGTGCCCTGCATCCCAAGCGGTCCATCGTGGTCGTAAAGGTATTGCGGACGGTTCTGGTGGTGGGCATGAGCGAGCAGGGCCTGCAGACCCTGGCGACCATCGACGACGAGGAGAGTCTTTCGACGGTCGATGAGAAGCCGGATGCGGAGATCCCCGCCTCGCGCTGGATGGTCTGGCGGGCGGGCGAGAAGCGCTCTTCATTTGCCGGACAGCTGCAGGACTCCATCAGATCTCTCCTCGTGCGCCGCGGTGAAAACGAGGATGGCCCCGCCCGCATCGCTCGGAAGCCGCGGAGGCGTTCATGATGCGACGGACGCTGATCCTGGCGGCGGCCGCCCTGGTGCTCTGGGCGGCGATGCCCGCTTCCGCCCAGGAGAAGGCCCTTCCGCTGCCCAAGGTCTCCCTGGAGATCGGCAAAGCGAGCAAGCCGGAGGATATCGCCACAACGCTGCAGATCCTGTTCCTGATGACCGTTCTGTCGCTTGCGCCGGCCATCATGATCCTGACCACTGCGTTCACGCGGATCATCATCGTGTTTCACTTTCTCAAACAGGCGATCGGGACGCAGCAGGTCCCTCCGGCGCAAGTGCTTGTCGGCCTTGCCCTCTTTCTCACATTCTTTGTGATGGCGCCCACCTGGGGCAAGATGAACGAGGCGGGGCTTCAACCCTACCTGGCGAACAAAATCTCGTTCCAGGATGCCTATGACCGCGGGGTCGTCCCGCTGAGGGAATTCATGTTCCGCCAGACGCGCGACGAGGATCTTGCACTCTTCGTGAATATGGCCAAGATCGACAAGCCGCAAAATCGCGACGCCGTGCCGACCTATGCGCTGATCCCCGCCTTCGCAATCAGCGAGATGCGGATCGGGTTTCAGATCGGCTTCGTCCTGTTCATTCCGTTTCTGATCATCGACATGGTCGTCTCCAGCATCCTGATGTCCATGGGCATGATGATGCTGCCGCCGATGCTGATCTCCCTGCCGTTCAAGGTCCTGCTCTTCATCATGGTCGATGGCTGGCACCTGATCGTGGGGTCCGTAGTCAACAGCTTCCACTAACCGGTTCAAGATTCCGTGAGGGTGTGTATGACCGAACAATACGTCGTCTATCTCGTCCGGGAGGCCTTCTACACGACGCTGATAGTCTCCGCCCCGATCCTCCTGCTGTCGCTCGTGGTCGGACTGGTCGTGTCGGTGGTGCAGGCTGCAACCTCGATCCAGGAGTTCACGCTCACGTTCGTCCCGAAGCTGATCGTCATCGCCGTCGCCAGCGTGCTGACCCTCCCCTGGATGATGGAGGTGTTGATCGCCTTCACGACGAACCTGTTCGGCCAGATCCCGTCCCTGGGACGGTGACCTCAGTGGACCTCTACGGCACACAGCTGGTGCTGTACCTGCTGATCTTCGTCCGCGTGATGTCGATCATCGCCGTGGCGCCTGTGCTGGGGCATCAGTTCATCCCGGTCCAGGTGAAGGTGGCTCTGGGCCTGTTCGTGGCGCTGGTGCTCTATCCGCTGATTGCCGCCACCCATCCGGCGGTCCCCATGCAGCTCGGTTCCCTGGTCATGGCGGTGATCGCCGAGGCGGGGGCCGGCCTTCTCCTGGGCTTCGCCATGGGCTTCATCCTGCTCGGTGTGGACGTGGCGGGCGATTTGATTGCGTTCGACCTCGGGCTGACGATGTCGTCGGTCCTCGATCCTGAAACGGGTGTTCAGAATACCGTGCTGACAGAATTTCTCAGGCTGATCATGACCCTGGTGTTCCTCCTGCTCAACGGCCATCACTTCATCCTGCAGGCCCTGCGCCTGAGTTTCGACACCGTCGGGGTGGGAGGATTCACCGTGAACGGTGCGGCCGCCGACACGCTGATCATGCTCTCCGGCAAGGTGCTGATCATCGGCATCAAGCTCGCGGCCCCCGTGATCGTCGCTTCGTTCCTGATGAACGTCGCGATGGGGGTGCTGTCGCGCGTTGCACCCCAGATCAATGTGTTCATCCTGAGCTTCCAGGTCAAGATCGGCGTCGGCCTCATGGTCTTGGTGACCACGGCGCCGATGATGGTCTACGTGTTCAAGAACCTCCTCGCGGGATTCGAGGAGAACATGCTCCAACTGATGAAGGCGATGTGACCCGTGGCTGAAGAGTCCTTCCAGGAACGTACTGAGCAGGCGACCGGCAAGCGTCGCGACGACGCCCGGAACAAGGGACAGGTGGCCCGCAGCATGGACCTGAACTCCGCGTTCATGCTGATGTTCGGCCTTCTCCTGCTGCTCTTCACCGGCGGTGCCATGGTGACCGGCCTTGCGGATATGCTACGGGAGTTCTTCGCGCGCGCGTCCCGGTTCCACGCCGACATGGAAGGGCTCCGGCAGCTGATCATCGACGTCATGCTGAGGCTTCTCGTCATCCTCGGGCCGGTGGTGGGCGGGCTGGCTGTCGTCGGCCTCGCATCGGGATACGCCCAGGTCGGCCCGCTCTGGACCTTTGAACCGATGAAGCCGTCGTTCGGGAAGATGAACCCCCTGAACGGGATCAAGAAAATCATCGTCTCCCGGCGGACGCTCGTCGAGCTGGCAAAGAACGTGCTTAAGGCGTCCGTCGTGGGCATCGTCGCCTATGTGGCGCTTGAAGGCATCATGTCGGAGACCGTCACCCTGATGGACGGCGATGCCTCCACGATCCTCTCCTTCATGGCCAGGGCAGCGCTCGGGGTCGGGTTCAAGACCGGCCTGGCGTTCCTGGCACTCGCCGTCCTGGATTACTTCTACCAGCGGTTCGAGCACGAGCGCAACCTGAAAATGACGAAGGAAGCGGTGAAAGAGGAGAATAAGGAACTGGAAGGCGACCCGATCATGAAGGGCCGCATCCGCGGGATTCAGCGCCGGCTTGCCTACCGGCGCATGATGCATGACGTCCCGAAGGCCGACGTGGTGGTCACCAACCCCACGCACCTGGCCGTCGCCTTGAAATATGAGTCTTCAACCATGTCGGCCCCCCGGGTGGTCGCTAAAGGGGCGGGTCTCATCGCTGAGAGGATCAAGACCATCGCCCGGGAACACCACGTGCCGGTCATCGAGGACAAACCCCTCGCCCGCACCCTCTTCAAGTCGGTGGACGTGGGAGACGAAGTGCCCGAAAAACTGTTCCAGGCCGTTGCACAGGTCCTGGCATACATCTACCGGCTGCGGACCCTGTCACCGTCCGCCACCATGAACTGATCCGATGGAAGCTGCCTTCGACATACGGCCCAGGGGTCTCCTGAACTCCAGCCTCTTCCGAACGCTCGGAGCCCATACCGACATCGCGCTGGCCGTTGCCGTGATCGGCATCATCGCCCTCATGGTGATCCCGATCCCCCCGCTGGTCATGGACGTCCTAATCGCGGCGAACATCACGCTCGCCATCGTGGTGCTGATGGTGTCCATGTATCTGACCAGCCCGCTGGAGCTCTCCGTGTTCCCGGGCCTGCTCCTCATCCTGACGATCTTCCGCCTGTCATTGAACGTCGCCTCCACCCGCCTCATTCTGGGAGAGGCGTTTGCAGGTGATGTGATCAACGCGTTCGGCTCCTTCGTGGTGAAGGGGAACTACATCGTCGGCTTCATCATCTTCCTGATCCTGGTCATCATCCAGTTCATGGTGATCGTCAAGGGCGCCGGCCGCATCGCCGAAGTGGCCGCGCGCTTCACCCTCGACGCCATGCCGGGCAAACAGATGGCGATCGACGCCGATATGAACGCCGGGATCATCTCCGAACAGGACGCCCGCGAACGGCGCACACAGATCGCCCGCGAGGCGGAGTTCTACGGGGCGATGGA
>PMBF01000047.1:84147-91088 GCA_003152875.1 Ignavibacteriota bacterium | reverse complement strand
GGCCTGGTCACCCAGATCCCCGCCCTGATCATCGCCACGGCCGCCGGCATGATCGTCACGCGGAGCGCCTCGGGAAACCAATTCGACCGGGAAATCCGTACTCAGCTCTTCGGCCGTCCGAAGGCCCTGCTCATAGCCTCCGGCGCCCTGCTCCTGTTCGCGGTCGTCCCCGGGCTCCCGACCCTGCCTTTCATGGTTCTCGGGGGACTCGCCGGAGGCGTCGGGTATGTGAAGATGCGCGACGGGAGAAACCGCACTGCTGCCGCAGCCCTTCCCGCGGCCGCCGCGGCGCCGAAGGAAGAACGCATTGAAGATTACCTGCAGGTGGACCCGCTCGAGCTGGAGATCGGCTACGGGCTGATCAGCCTGGTGGATGAAGCCCAGGGTGGAGACTTGTTTTCCCGCATCACCAACCTCCGCAAACAGCTGGCCATGGAGCTGGGCATCGTGATCCCGCCGGTCCGGGTGCGCGACAACCTCCAGCTCGAGGCAAACCAGTATGTCGTCAAGGTGCGCGGCAATGTCGTGGCCTCGGACCGCCTGATGCTGGGCCGCTTCCTGGCCATGAGCGCGGGGACGACCGCCGAAGCGCTGGAGGGAGTCCAGGTGAGGGAACCCGCGTTCAACCTCCCCGCAATCTGGGTTCCGGACCATGAGCGCCAGCGCGCAGAGATGCTCGGCTATACGGTCGTGGAGCCGTCATCGGTCCTCTCCACCCATCTGCAGGAGCTCCTCAGGAGGAATGCCGACCGGATCCTCGGGCGCCAGGACACACGCAAGCTGGTCGAAAACCTGAAGAAGGATTATCCCGCCATTGTGGACGAGCTCACGCCCGAGCTGCTTCCGACCGGGACCATCCAGAAAGTGCTGCAGAACCTCCTGCGGGAAGGGATACCGGTGCGCGACCTGGTGACCATCCTGGAAAGCCTCATCGACTATGCAAGGGTGACGAAGAACGTGGATGTGCTGACCGAATACGTCCGTCACTCCCTCTCCGATACCATCGCCCGGATCTATCGCGATGTCCGTGGTATCATCCACGCCATCGCCATGGATCCGCGCCTGGAACAGACCATGACCGCCTCGCTGCAGAACCAGCGTGAGAGCAGTCCGAGCCTCGGACTCGCCCCACAGACAGTCCAGGGGATCCACGACAGCCTGGCCCGCAACGTGGAGGCGGCGTCGGCCGCGGGCGTCACCCCGGTGGTCATCTGCGCAGCGACCGTGCGCCCCTACTTTTACCGGCTGATCCACACCTCGTTCCCTACGGTCGTGGTGCTCTCGTTCACCGAACTCCCGCCGGAAACGGAAATCGAATTCATCGGCAAACTCGAGGCAACTCATGAGGATTAAGAAATTCACCGCGCATTCCCTCAAAGACGCCACCCACCAGATGCGGATCGAGCTGGGGCCGGAGGCGATCATCCTGAACACCCGCACGGTCCCGCGGGTGAATGGGCGCGGACTGTTCGGCCGCGATACCTGCGAGGTCACCGCAGCCATCGACGACGGCGATTCGGCACCGAAGCCGGGGGGCACGGACCGCAGACAACCGTCCGTTCCCTTCACCCGGTACCTCGAATCACAGCACGATCCGGCGCGTGCCGCTCAGACCAAGGCCTCGCCGGCCGACGAGATGACGAAGGTCGCCGAGGGCTTTGAAGCGCGCCGAGGCGGGAGCGCGCCGGCCTCCCGCCCGGTGCCCCAACAGGCGGCCGACGTTGCCGGGATCCTGGATCTGCGCAACGAGATGGAAACCATGCGTGGCACGCTGCGCCAGATTTCCGACCACATCCGCTACTCGCGCATGCCTGAGCTGCCGGAAATCCTGCGCGAGACCTATGCGCACCTTATCGAGAACGATGTGGAGGAAGAGATCTCCCGCCAGCTTGTGCAGGCCATCGGGGGCACGCTCTCGCGCGATCAATTGAGCAACAAGGCTCTCGTCCAGGAAGCTCTCCTGCAGGCGATGGCCGGCATGATCAGGATCCCAGAGGCCTCACGCATGAGGCGGAGGAAGACCCGAATCGTCGCGCTCGTGGGGCCCACGGGGGTGGGCAAGACCACCACCATCGCCAAAATGGCCGCCATTCAGAAGCTCCTGCATCGGAAGAACGTGGCACTCATCTCCACCGACACCTACCGGATCGGGGCTATCGAGCAGCTCCGGACCTTCGCCGCGATCGCCGACATTCCCATGGAAGTCGTCTACCGGCCGTCGGAAATGGCCCCCGCGATCCGGCGGTTCCGCGACCGCGATCTGCTCTTCATCGACACGGTAGGCCGAAGTCATCGTTCCCGGAAAGAGATCGCCGAGCTGGGCAGATTCGTCGAAGCCGCCGATCCCGATGAAGTTCACCTGGTCCTCAGCGCCTCCACCGCCCCGAAAGCAGCCAGGGAAATCATCGCCAGGTTCAAGGCCGCCGGGCCGAACCGCCTTCTCTTTACGAAACTGGACGAAGCCGTTTCCCTCGGCTCACTCCTGAGCCTCCTGCACACCCAGCGCCTCCCCGTCGCCTACGTGACGACCGGGCAAACCGTGCCGGATGATATTCTGACCGTCGAATCCGCCCGGTTCGCTTCCATGATTCTTGCAGGAGCACCTGCGCATGCCTGACCAGGCGTCACGGATGCGCGACCTCGCGCTGCAGGCCCGGCTGTCCGGGCCCTCCATCCGCCCCCGCCTCACGGCGGTGACCAGCGGAAAGGGGGGCGTGGGCAAAAGCACGCTGTCGCTCAACCTGGCCATCAAGCTCTGCGACGCCGGCAGGCAGGTCCTGCTGGTGGACGCCGACACGAACCTGGGAAGCCTCGACGTCATGCTGGGCATCGCCCCGCGTTTCCGGCTGGGCCACTTCCTGCGGGGGGAAATGGAGCTTGCCGATGTGCTCCTGACGGCGCAGCCCGGCCTCCGGCTCCTGCCCGCGAGCTCCGGCGACCTCCATCACCCGGCAATGGACGCCGGGGCACAGTCCCGGCTGCTCGCGGAACTGCTCCTGAGCGGTGACGACGATATCGTGCTGGATACGGGGGCAGGGATGCAGACCGAAGTGATGGAATACTGCCGGCGGGCCGACGATATTCTCGTGGTTGCGGGGCCGGAGCCGACCTCCGTAATGGATGCTTATGCAATGATGAAAACCATCTGGTCCATCAAGGCCGACGCGGAGATCCGCCTGGTCCTGAACAACGTCCGCTCTCCCCGCGAAGCGGATGAGACCGGCGGCAAGCTGGCCATGGCCGTTCAGCACTTCCTGCACCGCGAGCTCCGGATCCTTGGCTCCGTCCCCGCCGACCAGGCCGTGGGGAAGGCAATCATTCAACAGCAGCCGCTCGTCAGGGCATTCCCCCGGTCTGCGGCCGCTCTCTCGCTGCAGGCCCTGGCCTCGCAGCTGCTCCGCCCGCCGGTGCGGGAAGCAGAAAGGAGGGCTGTCTCAGCATGACCAGAGTGATCTTCCAGATCGGCCTGCTGGCCTTCTGCGTGGCCGCGGTCGTCTTCGGCCTGGAGCTGCAGGATATCCTTGAGGTGGTTGCCCGCGCGTTCATCGTCTTCATTGCGGTGATCGGTGCGATGATGGTGATCCTGCTTGTGGGTGCTTCATTCCACCGGCAGGCTCCCCAGGAAGCGGCGCCGCATGCCGCACATTCTAGAACCGCTGCCGAGCCTGTGAAGTAACAGGCCGTAACGACCGGACCGACGTATGGCCATCATCGTCCATCCCCTGTGGGAAGCGTTTGTTGCTGACCGCTCTCCGGCGGCAAAGCGCGCGCTCGTGGTGCAGTACCTGGACCTCATCCGGTACGTTGTGGCCCGGTTGGGCAGGGTCTCCGCCGCGGCCGGCCGCGCGCTGGAACAGGAGGACCTCCTCCAGTACGGTGTGCTCGGGCTGATGAATGCGATCGACCGGTTCAGCCCCGCTGCGGGGGTGAAGTTCGAAACCTATGCGATTCCGCGTATCCGCGGTGCCATCCTGGATGAGGTGAGAAACCTCGACTGGGTGCCGCGGTCGGTCCGGGCGAACGCCCGCCGCATCGAACACGCGGCGGAACGGGTGGTCCAGGAAGTCGGACGGGAGGCCGCCGAGCAGGAGATCGCGGGGAAACTTGAGATCAGCATCGAGGAGTTCCAGAAGATCCTCAAGGATGCCGGCGCCGTCATGACCTCCGCCCGTCAGGGAAGGCACGAGACGGCGGAGCCGATGGACCAGGTCGCCGAGGCGTCGCCCGATCCCTACCAGCGGCTCTCCGATGAGGAGTCCAGGACCAAGCTCGTGGAGGCGATCGTCGACCTCCCCGAGCGCTCACGGAAGGTGATCGCGCTGTATTACTATGAAGGCCTCAAGTTCGGAGACATCGCCCGGCTGTTGAAGGTTTCGGAATCCAGGGTGTCTCAAATCCATTCGGAGGTGCTGCGCGGCCTCCGTACACGGCTGGCCGGCCTCGTCTGAGACGGCCTCCGCAGCAACGAAAGGGAGAGTGGCAATGATGTCGCCAGAGAGCATCAAGGAACGGGTTCAGACCATCATCCAGCTTCCGGCACTGCCGACCGTGGCGATGGAAGTGGTGGAAATGGTGGACAATCCCAAAACCAGCGCATCGAAGCTGGGCAAGATGATCTCCACCGACCAGGCCCTCACGGCCAAGGTGCTGAAGATCGCGAACTCGCCGTTTTACGGTTTTCCGAAGAAAATCTCGACGATCGACTTCGCAATCATCGTCCTCGGCTACGACGCGCTGAAAGAGATCGTGATCAGCATCTCGCTCGTGAGCTCGCTCCAGAAGAAATCCGACTCCCACTTCGACGCGAAGGGGTTCTGGGATCACTCGATTGCGAGCGGCGTCCTGGCGCGCCGCCTCGCCCGCGATCTCAACTACAGGATCAGCGGCGAAGTGTTCGTTGCCGGGCTGCTGCACGATATGGGCATCTCCGTCCTGCACCGGTACTTCCGCAACGAATTCAAGCGTGTGGTCGACATTGCCCGGGAGACAGATCTGACCTTCCTTGAGGCGGAGGAAAGCGTGCTTGGCGCCACCCACGCCGATGTCGGCGGCTGGCTGGCCGAGCGGTGGAACCTGCCCGATCACCTGGTCGAGGCCATCAAGCATCATCATGCCCCCGGCCGCGCCGAACGGAACCCCGAGCTGGTCTCCCTGATCCACTGCGCGGACGTCTTCGCATCGAGAATCGCCGATGTGGCGGTGGAATTCGACAAGGGGGTGGACTTCGATGAGGCCGCACTGGCGAAGCTGCAGCTGACCGATGAGAGCGTCCTCAACGAGTATATCGCGAACTACACATCCATGATCCAGACCGACATTGACCAGGTCACGCACCTGGAGATTGTCAACGAAGGAACAAAAGCCCATGACCGCCGTGTCGCCGAAGCGTAGGACAGCCGTGCAGATCCTGGAAGAGGGCCTTCCGCACTTTGAACAGTTCATCGAGAGCCGGGAGAGTTATATCAAGGCGCTCGAGCAGACCATCGGAGTCCTGCGGCAGGAGAATACGAGCGCCGGCACCTCCAACCTGGCCATCCGCAGCTCTATCGATGAGCTCGTGGCCATGCAGCGCCTGTCGAATACGATCAGCACCACGAACGACTCGGAGCTGATCGTGCGCGAGCTGATCGAGCTGACCCGCCAGGTGATTCCGGTGATCGAATGCAACATCTTCCTGTTCGATGGGGCCAGCCGGCTGAGCCCGCTCTCCTCAAAAAGCTCGCCCAGGCTGCAGCAGGAGGCACAGCAGCAGATGGAAGCCGGGATCGTGGACTGGGTCATCGAAGAGAAGAAGACGGTGATCATCCCCGATCTGGAACACATGATCTCGGGAGCCAACGGCCGCAACTTTGTCATCGTGCCTCTGATCATCAGGAGCAGGGGCATCGGCGTCTACGTCATCCATACGGAAAAGCCGCAACAGGAGTTCTCCAACCAGGATGTCCAGCTCCTCTCCGTCCTCGCGAACCAGGCCGCCGTGGGAGTCGAGAACTGGCGCACCCACCAGCAGCTGGTCAAGGCCAATGAGGAGTTGAAGTCATCCCATGCCCAGATGATCCAGGCCGCGAAGCTTGCGGCAATCGGCGAGCTCGCCGCGGGAATCGCGCATGAGATCAAGAATCCCCTGCAAGTCCTCCTGCTCCACCTCGACCTGGTGGAGGCCGGAAGGCCGATGCCGAACTGGACCCAGATGTTCAGCAAGCAGGTGCGACGGCTGTCCGATATCACGCATCGCCTCATGAACTTCGCGCGGAACGCCTCCGAAGACGTCACCATGGAGCCGGTCAAGCTGCGAAAGGTGATCGACGATATTGTCGCCATGGTGCATCATGAGTTCCGCGGATGCGGTATCGAGATCGAAATGGACCAGGGAGGCGACCTTCCTTCTGTGGCCGGCAACGCAAACTACCTCCAACAGGTCTTCCTGAACCTGCTGATCAATGCCCGTGACGCGATGCCGACAGGGGGCACCATCGGCATCGCCCTGAGCCTCACAGGGTTCCATGTGTGTGTGCGGGTCAGGGACACCGGCGCCGGCATCCCCCCCGAGGTGCTGGAGAAAATCTTCCGGCCGTTCTTCACCACGAAAGGGGAGAAGGGCACCGGGCTCGGCCTGGCGATCTGCCACAAAATCATCCTGCAGCATAAAGGAGATATCCGCGTGGAAAGCGAAGTGGGGAAGGGAACCGTCTTTACCATGTATCTGCCGGTCTGGAGGGCTCCCCAGTGAGACGCTTCCTCATCGCCCTGTTCCTCCTGGGTGCCCTGTGTACGGGCACCGCGTTCGGCGGCCACCGCGCTTCCTCCAGAACAGCGGCGGCGCAAACCGGTCCCGTGGATATCGGGGCGCTCGCAAGGGAAGACCGCCAGGCAAAAGACTCCGCCGCAACAGCCGGGCCGGCAACAGCCCCGGCCTCAGGACAGAATCCCTGGTTCACAGC
>PMBF01000047.1:76644-84132 GCA_003152875.1 Ignavibacteriota bacterium | reverse complement strand
ACGCCTGCCCCGGAAGGTACCGCAAGCTTCGCGCCGGCGGAACCCGCCCGCCGGGAGCAGGCCGGAAGTGCGATGGACTCGCCGGAGGAACCTGAGGAAGACTCCATCGAAGAGCGCGCGGCTGTGCTCGCACAACACATGCAGCGCGGAAGAGGGGAGATGGATCTTGCCCTCCGGCTTGAAGCCAAGGCGGATGAGACCGCCGGCGGCGCCCTGCAACGGCTCAGTATGGGCGTGACCTCGAACGCACAGCGCGTCAGGACCGCGAAACGGTTCGGCGTCGGCCGGGGAGAAGTCGACCTCGCCGTGCGGCTTAAGGCGCTCGCCTCCCATGCACGTGAAAAGGAACCGACCCAATGATTAAGGGACTGTACACCGCCGAGGCCGGAATGCGGCCCAAGCTTGCCCGTATGGAGATCCTGGCGAACAACCTCGCGAATATCAACACCACCGGGTTCAAACGCGACCGGGCTTTCGCCGAAGCGCTCGATGACGCCTCTGCGGCCCGCGAAGCCGCGGGGACAGACAACCAACAGACACAGCAGTACATCGATTTCACCGAAGGGTCTCTCAACCAGACCGGGAACCCCCTTGATATCGCACTGCAGGGGAGAGGGTTCCTGGTCGTTGAGACCCCCAACGGCGTCCGCTACACGAGAAACGGCAACCTGCAGCTCGCCCTGGACGGCTCCCTCGTGACGGCCCAGGGGAGTCCCGTCCTCGGAACAGCGGGACGCCTCCAGCTTCCCGATGTCCAGCGGCTCGAACAAGGGTCGATCCTGATCAGCGAAACGGGGGAGGTGATGGTGGGGAAGCAGAACATCGGTCGGCTTCGCATCGTGGATTTCGAAAATCCCCAGATGCTGCAGAAAGACCATGAATCTCTCTTTTCCGCCCTTCCCGGTGCCCGCATGGTCGAAGGCCCGGGCAAGGCAACCACGGTCCGCCAGGGGAGCCTGGAGGAATCGAATGTGGAGGGAATCGAGGAGATGGTAGCGATGATCGAGATCAGCAGGGGCTATGAGGCCGATCAGAAGTCTATCCAGGCGCAGGATGCGACAATGGAAAAGACCATGGAAGTCGGGAAGCTGTAAGTCGATTCACCAACGGAGGAAACCATGAACAGGGCTTTGCGAACGGCGGCGACAGGGATGTATGCCCAACAATTGAATGTTGACTTGATCGCCCACAACCTGGCCAACGTCAACACCACGGGGTTCAAGAAGACACGCCCGGAGTTCCAGGACCTGATGTACCAGACCCTGAAAACCAGCGGTGTCTCCACGAATCCCAACATCCAGCAGCCGTCGGAGATCCAGGTGGGCAACGGCGTAGTCCCCGTTGCTACCACCCGCAGCTTCGCCCAGGGAGACGTGCAGCCGACCAACAACCAGCTTGACCTCGCCATCCAGGGGGACGGGTTTCTCCAGGTCCGCCGTCCCGACGGAACCCAGGCGTACACGCGGGACGGGTCGCTCAAGCTGTCTGCCGACGGAATGCTTGTGACCTCGCAAGGATACATCGTGGAGCCCGGCCTCTCCATCCCCGCGGATACAACAGCCGTCACCGTAAGCCGCGACGGGTCGATCGAGGTGACGACGGTGGGGAGCGCCACTCCCGCGCAGGTAGGCCAGCTTGAGCTCGCAAAGTTCGTGAACCCCGCGGGGCTCCGCGCGATCGGCGACAACCTGTTTGTGGAAACACCGGCCTCGGGCACGCCAATCGCAGGCCCGCCGGCCAGCGAGGGGCTGGGAGAGATCATGCAGGGAAATCTCGAATCCTCGAATGTGGACATTGTGGAAGAAATGGTCAGCATGATTACGGCCCAGCGGGCCTATGAGATCAACTCGAAGACCATCAAAACGGTCGAGGATATGCTGAGCATCGCAAACAACGTCAAACGGTGAACGGCATGATCGGCCTGGCCACTGTGCTCGCCCTGTGTGCGCTCTCCCCCGCCGCCGCCGATTCGGCATCGATCGTCGATGTCGTGCGGTCGGCGGTCGGAGAGCGGTTCAGGAGCGAATGTCCGATCCGCCATGACACGACGGGCAGACCTGCCTCAGATCTCCCGGTCGTCGAGGGATTCAGGATGCCCCGGAGAGAGCAGATGAATGTTCCGTCAGCATACCGCGTCGCATCCCTCCCTCCGGGAACGCTGCGCGGACCCCTGACGGTGATCGTCGAGGCCGTCTCGGGTACGGGCGCGGTTTCCCGCTTCCCGGTCTCGTGCACCGTGCGAACGTTTGGGAACGTGCTGGTAGCAGTCCGGCGGTTCGACAGGCATGCCGCCTTTGACGGGGAGGGCCTCGCGGTGCGAAGAATGGAGACTACCCGTCTCCCCGCCGATGTGCTGGCCGACGCCGCGGCGCTCTCGGGCCTACGGGCAAAACGCATCCTGAACGCCGGCTCCTTCATCTGTGCGGGCATGTGCGAGCCCCTTCCGGCAGTACGTCAGGGAGACGAAGTCACACTGGTTGCGCGCAGCGCAGGGGTGAGAATGACAATGCAGGCAGTGGCAAAACAGGACGGACTCCCTGGTGCAACAATCCTGGTGCAACCGGCAGGTTCGCACGGCCGCCTGCGCTCCAGAGTGATCGACGGACATACCGTCGAAGTCCTTGCCGATGGAAATCGATGAATGCTTTTTTCAGGTCCCCCGATGAAAGGAAAAGGATCATGTTCCGCTCTCACGCAATTGCCGGATTGATCCTCGCTGCAGCCTGTGCCGCTTTCGGGCAGGGCATGCGGGAAAATGCCTCCCGCTCGCTCTTTTCCGACCAGAAGGCGGCCGCTCTGGGCGACGCCGTCACCATCCTCGTGGTGGAGACATCCAGCGCTTCGAACGACGCGAAGACGACCACCTCCCGTGCAAGCGACCTTTCACTGTCGTCCTCGGGGAAGGTCGGCTCGTCGTCGCTCCCCGAGGTCGGCCTTGGTGTGAGCACCGGCAACAGCTTCAAGGGAGAAGGGGCGACGGCAACCCACGGATCGGTCCAGGCAAAGATGAGCGCCCGTATCGACTCCGTTCTGCCCAACGGGAATCTCTCCATCAAGGGGATCCGCACCATCGTGATCGGGGGAGAGGAACAGACCATCCGGATCTCAGGGATCGTCCGTCCGTCTGACATTGCCTTCGACAACAGCGTCTATTCATACAACCTCGCCGATGCCAGCATCGTGTTCGAGGGGAACGGCGTCGTGACAAAGGCCCAGGGGCCCGGCTGGATCACCAAGTTGCTCCATATGCTCTTCTAGGGAGATGCCGTCATGAAATTCGTCCTCACAGTCTTCACGATGTCCTTCCTGCTGGCGGTCTCCCTGGCGAGCGCCGCCCGCATCAAGGATGTCGCCTCCGTTCAGCCCGCCCGGGGAGTCCAGCTGATCGGGTATGGCCTGGTGGCGGGCCTCAACGGCTCAGGCGATACCCAGCGCTCGACGTTTACCCTCCAGTCCGTTTCAAGCATGTTGAAGCGGTTCGGCATCACCGTTCCTCAGGCCGATCTCAGGCTTCGAAACGTTGCCGCCGTCATGGTGACCGCCACCATCTCCGGCTATGCAAAGGAAGGCACAAGCGCCGATGTGATCGTCTCCTCCATGGGGGACGCCACAAGCCTCCAGGGAGGAACGCTCCTGCTGACCCCGCTCTCCGGAGCGGAAGGCTCGGTCTATGCCATGGCCCAGGGGCCGCTCTCGGTGGGAGGCATGAGCGTCAGGGCAAACGGAAGCGAAATCCGAAGAAACCACACCGCCGCGGGGCGCATCCCGGGTGGAGCCCTGCTTGACAAATCGGTGACCTCCGGCGTTCGCCCCGATTCCGCCATTACCGTGGTGCTCTTCCAGGGGGACTACACAACCGCCAGCCGCATCGCCGAGGCGGTCAATGCGAAGATCGGTGCAGGCACGGCTCGCGCGCTCGACGGATCTTCGGTCAGAATCGCCGTCCCGGCCCCGTTTCAGGCGGACGGGAAGATCGTGGATTTCATCTCCACGATCGAGCTCCTGGAGGTCAACCCGGACGTCGTGGCCCGCGTGATCGTCAACGAGCGGACCGGGACCGTCGTCGTGGGGGGCAACGTCTCCATCCTGCCGGTGGCGATCTCCCATGGGAGCCTGAATATCGACATCGAATCTGTTCCTGTGGTGTCTCAGCCCAATCCCTTCTCCCAGGGACAGACCGTCGTCTCCCAGATGACGACCGTCGCGGCTGGTGAGGACACCGCCTCGGTGGTGGCGCTGAACGGGGCGGCTACCGTCCAGGACGTGGCGAAGGCCCTGAATTCCCTGAAAGTCGCTCCCCGCGACATCATCGCCATCTTCCAGGCGCTGAAGGAAGCGGGTGCATTGAAAGCGGAGCTCGTGATCATCTGATGGGCGCCCCCGTCAACATACCGCCCGCCGCACTCGGTGCCAGACCCGCGGAGACCGACGATCGCTCCAAGGCGCGGCTGCAGAAGGCCGTCCACGAGTTCGAGTCGATGTTCGTAGGCTACATGCTGAAAAGCATGCGGGCCGGCATTTCCAAGGATGAGATGTTCGGAGACAGCTTCGGAGGCGATATGTTGGAGGGTGTGTTCGACATGGAGCTTGCCCGGCAGATGTCGAAGAACAGCAACTTCGGCGTAGGCGAGATGCTCTACCGGAAGATCACCGGCGAGAAACTTCCGCACGCCGCTCCCCATACGGGTGCGGCGGCGAAGGCTCCCCCGCCGTCCGCCGGTCCGGCCCTGCCGGCGT
Source organism: Ignavibacteriota bacterium (assembly GCA_003152875.1). Classification (GTDB taxonomy): domain Bacteria; phylum Bacteroidota; class Ignavibacteria; order UBA10030; family UBA6906; genus Fen-1262. The sequence goes on along the minus strand of PMBF01000047.1, from coordinate 79,395 downwards.
CGATGGACCCGGATCTCCCCCGTACACCCTCGCCCGCGGAGCTGGCGGCGCCCGCGAAACCTGCACCGCTCGACCCGGGCCCGGTTCCGCCCCATGCCCCCGCGCCCGTCTCCCCGAGGCTGGTCCACGGGGGCATCGTCCGCCGGATGGAGCCGTTGGATCCGATTATCCAGGATGCCGCCGAACAACACGGCGTGAGCTCCAGCCTCCTGAAAGCCGTCATCGCGAGCGAGTCCGCGGGTGACGCCAGGGCGAAATCCCCCCGGAATGCAAAAGGACTCATGCAGCTTGTCGATTCGACCGCCGCGGATATGGGCGTGCAGAATGTGTGGGACCCGCGGCAGAATATCTTCGGCGGGGCGAAGTATCTCCAGCAGATGCTGGAACGCTTCGGAGGCAACCTGGAGCAGGCGCTTGCCTCCTATAATGCCGGTCCGGCAGCCGTGGAGAAACACGGTGGCATCCCGCCGTATCCCGAAACCCGCGCCTACATCAGCAAGGTGATGAACTACCTCCACTATTTTGAACAACAGGGGAGCAGCGGCAATGACGATGAGTGAACAGCTGCGGAACATCATGAGCGCCGAGGCGGATCTCATGGACGCGCTCACAGAAACACTTGCCGGAACCCAGCAGGCTCTGCTCGGGGCGGACGGCGACGCGCTTGTCGAATACACCCGGCGCGAGGAATCCCTCCTCCGCCCTTTTCACGACCTCGAGTACGAGCGGGAACGCTGCGTCAGGGAAATCGCCGGTCCGGAACGCTCCATGACCGATCTCCTCGCGGCCGTCCCGGAGGACGAGCGTGAGCCGCTGGAATCGCTGGCGAAGCGGATGCGGACAGCGGCCCGGCGCATCGTGGATCTCAACGGGCAGAACCGCACCCTGATCCATAACGCGCAGAGGTTTGTGCAGGAAACCATCCGGATCATCACCGATGACCACCGGAGGAAACTCGTGGACGAAAGGATGTAAGGCCATGTCCGGACTATCAACACTTCTCGAAACCGCTCGAAGGGCCCTGATGGCCCAGCAGGTGGAAATGTCGGTGACCGGCCACAATATCGCCAACGCCTCCACCGCCGGATATTCCCGGCAGCGCGTTAATCTTGTGGAGACACCAGCGCTGCGGGAATCGTACGGGTTCCTGGGGACCGGGGTCGTCTCCGACCAGATCACACGCCTCCGCGACAGCTTCCTGGACCGGCAGGTATGGAACGGGAACGCCACGATGGGCGACGCTACCTCGCAGCAGGCTATCCTGAGCCAGATCGAGGCGAGCTTCAATGAGCCCTCGTCGGCCGGCCTCAGCTCCGCGATGACCAGCTTTTTCAATTCGTTCCAGGATCTTGCACTCCACCCGGAGGAGAGCTCCGCCCGCAACTCGGTGCTCCAGCAGGCATCACTGCTTTCGGGGAATTTCCACCGGCTGCACGATGAGATCACGACACTCCGGACCTCCATGACCGAGGATGTGAATGCGAAAGTGACGCAGATCAATCAGCTGTCCTCGGAGATCAGCGATCTCGACGGTCAGATCACGAGCGCACGCGCCACCGGGGGTTCGCCGAGCGACCTCCTGGACCAGCGGGACCAGAAAATCGAGGAGCTCTCCAGCATCGCCAACATCAGCGTCTCGGAGAATCAGCAGGGTTCGGTGATGGTGTCCATCGGCGGAGTGGTGATCGCCTCCCGCAGCGGTCCCCAGAACCTCCGGGTCCAGCAGTCACCTGCGGGACTGCAGGTCGTCACCGAGAAGGAAGGGGTCCAGGTCGCCCTGGCCGGCGGGACACTGGGAGGAGATCTCGCACTCACGAATTCCACCATCCCGGGCTATCTGACCCGGCTCGACCAGCTGGCCGGGGCGCTCATCAACCGCGTGAACACCGTCCACCGGGGAGGGTTCGGCCTGGGGACGCCTCCGCCGACAGGACAGGACTTCTTCTCCGGCACCGGAGCCGCGGACATCGACGTGAGCGCCGCCCTCCAGGCCGATCCGAACGGCGTGGCGGCTTCGGGGACTGGTGCCCCCGGTGACAACAGCGTAGCGCTGGCAATCGTGGGCATCACCAATGAGCCCCTCCTCCAGGGAAAATCCCTCACCCTCTCGCAATTCTACAACGGCCTGGTGACGGGGGTGGGCACGGCGCTGAACAATGCCAACTCCACCTCCGATACGCAACAGCTCATCCACACCCAGCTCGACAACCAGCGGCAGGCGGTGTCGGCCGTCTCGATCGACGAGGAGATGACGAANNTAACTATCCTGGGGATGAAGACGACATGAGAATAACCGAAGGCATGATGGCGGGAGATTTTCTCTACACCATTAACAAGAACCGGGCGCAGATCAACAAGCTCGAGATCGACCTCGCCTCGGGCAAACGTCTCCAGAAGGTCTCCGACGATCCGACGGCCGCCGATGCCGTCCTCCGTCTCAATGCGGGGATCGACCGGAACGACCAGTACCAGAAGAATGTGACGGACGGGCAGGGGGTCCTGGCGCAAACCGGTTCCTCCCTCGACGATATGGGTTCGCTCCTGCAGGAAGTGCAGAGTATCGTCGTCCAGGCGAAAGACGGCGACCAGACATCCGTCATGGGGTCCCTTGCCGAGCGGGTGGACCAGCTCCTGAATGAGGCCGTCTCGCTGGCAAACTCCAAGTTCAACGGGAAATTCATCTTCGGGGGAACCCAGACGACCGCCCAGCCGTACACCCTGGTCACCAACCCCGGCCCGCCGGCAACGCAG
>PMBF01000047.1:5283-76607 GCA_003152875.1 Ignavibacteriota bacterium | reverse complement strand
ACCGTTACGCAGACGGCCAGCAAAGCCGGCTCCCTTTCGCAGAGCCTCGATAATACGACGGTCCACCTGACGAACCAGAAGACCCAGCTCCAGGTCCTGCTCTCGGCCGAACAGGATACCGATGTCGCCGAGGCTTCGCTGAATCTCAAGCAGGCGCAAACCATGCTCGATGCCGCGCTCGCTTCCGGGGCGCAGATTCTTCCAAAATCGCTCCTTGATTTCCTGAAATAACATGCGCAGGTCATTCGACATCACCACCGCCGGCGGTCTGCTTCTGGGCATCATCGCCATTTTCGGCTCCTTCCTTCTCGAGGGGGGGAAAATGGGGGCGTTGATCCTTTTGCCGGCCATGGTGATTGTCTTCGGGGGCACATTTGCCGCCGCCATGATCGGGACCTCGCTGAAGAATTTCCTCGGCCTCTGGAAGATGATCTTCCTGGTGCTCTTTCCCCCGCGCTATGAGGTGAAGGAGACCATCGGCTCTATCGTCCACTTCTCCACCATCGCCCGCAAGGAGGGCCTCCTCTCCCTCGAGCGTGAGCTTCACAAGATCGTGAACCCGTTCATGAAGAAAATCCTCCGCCTGGCGATCGACGGGACCGAGCCCGACGTCCTCCGCTCTCTGGCGGAAACCGAGGTCACCTACATGGGCGAGCGCCATTCTCGCTCGGCTTCCATCCTGCAGAAGATGGGTGGGTACTCACCGACCATGGGGATCATCGGGACAGTGATGGGGCTGATCTCCACGCTGGCCGCGGCCGGCGACGATGCCAATACGCTTATCCGGCATATCGCCGGGGCCTTCATCGCCACCCTGTGGGGCGTGTTCATGGCAAACATCGTCTGGCTCCCGCTGGCAGACAAGCTCAAACACATCAACAACGAGGAGTTCCTCTACATGGATGTGATCACCGAAGGGATTCTCTCCATACAGGCGGGGGAGATACCGTCGGTGATCAAAGCGCGGCTGAACAGCATGCTGCCGGCGGGCGAACAGGAGGACCTGTGAGAAAGAAACCGGACCGCTCCGGGGAGGGGCACGACAGCGAGGACCGGTGGCTCCTCACCTACTCCGACCTCATCACCCTCCTCCTGGGACTGTTCGTGATTCTCTACGCCATGTCCAAGATCGACGCAGGGAAATACGCGGAATTCGTCAGCGCCATGGAAGGGGTGTTCGGAAGCCCCCGCGGCATCATGAGCGGGAGCGCCGGCGTCATGCGCTCGAACGTCCCTTCAGGACTGGTGGAACGGCAGCGTATCGTCGATGAGCTCCGGTCGGCCCTCCACCTGGAAAACAAGAAACTGCCGATCAGCATCTCCTACAACGAGCGGGGAGTGACAGTCCACATTATGGAGGAGCTTCTGTTCCCCTCGGGAAGCGCCGATATCAAGGTGACATCCCTCGTCGCGCTCGATTCCCTGGCGACCGTGCTGAGGTCCCTCAGCAACGATATCCGCGTGGAGGGCCATACAGATAATGTCCCCATCAAAACGGTCGCATTTTCGTCAAACTGGCACCTTTCTGTTGCCAGGGCGGTAAATGTTGGTTATTATCTTATTGAGCACCACGGCCTGAATGCGGAACGGGTCTCCGTGGTGGGGTATTCCGAGTACCGCCCGCTCGTGCCGAACGACACGCCGGAAGACAGGGCGCGGAACCGGCGGGTGGACATCGTCATTCTCACCGGGGACGGCGCTGCGCGTGACGAAGAGCAGGCGGATGCAGATACGGTCAAGGAGAAAACGCCATGAAATGGACCAGCCGGCAATTTGGCGAGCTGGAATTCTCGGACGATAACGTCGTCGATTTTTCGGACGGCTTGTTCGGATTCGAGCACTTCCACCGGTATGTGATCGTGCACGACGAAGATTCGGAGCCGTTCCGGTGGCTCGTCTCCGTGGAGAACACGGAACTGAGCTTCCCCATGCTGGATCCGGCCCTGATCCTCCCAGGCTACAACCCCCTGAGCGTGGTCGGTCCGGGCAAAGAGGTCTGGGTGCTCGCGGCGCTCAACAGGAACGTGGAGCATTCCACGGTGAACCTCAGGAGCCCGGTGGTGATCGACCGGCAAACCCGGTCGGCCCAGCAGGTAATCCTCGACGACGATACGCTGCCGTTCAAGTTCCCGCTCGTTCCCGCGCGGCAAGCGGCGGGAGGGACGTGAGCCATGCTCGTACTCGCACGCAAGGTCGAAGAAGAGATCCGGATCGGCGATCAGGTCATTGTGCGCGTCCTGGCAATCAAGGACGGCCAGGTCAAGCTCGGCATTGAAGCTCCCCGTTCGCTGCGGGTGTTTCGCGGCGAGCTCTATGAACAGGCTCTCCGCCAGAATGAGGCGGCGGCCCGTGTGGAACGCAGCGCTGCCGCCGAAGCAGCGGCAAAGCTCACACAGCTGAGAATCGGCTCCGCAGACAAGGAACCATAAACCACGACGATGATATCTCTTTGTAGATTGGACAGCCCACCATGTTTGTCATCATAGGCATCGCCATCGTAGTGGGCGGGGTTCTCGGGGGATTTGTTCTCCACGGCGGCCCCCTCCTGGTCCTCTTGCAGTGGTCGGAGTTTCTGATCATCGGAGGGGCCGCCATCGGCTCCGTGCTGGTCAGCACGCCCCTTCCGGTGTTGAAACGGCTCCTGGGCAGTCTGGGCGGCGTCCTCAAGGGCGACCCCTATACCAAGGAAGAGTACATCTTGCTGCTGAAGACTGAGTATGAGCTCTTTAACCTGGCGAAGCGGGAAGGGCTTATCACCATCGAGTCTCACATCATGCAGCCCGAAAAGAGCTCGATCTTCAGCAAGAACCCCTTTCTGCTCAAGCACCACCATGCCCTCTGCTACTTCTGCGACACCATGAAGCTGCTCCTGGGCGGCGGCATCCCCCCCTATGATATTGAGGCTTTGATGGACGCGGACATGGAAACGCACCACTCCGAGACCGCCGCGGCTCCCGGCCTGATCCAGAAACTGGGAGACTCCCTCCCCGGCCTCGGCATCGTGGCGGCAGTGCTCGGAATTGTCATCACCATGGGGGCCATCAACGGGCCCCCGGAAGTGATCGGCGAAAANNGTGGGGGCGGCGCTGGTCGGCACGTTCCTGGGTGTGCTCCTTTCGTACGGGTTCATCCAGCCCATCGCCACCAATCTCGAACTGCTCCTCCAGTCCGAGGCACGGTATTTCGAGTGCATCAAGGCTGGAGTGGTGTCGTACGCCAAGGGGAACGCTCCCACTGTCGTCGTCGAGTTCGCCCGCCGGGTGATTTACAGCAATGTCCGTCCCTCCTTCGAAGAGGTGGAAAAAGCCGTCAAGGTCGTCAAACAGGCATAGCCCGGAGAGCACTTGCGGTGAACGAAGAGGAAGTCCCGGTACGGATCATCAAGAAGAAAAGTGGGCACGCCGGCCACCACGGCGGCGCGTGGAAGGTGGCCTATGCCGATTTCGTCACGGCCATGATGGCGCTGTTCATTGTCCTGTGGATCGTTGGACAGAACAAGGCGGTGAAGGAATCCGTGGCCGGCTACTTCAAGGACCCCGGAGCGTTCTTAGCGGCACAGAGGGGAGGCACGGGAGCGATGAACGGCGGCGTCACCCCCCTGGACCAGCCCGGCACCTCGCCCATCGAACAACAGCAGGAACGGCTGAAAAAGCTCGGGGAGCAGATCATGAAGGACATTGCCTCCAGGCCGGAGCTTGCCCAGATTGCCGGACAGGTCCGGTTTGAGCTGGTGGATGAGGGTTTGCGCATCGAGCTGATGGAAAAGTCGGAGTCGTTCTTCTTCGATGTGGGCACGTCGGAGATCAAGCCCGACGCGGCATCCATTCTCGGGATCATCGCGCAGGAGGTGGGGAAAATGCCCAACCGGCTTGCCGTGGAGGGCCACACGGACAGCCGGCAGTACGCGCGGAAAGACGGTTATACGAACTTTGAGCTGAGCGCTGAGAGGGCAAACAGCGCCCGGCGCATCCTTGTAAAAGGCGGCGTCGCCCAGGCGCAGATCGACGAGGTGAGGGGCTATGCGGACACGAAGCTCCGCAACCGGGAGAACCCCCTTGATCTGACCAATCGCCGGATCAGCGTCCTGATCAAATTCAGGAAGAACTGACCGATGGTCGAGCGCGCAACAATCCTGGCGGTTGACGACGAGCCCTCATCCCTGCTGATGCTGACAAGCGTCCTGCAGATGGAGGGAGCGTACCGCGTCGTGACGGCCACCAACGTGGCGGACGCCATGCTCCAGGCGGAGCGGCATCTCCCGCATCTGGTGATCACGGACCGCTACATGCCCGGGCGCGACGGCTTCGATCTCTGCCGCTGGATAAAATCCCATCCCGTCCTGTCGTCCACGATGGTCATGCTCCTGACCGCCTCGTCCGAGCCGGAAAGCATTGTGAAGGGGCTGGACCTCGGCGCGGACGATTACCTCACGAAGCCCTTCCATCCGGAAGAGCTCCATTCGCGCGTCCGCGCCCTCTTGCGCATCAAGAAGCTCGGCGATCAGCTCAAGCAGGACAACGAGAGGCTCGAAGGGTACGTCCGCGAGCTGAACGAGAACCTGGACGGGGTCATGCACCTCATCACGCACATCATCGACCTGCGGGTGCCTGATTCCCTTGTCCGGGCCGAGCGTGCCAGCGAGCTTGCCAGGTGGCTGGGAGAGCGTCTGAATCTGGAAGGGGAGGTCCTGAAGGGACTGGTGCTGGCCGCCAGGATTCGCGAGATCGGGAAGATCATCATGTCGGACGACGTGCTCGGCCACCAGGGGCAGGACCTGTCCTACAACCAGCACGAGACCCTCGCGCAGTTCCCACTCTTCGGCCAGATGCTGGTCGGCCGCATCCCGCAGCTCCGCGACGTGGCCAACACCATCAGGCACCAGCTGGAGAATTTCGACGGGACAGGCCTCCCCGATCACCTCCTGGGCATCCAGATTCCGATGCCGGCAAGAATCCTCCGGGCGATCAATCTTGCCGAGGATCAGCCCGGCCGGAGCTCGACGGCCCAGGTGATCGAGAGCCTTCAGAAGGCCCGCGGTACCCTCCTGGACCCCGTCGTCGCCCAGTTCGCGGTGGAGTATATGACGACGCAGTCGGACCCCTCATGGATCCTCGGGAAGAAACAGGTGGCGGTGACAACGATACAGGAAGGAATGGTGATCGCGGGCGATCTGAGTACCGCGAAAGGAGTCAAGCTGCTTCCGAAGGACACGCGCCTGACGAAGAGGCATATCACGTGGATCCAGGCCCATCATCAGACCGACCCCATCCTCTGCGGGATCTACGTGTACGANNCGTCCCGCCTAGCGGGACTGCAGCCAGTCGGCGATTTCGGCTGCGGCCCGCTTTCCGTCTCGCATGGCAAGAATCACGGTGGCGCCCCCTCGCGCAAGGTCCCCTCCCGCAAAAACGCCCGGGCGGCTCGTCGCCTGACGCTCATCCACCGAGACCACACCGCGCTTACCGGTGCCGAGGCCGGGGGTGGTCGCCTGAACAATAGGATTGGGCTTCTGGCCGATTGCCTCGATCACGGTTTCGACTTCCAGGATGAACTCCGACCCCTCGACGGCGACAGCCCGCCGCCTGCCCGATTCATCGGGCTCGCCCAGGGTCATCCTCTGGCATTCCATCCCGGTGACGCAATTGCCGGCATCTCCCAGAATGCGCGTCGGAGCGGTGAGGAGAAGAAACTCGATCCCCTCTTCCTCGGCATGATGGATTTCCTCTTCGCGCGCCGGCATCTCCTGCCGGGAGCGGCGGTACACAAGGCAGGCCTTCTCCGCTCCGATCCGGCGTGAGGTGCGAACGGCGTCCATCGCCGTGTTGCCCCCGCCGATGACCGCCACGCGTTTACCGAGCCTCACCGGAGTGTCGTACTCGGGGAAGCGGTACGCTCCCATGAGATTGACGCGGGTCAGGAACTCATTGGCCGAGTAGACTCCGCTCAGACTCTCCCCCGGGATTCCCATGAATGTCGGCGTGCCGGCGCCGGTCGCCAGGAACACCGCCGAGAACCCCCATTCCCCGAGCATCTCATCCACCGTCGCCGTCCGCCCGACCACGAAGTTCGTGGTGATCTCCACACCGAGCGCCTTGATCCGCTCTGTTTCCACATCCAGGATCTCCTTCGGGAGACGGAACTCCGGGATCCCGTACCTGAGCACGCCCCCGACGGCGTGAAGCGCCTCAAAGATGCTCACCCCGTACCCCATCTTGGCCAGCTCGGCGGCGCAGGTGAGGCCCGCCGGACCGGAACCGACGACGGCCACCCTTTCGGCCCGCCGGCCGGCGATCGCGGGAACGGCGAACAGGTTGTGCTTCATCTCGAAATCGGCTACGAACCGCTCGAGCTTCCCGATCGCCACGGGGGTCAGCTTCTTGCCGAGGACGCAGACCTCCTCGCACTGGGTCTCCTGCGGGCAGACCCGCCCGCAGATCGCAGGGAGGTAGTTCGCTTCGCGGATTTTGTTGACCGCGCCCACGTAATCTTTCTGCAGCACCAGCTGGATAAACGCGCGGATGTCTACGCCGACCGGGCAGCCGGCCGTGCAGAGGGGTTCTTTGCATTCAAGGCAGCGCGCGGCTTCCACCGTCGTGCGCTCGATATCGAATCCCTGCGACACCTCGTCGAAGTTGTGCGCCCGCTCCACCGGATCCTGCTCAAGCGGGAGCTGGCGGGGGAGCTTCATTCGCTCCGAAGGCTTCAGGGGATTGAGGCGTGTCATGCGCTGCGCACCTCCCCCGTGAGCCTGCAGCGGTGCAGGCGCTCATCGGCCGTGCGCTCGAACTCCAGGTAGGTTCTGTTGCGCATCATCAGCTCGTCGAAATCGACCTGGTGGGCGTCGAACTCCGGCCCGTCGACGCACGCAAAGCGCATCTGTCCCCCCACCGTGACCCTGCATCCGCCGCACATGCCTGTGCCGTCGACCATGATGGTGTTCAGGCTGACGAGCGTCGCGATGCCGGAAGGGCGCGTGACGGACGCAACAGCCTTCATCATGGGGAGGGGTCCGATGGCGTACACGGCATGGACCGGGGCGGGGCCGGCGAGGAAGTCCCGGAGCTGATCGGTGACAAATCCCTTGCGCCCGTAGGATCCGTCGTCGGTGGTGATGAAGACGTCGTCGGAGCAGGCCCGCATTTCCTCCTCCAGGATCACCAGATCCCTCGAGCGCGCGCCGATGATCGTGCGGATGGTGTTGCCCCCCTCCTTGAGAGCACGGGCGATCGGGTAGAGCTCGGCTGTGCCGACGCCTCCGCCGATGCAGACCACCGTGCCGTGGAGCCCGATCGGCGTCGGTGTGCCGAGCGGCCCCACCACGTCAAGGAGGAATTCGCCGGCGTTCTTCGAACAGAGGAGTCTGGTGGTCTTGCCGACGGCCTGGATGATCAGCGTGATCGTCCCGCCCTCGGGATCGCTGTCGGCCAGCGTGAGGGGGATGCGCTCGCCATGGTCGTCGACCCGGACCATCACGAAATTGCCCGCCTTCCGTTTTCGCGCAATGTACGGCGCCCGGACGACGAGCCTGGTGATGGTGGGGGCGAGGACCGATGTGTGGATGATGGGATACATGCGCCGCCTGTTGTGAAAAAGAACCCTGACCCGGGGTTGAAGAGATGCCGCAAGTGCCATGCCACGAAAGGCCTCCCGGTGACCCCGGAATGCCAGGGGCCAGGCCCATGTTCACGCCCCCTTCCTTTCACCCCTTTGCATTCCCGGCAAGGCGGTTGTCATTTTAGGGAATCCAGGACGTCGTCCAGCGTGTCGATGGTGAGCGCGATATGCCCCTCGTCGACGATCAGCGGGGGGAGAAACCTCAGGACGGTCCGGTCTGTCCCGTTGATCAGGATGCCGCGGTCCCGCATCGCGGCCACGCACGGCTCGGCATCCCTGTCGAGCTCGAGGCCCGCCATCAGCCCCTTCCCGCGCACCTCGCGCACGAGGCCCCGGTGCCGCTCCGCCAGCGAGCGCAGGCCGGCAAGCAGGACACCTCCCAGTTCCCCGGCCCGCTGCATCAACCCTCCCTCCATGATTTCCCGGATCACCGCCGCGCCGGCCGCGCAGGCGACGGGGTTTCCCCCGAAGGTCGTGCCGTGCATGCCGGGCTCCAACACCGCCGCAAGCTCCTCGCCGGCCAGGATGCCGCCGAGCGGGAGACCTCCGCCGATAGGCTTGGCGACCACCACGACATCGGGACGCACGCCATAGTGCTCGAACGAGAAGAACGCTCCTGTCCGCCCGATGCCCGCCTGGATCTCGTCGGCCACCAGCAGGAACCCGTGACGCCGGCGCAGGGCCTCGAGCGTGGCGGCAAACTCCCCGCTTGCGGGGCGCACACCCCCTTCCCCTTGGATGAACTCCAGCACCACCGCCGCGGTCGATCCATTCACCTGACCTGCCAGCGACTCCGGATCGTTGAATGCGGCCAGAGTGCAGTTGTCGAGGAACGGCCCGAACCCCTCTCGGTACCGGGGCCTGTCCATGAGCGAGAGCGCCCCCAGGGTCCGGCCGTGAAAACAGTTCGTCATGGAAACCACGCCGGTTCTGCCGCGAAACGATCCCCACCGGCGCACGAGCTTGATGGTTCCCTCGATGGCTTCCGTGCCGCTGTTTGCAAGGAAAACCCTTGCGTACCCCGCATGCCTGGTCAACAGCTCCGCAAACCGGACCTGGGGCTCCTGCAGGTAGTAGTTCGAGAGGTGTGTGTACTTTGCCGCCTGGACCGCGATGGCGTCCACCACCCGGGGATGGGCGTAGCCGAGCGCGTTCACGGCAAGGCCGGAAAACATGTCGAGGTAGCGTTTCCCGTCTGCCGTGAAGAGGTAGACCCCTTCGCCGTGCTCGACGTGGAGGGGGAGGCGCTTGTAGGTATGGAAGAGGACGGCGGCTTCTCGGTCGGCGAGGGTCATGGGATCTCCGGTCATGGGGAAAGAACGTGCTTGCATAAAAATACAAATAGTCGTATAATTATGCAAGCACAAGCCTGAGGAACTCTCCATGATTCATGCGGGGATTGTCGGAGCGTCGGGATACGGAGGAGCGGAGACGCTGCGTCTGCTGCTGCGTCGCCGGGACGTCTGTGTGGAAGCTGTGACGGCGTCCACCTCGGCCGGGAAGCGCGTCGACGCGCTCCTGCCGTCCCTCGCCGGGCGGACGGACCTCGTCCTGGAGGAATTCGATCCCGGACGCCTGGCCGGCCTGGACGTGGTGTTTGTTTCGCTCCCCTCCGGCGAAGGGATGAAGGCGGTCCCCCGGATCCACGGCCGGGTGGGAAAGGTGATCGACCTGGGCGGGGACTTCCGGCTGAAGTCCGTCCCGCTGTACGAGCGCTACTACCGGCATACCCACGTCGCCGCGGAGCTGCTGAGGGAAGCCGTCTACGGGCTCCCCGAACTCGAGCGGGAACGGATTGCCGAAGCACGCCTGGTGGCGAATCCCGGCTGCTATCCCACCAGCGCCATCCTGGCGCTGCTGCCGGCTCTCAAGTCCGGGCTTGTCGAAGGTGAAGGCATCGCCATCTGCTCGCTCTCCGGCACCTCGGGCGCCGGGAGAAGCTCCTCCCCGGACATGAGCTTCACGGAGGTGAACGAGAGCGTCAGGGCCTACAAGGTCGGCACGCACCAGCATGTCCCCGAAATCGAATCTGTCCTCTCGGGGGCGGCACTCACCGGCGTCACGGTCTCGTTCGTCCCCCATCTGCTCCCCATCAGCCGGGGAATCTATACCACCATCCATGCGCGGCTTACGGGCCCCCTCCGCGCGGAACAGGCCTGGCAGATCTATAGCGACTACTACCGGGCTGCCCCCTTCGTCCGCGTCACCGGGCAGATTCCCTCGATCGCAGCCGTCACGCGGACGAATTACTGCGACATCGGACTCTCCGTGGACGAACGGACCGGACACCTGATCGTCATTTCGACGATCGACAATCTGATCAAAGGCGCCGCTGGACAGGCGGTCCAGAACATGAACATCATGTTCGGCCTGCCCGAAGAGCTCGGGCTGGAGAACTGAAGGAGCTGACATGATCCGTGAAGTCGATGGCGGCGTGACCGCGGCCAAGGGATTCAGGGCCGCCGGGGTCCACTGCGGTGTCAAGAAGGAAAAGAAAGACCTCGCCCTGATCCTCTCGGATGTTCCGGCCGTCGGGGCCGGCGTGCTGACGCGAAACATCGTTGCCGCCGCGCCCGTCGTGCTCGACCGCGAGCTGCTGGCATCCTCGCCGGCATTCCGGGCAATCGTGGTGAACAGCGGAAACGCCAATGCCTGCACGGGCGAGCCGGGGATGGCCGACGCCCGCTGCATGGGGGTGCGCACGGCCGCGGCCCTGGGTCTTGTCCCCGCTGAAGTCCTGGTCTCTTCGACCGGTGTGATCGGCAGGCGCCTCCCCATCGAGCGGATCACCGAAGGCATCGCCGGGGCCGCACCCCTCCTGAGCCCCGGCGGACACCGCGACGCCGCGGAAGCGATCATGACCACCGATACGTTCCCGAAGGAAGCCGCCGCTGCCATTGTCATCGACGGCATCACGGTCACCATCGGGGGCATGGCGAAAGGCTCTGGCATGATTGCCCCCAACATGGCCACCCTGCTGGCCTTCGTGACCACCGATGCCCGGATCGCCCCGCCCCTCCTCACCCGGGCGCTGAAGCAGGCAGCGGACCTGTCATTCAACAGGATCACCGTCGACGGGGACACCAGCACCAACGACATGGTGCTCCTGCTGGCCAACGGATGTGCCGGGAACAGGGAGCTTTCGGCGGCGCCCGATCCCGGGTACGAGGCGTTCTGCGCCGCACTGGAAGACGTCATGAGGAGACTGTCGAAAATGATCGTCACCGACGGTGAGGGCGCCACGAAATTCGTCGAGATCAGGGTGACCGGCGCCCGCAACGATGCGGATGCCGACCGGGCCGCCCGCGCCATCGCGAACTCAAGCCTGGTCAAAACGGCGCTTCACGGCGAGGACGCGAACTGGGGACGCATCCTTGCCGCCGTGGGATATTCGGGGATCGCCTTCGACCCGGCCGAGACCTCAATCGATTTCGGAGATCTCCCCGTGCTCAGGAGGCAGTTCGGCATCGACTTTTCCGAGGAGCGGGCGAAGGAAGTGCTGGGCAGGAAGGAGATCGCCGTCACGGTCAACCTCCACCAGGGCGGGGGAGAGGCGTTCGTCTGGACCTGCGACCTCTCCGCGGAATATGTCGCCATCAATGCCAACTACAGGACCTGACCGCCATGCAGACGATCGGGGCCAAAACCGAAGTCCTCATCGAGGCGCTCCCGTATATCACGCGCTACGAGGGAAAGACCTTCGTCGTAAAGTACGGGGGGGCGGCCATGGTGGACGAAGAGCTGAGGGAGACCTTTGCCCAGGATGTCACGCTGCTCAAGAAGATCGGCATCCGGGTCGCCATCGTGCACGGCGGAGGCAGGGAGATCACCGACCTTGCTTCAAGACTCGGCCTGGAGTCCCGCTTCGTCGACGGCCAACGCTACACCGATGAGGTGATGATGGACGTGGTCCAGATGGTCCTTGCCGGGAAGACGAACAAGGACATCGTTGCCCGGATCAACCAGCATGACGGGAATGCCGTGGGCGTGTGCGGCATCGATGCAAACCTGCTCAGGGTGAGGAAGCTGGCTCCCCAGGGAAACGACCTGGGCTACGTGGGGGAAATTAGCGACATCAATACCGGATTTCTCGATCTGCTCCTGTCCAACAACAGCATGCCGGTCATTGCACCCGTGGGCGTCAACGGAGACGGGCACGCCTACAACGTGAACGCCGATCTTGCCGCGGCCGCCATTGCGTCCGCCCTGAAAGCCGAGAAACTGGTCTATCTCAGCGACGTCGAAGGTGTCCTCGTCGGCGGGACGCTCGTGCCCAGCATGGATCAGCGCGAAGGGGAAAGGCTGATCGGGGAAAAGGTCATCAGCCACGGCATGATCCCGAAGATCCGCTCGGCCTTCGATGCCCTGCACGCGGGCGTCAACAAGGTCCATCTGGTCGACGGGCGGATCAAACATTCGCTGCTGCTCGAGATCTTCACGGATACCGGCATTGGGACCGAGCTGGTTCATGCCGTGCCGCCCCCGGGCCGCGGCTGAGGAAAGCCGTCATTGCCATGATCTCAAAAGACGAACGGCAATTCGCAATCAAGGAAATCATCGGGGCCGGCGCCGTCCGGAGCCAGGATGGCCTTCGGAAGCTGCTGAAGAAGCGCGGAGCCAGCGTCACCCAGGCGACGCTGTCGCGCGATCTCAGGGAGATCGGCGCGGTCTGGGTCAACAGCCACGACGGCGGACGGTACACCCTCCAGAGCGCGGAGGAACTCCCGCTGACTTCGTTCGGGTCCCAGGTCATCTCCATCGTGGCAAACGAAACCATGGTCGTCGTGCACACCCTCTCCGGAGGCGCCGGCATCATCGCGGAGATCATTGACCGGCTGAAATCCAGCAACATCATCGGGACGGTTGCAGGCGACAACACCGTCCTGGTCGTTCCGCGCTCCGCACGCAGGACGCCGGAAGTGATCGAATTCCTCAAAACCACACTTATCAAAGGCATCCACTGATGGAGAAGCTCGTCGTCGCGTACTCGGGAGGACTTGACACCTCCGTGATGGTCAAATGGCTGCATGAGAAATTCAACGCGGAGGTCATCACCGCGACAGGCGACCTCGGCCAGGCCAGGGAGCTTGAGGGGGTGCAGGCCAAGGCCTACGCCACCGGCGCGGTGAAGGCGCATGTGAAGGACCTGAAGAAGGAGTTCCTGGAGGACTATGTGTTTCCGACCCTGAAGGCCGGCGCCCTGTATGAAGGCGTCTACCCGATGGCCACATCGATCGGCCGTCCCCTCCTGGCAAAATACATGGTCGAGGTGGCGCGGCAGGAGAAGGCGTCCGTCATCGCCCACGGATGCACGGGGAAAGGAAACGATCAGGTCCGGTTCGAGGTCTCGATTGCCGCGCTGGCTCCCGAGCTCAGGTGCATCGCCCCTCTGCGGGAGTGGGAGTTCAGGTCGCGGGAGGAGGAAATTGCCTATGCCAGGAAGCACGGCATTCCGGTGGCCGCCACGGCGAAGAACCCCTATTCGATCGACGAGAACATCTGGGGGACCGCCATCGAATGCGGTGTGCTGGAAGATCCGATGGTGGAGCCGCCCGCCGACGCCTATCAATTGACCGTCGATCCCGCTCTCGCCCCCGATGCCCCGGCGTATGTGGAGATCGAGTTCCTTGACGGCGCACCGGTTGCCCTCGGCGGCACGCCGCTCTCCGCGGTGGAACTTGTGGGTATGCTGAACAGGATCGGCGGGGCGCACGGAGTCGGCCGGATGGACCTCGTCGAGAACCGGCTGGTCGGGATCAAGTCACGCGAAATCTACGAAGCACCCGCCGCCGTCATTCTGCATTTCGCTCATACCGAGCTCGAGCGGCTGACACTCGACAAGCGGGTCATGAACATGAAGGCGCATATGGCGAACGAGTACGCCGACATGGTCTACAACGGCCTCTGGTTCTCCCCCCTCCGGAATGCCCTCGATGCCTTCGTCAGCGAAACCCAGAAGTCGGTCACCGGCACCGTGCGCGTGAAGCTCTTCAAGGGGGGCACCGCCATCGCCGGGCGGAAGTCCGTCTACTCGCTCTACAATGCCCGGCTTGCCACCTACACTGCGGAAGACACCTTCGACCACGGGGCGTCGGAAGGGTTCATCAAGATCTTCGGGCTGCCGGTCAAGACCTATCACCAGGTCCACGCGGGGGCCGGGACGAATGGCGAGGACGTGGCGAAGAAGGCCGCGCTGGAACCCCGATGAAAGCTTCGAAGGGGAGGTTCGCAGGGTCTCTCCATCCGGAGGCGCTCGCCTTCTCGTCCTCCCTTGCGGTGGACCGGCGCCTCTTCGAAGAGGATATCGACGGCAGTCTCGCTCATGTCGCCATGCTTGCCAGACAGTCGGTGATCAGCGCCGCCGAGGCCGGGAAAATCCGGAAAGCCCTGGAGGATATCCGGCAGGAAATCCGCAGGGGCCGCCTTCCCGCCCTGCAGCGGCCGGGATTCACCGGGCGCTTCGCGGGCGATGATATCCATATGGCCATAGAAGCGCGCCTGATCGAGAAGGTGGGGAAGGCAGGAGGCCGCCTCCATACCGCCAGGAGCCGCAACGACCAGATCGCGCTCGACGAGCGCCTCTACATTCGGACGGCCGGAGGGATGTTGATCGAACGCATCCGCGATCTGCAACGGGCGCTGCTGGCCCAGGCCGTGCGCAACCGCTCTGTGATCATGCCGGGGTATACGCACCTTCAGCATGCGCAGCCGCTCCTGCTGGCCCACCACCTGCTTGCCCACGTCGCGATGCTGGACCGCGACCGCGGCCGGGCAATGGACTGCCTCCGGCGTTCATCCCGCTCGCCCCTCGGTGCGGGGGCGCTGGCGGGGACCTCTTTCCCCATAGACAGGAAGTTTGTCGCCCGGCGGCTGGGCTTCCCCGGCATCGTCGAGAACAGCATCGACGCGGTCAGCGACCGTGACGCGCTGGTGGAGTTTGTGGCCGCCTGCGCCGTAACGATGATGCACCTCAGCAGGCTGGGGGAAGAGCTCGTTCTCTGGAGCTCGCACGAGTGGGGATTTGTGGAAATCGGCGATGCGTTTGCCACCGGCAGCAGCATCATGCCGCAGAAGAAGAATCCGGATATTGCCGAGCTGGTCCGCGGGAAGACAGGGAGGGTGTACGGAGACCTTGTAGCGCTCCTCACCGTCCTCAAAGGGCTGCCTCTGGCCTACAACCGGGATATGCAGGAGGACAAAGAACCGCTCTTCGACGCGGCCGACACGACCCTTGCCTCGCTGCGGGTCACCTCGCTCCTCGTGTCCTCCCTGGAGTTCCACCCTGACCGGTTCGAGGAGGAACTCCGGTCTGACTTCAGCACCGCCACGGATTTCGCCGACTACCTGGTCCGCAAGGGGCTTCCTTTCCGCTCCGCCCATGCGGCCGTCGGGGGCCTCGTCCGCCGGTGCGTGGAAAGCGGCAGGTCCTTCGGGGACCTCTCTCTCAAGGACCTGAAAAAGTGTTCCCCTCTCTTCACCTCGGATGCCGTGGAGCTCCTCAAGCCCCGGCGCGGCATTGCGCTCAAGCGCTCATCGGGCTCGACCTCACCCCGCGAGGTCGCTCTCGCGCTCAGGCGCTGGGAAAAGAGGCTCGCCGGACCGGCTGCGAGGTGAGTGCACCCCCTCGGGCATCCCTGCCATCCAGCTGCCCCCCCCTCCTCCCGCCTTGACTTCCGGCGATCCGTACTCTATCTTGTCAGAATGAACCTTTCAGGCCCTCTCATGGACCCTCTCGTCATCGGCATCGCCGGAGGTACGGGATCCGGCAAGACCTCCGTGACCAACACCATTCTCGCTCGTCTGGACAGTTCCCGCGTGGCGGTGATTCAGCATGACTCCTACTACAAGGACATCAGCGAGTATGGCGGCCGGACCGCCCAGGAGATCAATTTTGACCACCCCGATTCGCTCGAAACAGATCTCCTGATCCGGAACGTCAGGGAGCTCAAGGAGAGGCGGGCAGTCGATGAGCCTGTCTACAACTTCACGTCGCACAGGCGTCTCGCCCTCACCCGCCGCGTCGATCCCCGTGACATCATCATCATCGACGGCATCCTGATTTTCGCGGAGAGGGAACTCCGCGATCTGATGGACATCAGGATCTTCGTGGATACCGATGCCGATGAGCGGCTGATCCGGCGCATGCGGCGCGATATCCTGGAGCGGGGGAGGTCTGTCGAATCGGTGATGGACCAGTACATGCGCACTGTGAAGCCGATGCACCTGGAGTTCGTAGAGCCCAGCAAACACTGGGCCGACATCATCATCCCGCGGGGTGCCCAGAACATCGTCGCGATCGACATGGTGGTGGCAAAAATCGGCGCGATGCTGCATGCATCCGCTCCGGAACCCGCCCAGGCGTCCCCCGCCGCCTGAGCCCGCCGCTCCCTGCCCTAACGGAGGACACCATATGGATTCCTTTCTGATCGCACCTGAGTCGACGGTGTCCCTCGCCGGTCATGATCCCGGATTCACCGGCAAGTTCAGGAACAAGGAAGACGCTGCCTCGAAACTCGAGAAGGACCTCCTGGCGCTGGAAAAGCTTCAGACCCTTCTCTATGCCCATGACGATTATGCCGTGCTCGTCATCATTCAGGCAATGGACGCCGCCGGGAAAGACAGTGTCATCAAGCATGTGATGTCTGGCGTGAATCCGCAGGGGGTGACTGTGACCAGCTTCAAAACCCCTTCCGCGGCGGAGCTGGACCACGATTTACTCTGGCGGCATGTTACAGCGCTTCCGCGGAGGGGTATGATCGGGATCTTCAACCGGTCGTATTACGAGGAGGTCCTCATTGTGCGCGTCCACCCCGAGGCCCTCGACCGCGAACGTCTTCCCGCGCCCCTCCGCGGAGAGCACCTCTGGAAACACCGCTTCGAGGACATCAACTGCTTCGAGCGGTACCTGACCCGCAACGGCATTGCCGTCGTCAAGTTCTTCCTGAACGTGTCCCGCAAGGAGCAGAAGAAGCGCTTCCTGGAGCGGATTGATCTTCCCGAGAAGAACTGGAAATTCGCCATAGGAGACCTGGAGGAGCGGGCGCGCTGGCCCGACTACATGAAGGCCTATGAAGAGATGCTGAGCCGCACCAGTACGGCCTGGGCGCCCTGGTACGTCATTCCCGCCGACCACAAGTGGTTTACCAGGGCCGCCGTGGCCGACATCCTGGTGGAACAGCTCCGCGCTCTGGAACTCGATCCGCCGCCTCCTGAGCCCTCGCGCCTGGAGGAACTCGCGAGGGCCCGGGAGCAACTGGAACGTGAAGGGGAGGGTCGGTGAGCTCTCTCTGCAGGGCGGTGGGCATCTCTCTCCTTGCGGCGGCGATCTTCTCCTCAGATGTGCATGCCCAGGGCTACGACCGGTTCAACCTGTTTCTCGATCTGAACTACGCCTCAGCCGACCGGACCCTTGAGCTCTACACCGGCCTGGGAGGGAACGCCGCGGCCATCACCGATCTCAGGGGCAGTCGCATCGCCCTGGCCACAACGGCGCTGCTTGCAGGCCGACCACTTGACGCCTCGTCGCTGGATTCCGCGCTCGAGGCCGTCAAGTTCAACCAGAACCTCGGCGACGATGTCTTTCGGCTGAAAGAGGCCAGGGCAAACGTCGCATCCATCCGTGAACTGTTGACCGAGCTCCGCAGGAGGAATTTCGGCCAGCGCGTGGTCAGCACCGTTCAGCAGCTTTTCCCGACCGATGCGCGCCTGGCCGTGCGCGTCCCCGTCTTTTTCGTGGCGTTCGGACACCAGAACATCGACGCGTTCGTGCGGCGCGTGGAATGGCATGCCGATGAACCGGTGTTCGTTCCGGAAGGAAGGGGGGAGCTGACGATCGTGGTGAACCTGGCGAAGGCCCTGCACTACGGCGATAACGTCGAGGAGCGGTTCATCGGGCTCCTCAGCGTGGTTGCGCACGAGGTCTTCCATGCAGCGTTCGGCGCGTACAAGGATGACTCCCCTGTGTGGCGCGCCTGGTATGCCTCCCGGCGCGTCCCACTTGACGAGCTGATGGATCTGACCCAGAATGAGGGGATTGCGTACTATCTGACGCTCGTTCAGCGCACCAGGGGACGCCTTGTGCGCGACTGGGCGGAGCGCTCGCGGGCGGCCGTGCAGGAGTTCAACAACCGGGCGGAGGAGCTCCTCGGCCCTTCTCTGCCCCGCCGCCGCGCCGCCGAAATCATCCAGTCGGCCAACACCTCCGGTTACTGGGAGAGTTTTGGCTCCATCACCGGCATGGTGATGGCGCGCCAAATTGATCAATCCCTCGGAAGCCAGGCTCTTGCTGAGACCATTGCTCTCGGCCCTGCGGACTTTTTCCTGAAATATCTTGAAGCCCAGCGCCATGCTTCGGATTCACCCCCCCTTTCAGCAAAAATCATCGCTTATGTGCAATCCATGCCGCATTGACCTCACCTCCGAAACCCCGAGGCCTGACCTTGAGGTCTGACTGCTGGTCTGCTTTCCAGGTCCCCGAACGGGTTGACTCTTCGGTCTGACAGACGCTATGACGGATTGGACTGCGCTCACCTGTACCTCGGAAAACCGAACACCGGAAGACCTATCCCGGAGATTTGCACAATAGACGCCCCTTTTGTATGTTAAACTCCTGCGGTCACTGCCTCGTGTGAACATCTTCATACGAAATATTTCCCAGCTTCTGACACTCGCTCCGGGCGGCAACCGGACCCGGATCGGACCTCAGATGCGGGAGCTCGGCATCGTCACCGATGGCGCGGTTCTCTGCCGGGAGGGGAGAGTAGCATGGGTAGGGAAGACCGGCGAATTTACCGGCCCGCTCCCCGACGATATGACCGTCCTGGATGGGACCGGGATGGTGGTGCTTCCGGGGTTCGTTGATTCCCACACCCACGCGATGTTCGCGGGGAGCCGGGAGCGCGAGTTCGCGTTGCGATCGGAAGGGGCGACCTACCAGGATATTGCGGGGCAGGGAGGGGGGATCCTCAGCACGGTTTCCCAGGTGCGGAAGGCCTCGAAGCGTGAACTGAAGCATTCCACCTCCCGCTACCTGACCGAGATGCTCCGGCACGGAACAACCACTGCGGAGATCAAGTCGGGATACGGGCTCGCCATGGAGACCGAGGTCACCATGCTGGAGGCCCTCCGCGAGCTGAGGGACGAGGAGCTGTCGGGAGTGGTGCCGACATTCCTGGGCGCACACGCGCTCCCTCCCGAATTCGCCGGCAACCTGCCGGGCTATGTCGCGCTTCTCGTCGAACGGCTACTCCCCTATATAGCCCGGAAGAACCTTGCCGTGTTCTGCGACGTGTTTTGCGAACAGGGATATTTCGGCCTCGAGGAGGCCGAGACGATCCTCAGCGCAGCGAAAGTTCTGGGTCTCAAGCTGAAGGTGCACGCCGATGAGCTGACATCCATGGGCGGGGCGGAGCTGGCAGCGCGGCTCGGCGCTGTCTCGGCAGATCATCTGGAAAAGATCAGCGGCCGCGGTGTCGAAGCCCTCGCGGAAGCGGGGGTCGTGGCAGGGCTCCTTCCCGGGGTCTCGTTCTCCCTCAACCACGGATATGCCCCTGCCCGGCGCCTCATCGATGCCGGCGTGCCCGTTGCCATCGCGTCCGATTTCAACCCGGGGTCGTGCATGAGCTTCTCAATGCCGCTGATGATGACGATCGCCTGTACGCAGATGCGGATGACTCCCGAAGAGGCCCTGACGGCGGCCACCATCAACGGTGCGGCCGCCCTCGGGCTTTCTGCAACTCACGGGAGCATCGAACCTGGCAAACAGGCGGACATGATCCTTGCCTCGGTCCCCGATTACCGTTTCCTCGCCTACCATTTTGGCGTCAACCACGTACGATCGGTCATCAAGAACGGCACGCTTCTCGAACTCTAGGTGCACGCTATGCAGGAAATTGTCGAATGCGTTCCCAACTTCAGCNNGGCGTGAAATTCATCAGCGCGGAGCCGAACAAGGACTACAACCGCACGGTGATCACCTTCGTGGGCGGACCCGATGCGGTGGTGGAGGCCGCGTTTGCGGGCACCGGGGCTGCAGCCGATCTCATCGACATGTCCGTGCATGCGGGGGAGCACCCGAGGCTGGGCGCCGCCGATGTCGTCCCCTTCATCCCCGTCAGCGGCGTGACCATGGAGGACTGTGTCGCCCTGGCCCGGGCATTCGGGAAAAGGGTGGGAGAGGAGTTGCTGCTCCCCGTCTATCTGTACGAAGAGGCCGCCACCCGCCCGGAACGGAAAAACCTGGCTGCGGTACGGAAGGGTGAGTATGAAGGTCTTGAGGCGCGGCTCAGGGATCCCGAATGGCTCCCCGATTTCGGCCCCCCCCGGTTCAGCGCCAGGTCCGGAGCGGTGATCGCCGGCGCGAGGATGTTTCTCATCGCGTACAACGTCAACTTGGCCACGGCGGATGTGAAGGCTGCCGGGGAAATCGCCGGCCGTATCCGAGAGAGCGGACGGATCCAGAGGGACGGGGGGGGGAACCCGGTGGTGGATGCGTCGGGAAAAAAGGTGACCATCCCCGGAACCCTGAAAGCGGTGAAAGCCCTGGGGGTGTTCCTGGAAGGGCGCAACATCGCGCAGGTCTCCATCAATCTGGTGAATTTCCACGTCACCCCCCCTCACGTTGCGTTCGAAGAGGTCACTCGCCAGGCGGCGGCACTCGGGGTGCAGGTCACCGGCAGCGAAATCGTGGGACTGACGCCCAGGGAAGCCCTCCTCATGTCAGGGGCGTTCTATGCGCCCGGAGAAACGGACCATCAAATCCTCCTGGCTGCCGCGATAGCCCGCCTGGGTCTCAACGACCTTGACCCCTTTGATCCAGGGAAGAAAATCATCGAAGAGCAGCTCTGACCGTCAAGAGATTCCGTCCATTATCCGGAACGCCCTATGCCACCCAAACGTACGTTGACCTCGTTTCTCGATGAACTCGCTTCCTCTACGCCTGCGCCGGGCGGAGGCTCCGTCGCTGCCCTGTCGGGAGCGCTCGGCGCTGCGCTCACGTCCATGGTCTGCAATCTCACCATCGGGAGGAAGAAATATGCCGACGTCGAGGACGACCTCAAGCCGGTCCTTGCCTCTGCGGAACAGCTCCGCGGAACCTTCTCCCAGCTTATTGACCGGGACACGCTGGCGTTCAACAAGGTGATGGAGGCCTTCGGTCTACCCAAGGATTCCGAGCCTCAGAAGGCCCTCCGGTCCGTCGCGATTCTGGAGGCGACAAAGGAAGCGGCCCTGGTCCCCCTGGAGGTCATGAAGCACTGCATCGACGCCCTCGCCCTGGCGCAACAGACGGCCTCTAAGGGGAACATCAACTCGATCAGCGATGCGGGGGTGAGTGCGCTGATGCTGCATGCGGCATGTGAGGGGGCGGCACTGAACGTGAAGATCAATCTGAACAGCCTGGACGATTCGGACTTTGTAGGGTGGAAGATGGATGAGGTGGGCTCGCTGCTGAGCACCAGCAGGATGATGATGGAGGAGATTCAGTCCATTGTCGAGGAGAGAATGCGGAAGGAATAACCGGCGAAAGGTCCGGCGGTCAGCGATCGGGAGGCATAGAGGCGGAGATTGCGCACAGCGCAGCGGCGGCGATCGCTGCCGTTTCCGTCCGGAGCCGGGCACGGCCCAGGCTGACGACCTGAAACCCCGAGTCCGCGGCCGCGGAGAGCTCCTCGTCGGTGAACCCCCCCTCGGGTCCGACACAAACCGCTATGGACTGGCGCCCACGCTGAGCGAGAAGCAACCTCAGCATGGGCGTCCCTGCGTTGAGGCCTGCGAGAAGCCGGAGCGCGCCCGCGGGAGTTGACCCCAGAAATCCTGCCAGGGGCGTCAGGGGAGCGATCCGCGTGAGGATGGACCGGCCCGATTGTTTCATGGCTGCGACTGCGAGGTTTTGCCAGCGTTCTTCCTTTGCCTGCTGCGGCACGGTGCGTGCCGTCTGCAGCGGCACGATGGAGCGGACGCCCAGCTCCGCCGCCTTCTCCACCAGGAATTCGAATCGCGCCGGGTTCTTCAGGATGCCCACCCCCAGGTCCAGGGGCACGGGACTCTCATCCAGTCCCGGCCGCCGTCTCAGGATGCTGCACCGGGCGGCGGTGCGCGTCAGAGTGCCGATCACTGCCACGTATTCCCCTCCGGCTCCGTCCACCACCTGGATCTCGTCCCCCTGCTTCCTGCGCAGGACATGGACGAGGTGCCGGAACTCATTCCCCTCGATGACCAGTTCCGACCCGGTTATCCTGGAGGGCGGGGCATAGAAGAAGTCGTGTGCCATGACGTCTCCTCAGATTGCTCCCCTCAGGTCCAGGATGAATTCCCCGTTCCGGTACTGGTTCAGGGCATACTCGACGCGAACCACGAAGCTGTACGGGAGGAGGAAGTGAATGCCGGCGCCGTACCCCGAGTAGAGCGGAGTCAGCTTCTGGCCGCGGTACCATGCATTGCCGGTGTTGGCGAAGATCGCGGCACTGATGCCGAAGCGCCAGACGGCGAATTCTTCCGGAATGGGGAGGGCGGTCATCCGGAACACCCGCGGGGTCAGGAGGTAATGATGGAGCTCGATGGTTGCGCCCGCACAATCGTCCCCCTCCAGGACCGTGTTGAACCAGCCGCGCAGGCGTTCCCCGTAACCGAAAAAGACGTGAGCATAGATGGGCACCTCGCCGCCGCTGACGACGCTCCCCTGAACGCGTGTCGCCAGAGTGAACCCGAGCGGAAGCGGGACATACCCGCGCAGATCCGCGCCGAGGCGGGTGAAGTTCACCGCGGTCTCTCCGAATCCGTACTTGGTTGCGTACAGCGCCGCGTACGCGCCGCGGCTGGGGTATTCGAACAGGTCCCGCGAGTCGAGCACGTAGGACGCCGTGCCGTACAGGAAATTGTCCTTCCCGTTGGGGGCAATCGTGCGCCCGGGCCACCATGCCGAGACCTCCGCGTGGCGGAACCCGGCATTGATGCCGGCTACCTGGGTCAGCGTGAAGCGTTTTCCGAGTGTGATGTTGGCATCATAGTGGAACTCGTCGAACGGCCCGGTGCGAGCGACTTCCACTTCACTCTTGTTGCGGAGGCGGTTGAAGGAGAGGCCGGCTGCGAAGAACATCTGCTCGTCACGCAGGATCAGCGGATCGGCAAAGGCAAGCGAGACCTCAGGGTCGGCGCCCAGGATGAGCAAGGTGCGGAGCTTCTGGTTCCGCCCGCCGAGGTTCTCATGCAACAGCCCGGCGCCGAAGAAGAACCGCTTGGTGTCGCCGTCCCGGAACCCGAGGATGGGAAACGGGAGCAGGTACCATCGTTCGTTCACATCCACGTAGAGAAACTTCACATGCTCCAGGGAGTCGTACATCACGTCGACACGGGTGAACAGGCCGAGGCTGTAGATCCGGTCGCGGTCGTAGTCCATCCCTGCGGCCGTGACGGTATCGCCCCGGCGGAGGGCCATTTCGTTGAGGATGACGTAGTCCCTGGTCTTGTGGTTGCCGCCGATGATGACCGTGTCGATGATGCCGAGCGGCGCCTCCGAGGGGGAAAGGGGAACCTGCGTGCGCGCGGGCTCCGGTCCCGGGATAAGGAGCGTGAGAAGCGTCAGGCATACGCACGTGCGCATGGGGCGGCTCTGCGGTGCTGGACGGAAGTGCATGGCTCCCTGGCGGTTTCGAGTCAGGATGAGCGCCGGAAGCGGCGGTGCTCGATCAGGATGCAGCGGTCCACGACCACGGTTAACCCTGCCTCCGCTGCGCGCCGGGCCGCCCCTTCATGCATGACACCCAGCTGCATCCAGACCGCTGTGGCATGAAGGCGGATCGCGTCTTCGACGATTGCAGGGACGTGCTCCGGCCGCCGGAAGATGTCGACGATATCGACGCGGCTTCCGATGCCCTCGAGATCCGGGAGGCTCTTTTCTCCGAGGACGCTTCTCACGGTCGGGTTGACCGGCACAACGGTGTACCCCTGCTGCTGCAGGTAGCGGGCCACCCGGTAGCTGTCACGGTCGGGCCGGTCCGAGCAGCCCACGAGGGCGATAGTACGGGAGGAGCGCAGGAGCTCGTCAATGTCGCGGTCTGAGGTGATCAGAGGCATGGGGTCACACCTTATGCGTCCTCTTCCGGAGCAAGCGCTTCCAGGGCCCGGCTCGCCGCCGCTTGTTCGGCCTCTTTCTTGTTCTTCCCGATCCCTGTGCCGTGGTGAACGCCGTCCAGCAGCACGTCGACCGTGAAGAGGCGGTCGTGGTCCGGCCCTTCCTCCCTGACAATGACGTAGCGGGGCGAGCCAAGCCCGTGGGACTGGGCATACTCCAGGAGCCGGCTCTTGTAGTTCTCATCCTTCGTGACGATCGACCCGACCTTCAGCGCCCCGGTGACCTGGCGCAGGACGAAGTCGCGGGCCGCGGCAAATCCCCCGTCGAGGTAGACGGCGGCAATCAGCGCCTCGAAGGTGTCGGCCACGATCGCCTCCGCTCCCTTGTCCAGCGACTGGGCCGCGCTCTGGCTCATCAGGATGAAGTCGGAGAGATGGAGCGTGCGCGCGTAGGCGGCGAGGGCCTTGCGGTTCACCAGGCGCGACCGCGCCTTGGTGAGTTCCCCTTCCTCCGCCTGGGGGAAGCGCTGGAACAGGTACTCGGCCACGACCAGGTTCAGAATGGAATCCCCGAGGAACTCCAGACGTTCGTTGGAAGAGGCGCTGGTTGGGAGACGCTGGAGATACGAGCGGTGGACCAGGGCCTGGGCGAAGAGGTCGGGCAGATGGATGGTGTAGCGGATGAGGTGTTCCAGCCGGCGGCGCTGTTCGTCGGACAGGGGACGTTCGGGGGTCGCGCGGCGGCGGTTCGCGAACAGCCGGCGGAGAAAGACCATCGGCCGCCTCATGCTGCTGCTCCGCTCAGTCCGTGAACTTTTTGAAGACCAGGCTCGCGTTGTGGCCGCCGAAGCCGAACGTGTTGCTCAGCGCGTAGCGGACCGTTCGCTTGACGGCCTTGTTCGGTGTGTAGTTCAGATCGCACTCCGGATCCGGGTTCTCGAGATTGATCGTCGGCGGGATCGTGTCCTGGGTAATGGCGAGGATCGCGGCGATGGCCTCGACGGCGCCTGCGGCGCCCAGGAGGTGGCCAGTCATGGATTTCGTGGAGCTGATGCTGATGGAGGAGGCCGCTGCGCCAAAGACGGTCTTGATCGCCTTGGTCTCGCTGATGTCGCCGAGTGGCGTTGATGTTCCGTGCACGTTGATGTAATCCACCTGGCCGGGGGTGATGCCCGCGTCGCGCAGCGCGCGGAGCATGGACCGTACTGCCCCGTCTCCGCCCTCGGGCGGAGCGGTGATATGGTGTGCGTCGGCGGTGAATCCGATGCCGATCATCTCCGCGTGGATTGTGGCGTGCCGGGCACGCGCGTGCTCGAGCTCCTCCAGAATCAGGGCGCCGGCGCCTTCTCCCATGACGAAACCATCCCGGCCGATGTCGAACGGCCTGCTCGCCCTTTCCGGCTCGTCATTGCGCGTGGAGAGGGCCTTCATCGAGTTGAACCCTCCGAGTCCCATCGGGGTGATGGGGGCCTCGGCGCCCCCGCACACCATCACATCGGCGTCGCCGTACTGCACGATCCGGTACGCCTCGCCTATCGCATGGGAGGCTGTCGCGCAGGCCGAGACCGTTGCGAAATTCGGCCCCTTCAGGCCGTACTTGATAGAGATGTGTCCGCAGGCGATGTCCGGGATCAGCATCGGGATGAAGAACGGGCTGATGCGGCGGGGCCCTCCCTCGTGGTAGTTGCGGAACTGGGTGTCGTAGGTAAGCATGCCGCCGATTCCGGAGCCGAACACAACGCCGTACCGGTCCGGATCATCGCCGGCAACGGCGATTCCCGAATCCCGAATCGCCTCATCGGTGGCCACAAGGGCATACTGTGAAAAGGGGTCCGTCCGCTGGGCCACTTTCCTGCCGAGGTACTCCGCCGCCTTGAAGCCCTTGATCTCGCAGGCGAACTTCGTGTCAAACGCGGAAACATCGAAATACGTGATGGGCGCCGCGCCGCTGACCCCGGCCGCAAGGTTCTTCCAGTACTCTGGCACGGTGAGTCCGATCGGCGTAAGCGCGCCCATGCCAGTGACAACAACCCTGCGTTTGCCGTTCATGATGCCAGCCTTGTTCGTGAGTGTGCATGCCCCCGGCCGGTCCGTGAAGGGCCCGGCCGGGAGGTGGAATGGTGTCAGGAAACGGTCAGGCTCCGGTCTTCTGCTTGATGTAGCCTACGGCCTCGCCCACTGTCTTGATGCTCTCATAGTCCTCATCCGGGATGCTGAAGTTGAAGGCTTTCTCAAAGTCCATCACAAGCTCCACAATGTCCAGCGAATCGGCACCGAGATCGTTGGTGAACGATGCTTCCGGCGTGATCTGGCCCTCTTCCACGCCGAGCTTGTTGATGATGATCTCCTTGACTTTTGCTTCAATGTCAGCCATGACGCGACCTCCTGGTTGATGTGTGTTGATGAACTGTGCCATGCAAAACCCGTCAGCCTACATGCTCATGCCGCCGTCTACCCTGATCACCTGTCCTGTAATGTACTCCGCATCGGAAGAAGCAAGGAATCGCACAACAGCGGCGATCTCCGCGGTCCTGGCGGTCCGCTTGAGAGGGATCAAGTCGGTGAGCGCCTTGGTTTGCTCGGGGGTCAGCTTCCGGGTCATGTCGGTCTCCACATACCCGGGGGCCACAGCATTGACTTGAATATTGCGAGAAGCCAGCTCTTTTGCAACCGATTTTGTGAATCCGATGATCCCGGCCTTCGACGCGGCATAATTCGCCTGTCCGGCGTTCCCCGTGAGGCCGACAATGGAGGTGATGTTGATGATTTTCCCGGAGCGCTGTCCCATCATGGGCCTGCAGACAGCCTTCGTGAAGTTGAAGACACTCTTCAGATTGTTCGCCATCACCCGGTCCCAGTCGTCCTCGCTCATTCTCATGAGCAGGTTGTCCCTCGTGATCCCCGCGTTGTTCACCAGAATGTCCACCCGCCCGTGCTGTTTCAGCACAGCTTCCACCACGGTGAGAGAAGCTGCGGAGGAGGCAGCGTCGGCCTGGTGGCCCGCCGCGGTTCCGCCCGCAGCGGCGATTGCCGCCTCGACCTCGCCGGCGGCCTGGGCCGAGCTCAGGTAGGTGAAGTCGACGGAAGCGCCGGCAGCGGCGAGCGCTTCGACGACCGCCCGTCCGATTCCCCGGGTCCCGCCTGTGACCAGTGCGATCTTGCCCTGCAGTGCTCCGCTCACCGGTGATTCCCTCCAGAAAGTACCTGCCCGCGCAACGCGGCGTAGTGGCCCTCGATCGCGGCATAGCCGTCTTCGCCCAGAAGATGCACGAGCTCCTCCCGGCATCCCTCAAAGAGGGGGACGGTGAACTCCGTGCTGATCGTGCAGCAATGCTCCTCTGCCTGAAGGAGATCGTCGAACCCGATGACGCCGTTGCTGATCTCGATCGGAAACAGCACGCAGTAGAGGGGCTTCAGGCTCCACTTGTGCTTTCCTGCCGCAACCGACGCGACTTGCAGCGAGCATTTCCCATGGCTGTCCAGGAATGCGCACTTGTCGTTGATCTCCTGGGTGCCGATGCACCGGCCCGACGGGAAATCGTCGTGGTCGAATGCCTCCTCCTCGAACCACCGGCTCTCGTCCGTGGTCTGCGTCTCATCCATATGCATCTTGATGAGATCCCTGTGCTCCATGATCCGTTCATGCTCGCGGACGTCAGCGTAGACCCCGCCTCCGCAGCAGCGCGAGGTGCAGGTGCAAGGCCCCCCGCCGGGGCGGAACCCTCTGCTGAAAAGTTCGGGCGAAATGGTGTAGCCCTTGACGATGAGGGGCGGCTGCTCTTCTGGCACGTCCTCAATCCCCCTGAAGATCCGCATATCGTTCAACGCCAGCTGCTTCCACTGATGGCGCAATGCGCCGGATGAGTCCCTGCAGGACTTTGCCGGGGCCGACCTCCAGGAACCGCGAGGCCCCGTCGCGAACCATGTTCCTCACCGATTCGTCCCAGCGCACGGGACTGGTCAGCTGCCGGAGGAGCATGGCCCGGATCTCGCCTGCACTGGTGACCGGCTCCGCCGTCACGTTGGCATAGACGGGGATCTGCGCATCGGCGATCACGGTGTCCTCCAGTGCGTGCTGCAGTCCCTGCTGCGCGCTCTGCATGAGCGGCGAGTGGAAGGCGCCGCTGACCACAAGCTCTTTCACCATCTTTGCCCCGCAAAGCCTGGCTGCGGCCATCGCCGCGCGGACGCCGGCGACGGAGCCGGAGACCGCTATCTGTCCCGGGGAGTTGAAGTTCGCTGCCTGGACGATGCCCGCCTGCGAGGCGTCGCGGCAGATGCTCTCGACCGCGGCGGGCTCAAGCCCGATGATGGCGGCCATGGTCCCGGGCTCCAGCTCTCCCGCGCGCTGCATGAGCTCACCCCTCAGGCGCACGAGGCGCAGGCCGTCCTCGAAGGTGAGGGAGCCGGAGACGACAAGCGCCGAATACTCTCCGAGCGAGTGCCCCGCCGCCATCGACGGCCGGCCGCCGCCCATGAGCGACGCGAGGACGATGCTGTGCACGAAGATGGCAGGCTGTGTGTTCCGCGTCTGCCGGAGATCCTCTTCCGGACCCTTAAACATCACGCTGCTGAGCGGGAACCCGAGGATGGCGTCCGCGCGCTCCAGGAGCTCGCGGGCCCTGCTGTCCATGGCTGCGCAGTCGGAGCACATCCCGACGTACTGGGACCCCTGTCCTGGAAACACCCACGCCGTCGTGGCCATGTCAGGAGGCCGCCGCGTCGTCAGCGGTCCACTTGATGAGCGTTGAGCCCCAGGTGTAGCCGGCGCCGAAGCTGGCAAGCACGATGGTCTGCCCCTTTTTCAGTTTTCCGCACTGCCACCATTCCGACAGGCACAGCGGGATCGTCGCGGCCGTGGTGTTGCCGTACCTGTCGATGTTGATCATCACCTTCTTCCGGTCCAGGCCCATCCTGTTGGCAGTGGCGTCGATGATGCGCAGGTTGGCCTGATGCGGCACAAGCCAGTCCACATCGGCGCCGGTCAGCCCGTTCCGCTCCAGAATCTCCGCGGAGATGTCGGCCATGGCGATCACGGCGACCTTGAAGACGGCCCTCCCGTCCTGGTACAGATAGTGGAGCCGGCGATCCACGGTTTCGCGGGTGGCGGGCATGGCGCTGCCGCCGGCCTTCAGATTCAGGTACTTCCCGCCCGAGCCGTCGGTCCGTACGATGCTGTCGATGATGCCCGCGCCGGGTTCGGGGGAAGGCTCTACCAGGACCGCGCCCGCTGCATCCCCGAACAATATGCAGTTGTTGCGGTCCGTGTAATCGGTGATGGAGCTCATCTTGTCGGCTCCCACGACGACTGCGTTCCTGCACTTCCCGGTTTCAACGAACTGAGCCGCGGTGACCAGTCCGAAGATGAATCCGGAACAGGCGCCCGAGAGGTCGAACCCCCAGGCGTTCTTCGCGCCGGTCTTCTCCTGGATGAGGCAGGCGGTCGAAGGGAAAAACATGTCGGGCGTCACCGTGGAGCAGATGATCAGGTCAATGTCCGCAGCCGTCATGCCGCGGTTTTTCAACATCGCCTCCACGGCCCTTGCGCCCATGTCGGAACTCGCACCGTTCACCAGCATGCGGCGTTCGGAAATCCCTGTGCGCGTCCTGATCCATTCGTCGCTTGTGTCGACCATCTTC
Source organism: Ignavibacteriota bacterium (assembly GCA_003152875.1). Lineage (GTDB taxonomy): Bacteria > Bacteroidota > Ignavibacteria > UBA10030 > UBA6906 > Fen-1262. Next base: position 47,285 of record PMBF01000047.1, on the reverse strand, counting down.
TCGAGATCGGCGTTGGTCAGCACGTCCGGCGGCGCATAGTGGCCGACCGCGCTGATCGTCGCACGCGTGTTTCCCATTTCCTGTTCCTTGTCGTCGGGGTGCCCCGCGGGGCTGCCCCGGTTAGTGTTCGTCTGTCTGGAAACGCGCAATGGATTCCGCGATCTGGCGGTGGACCCCGCGCGCTGCCATCTCCTGAGCCCGGAAGATCATGTTCTTGATGGCTTTCGGCGTCGAGCGGCCGTGGCCGATGATCGCCACCCCGTTCACGCCCAAAACAGGGACTCCCCCGGCTTCCTGGTAATCCATCTCCTTCATGATGCTCCTGAGGCTGCTCCGGGCGAGCAGGGCGACTGCTTTCCGGACGGGGTTGTGAGCCGCACGCTGCGTGAACTTGGCCTTGANNGCCCTCCACGTTGCCCTTGAACACAAGGGAACTGCCCGCAAACATCCTGTATGCCTCCCGCACGGCTTCATTTCCCTTGGAGTCCTCCTCCCCGATGTTGAGCAGGCCCACCGTGGGGGAGGAGATCCCGAGCATCGTGCCGGCGTACAGCGTACCCATGATGCCGAATTCAAACAGGTGCCTGGGTTTGCAGTCCACGTTGGCCCCGGCATCCACCAGCAGGCACGGCTTCTTCGCCGTGGGGATCAGCGCGCCGATGGTCGGCCGCCCGACCTTCGGGAGCCTGCCCAGGATCAATGTTGCAGCGGAAAGAACCGCTCCGGTGTTTCCTGCGCTGACAAATGCCTCCGCCCGTCCGTTCCGCTGCATCAGCAGCCCGACCGAGATGGAAGAGTCTTTCTTGGACTTCACGGCCGCGGCCGGAGCATCGCTCATGTCGATGACTTCTGCCGCGTGCTCCACCGCGGGAGAAGTCCGCCCGGCTCCCCGGGGCCCTGCCGCATCCAGCTCCGCGCCGATGCGATCCCGGTCTCCGACGAGGATCACCGAGAATGCCCCCGGACGTTCCCTGAGGGCGTCGAGGGCGCCCCGGACGACGCAGGAGGGGGCAAAATCACCCCCCATCGCATCGACCACGACTCGTATTTCAGAACCGACATTGGTCAACGACGTTCCGGAAGGAAGCGTGAGACCGAGGTGCCCGCTGGATGCCGTTCATGGAGCCGGAGGGAGGGTGGCCCGACGGGTTAGGCTTTCTTGGGGACCGTGATTGTGCGGCCATTGTAGAAGCCGCAGTTCGGACAGGCACGGTGGGGAAGTTTCTGCGTATGGCAATTCGGGCATTCCGAAACCGCCGCCGCAGTGGCTTTGTAGTGCGTGCGGCGCTTGCGTCCGCGGGACTTGGAATGACGACGTTTTGGGTTCGGCATACGCTCCGTGCTCCTTGCTGATCTGCCTTCGCCGGCTCACAGGATGGTTCCCCGTGGGGCCCGGCTCGTGTTCTCAAAATTCCTGTCCGCTGCTCCTGTCCCGGAACGTCCGCAGGGCGTCCCAGCGGGAGTCAGGCGGTTCGGGTCTGCAGCCGCATGACCCCTCATTCAGGTTTATGCCGCACATCGGACACAGCCCCTTGCACGTCTGCTTGCAGAGCAGCTTCAGCGGCACGGCAACCAGCACCGTTTGCCGGACGTCGTCGGCAAGGTCGATCGAGGAGGCGCCCGGTGCAAGGACCAGTACCTCCGCGGGGTCGAAGCGCCCCGCATCGGCCTCGCTGTACAGATAGTGCATCACGTAATCATGCTCGAGCTCCTCCGTGTACTCCGCAAGGCAGCGGTCGCATGTGCACTGCATTGCAGTCCGGATGCCGGACTCCAGGAGAAACTCTTCCCCGCGCTTTTCCAGCCGCGCTTCAACGTGAACATCCGAAAACTCTCCGGCCAGACCCAGTGCGGCTGCCGTCTCGTCAAAGCGGTACTCGTAGATCCCTTCGCTTAACCCTCCCACGTGTATCTTCATGACCCCCGCGGACAACGAAAGTAACCATGGTGTCCCGCACGAACCGCATCGTGCAGAAAAAAGCGATACAATATACCCAATTCTCGGTCGAGTGTCAACAACTGCGGTCTCGCCTCATGGGATGGGGTCCGGACCTGCATGGGGGGGGCTGGTACCGGGAAGGACGCTCACGCGCGCTCTGACGCGCAGGCTGCGGGGCAGGGCGTGCGAAAGCCCTTCACCGTCCCCGAGAAGAGGCCGGGACGGTGAAGAGGATCGCCCGCATCAAAGAGCACGACTGGAAAAGAAGGGCACTGCCGCAACGATCACCGGCGAGCACCGGAGGGGAGGAGGTTGAAACGTACGGGCCCTTGACGTCAGGCTTCGGCCTTGGGCTGCGGATCCGCATGCTCAAGGAGCTGGCTCTGAACGTGCTCCACCGTTTCGTCCAGGGCCTCGCGGAACTTCTCAAAATCTTCCTTGTAGAGGAAGATCTTGTGCTTCTCGTATTCATCATCGCCGACGCGTTTGCTCTCGGTGATGGTGATGTAGAAGTCCTTTTCCGATTTTGTCGCTTTAACATCGAAAAAATAGGTGCGCTTGCCTGCCCTCACCCGCTTCGTGAAAATCTCGTCTTTGTAGCCATTGTTGTCCAAGATCCAGACCCTCCTAGCTGCAGGAACAATGATTGTTGAACGTGACCGTGATGATGGACCCCGCGGTTCCGGTCTCCCCGCGGACACCCTTCAGAGCGACAGGCACTCCCGTCGCCTACTTCCTCAATACCGCCACCTTGCCCTTGACGATGCTTCCGTCCTCGGTATACCCGACGATGAAATAGATGCCCGATGCCACATCAGCCCCATGATCATCCTTGCCGTCCCAGAACCCGATCCGCCCGCCGGGGGTCTTCAGGTCCCTGACGAGCGACCCGCTTGCAGTGAGCACTTTGATCTGCGAATCCTGCAGCAGTCCGTCGATCGTCAGCGGTGAAGCCGCCGGAATCCGGTACGGGTTCGGATACAGTCTGAGACCTCCCGGAGTCTCCACCGGGGCCGCCGCACTCGTCGTCAGGCTGGCGAGGCCGGAGGCCGTTCCGAAATAGACGGTCCCCGATTTCGGGGCCACCGCAATGCTCCGAATGTTGTCTTCGATCAATTGCCCGTTGGTGTTGTCGACCGTGTACGATGCCAGCTGCTGAGTCCCGTCGGGTGTGAGCACCACAACCCCCTCAGGGGTCCCCACCCACTTCTGGTTCAGAGGATCGACCGCAATCGTGTTCACCGTGATCCCCAGGAGCGGCTTGTATGCGGCGATGGCCCCGTTCCTCAACGGGTTGGCCGGGTCCAGGATGATGCCGATGCCGCGGTCTGTCCCCACCCAGACGGCGTTGTCGCGGTCCACGACAATCGTCTGGACGTTGTCGCTCGGCAGCCCGTTGGCCGACGTTATCAGAACCCTTGCCGTGCTGTCGACAACGCCCTGATTCTGCAGGCAGACAACCCCCGCATAGGCCGGATCGCGGACAACCGCCCACAGATTGTCCTGTCCGTCGACGGCGAGCACACGGTCCACAGCCGATTCGACCAGGTTGGTGATCTTCGTCCCGTTGTAGATAACCGGGACGAATCTCCAGGTGTTGTCGGGCTTCCGGACCGCGAGCAGATTCTTGTTCAGCGCGCCGAGGATGGAGAACCAGGTATTGCTGTGACCGTCGCATACAACGTTGCTGGTCACGATGTACTTGGGCGCCCCTCCGAGGTCATTGTCGGCCACTCCCACCATGCCGACATTATAATGGTAGACATGCGAGGAATCGAGCGTCGTCCCGCCCCCCGGAAACTCCGCCACGCCCCGCCCCCACATGCTTCCCCAGACCGAGCCGTTGCAGGCGGTGGAGACCCTGTATACCTCGTTCACGGGCAGCGCGCTTGTTTCCTTCATGAACGAGGTCCAGGTTTGTCCGTCAAACCGGTACATCCCGGCCCCCGTTGAGGAGCCTGAGGCGCCCCAGACGACTCCGTTGGCATCAACGGTGACGCTGGAGAACTGGTTGGAATTCGGCCCGTTCGGGATGTGCGCTGTCCAGGCAGAATCGAGGGTGAGAATGCCCCCCTGAAGAGAGCCGGCGACGGGAGCGCCGCCGGCATTCGCGGTAAGCGATGTGGGAATGAACGGAAGCAGCGGACCGATCCGCCTGAAGCCGCCGGACAGGTCCAGCGAAAAAACCTCGAAGCTCCTCGTTGCCAGCAACAGGTGGTCTGCGAAGCCTGCCATGCTCACGATCGCCCGGCCGTGAAACGCCGGAATCTCTGTCCACCCCCCCGGCTCCAGATCGAACAGTCCGTTCGCCGAGCCCGCATACAGGCGGCCGTTGGCGAGAGCAAGACAGAGCACCAGGGGGCTGTCCGTCCCCAGCGGGTCAAGTGTCCAGTTTTCCGCTACGAGGAGGTTGCGGCCGTCCAGCGCGGCCGACGCCACACCCCGGGTGGAAAAGCCGTCCGAGATTCCTGCCCAGACCCGCCCGCCGTAGATGACGGCGCAACGAACGGAGATCCGCGTGCCTGCCGGGATGCTGGCGAATCGCGTGTAGGTCTCGCCGAACTCGAATTTCCCCCTCCGGAACGTGCTCAATCCGAAATCAGTGCACAGAAGCACGGTGTCGCCGGCAACGGTGATGGCATTGATCTGCTTGTTCGTTTCGCTTGCCGTGGCGATATCGCGTATGATCCGGAGAAGTCCGGTTGAAGGTTGTAAGACGTGGATGAAGCCGGTTGCGCTGCCGGACCAGACAGCGCCGTCGGGGTCAACACTGATTGCCGTCAACGCCGTGCTCTGCAGTCCCTCGGCGTTCGTCAGCCGCTGGAATTCGCTGCTCCCCTCGCGCCACCGGAACAGCCCGCCGTTCGTCGCGGCCCAGTAGGAGCTTCCGCTTCGCGCAATTCCCTGCACGTCCTTCATGGACGTGTAGTTCTTCCAGGTTCCGACACTCTGCGACGCCGCAGTGAAGACTACACTACCGGCGAGCGCCAGAAGCAGACAGCACCCTCGTCGATTCATGACCCCCCGACCAGTGTTCCCCGCAACTCCGGCGGCTTGCCGTGTTCCCCGGATCCCCTGGGGTTCACTGTCACGCTCTCTCCGCCAGGGATCGCGCCACCTGGACGAGCTCGATGGCCGTCAGTGCAGCGTCCCATCCCTTGTTCCCCCCCTTCGCCCCCGCCCGTTCGAGAGCCTGTTCCAGCGTCTCTGTCGTGAGGACGCCGAAGGCGGTGGGGACGCCGGTCTGCAGGGCGACCTGGCTGACTCCCTTCGCAGCTTCGGCCGCGATGTAATCGAAGTGTGGTGTCTCCCCGCGGATCACACAGCCGAGGCAGAGCACGGCATCGAACCGTCCGCTCTTCGCCATCTGCAGTGCCACCTGGGGAATCTCGAAGGAGCCGGGACAGTAGACAGCCGTGATGGCGCCGCTGTCCGCCCCGTGGCGCGTCAGGCAGTCGACAGCTCCCTCCAGCAGCCGCTGTGTGACCAGGGAATTGAACCTGCTGACGGCGATCCCGAAGCGTAGCCCTCCGGCGGAGAGGTTACCCTGAACTGTGTTCACGACCTGTGTTCCTGCTGCTGTTTGACTATGGGGAGAAGAACCATCCTACCGCAGGCGGCGCCTCATGACCGAGACAGCCTCCGTGGAGATGGTGAACCTGCCAAGGGCATCCGTGTCGTTTTTCCGTCCACCGTGGAAATCGGATCCTCCGCTTGTAAGAAGAAAATACTCTTCAGCAATTCCGCGGTAGTATGCCGTCCGTTCCGCCGAGTGGGACGGATGGACAACTTCGATGCCGTCAACGCCTTCCTTGATGAGAGCGAGCAGCACCCGTTCGTCAATAGCGTTTCCCGGGTGCGCGATGAATGAGAGGCCGCCCGCTTCTGCCAGCAGTCTGACTGCTTCGCGGGGGGTAATCTGGTACTTCCGCTCGTACGCGGGACGTCCGAACCCCAAATAGCGCGCGAACGCCTCCTGGTAGCTTTCAATAAACCCTTCTTCAACGAGGGCGGTAGCGATATGCGGCCTGCCGATGGACCCACCCCCGGCGCGCGATATGACAGCCTCAAAAGAGAGCGGTATCTTCAGCTCGTTCAGCCTCCGCACGATTCGTTCCGCACGATGGTGCCGCTCCGTCCGGAACAAGGCCAGGTACTCCTGCAGGATACGGTCCCCGGAGTCGAAAAAATACCCCAGCAGGTGGATGTCCTGGCCATTGACGGAGGTGCTCAACTCGACTCCCGGGATCACCTCGATCCCCAGCAGCGCACCCTGGGCCTGAGCCTCCTGCAAACCGCCGGTGTTATCGTGATCGGTGATGCTGATGGTGGTCAGCCCGGCCAACCGGGCCTGCTCAAGAAGGTCGCGCGGGGGGAGAGCGCCGTCGGAGTAGAGCGTATGGAGATGGAGATCGGCTTTGCCGTCCATGCGACGCCGGCTGACACTTCAAAAAGAACGGAGTTGCGGATCAGAGATACCGCGTTTTGAATTTCTCGTAGTCGTTGATGATGAGCTTGCCCCGTTCGATTTCCAGATGCCCCTCGCGAATAAAGGCATGGATCATGCGCGAGATGGTTTCGCGCGATGTTCCCGCCATGTTTGCAAGGTCCTGCTGCAACGGGAGCTCATCGATTTCCACCCGTCCCTTGCGAATCCGGCCGATGTCGTCGGCCAGCTGCAACACCACATTGGCCACCCGCCCCGTCGCATCCTTTAAGGAGAGGCTTTTGATCTGAGCGTCCGCCTTCCGGAGGCGCATCGTGAGCTCCTTGAGGAGCGCGATCGCCACCGACGGGAAATCGTGCAGCAACTTGAGGAAATCGCGGCGGTGGATCATGAACAGTTCGGACTTCGTGATCGCTACCACGCTGGCCGAGCGGGCGAGTCCGTCCAGAATCGCCATTTCGCCGAAAAAATCGCTCTCCCCGAGGATGGAGAGTATCACCTCCCTGCCGTCATCATCCATCCTGACAATCTTGACCTTGCCGGAGATGATGACGAATAGCGCCGCCCCGGCCTCTTCCTCCAGCAGAATGATACTGCCTTTCTTGTACTTCTTTCGAACCCCGACTCGGACGATCGTTTCGAGATCGACCGGTTCGAGGTCACTGAGGATGGGGACATTCCTAAGGAAATCCACATCCTCTTTTACCGTCGAAGCAATGGAGACGTCGGTCATGGTCGGGGAGGTGTCTTCACTCGGAGTGACGGATACTTCATCCGAAAAATATACCCTGTCCAATCAACAAAGTCAAGAAACTGACGCCGTAACCGGACATTTCTCCCCCCCCACTCACCCTCCTTCCGCCCCTGCAGACCAGTAGGCACCCCCCCGGAGGTCCGCTATTCGGCCTGGCTACTCCGAAAGGAGGAAAAACGCCAATAGACCGATGCCGATCTGTGCGGCAGTAAGCGAGAGTGCTGAAATGGTATCGTATTTCCGCACCTTGGACCAGGCTGCCGGATCTCCCGTCAGAAGATACAGGTCATTCTGGTTGTCGGCCTGAATCTTGAAATATGCCGCTGCCGCTCCGGCAATGATCGCTCCTAAAGCGGAGGCGTAGAGCCGCAGGGGGCTCCGCCTCACCGGCATCATCGAAACCCCCGAAACTCCCCCTGCTGAATCCGGTGACCAGATCCGGTGAAGGCGCACCATTAGTGCTCCCCGCGATGCCCCGGCGAGATCCACTCCCGCCGTCTCGAACCCCTTCAGCCGGATCGAGATGGCCTCTCCACCGGTGGGGGGGATCTTCAGGATCGTGGGCGTGATGCCGGCGGGAGATTCGCCGATGAATACGGCCGCTCCCGACGGCATCGATGACAGCGCGTACCGTGTCTCGATGACATACTTTAGCGTCTTAAGCTCGCCGCCCGAGACGACCACGGTATCAATGACGGGATATTCCAGCCAGTTGTCAGGATCGCCGCCTGAAAGGCGAAGAACGTGCCGCCCCGGCTTGAGAGAATCGATCAGGAGCGGGGTGACGCCTGCCCGCGCGGAATCGATCGTGACCTGGGCGCTGTCCGGGGTGGAGAGAATGCTCAGAGACCCCCGGATCCTGAGAGATTCGCCCCCCGTCATTCCTTGCATCCCTGGCTGGGTCAGGCTTGCGGAGGTATCCCTCTCCTGGGCCGCGGCGAACTGTGCGGATGCCCCGATAATACAGAGTGCCAGCACGGAGATCTTCACTGGCTTCCCTCCACGTAACAGACCATCGTGTGCTCGTCGGTCGCCACGAGCAGTCTTCCGTAGGCTGCCGCAGGCGCGGTCTTGATCCGTCCGTCGACGTCCTGGCTCCAGACCTGGCTTCCATCCCAACGGAGCAGGCCGACGATATGCTTCTTGAGCGTCCCGACATAGAGATAATCCCCTGAAACGAGTGCTGCGGCGTTGATCGGGCCTTCCAGAGCGGTCTTCCAGATACCTCTTCCATCCGTGCAGCGGACCGCGTGCACGACCCCGCTGAGGGAACCTGCATAGACCGTGTCGCCCGATCCCACGGGGGCAGCATACAGGGGGGCACCCGCGTCATAGCGCCATCGCACTCTCCCTGATGACGCGTCACAGCCGAGAAGCGTTCCCCCGATCGTGCCTGCCACGACCACTCCCTCGGCCACCGCGATTCCAGCCGCCACGCCGCCTCCTGCCGGGGTCCGCCACCGGAGAGACCCGGTTGCAGCGGAGAAGGCGTACAGGATGCCGCCGTCGTCACCGAAGAACACGAGGCTGTCGAGTGCCGCGGGAGTTGCCCTGAACCCCAGAAACATTGTATTCTCGGGAATTTCGTACTTCCAGACCATGGCGCCCGTCACACAGTCGAGGCAGTACACTTCTCCGCCCGTGGTGCCAAAGTAGAGCTTACGGTCCTTCAGCAATGGTGACATTTCCACATCCCCGTGCGACTCCCTCCATGCCGTCTTACCTTCATTGAGGTTGAATGCAACGAGCGATTCCCCGGAGCCGGTCAGAGGCAGGTAGGCGATGCTTCCCTCAACAACGGGGGAACCCGGCACCGCATCCCCCAGGTGAATGGAACCGATCTTTTTCCCCGTCCTCAGGTTGACGGCGCACAGCTCCCCCCTGAGGTTGCCGGTGAGCACCAGAGTGTCGATCACGAGGGGTGAGCCGCTTCCGAATCCTGCGGCAAGATCCACCTCCCATGCCTGGCGGAGCGGCGGCTTGAGAGTTCCGGCCGTTGAGGCGAGGCGGCTGTTGGTTCGTCCGGCTGTCGGCCAATCGTCCCGTTGCGGTATGACCGGGCGATCCATGCGCAGCCCGCTGCAGCCCGCGGCGAGCGAGACCAGGAGCATGGCCGCACCGTGACAGAAGAATGAGCGCATAGGATGACCCGCGTTCAGAAATCCCATCCGAAGAAGAACTGCTGGAACCAGTCGGGTTGAATCTGTGTGAAGTTGTTCTCGATCCTCTTGCCGACATCGTAACGCAGGACCAGGAAGCCTCCGAGGTTCAGCCGGAGGCCGCCGCCCATGCTGCCGAGAGTTACTGTGTACCTGTCATCCCACGCGCTCCCCGCGTCGAAGAACAGCGCGCCGCGGAATCCCCAGAAACCCAGCCCGCCGAAAGGGAACTGGAAGGACAGCTGGTCGAGGAAGGGGAACCGGAGCTCGTTGCTCACGAGCCAGAGCTTCTCTCCGCGGATGCTCCAGCGCGGATACCCGCGGAGGTCCCAGCTCCCGCCCATGACAAACCGCCTCGATTCCTTCCCGTTGTTGTAGAACAGCCAGAGACGGGTCGCGAGCGCGCTGCGCCTGGCCAGCCTCAGGTAGTGCCGGTAATCGGCGATCACGGAGAAGTAGTTCACATTGGAGTACTGGATGTCCGAGGTGAAGGCGAGCGTGAGATTGAACCTTGTGCCGTCAAGCGGTCCGCTGGGACCCCAGAGGGAATTGTCGTGCACGAAGGAAATGGAGTTCGACAGGAGAAGCGCCTTGCGGTCTTCGATCTGCGTGTCCACCTCCTTGGTGGAGTTGCTGAGGCTCACGGAGGTCTCGATGCGCTCAAACATCGTGATCGGATAGCTGAGCGCGAGGTAGCCTCCGAAGACGCGCTCGTAGAAGAACTCGTCCCTGTCGGTCAGATCGTACCGCCTTCCCGCAAACCGGTAGATGCCATAGGCGTAGTTCGTCCGCTGACCCAGCGAAATCCGGGAGATCGCGATGTTGAAGCTGGAGAGGAATTCCGATTGGGACTCGGCGGTGTTGTACAGGAGGAAATAGTACTGCTCGTTCCCCAGCAAGTCGCTGAGCGAGACGAAGGCGCCTCCGGCTGTTCCGAACACGGGATCGGTGGAGATGGCGCTCTCGGCGATGTCCAGGCTGTATTCGCCGCGGTACCGCAGGCGCTGCAGGGACGCCCGGCCCGCGACGGTTTTTGCCTCCCAGGGCTTCTCCTTCATGGCCAGGTCGAAGCCCCTGCCGATCGACGACGTGTCGTAGACAGCCCTGACGTTGCGGATCATTCGGAGCTGAAAGCTGAATTTCTCGAACGCGGAAAATACCAGCTCGCCGGCACTGGTCCACGCCGGATCGAATGCCGAGGTGGTGAACCGGGTGATCTGGCGGGCAGTCCGGAGGGTTCCGGGGGCTGCCGGGCCCATCGGCATCATCCAGATGTTCTGAACACCGCCCGCTTCCGAAGTAAAGGCGAGGGACGATCCATCCTTCGACCAGGCAGGCGATTCCGTGCTCTCGGGTCCGTAGGTCAGGTAATCGATTCCGCCCGTTGCCACGGTGTACAGAAACAGGTTGTACACGCCCTTCGATCCGAACGGGGTTCTATCGGAGCTGAAGGCGATCACGCGTCCATCGGGGGACCAGGCCGGGTCGCGGTCGTCGTAGTAGTCGTCCGTCAGTCTCGTCAGATCCCCCCGGTCCGTGTCGTACATGTACAGGTCGCTGTTGCCTCCCTTGTCAATCGCCGAAAACGCGATCCGTTTCCCGTCGGGAGACCAGCTCACGGAACCCATGCTGACGATGGACGGCCACTGGAACGACTGACCCAGCTCTTCCTGCCTCGTGTCGTACAGGTGCAGCGCATCGTTTTCCCCGCTTTTCGTCACGAAGGCAAGGATGCCGTCGCGTGACACGTCGATCCTCCCGCGCATGAGGTGGAACGCCTCGAGTTCGTCGGTGCGCTCCCCTTCGAGGACGACCCTTCCCTGGTCCTCCTTATTCTCGGAATCGAGGCTCCGCCTGTAGATGCCGGAATAGCCGGTGCGGTTCCCGATGAAATAGACCTCGCGGAGAGAATCGTGCTCGAACGCCACCGGCTTGGAGTTGAAACCCTCGCGGGCCAGCGTCCGCGCTGCCCTGCTCGGCGCGTCGGTGGATGCCATGAGCGGGTAGTAGCGCTTCTTGAGCGCGTAGAGCCATTCCTCGTCGAACTCCCGGTAATTCTTCCCGATGGTGAGCTTGAAAATGTCGCTGAAGGAGGTCTCCTTCCAGAGGTTCTCCATGAGCAGCAGGATCTTCTGTTCGCCGTATTTCGAGGAAAGGAACTGGAGGGCGTTCTGTCCTTCCTTGTACATCTGGAACGAGCCGTAGATACGGTCCATGTCGTCCAGGCCGACCGCGGTGCCGTTGAGCACGGCGTCGCGCATGACCATCTCCGCCTGGGCGTCCCAGGCCGTGGACCAGTACTCAGCGAGCCCTTCGGTGAACCAGAGCGGCGGCTCACGGTCGGAAGTCTTCCTGTGGTCGCTCAGCATGCGGTTGACCTTGCTGGTCATGAACACATGCACGAGCTCGTGCCGGATGACGTGGCGGAACTGGGCCGTGGAGCCGTCGGAGGGGATCACCACCCGCCCTTTCAGGAACTCGAAGAACCCTCCGATCCCTTCGGGGATGAATCCCCCCGTCGTGTTGGTCTGTTCGAAATGGAGGTGAGAGCTGTAGAAGATGAGGGGAACGCGGGTGTTCAGCGTGTGGTTGAACTTCGCCTCCAGCACACTGTAGGATTCCTCGGCAAAGGAAGCCCCCCGTTCCGCAAGGTCTTTCATTTCAGGGTAGTAGTAGATGTCGAAGTGGTCCGTCTTGAGGACGTGCCATTCGAAATCCGTGTACTGCACCTTGTTCCGCCCGAAGTAGTAGAACTGGGGGCGGACGATGCCGGGGGTGAGGAGCAGGAGNNGCCACCCCCGGTGCGTCCGGGAGCGCCGGGGGTGAGTAGGGGGGCGTTTTACCAGGACGTGCCGTTCCGGAAGACGGTGACGAAGATCACCAGAGCGAGCGTGACGATCCCGACGAGGATCGCAATCCGTTGTTCCTTCGTGAGGTGCATGCTTCAGACTTTCGCGAGTTCATGCTTGAGGTGATCGATGACCTCGACAGGCATCGGATCCTGCCGGTTGAGGATGGCCAGGTAGAAGCTGACCCAGTCGCCCAGGTGGATGAGCGAGAACATCCGCGCCAGGAGCGAGCGTCCCTCGCTCCAGACCTCTGCGATGTGAGGGGTGTATGTCTGCAGCGTGCTCTTGGTGATGTCCATCCGGATCTGCACCCGTTTGTGGTCACCCCGGTCGCGCAGGAAGATGACCTGCGTTTCCTTCATCAATCCCTTCAGCACCTTCCACCCGACAAGCTCGTTGTGGTTCATCTCCGGCAGCACGTGCCCGAAACAGAGGGATTTTGCGTTCTCGGCAATCTGCCCGCGCCAGCGCGTGTTCACAGCGTCGAAGAACTCCGTGGACGAGTAGATGACCCCGAGCCGTCCCTGGAGCTGGCCGGCAAGCTCCAGGGACAGGTTGGAAGCCGGTTCTGGCACCGCGTACTCGGCCGCCTTCCGGTCGAGAAGCGCGATGGTCTCGCCGACGTCCTTCTGTCTGTTCCTGATCAATCCCAGCTTCCCGAGAGCCAGCAGGAGGGGGAAGAACGAATAGCCGAGCGCGGCGCGGGGGGGGAGGCCTCCGGGGATCCGGATCAGGGGGGCCGATGTCCGCAGGGCAAGCTTCTCCGTGAGACCGTTCGACGAGATGCACAGGACCTTCGCCTTCCGGCGGACCGCCTCCCGGTGCGCCGTCGTCGTCTCTTCCGTATTGCCGGAGTAGCTGGAGATCAGGACGAGCGTGGAGGGACCGACGAAGGAGGGAAGCGTGTAATGGCGGTTGACCAGAAAGGGAACTTCCAGCTCCGCCGAGAGATAGCTCTTCAGCAAGTCGCCGCCGATCGCGGATCCACCCAGCCCGCATAACACGATCGAACGCACGCCGCGGACCGGCAGCGAGATCCGTGCCTCGGCGCCGATGCGGACTGCCTCACGGACCTGGTCGGGGAAACCCCTGATGAGCGCGTACATATCAGACACGTCCACGGAACGGATTTCTTCGATGGTCATGGGATGCTCCGGTTATTCGATGGGAAGTTCGGGAATCTTGTTTCTGACGAGGGAAGCGAGGAACTCCTTGATCTCGTCCTCGGTGGAAAGCGTCAGCATCTTCTCCGCCACTTTCCGCGCATCCTTGTGCTTCACCGACCGGATGATCTTCTTGATCTCCGGAAGGATGCTCGGGTTGACGCTGAGCTCGTCGAGCCCCAGACCCATCAGGAGGACGGTCGCAAGCGGGTCGCCCGCCATCTCCCCGCACATGCCGATCCAGACGTGGCGCTTGTGTCCCGCGTCGACTATCATCTTGATGGCCCTGATGACGGCGGGATTGAAGTGCTGAAAGAGCTGGGATACGGAGCTGTTCTCCCGGTCCACGGCGAGCAGGTACTGGATGAGATCGTTTGTGCCGATGCTCAGGAAGTCCACCTCCGCGGCGAACTCCTCGGCGAGGATGACGGCGGAGGGGACCTCGATCATCAGGCCGATCTTGACTTTCGGGTCGAAGGGGATGTTGTCGGAGGTCAGGCTGTCCTTGGCCCGCTGGAGGAGTTGCTTGGCGGCGCGTATCTCGTGCAGCTTCGAGACCATCGGGAACATGATCCGGACGTTGCCGTGGGCGCTGGCGCGGAGGATTGCGCGAAGCTGGGTGAGGAACAGGGCGGGACGGTCGAGCATCACCCTGATGCCGCGCCAGCCCAGGAAGGGGTTCTGCTCGCGGGTGGTGTCCGGGATGACCTTGTCGCCGCCGATGTCGAAGGTCCGGAAGATCACCGGAAACGGCGCCATCCCTTCGGCGACCGACCTGTAGGCCTCGAACTGTTCCTCTTCCTCGGGGAACGCGCCCTTGGCGATCACCTGGCTTTCGGTGCGGTACAGGCCGATGCCCGCCGACCCCTGCATCCGGGCGAATTCGACCTCTTCGGGAAATTCGATGTTCGCTGAAAGCTCTATCCGCCGGTGGTCCGGCGTTTCCGCACCGAGGGAGGCGATCCCGTGAAGCTGCTCCTCGAAATTGCGGATACGCTGAGCCTTCCGCTGCAGGGTTTCGACTGTCGCAGGTTGAGGCCTGACGATGAGCGCGCCGGCGTAGCCGTCGATCGCGATGATGTCGCCGGAGTGCACGTGCGTGGTGGCGCTGTGGAGGCCCACCACAGCGGGGATTTTCAGGGAGCGGGAGATGATGGCGGCATGCGAGGTGACGCCGCCGAGATCCGTGGCGTAGCCGAGGACCTGGTTGCGGCTGAGAATCACGGTGTCGGCGGGGGTGAGGGTCTCCGAGACGATGATCGCCTCCCCCTCGAGCTTCGAGAAGAGCTTCTGGTCCCGGATGTTCCGGATAATCCTGTTCATCACGTCGTCGACATCGTGCGCCCTCTCGTGCATGTACTCGTCCGATGCCTCGAGCATCAGCTTCTTGTATTTGCTGATCTCGTCGTAAATGACGAACTCTGCGTTGTGCAGCTCCTCGCGGATCCTTTTCTCGACGCTGTCGAGGAGAATCCGGTCCCCCAGGATCATGATCTGGGCCTCGAAGATCTTGGCGTTCTGCGAGCCCAGCTTCAGCTCCGTGAAGGCCAGGATCTTCTGGAGCTCCTTTTCGGAGCGCGCGATGGCGCTCCGGAGCCTCATGATCTCCGAGTCGGCCTCTTCGCGGGAAATCGCCTTGACTTCCACGCGCGGAACAGTCTTCGTGAAAAGATAGGCCGGCCCGATTGCGATGCCGGGGGCGGCGGCGATCCCGTTGATGAACAGCTCCGTGGTCGTGCTCTGCGGGGAGTCCATAAAGTCACTCTTCGTCGAAGCCGCGTTCAATGAGCGACGTGACTGCTGTTGCCGCCTCCTCTTCATCCGGTCCGTCGAAGCGCAGATGGAGGATCGCACCCTGTTCGGCGGCCAGTGTCATGACGCCGATGATGCTCTTGCCGTTGATTTCAAAGGTCTCCTTGCGGATGAAAAACTCCGACCGGAACCTGGAAGCAACCTTCACGAGCATGGCGGCCGGGCGCGTATGCAGGCCCGTTCGGTTACGGATGGCTATGACGCGGTCGATCATGGTCAGGAAGCCCGGTGCACAAGCGCCCCGGCGAACCAGGCCAGCATCGCGGAGGCCTCCGACGGCGGGATGGTTCCGAGCATCCGGACCGCGCTCCGCGTTTCGCGGAGGATCCGGTGTTGTGCATCCTCCAGGACGCCGTGCCGCCGGTAGATCTCCGTCACGTGGTTCACCAGGACGGTGCGCTTCATGCCTGGTGCGGTGCCCCGGAGGACGTGCCCCAGCAGGGACCGGTCTTTTCCGCGGGCCCGGGCGGCTGCCGTGAGCAGGAGGAATGTTTTCTTTCCCTCGACGATGTCCCCCCCCACCGGCTTGCCGAGCTCATGCTCGCTGGCAACGACATCCAGGAGATCGTCCTGGAGCTGGAACGCAAGCCCCAGGTGCTGTCCGAAGCCTTTCAGGGCGCGAACCTGTGCCGGGGTCCCGCCTCCGATGACGGCGCCCATCTCGGTGGCCGCCGCAATGAGCCGTCCCGTCTTCTTCTCGATCATCCGGAAATAGTCCGCGATGGTGACGTCGTTCCGCCGTTCGTACTCCATGTCAAGCGCCTGACCCTCGCAGACGTCGAGCAGGGCACCGGTCATCAGTCTGGCCAGGGGACCGGGCGACCCCGGGCGAGTGCCCAACAGGCTCCGGTACGCCAGGCCGAGCAGGACGTCCCCCACCAGGAGTGCGGTGTTGGTGTCCCACCGCATATGGACGGTCGGCCTGCCTCGCCTCGACGATGCATGGTCCATGATGTCATCATGAACAAGCGTGAAATTGTGGAGCGCCTCGACGGCGAATCCTGCATCGAGAGCCTCCGCGGCCGACCCCCCGACTGCCTCGCAGGAAAGCACCAGGAGCACCGAGCGCACACGCTTGCCTCCGGCCCCGAGGACGTAGCTGCAGCCGTCCCGGAGATCTTTGGGCTCTCCGCGCCAGCCCAGGGAGCGGGACCGCCGGTTGAGCAGAGCCCGGAGGGCCGCATACCGGCGGCGAAACGCGGCATCATCCATCAGCGATGCTCCTCCCGGATGTCGGCATGGTGCAGGTCGCGAACCGTACGCGATCCCGTCAGGAACATGATGCCGCGCATCTCCCTGGCCCAGTCCCGCAGGAGGCGGCACAGTCCCTCTCTCCCCCCGGTGGTCAGCGCCTGGAGGAAGGGACGCGCCGATGCGGCGAGGTCCGCCCCCAGGGCAATGCACTTTGCGGCGTCCGAACCGCTCCCGATCCCTCCTGAGGCGATCAGGGTGAACTCCGCAGGGTCCCTGCGGAGGGCCGCCACCTCCCTGACCGCGTCGGCCGTGGGGATGCCCCAGTCCCAGAACCGCTCGGCGAAGGCGCTCTCGGTGCCGCGCAGCGCCTCCACGCCGGCCCAGCTCGTACCTCCCGCCCCCGCGACATCGATGATGCGCACGCCGGTCTCCAGAAGGCGGCGGGCAACATCGCCCGAGATGCCCGCGCCGATTTCCTTGACGATGAGAGGAAGGGGAAGATCGCGGACGAGCATCCCGATTCCCCTGAGGACCCCGCGGAAATCGGGTGTTCCCTCAGGCTGGAGGAATTCCTGGAGGGGGTTCAGATGGACTGCGAATGCGTCCGCCCGGACGAGGTCCGCCAGGCGGCGCACCGGGTCGGCCGACGAGAGGGCGGCTACTTCCGCGGCCCCGAGGTTTCCGATGACCGGGATGGTGGGTGCAGCCTCGCGGACAACGCTGAAGGTCCGGTGGTGGAGAGTGCTTTCAAGCGCCTGGCGCTGGCTCCCCACACCCATCGCGAGGCCGAATTCCTCGCACACCCCCGCAAGACCGCGATTGATCTCGAGCGCCCCTGCATATCCCCCCGTCATGCATGACACCATGAGGGGAAGGCCGAGCCTCCTCCCGAGAAACGAGACCGAAAGGTCGATCTCCTCCACACTGAGTTCGGGGAGGGCGTTATGCTGGAACGTCCACCGTTCCAGGTGGGTGGTCTTGGTCCGAAAGCCGACGTCGCTGTGCAGGGTCAGCTCGACATGCTCCTGTTTGCGGGACGTGGTCTTTGAAGGGGCCGCCGGTTTCCTTGGTGTCATCGGGTGGATGAAAGCTGGAATGCTTTGACGATAATACAGAATTCGGCATCCAGAAGCAAAACCGCTCAAGTCCTTGCTTCTGGCGGATTTGGTCCGTACCTTGGATGCATTCTAGTGCATTCAGACCATGTAGCGACCCGGAGAACATGCGAGCAATCATCCCCGTGGCCGGCGTCGGCACCCGCCTTCGCCCCCATACCTATGCCCTCCCGAAGGTGCTCCTCACTGTAGCCGGCAAGCCCATCCTGGGACACATCATCGACAAGATCAAGGCCGAAGGCATCACCGAGGCCACCGTCATTGTCGGGCACATGGGCGACAAGATCTTCGATTATCTCTCCAAGACCTATCCGGAGTTCCGCTTCGACTTCATCGAGCAGGAGGAGCGGATGGGTCTCGGACACGCGATCTACCTCTCCCGCAGCACCCTCAACACCGAACCTACCCTGATCATCCTGGGAGACACCATCTTCGATGTTGACCTTGGCCCGGTCCTTGCCGCCCGGGAATCATCGATCGGGGTGAAGACGGTCGACGATCCGCGCCGGTTCGGGGTGGCGGTGGTGGAGAACGGCTACATCACCAGGCTTGTGGAAAAGCCCGAGCAGCCGGTCAGCCGGCTCGCCGTCGTCGGATTGTACTGCATCCAGCGGCCGCAGGTCCTTGCGGAATGTCTGGAGGAGATGGTCTCGCGGGACATCCGGACGAAGGGGGAATATCAGCTCACCGACGCCCTGCAGCTCATGATCGAGCGTGGCGAGCGCATGCGGACCTTTCCCGTGGAGGGGTGGTATGATTGCGGGAAACCGGAAACCCTGCTTGCCACCAACCGTGCCCTGCTGGCCCGCAACTCCCTGTCCCGGGAGATCCCCGGGGTGGTGGTGAATAACCCGGTCTATATTGCACCCTCCGCCGTCCTGTCCGATTGCGTTGTCGGACCGTTCGCCTCGGTGGGCGACCATGCCGAGATCTCCGAGGCGGTAGTGCGGAACTCCATCATCAGTCAGGGGGCGCGCGTAAGCCGCGTGCTGCTTGACAATTCCATCATCGGAAACGATTCCGTCGTGGCCGGCAGCTACAAACGCTTCAATGTGGGCGGCTCCTCCGAAATCGAGACCGAGTGAGCCTCTAAGGTGGCGCGCCCCGCCCCGTCCGAATCATCCAACCACAAAGGAAACCCCATGTCGTATCTGTTCACGTCGGAATCCGTGTCAGAAGGCCATCCCGACAAGATCTGCGATCAGATCTCGGATGCCATCCTTGATTCTCTCCTGTCCAAGGACAAGCATTCGCGCGTTGCCTGCGAGAGCTTTGTCACAACCGGACTCGCGCTCGTCGGCGGCGAGATCACCACCACGGCCTATATCGAGGTCCAGGACATCGTCCGCCAGGTGATCCGCGAGATCGGCTATACCAAGGCAGAGTACCGCTTCGACGCCGACTCCTGCTCGGTGATCTCCAGCATCCATGCCCAGTCGCGCGACATTGCGATGGGCGTCGACACCGGGGGCGCGGGGGACCAGGGCATGATGTTCGGCTATGCGACCAGGGAGACCCCGGAATACATGCCGATGCCGATCATGTTCGCGCATAAACTGGTGAAACGACTCGCCGACGTTCGCAAGAAACACTCAAAGCTGATGCCGTATCTCCGGCCCGACGCGAAATCGCAGGTGACCATCGAGTACAACCAGCGCCGCGCGGTCAGGGTGCACACCGTCGTGATCTCCACGCAGCACGACCCCAACGTCAGCCAGAAAAAGATCTACGCGGACGTCGTGCGGAACATCATCAGGGAGGTCATCCCGGAAGAGTACCTCGACAAGAAGACCATCATCTACGTCAACCCGACCGGCAGGTTTGAGATTGGCGGACCTCACGGCGATACGGGGCTCACGGGGCGGAAGATCATCGTGGACACCTACGGCGGCCGGGCCCCCCATGGAGGCGGCGCCTTTTCCGGCAAGGACCCTTCCAAGGTGGACAGGAGCGCAGCCTACGCAAGCCGGCACCTCGCAAAAAACGTCGTGGCCGCGGGGCTCGCGGACGAATGCCTCATCCAGGTGTCGTATGCCATCGGCATCGCCCAGCCTGTGTCGATCCACGTCAATACGATGGGCACGGGCCGGATCCCCGACATGGAGATCGAGAAGATCATCGCGAAAGAGGTCGACATGACCCCCCGCGGGATCATCAAGCGCCTCGACCTCCTCAGGCCCATCTACCGGAAGACCGCAGCCTACGGGCACTTCGGCCGGAAGGAAAAGGAGTTCACCTGGGAGAAGCTCGACCTGGTCGAGACACTCCTGAAGGCGATCAAGTAAATTCCGTTTCGACCCCACTCTCACCTCATGAAGGACACGATGGATCACAAAGAAGGAAAGTACAAAGTGGCCGACCTCAGGCTTGCGGATGCAGGCTCGACACTCATCGAGTGGGCTGAATCGCGGATGCCGGTTCTGATGGCCCTGCGCCGGAAGTATGAGAAGACCAAGCCGTTTAAGGGATACCGCATCGCGGGATGCCTGCATGTCACCAAGGAGACGGCGGTGCTCATCAAAACCTTTGTCGCCGCCGGGGCGCAGGTCAGCTGGAGCGGCTGCAACCCCCTGTCGACGAACGACGCCGTGGCCGCGACGCTGGCCCATGAGGGGATCTCGATGTTCGCCTGGCACGGGCTGAGCGTCAAGGAATTCTACTGGTGCATCGAGCAGACCCTCAACATCAAGCCGAACCTGACGCTGGACGACGGGGCCGACCTCATCTTCACGATCCACAACCGGTTCCCCGAGCTGGCCGACAAGTACGTGATCGGCGGGACGGAAGAAACCACGACCGGCGTGCACCGCCTGCGCGCCATGGCGGCCGACGGGGCCCTGAAGTACCCGGTGATCGCCGTCAACGACGCCGAGACCAAATGGGATTTCGACAACGTCTACGGCACCGGGCAATCGACGCTGGACGGCATCCTGCGAGCGACGAGCGTGCTGCTGGCCGGCAAGAACATCGTGGTGGCCGGGTTCGGCCATTGCGGGAGGGGTGTGGCGACACGGGCGAAGGGGCTCGGGGCCAATGTGATCGTGACCGAAGTGAAGCCGACCGCGGCACTCAAGGCCACCCTGGAAGGGCACCGCGTCATGCGCATGGATGATGCGGCGAAGATCGGCGACATCTTCATCACCGCCACCGGCGTGAAAGATGTCATTGTCAGCCGCCACTTCGCATCCATGAAGGACGGATCAATCGTCTGCAACACCGGCCATTACGACTGCGAGGTCAACCTGGCGGAGCTCGGCAAGCTGACCCGCTCGAAACGGGAGGTCCGGCCCAATAACGAAGAGTATACCATGAAAGACGGCCGCCGGATCTACGTCCTGGCGCAGGGACGCCTCGTGAACCTTGCCGCGGCGGAAGGTCATCCCTCCGAAGTTATGGATATGTCCTTCGCCAACCAGTTCATGTCGCAGCTCCGCATTGTGGAGCTGCACCGGAAAGGGAAGATGCTGGAGAAGACCGTCCACGATATTCCCCCGGCCCAGGACCAGGAGATCGGCCGTGTCAAGTTGTCGACGCAGGGTTTCAAGATTGACAAGCTGACGAAGGATCAGGAGCGGTACATGAACGACTACAGCGCAGGAACCTGATTCTCCCTGCCGCCTGACCCGGCACTGTTCCCTGCGACCGGCCCGGTCGTCGGGGGCATTGTCCCGGGAGGAGGTTTCTGTGAACGAAATGGGTCCCGCAACCTGGCGGGGCCCTTTTTTTGCGCCCGGCCCGGAAACCGGAGGTTTTCCCTGTAATGATGGGAAAAGGGACCGTTCTCGCTTGGGCACGATCATTCGTTGGCTCATCCTTTCCCTTCTGTTCATCCTTCCCCGGGAGGCCCTCCCTCAGCCGCAGCGGGAGGCCGAACACGAATCATTCGACTCAATCGTGCCGCCCGTTCTACCGCAGGGCTGGACCTCCTCCAGGTTCCGGCAGCCCCCGGCAGATGACTTTGCGGCGGTTTCCTCGGCGGCGCGCTCGCAGCCCAATGCGGCGCTCGCGGTCAACGCAACCATCGGGCAGTGGCTGCTGTCTCCCTCCTGGGACTGGGCCGGGCTCCTTCCCGAAAAGCTCCAGTTCTGGACCCGCCGGTCGTCCACATTCGGGGCGCGCTTGATTGTGGAGGCCTCACTCGACGGCGGCGTCACATTCCCGATACGGCTCGGTGACACGCTCGACGCGGGCGAGCCGTCAGTCTACGCATTGCACGAGGTTCCGCTTCCCGCCCCTCTCGCTTCGGGGACACCGGCACGGTGCCGGTGGAGGGTGCTCCCCGAAGGGACGGGAACTACGGGGACGCTCCGTATCGACGATATCGCGGTGACCGGGCGTCCATCCGCCGGGTCGGACAGCACGGGCATACCCGTCATTGTCCTGAACGAGATCATGTACGCCCCGGCGGCGGGTGAACCCGAGTGGGTGGAAATCCTCAACGAGGGGAAGGACGCGGTCGAGCTCGGCCGGTGGCAGATCAGCGACGCGGCTTTCGGCTCAAAGCACAGGCTCTCATCGCTTCCGCTCCCTCCGGGCGGCTTCGCACTGCTCACGCGCGATTCAGCCGGCCTTGCGGAGTCCAGGGGAATGATTCACTGCCCGGTGATTCAGGTCCCCGGCTTTCCTTCATTGAACAATACTGGAGATGCCGTGCTTCTGTATGATGATGCGGGGACAACGAAGGATAGCGTCGTCTACCTGCCGGCATGGGGAGGCACGGACGGCCGGTCCCTTGAGCGGATTGATCCGCAGGTCCCATCCTCAGAGGCCGGGACCTGGGGAGTCTGCACTGATTCCTCCGGCGCCACACCCGGCCGCGGGAATTCCATCCGGAAGCTGCCTCGCGACCTTGCTCTGGTGCGGGCTGTCTCACGTGTCGAGGGAGGAAGGATCGAGGTGGCCGTCTGCGTCCGGAATGCGGGATCGAGCCCCTGTCCCGGAGTCCACGTGGTCCTTCTGCCCGAACCTCTCGCCGGCGCGCCCTCGCAGTCATTCCCTCTGGCTGCGGCGGACGGAGGGTGGCTGGGGAGAGGCGACTCTGTGGTCCTGACACTTTATCTGGATCATCCTCCCCCCGGGATATTTCGCGGGACGGTTCAGATCGTCGACTCGCTCGACCTCCGGCTCCGGAACAACACGGAGCAGGTCATCGCGGCCGTTCCCTTCCCG
The DNA here is from genome assembly GCA_003152875.1 of Ignavibacteriota bacterium. Lineage (GTDB taxonomy): Bacteria > Bacteroidota > Ignavibacteria > UBA10030 > UBA6906 > Fen-1262. The sequence goes on along the minus strand of PMBF01000047.1, from coordinate 24,684 downwards.
CCGGGAGCCCTTGTGATCAACGAGATCATGGCCCATCCGGCCCCGGGCGGCGCGGAGTATGTGGAACTGTTGAACTGGGGATCATCCGAAGTAAATGCCGGCTCATGGTGGATTCATGACGGCAGGGTCTCCGCCGACAGGGAACCGCGGGGGGTCATCCCGTCGTGTCCGGTGGCACCGGGGGGTTATCTCCTTGTCGGGGTGGATTCCGCTCTCCTGACACTCTACCCTGAAGCCCGCCTGGCGGGGCGGTCGATTGTCCTCCGGAGAGAGGCGCTCAGCTTGAATGACGACGGCGACGACATCGTGCTCCATGATCCGTCCGGTTCGATCGTCGACAGTGTTGCCTACCGGGCCTCCTGGCACAACCCTTCGGTGGCGGACCCGGCCGGGCGCTCTCTCGAACGCATCGCTCCCCTCATGTCATCGTCCGACGCGCGCAGCTGGACGTCTTCCGCTTCTCGCACCGGAGGGACTCCGGGTGCCCGGAACAGCGTCTTCGCAGGGAGTCTCCCACCGAAGTCCCGGCTCGCATGCTCCCCCAACCCCTTTTCGCCGGACGGCGACGGATTCAACGATGCCGCGATACTGCGGTACGCCATTCCGGCGGAAGCCGCGACGGTCTCCATCACCCTGTACGATGTGCGTGGAAGGAAGGTCAGGCGGCTGGCCGACCACGAGCCCTCGGGAGCGGAAGGCATGATCGCATGGGACGGGAGGGATGACACCGGCGTGCGCGCTCCGGTGGGGATGTACATCATCCTGCTCCAGGCCGCTTCAGGCGGCGGGGCGGAGCTCTTCGAGGCCCGTGCCGTGGTCGTCCTGGCCCTGCCGCTCTGAGAAACCTCCCGCTTCCGGTCCTGAAGGACCGCACGGTGCACATCTGCGTCAGGCTTCCGGCATTCTGGAAGACTCCGCGTCAATCGTCAACCTCACGCATGTGCCCTGGCCGGTCTGGACATCCGTTTTCGCTCCGGGCTGCTCCTCAAGAATTGCGACCAGGTTCAGCCCGAAGGTTGCAGGGTGTCCCACGCAAGATTTGAACCGGATGCACGTCGCCTTTTACACCGGGCATCCCTCTGAAGGGCGCCCTCTGGTGCTGGGGAGTCTTCACGCCCGGCGGGAAGNNGGGGGGGGCCCGCCGACCCTATTCGGCAAGGACACGAAGAGCCTCGGCTCGGCGTCCGGGTCCCATGGGCAGTTCGGCGTGGAGGACGGTCTGGCCGGACTCATCGAGGACCGCCACCATGCTCTTCCGAAAACCCGCCGCCGCAAACACGCTGTCGGGGACCAGGAGGAGGGGGAATGGGATTCCGGTGTCTGAAGCCCACCGCTGCAGCCGGTTGCCGCCGCTCAGGCGTTCCGCTCCGCCTTCCTTCATCAGTGCGAGGGCTCTCCATCGCGTTCCTGATGGCGCCGGGCCGCGCAGAGAATCAACCAGCGCCAGGAAATCCTCGAAACAGAGAGGACAGGTGAAATCCGCGAAGTCAATGAGAAAGACCATGGCCCGCTGGCCGGGGTCGATATGGTTTGAGGGCGATCGTTCCGCGGCGAAGGAGAGTGCGGCGTGAAGTTCCGGGGATGAATCTTCCCAGGCGGCAAGAGTCCTCCCCAGGAGAGCCCCCTGGATGCATATGGCTGCAACGATGACAGCCGCCGCGGCCAGCTTTCTGCCGGCCGCGATCAGGTCTTTTCGATCCGATGGCCAGAGCATGACGGCGGCAAGGAGAATATCGAAGAGCACCATATCCAAGGCGAGCTCGATCCTGTTGGGCAGACTGATTCCGAGAATCCCGAAGCAGTTGCAGACTAACGGACGATGCTCCACGGCCGCGGGGTAGAGCACAGCGATGAAGACGAGGGTCAGTCCTGCAAGCATTGCCGATGCGGTGCGCACGCGCCGGCAGAGAGAAAGCGCGGCACCTCCCGCTATTTCGGTCACGATGACAAGAAGCGCCGCCAGAAGTGAAGCACCTGTCCCGGACCCCAGGACCGAGGCGATCGTCTGCGTGAGTTTTCCCGGCATCGGGATCTTTGCGGCTCCAGAAATCAGGAAGAGGATGCCGACGCAGCGGACAATCAACGTGAGCCATCGGGACCTCTCGGATGCGGGGACCCACCAGGAGCGGGGATGCGGATTCGTCACAGGTTACACTCCTCTGAATCGCACGGCGTATTTTCTGACTATGTCTCGCTTTCCGGTTACGGCGAAGAGCGAGCCATCGGGACCGCATCGGATCAGTGTGGCCTTCTCTGGAAGGACAACGGTGGCAAGAAACCTTCCGCTGGTGTCACAGACATAAAGGTCCTGCAGAGGATGCTCCGAGTATTCTTCTCCCAGGAGGAAAATGTGGCCCCGGGAGTCGGCGGTCATCGATCGGAAGATGTTTCCATCCGGGACCGCCAGTGCCTTCCCAAAACCCTTCAGGCTGTGGGTCGCCGAACGGGAAGGAAGGCCCGGAATGCTGAAGGCGCGGACGTATGAGCCGTCGGTCTTCCAGACTTCAATGCTGTTCTGGGTGAGGTAGGCAAGGCAGAGGAGACCGGATCCGGGTGTGGAAAAATGGAAAACGCTGGTAAAGAGGTCCGACGAAACTCCACGGGGTTCAATGCGTGAAAGTTCCTGTCCGCTGTCATCGTAGCGCGCCAGCATCCCGGCTGTCTGCCCGCCGTGACTTGCGACCCAGAGAGTGCCGGCTTCATCATAGTGGAGATCGAAGATGGGACCCGGCGTGTGAAACGTCCGTTCCGGCATGAGCGCCGGAGACAGGAGTTGAATGCGTCTCGAGGCGAAGTCCGCAACTGCAACCTGGTCTTGTCTCGCGTCAATCGGTCCGGGCCCCGCGAATTCTCCCGGCTGGTTTCCACGGCTTCCGGCGCGGCTGATAACCTTCCCGGAGGGGGAGAGCTTGAAGACCCGGTAGGAAAGCTTGTCGGCGGCGAACCAGGTTCCGTCGGGGAGTATTGCGGTTCCCTCGACGTCGAGGAACAATCCCCCTTCCCCTCCGTCGAAGGCTGCGGTCTCGGTGAGGTCCACACGGGGCGGCAGGGGGGAAGGCGCGAACGCAAAGAGAAGCAGAACGATGAGCAGCATGATGGGGTCTCCTGGGAGGCACACCCCCCGCCGGCCGCCGGATGGACAGGGGACGGCGGGGGGCGCCGGAAAGTCAACAGAGCATGTAACCGAGATAGCATCCCCCCACGCAGCTGTCGACGAAGATGGAAATGCCAAAGCATGCATTCCCGCAGCGCGTTGCGCAATTCTCGAGCGCAGCGTTGCAGTATGCGGGTCTGGAATCGGCCGGAGCCGGTGCCAACGACACCAGCGACAAGAGCAACAGAGCGGAGAGCAAAAGCTTTTTCATGGTCCTTCCTCCTGCTGATTGCAATGTGATGGGAGCTCCTGTGCCCGGGCCCTGCGGCGGGGAGTCAGAGCGCGCGGCGCGCAGGGTTCCAGCAATAATACTGGATCGCGGGAAGATTTCCGAAGAGAGGAGGGAAAATTTCAGCGGAAGGCGAAATAGACCGCGCCGAGGATGCAGACAAACGATGCGAGTGTGTTCCAGCGGAGGTTTTCGCCGAGATAGAAGATCGAGAAAACCGCGAAGACCACAAGCGTGATCACTTCCTGGATGATCTTCAGCTGGGATGCCGTGAACTGGCCGTAGCCGAACCGGTTCGCCGGAACCTGGAAACAATACTCAAGGAAGGCGATGAGCCAGCTGACAAGGACTGCTTTCCAGAGAGGGACAGTCTTGAACTTGAGGTGGCCGTACCATGCAAATGTCATGAAGACATTTGAGGCGAGAAGCAAAAGAACCGTGCGCATGCGTCCGCGAACACTTCTGTGAAAGTTTACTAAGCCAGCCTGGCGATCTGTTCCCGGTCCAGCCTGTACAATGCCCACTCTTTCATGTGCCTGGCCTCGAACCGTCCATAGAAATCAAGCGCCAGAGTGTTCCAGTCGAGGACCGTCCACTCCATCCGGCCGCATCCGCGCCGGTGCGCCTCGCCGATCATCGCGCTGAACAGAGCATATCCGGCCTTCTGCCTGCGGTATTCCGGCAGGACGAACAAGTCTTCCAGGTACAGTGTGGGAAGCGCCAGGAAACTCGAGTAGGTTTCAAAGACGAAGGCATATCCGGCTGCCCTTCCGCCGATCTCGCAGAGATAGGGCTCGATGCGCGGGCGAACGCCGAACATGTCGCGCACCAGCCTCTCTTTCGCGGTGTCATCCGGCGGCGTCAGCCGCTCGTACTCCGCAAGTGCATCGACAAGCCGGAGGACTGTGGGGGCATCCTCTGCGGCGGCCCTTCGGACCAGGGGAGCGTGATCTGTCATAATGAGTCCTCGTTGCGGATCGAGCGGCGGTCCAACCTCGCCACTTCAACGTTCCTTCCTCCTCCGTTCATTCCTACTCTCCCGGGGATCATGCACGGAGCCCGCGCGCCCGAGCATTCCTTCACGGTGCTTCACCGGACCCAGGCATGTTCGCGCAGCGGTCCGGCTAGGTAAATTCTACTGCGCCGCGGTCTTCCCCCTGTACTTTTCCAGGGCCTCATCATACGGCTTCCGCTGTTTCGGATTCGCGTTCTTCAGCAGTCCGACAGCCTGCTCCTCGAGTGCAATCGCCTCATCCCGGCGCCCCCGTGCGAACTCGACTGCCGCCTCCGTGTCAAGAACCATCGCCTTGTCCCCGTCCGATTTGGTGAGGGTCACGGCCCTTGCCGCAATCTCCGCTGCATGGTCGAGGTTTATCATCTGTTCCGCGCAGTTCCACGCGTAGTTGTTCATTATGGAGAAATCGTCGGGCGTTCTTGCCAGGTATTCCTCGAGGTAACGCCTCGCTTCCTTTCCCTTCTTCTGCTTGATCGAGAAGGAGACAAGGCTCGACAGAGCGTCGCCCGCCATCGGCGATTCGGGATAGTGTTTGACGAATCCGGTGAGCGGTCCCGTGTCCTTCGACTGATGAAGGGCGTTCATGGCCAACGAGTAGTGCGCTTCCTCCGCGTGATGTAGCCTGTCCGAAGGATCGAGCTGAAGGAGCTTCCTGAAGTAGGGTTCGGCACCGGCAGGATCCTCCCGGGCTGAATACTTCTTGCCGACGAGATACTGTGCCTGCGGGTCTGCAGGGCTCCTCTCCAGCGCGGCCTTCAACGAGGCCAGCGTGTTCTCCCCGCGCACATAGTCGCGGAGCGACTTCATGAACGGCTCGGGAGGCATGTACCCGAGGAGACGGTCGATCTCCTGGCCGTCAGCATGGACAAGCAGGATCGTGGGATAGGCATGGACGCCGTATTCCTTCGCAATGCCGATTCCTTCCCCCTTTTCCGCGTCAATCTTTATGGGGACCAGATTTGCATTGATGAAACCTGCCACACCCTCGTCCGAGTAGGTGTTCCTTTCGAGCGTGTCGCACCACCGGCACCAGTCGGTGATGAAATCGATCATGACGGGCTTCTTTTCGGCCCCGGCCTTCTTCAGAGCCTCGGCCAGAGGGCCCCGGAGAAAGTTGACCTCAGCCCTGAGCTGGGAAAACAGTCCGAACATGAGTAAGAATAGCAGGATTGAGCGCTTCATGGACCCTCCGCGTGTGGATATGCCAAACGTGGAAAAGATAGCATATTTTGGCCGAATCTCCAAAAAAATCAGGGAATTGCGGCGGGTGATTGAGCGTTATTAATATCATCAACCCGCGGAAGAGCATGCCCCCCTCTCTGCTTGGCACAGATGACAAAGAAGTCCGGCGTCTCCAGCATCAGCACACGGTCTGGGGGCCGGCGACCGATGCATTTTTCGACAGGCTGCAATCGGCAAGGGGTGGCATTGCCTCGACGCGGGGAGAGCAGGCCGTCATTGCTGACAAGGGAACAAGGGACCTGCGGTGTTGCAGGACGCAAAAGAAAGGCTTGATGGTATCAGTCGGAGTTGCCAGTAATCCCTGAGTCTCCGAAGCCAGAACCCCAGTCGAACGGAGGTCGTTCATGCCAAAACTTTTTGTCTCGAACAAGGATGAATCGGCACGTCTCTTCAAGAGCGACATTCTGGAGCTGTTCACACACGTTCACTGGAGCGTACCGGTCATCATCTACCTCCCGGTCGTGGTCACCTTCCTGTTCCGTGCGGTGCAACAGGGCGTGGTCACCCCCTTGGAGGTGGCTGGGTTCTTTCCTTTCGGGCTGTTAGTCTGGACATTGACCGAATACCTCCTCCACCGCTACGTCTTCCATTATGAGCCGAAGACCCGGTGGGGGAAGCGCCTCCATTTCCTGACGCATGGCGTCCACCATGATTATCCGAACGACTCCAAGCGTCTGGTCATGCCCCCGTCGGTCAGCATCCCGCTTGCCACCGCGTTCTACTTCGTGTTCTATGCCGTCGTCGGCCGGTTCTTTGTGGCTCCGTTCTTCGCGGGATTTATCTTCGGCTACATCTGTTACGACGAGATCCACTACGCCACCCACCATGCTCCCATGAAGAGCGGGATCGCGCAGTGGCTGAAGCACCATCACGTGCTCCACCACTACCGCAATCCCGACAGAGGGTACGGCGTGAGCTCCCCGCTCTGGGACTATGTATTCGGAACGATGGAAGAAGAGAGTCAGGAAGAACACGTGACGGCCCGGTAGATCCCGGGGCCGCCGGCTGTCATGCAGCGCGGGCCATGCGCCCTTCCTCATCCTTCGGGGGCTCAGCAAATTCTGGGAAGCTGTTCTCCCGACAGCATATCCACCACCCTGTTGCCGCCGATCGATGTCTTCATGACGACGAACCCCCCGTGCTCCTCAACCACTTTGCCGATCACCACGGATCCGGCCCCGAGCGGGTGGTTCTTCATCGCGGCGAGGACATCGTCGGCGCAGGAGGGGGGGACGAGCGCAAGCAGTTTCCCTTCGTTGGCGACGTAGAGCGGGTCGAGCCCGAGAATCTCGCATGCGCCGCGGACGTCTTCGGGGATCGGAATCGCATCTTCGTTCAGCAGGATGCCGCACCCGGAGGCCCTTGCAATCTCGTTCAAAGCGCTGGCCACGCCGCCTCGCGTCGGATCGCGCAGAACATGCAGATCGGGACATGAGGCAATCATCGCCTCCACGAGGCCGTTCAGCGGAGCGGTGTCGCTCCGGATTTCCGTCTCGAATTCCAGCCCTTCGCGCACCGACATGATGGCCATGCCGTGCAGGGCAATCGGACCGTTCACAAGCACCAGGTCGCCGGGACGGGCCCTGTCGGGACGGATGTCCACTCCAGGCGGGACAATCCCCACGCCCGCCGTGTTGATGAAAATCTTGTCTCCCTTCCCCCTGTCCACGACCTTGGTGTCTCCCGTGACGAGCGCCACGCCCGAGGCCAGGGCCGCCCGCTGCATCGCCTGCACCACCTGCCAGAGCTCCTCCATCGCAAGCCCCTCCTCGATGATGAATGCCGAGGTGAGGTAGAGGGGCCGGGCTCCGCACATTGCCAGATCGTTGACCGTGCCGTTCACCGCCAGCTCCCCGATGCTACCGCCCGGAAAGACGATCGGCCTGACGACGTAGGAGTCGGTGGACATGGCGAGACGGATGCCCCCGATAGTGACGACAGCACCGTCGTGAAGCTGGGCCAGCGCCTCGTTGGCAAACAGGGGAACGAACATCCGTTCGATCAGCTGCTGCGTCAGCCTCCCCCCGCCCCCGTGCGCCATGAGAACGGCCGGGTATTCGTTGATGGGAATGGGACAGGAAGGTCCCTGCGAGAAATCGTACACCGGTGTGTCCGGCATGGTCATCAGCGCGCAGTGCGCGGTTGTTGGACAAAGAACAGCAAGATAAGAGCAATCAGCGTAAGTACCAGCGAAACCTCAAGGGGCGCGGCTGGAGATACCCGGTCCCAGAGGATGCCCGCCATAAGCGAGGAGGGGAGAGCGCAGAGGCCGGTAACCATCTGGAATCCTCCCATGGCGCTGGCCCGGTACCGGGATGGGGCGAGCTCCGCAACAAGCGTTTTCTGCACCGGCTCGAGAGCCGCCCTGTGGAGACCGAACAATACGAAGACGCCGATCATTGCAGTCTTGCCCTCGGCAAACAGCATCCATGCGCACACGCCCCCCCAGAGCGCAAAGGCGATCTGCATCACCGCCCTCCGTCCGATGCGGTCCGAGAGACGGCCGAAAGGAAGGGAGAACAGAGCCGCAGAAAGAGTGAAGAACAGGTAGAGGACCGGCGCAAATGCGGGGGAAGTCCCCGAGGATGCCTTGATCAGCAGGAACGAATAGCTGAACGAGCCGAGGGCGAAGAGGGCGCTGAGAGCCAGAAACAACCGGAAATTCCGCCCCAGGTCCGCGAGTTCGAGTCCCTTGAACAGCTGCGTGCCGTGCAGCGGGCGTTCGCGCACCGTAAGGATGACCAGCACCATGCTGATCACGGAAGGAACGGCAGCCAGCAGGAAGAGCATCTGGTAGCCGATGTGCATGAATGCCAGGCAGAACAGGATCCCGCAGACCGCGCCGAGGTTGTCCATCGAGCGGAGCAGCCCGAAATTCCTCCCGCGATTCTCCTGGGTGGAAACATCCGCAATGATCGCATCACGCGGCGAGCCGCGCATCTTGCCAGCCCGGTCCAGTATCCGGAAAGGGATCAGGTGCGGCCAGGCAGTGGAGAACGCATAGCCGAGGCGTGAGAGCGCCCCGAACAGATACCCGGTCCAGATGAAGACCTTCCGTTTCTGAAGCCGGTCGGAAAGATATCCTGAGGCCGCCTGCGAGAGGGAGACGACTGCCTCCCCCAGTCCGTCGATCAACCCCAGGATCTCCATGTTGGCCCCCAGGACCGACGTGACGAAGAAGGGCCAGACCGGGTAGATGATATCGGAGCCGAAGTCGTTGAGAAACGACGCCGCTGCGAAGATGCGAACCGTACGTTTCGATTCAGGGTTGGACATAGTGTCGATCGGAATCATCGTCGATGCGCCGGCCGGGCGGAGTCACGCTGGCGAACCGTCCGAAGTGGTAGTATGCCGCACATGCTCCCTCCGATGACACCATCGGCGCCCCCAGGGGATGTTCCGGCGTGCACGGGTGCCCGAAGGCGGAGCATTCATGCGGCTTCTTCAGGCCCTGCAGCACCTGCCCGGCGATGCAGAGCGGCGATTCCTGTGCCGAGATCCCGCCGACTTCATAGATCTTCTCGGCGTCGTAGGCGCTGAACTCGTCACGCAGCCTGTACCCGCTGCAGGGTATGGTCCCGATCCCCCGCCATTTCCTGTCGACGGGTTCAAAGACCTGCGAGATCAACCGGCGGGCAGGGAGATTGCCTTCAGGGCGAACGACGCGCGCATATTCATTCTCGACCTCGTGCCTGCCTTCTTCGAGCTGCCGGATAGTCATCAGCAGGCCCGTGAGTATGTCCAGTGGCTCGAACCCCGTGACAACAATCGGCACACGGTATTTCGCCGCGAGCGGCAGGTACTCGCCAGTCCCCATCACTGCGCAAACATGCCCGGCGGCAAGGAATCCCTGGACCCTGTTCACGGGAGAGGAGAGGATCACCTCCATGGCCGGGGGGACCAGCACGTGGGAGACCAGGATGGAAAAATTCGTGAGGCCCAGCCTCCTTGCCTCCCAGACCGCCATGGCGTTGGGCGGGGCAGTAGTCTCGAACCCGACGGCAAAGAATACCACCCGCTTGTCCGGCCGCTGCTGGGCAATCTTCACTGCGTCGAGGGGGGAGTAGACCAGGCGCACCGTGCCCCGTTCCGCTTTGACGCTCAGAAGGTCCCGGGTGGAACCGGGGACGCGCAGCATGTCGCCGAAGGAGGTGAAGATCACGTCGTCCCGCAGGGCGATCGCGATCGCCTGGTCGATGAGTTCAAGGGGTGTGACACAGACGGGACATCCCGGGCCGTGGACCAGCGTGAGCTCCGCAGGCAGAAGCTCCTCGATGCCGTACTTGACAATCGTGTGCGTCTGCCCCCCGCAGATCTCCATGATGGTCCATGGCCGGGTTGCCGTCGCGCGTATCTGTGCGGCCAGCTTGCCGGCCGCCGCACGGTCCCTGAACTCATCGATGAATTTCATGGCACCTCCGCTTTCCGTCTTTCAATTCCCGGCCGGGGGGTGGTCATCCTTCCCCCTCAGCCCCGGATGGCCTTCCCTACCGGGGAGGCTCTTCAGGGTCTCCCAGCTCGTCGTCCAGGGAGTTCATCTCCTTGAGAATCCGGAGGGTCTCCAGGGCCTCCCCCTCATCCAGCGTATTAAGTGCAAATCCGACATGAACCACGACGTAGTCTCCCTCTTTCACATCAGGGACCCAGTCGAGGCAGATCTGCTTCTGCACGCCGGAAAAGTTCACGGTGCCCATGATAGGCGTGACACTGCGGTCGATGGCGACGACCTTTCCTGGAACGGCAAGACACATGGCAGGCTTCCTTGTTCAGTGCTTGGTGAAGTGAGCCGCCCCCGGCGGCTCACGGATAAGGAGCCGATAACTGACCCTTCAAGACAACCTCTGCATAGATCTGGCCGAGCGATATCCCCCCGTCGTTAGGGGGGACGCGCTGATGCCAGTAGGGCAAAAACCCATTCTCTTCGAGGCGGCGGACGGCCAGAGTGGTCAACAGGGCGTTTTGAAAGCATCCCCCGCTCAGGGCGACCCGGCGTTCGCCTGCGGCTCTTGCCACTGCCACGATCGATTCAGCCATCGACGCATGGAACCTGGCCGCAAGCAGAGGGACGGACGTGCCGTTTCTGAGGTCCTCGATCAGCCGTGCTATCAGGGGAACCCAGTCCACGACAAGGCAGCCGTTTTCCCTGGGGAGCAGGGGAACCTCGTACGGGGGCTGATCCGTTCGTCCACCGGCGGTCCATTCCAGCTCCATCGCAGCCTGGCCTTCAAAGCTGCAGCGCTGGCGGAGTCCGAGGATCGAGGCCACGCCGTCGAACAGCCTACCTGCACTCGTCGTCCGCGGCGCATTCAACCCCCGCGCGAGCATCTGCCGGATCAGCGAGCGTTCTCGCTCCGTGAATGCACACACCGGAAGCAGGCCCGGATCTTCGAACAGGGCGGGGCCCAGTCCCTCGTACAGGAGGCCCAGCGCTGTGCGGCGCGGCTCGCGCACCGCCGCTGACCCGCCGGGTAGGGAGAAGGCACGGAAAGCTGCCGTTCGCCTGTATCCCGCGCGGTCCACGAGCAGGAATTCTCCTCCCCAGATCGTTCCGTCGGGACCCCATCCGGTTCCGTCCCAGGATACGCCGAGCACGGGGCCCTCCAGACCGTTTTCCGCCATGCATGAGGCAATGTGCGCGTGGTGGTGCTGCACGGCATGCAGCGGGAGTCCTGTGGCTCTTGCCTCGGAGGTGGAGACGTAGTCAGGGTGCATATCGCAGATGACCCTCGTCGGCTCCAGTGCATACAGCGCCTTCAAATCCTCCACCGCGTGCCGGAATGCCTGGAGCGACTGCTCGGTCTCGAGATCTCCCAGATGCTGACTGATGAAGATATTGGCGCCCCGCGAGATCGCGACGGTGCTTTTCAGGTGTCCCCCCATGGCCAGCGTGTCGGGGATGCCGGCGGGCACGGCGACAGGGAGGGGGGCGTAGCCTCGCGCCCGGCGCAGAACGAGCTCGCGGCCAAGGAGCACGCGCACGATCGAGTCGTCCGCGTGCCGCACGATCGGCCTGTTGTGCACGAGGTACGCGTCGGCGATGCCGCTCAGACGGTGGGAAGCCTCCCGCGCATCGGTGCAAATCGGCTCGTCGCTCAGGTTGCCGCTTGTTGCCACGACGGGATACCCCAGCCTGCGCATCAGAAGATGATGGAGCGGGGTAGAGGGAAGCATGAACCCCAGCCATGGGTTGCCCGGACATACGCTTTGTGCGATCTGAGCACCGGCCAGTTCTGGGGGACGCTTCCGCAGCAGGACGATCGGCGCTTCGGCCGATCTGAGCAACCGTTCCTCGAGCCGGTCAACAACGCAGAGGTCCTCCACACACCGGATACCGGGCGCCATGAGTGCAAACGGCTTCTCCTCCCGGCGTTTCCGCAGGCGCATCCTGACTACCGCATCTTCATCCCTCGCGTCCACCATGAGATGGAACCCGCCGAGACCCTTGACCGCCACGATCTTTCCGGCGTCGAGCATGTCCGCCGCGGCGGCGATGGCGGCAGCGCGGGATGCCCGGAGGGTTCCGGACTCATCCCAGAGCTCCACCTGCGGCCCGCATTCGGGACAGGCGTTCGGCTGCGCGTGGAATCGGCGGTCCAGAGGATCTTCATATTCACGGCGGCACTCCGCACACATGGCAAAATGCCGCATCGAAGTCGAGGCCCTGTCGTAAGGAAGACCCTCGATGATGGTGAAACGCGGCCCGCAATTGGTGCAGTTGGTGAAAGGGTAGCCGAAGCGCCGGTTGGCAGGATCGGTGATGTCGGCAAGGCAGTCGGGACAGGTGGCAATGTCGGGCAGGACCAGCGTCGTGGGTCCTCCCCGGCTTTCGCTCTCCCGGATTGTGAAACCCGCATACTCCGCCGGATCAAGATAAGAAAACTCGAAGCTCTGCAGAAAGGCTCGCGGGGGTTTCTCGGGCTCCAGGCGCAGCAGGAATTCCTCCACNNTGCAGCCGGAGCTCGTTGGCCAGCCGGTAGACAAAGGGCCGGAAACCGACGCCCTGGACTGCCCCGCGGATGACGATATGAACGCGCTTGCGCATACAGCCGAGAGAAAGAACCGGAGAAATCTGTGAAGTCCGTAGAAAAGAGTACGGATTTTCCGGGAGACATGCCAACGACCGTCCGGGGGGCGGGGGGGGGGTACTAGAGGGGGGAAACCTGGCGTGCCAGCCCGTCGACGAGGGCAACGCATGAATCCAGGAAGGATGCCGTCCTCATGGAGAGTGATTCACCGAATGCGAAATCATCGGCGGGAATGCCCACCAGGTAGGCATCACCGGGCGCACGGCCGAAGAGAATGCGGCAGAGGGCCAGGAGCTGGGGCGGGGTCAGCGAATGCGACCTGACCGGTTCATCCTGCGAATCCGGATCGATCCGGACGCAGAGCAGGGTTTCGGCACCGGTGCTGGCATCGAGAAACATCACCGTGTCTCTCGCGGCCACGGTCTCCGCCAGGTCGGGCTGCAGCTCGTGGACGGTCAGCACGTCGACGCCGGCGAGGCGCTCGCGGACGAGCTCGGCGGCCCGGATGCCGGCGCCGTCGTCTCTCCGCAGCGTGTTACCGTAGCCGATGACCAGTGGGATGCTCATCGCGTGCGTTCGGCGATGATGCGGCCCCCGGGGCCCAGCAGCTGGACGCGAAGCGGCATCGCCCCGATGGCGTGCGTGGAACAGGAGAGGCAGGGGTCGAAGCACCTGATGCCGGCCTCGATCCGGTTGAGCAGTCCCTCGGAGATCTCGGTTCCATCCAGGTACCTCATGGCCAGCTGCTGAACGGTTTTGTTCATGGCCAGGTTGTTCTGTGCCGTGGCGATGACCAGGTCCACCTTTTGCAGCACGCCGTCCTGGTTCACCTCGTAGTCGTGAAACAGCGTTCCGCGCGGGGCTTCGCTTGCGCCCACGCCGTGGTCGCGATTGATCATCGCGCGTGACCGGACATGGGTGCCCAGGATCGATTCGTCTGTCAGGAGCAGTTCGGCCTGTTCGACCGCGAACAGGAGCTCGATGAGCCGGGCATAGTGAAAATAGAACGAGTTGTTCACTACGCCCGCGTCGCCTGCGATCGCCTTGAACTCCTTCCGTTCCAGTTCGGCCAGAGGGGTCCCGATGTGGTCGCAGATGTTGAGGCGGGCCAGCGGCCCCACGCGGTACATCCCCTGCTGGTACCCGAGAGGCTTATAGTACGGGAATTTCAGGTACGACCAGGATTCGGTGGCTTCGCCGAAGTGCTCGCGGTAGTCCTTGGGGTCGAGACGGTCGGCGATGATATTGCCGGCTCCGTCCATGACGCGCAAGGTGCCGCCGTAGTACTCCAGTCCGCCCTCCCTGTCCACGAGGCCGACGTGGAGCGATCTGAAATTGCCGAAGTTCGGGATCTCGTGCTCGAAGCGGGTGTGGATGGACTTCAGGGTGTCGAGGGCCAGCCGCGCAGTCTCTCTCGCCTCGGGGATCCACCCGAGGAGGTAGTCGCGTTTTGAACGGTCGAACGGTTCGCGCACTCCGCCCGCAACGGCCCAGGGTGTGTGGATGCGGCGGCTGCCGAGCACTTCGATGATCTCCTGGCCGAACTTCCTCAGGCGGATCCCGCGGCGTGCGAATTCCCGGTCATGTTCAATCAACCCGAAGATGTTCCGTCGGGCCGGATCGCTGTCGAAGCCGAGCAGGAAATCGGGGGAGGAGAGGTGGAAGAAGCTGAGCGTGTGGGACTGAATCCACTGTGCGAGCGTGATGAGGCGGCGGAGCTTCTCGGCCGTCTCGGGGATCTCGACGGCAAGGATGGCATCGCCGGCCTTGGCGGAGGTGATCAGGTGGCTCGTCGGACAGATGCCGCAGATACGCGAGGTGATGCCCCCCATCTCCCACATCAGGCGGCCCTCGCAGAACTTCTCAAATCCCCGGAACTCGTTGACGTGGAACCTGGCATCCACGACCGTTCCGGCGTCGTCGAGCTGGATCGTGATCTTGGCGTGCCCCTCGATGCGGGTCACGGGTGAAATGGTGATGGTCCTGGACATACATTCCTCGTGGCAATGAACTTGGGGGTGCGGCTGCCGGGTGATCAGCCGTACCGCAGATAGACCGGTGAGAAGGCGGGCATCCGCCCCTCGAGGAGCTCGCTGACCGCGAACCAGATCTGGTCTGCGGTGGGCGGACAGCCATGCAAGAACGCATCGACGGGGATGATCTCGTGCAGCGGCCGCGCCTTCGCCATGAGCTCGGCGATGGTCGGATGGTCGCGCGGGATCTGGGGATCGACGTCGGCCAGCTCCACGTAGGCTCTGCGGAGCACGTCCTCCTTGTCAAAGCCGTTCCGGAGGGCGGTCACATTGCCCGACACCGCGCAATCGCCGAACGACACAACGAAGCGCGAGTTCCGGCGGATGATGTGGGCCATCTCTTCGTTCTCGTCGTTGGTGACGGCTCCCTCCACCAGCGTAACGTCCACATCGCGGGGGAATTCTTTCACATCCGCGATGGGGGAATAGACGAGATCCATCCTGCCGGCCAGCTCGATCAGCCTCTCGTCCATGTCGAGGAACGACATGTGGCATCCGGAGCACCCTCCGAGCCACACTGTGGCAACTCTCGGTTTCATCCTATTCTTCCCCGTCTGTGTTGATCCATTCCCGCTTCACGCGGGCGGTGACGATGTACTTGAGGAAATCGGTCTTCTTTTCCATTTCGGCGACGTTTTCCCCCTTGGCGATCAGGGCGCCGGTCGGGCAGACGAGAACGCACTTGCCGCACGACGTGCAGCTCGGCGACGTGCCCCAGGGCTGGTCCATGTCCGAGATGATCTCGCAGTGAATGCCCCGCTGTGCGATATCCCAGACGTGCGCTCCCTCCACTTCATGGCACACGCGTACGCACCGCGTGCACAGGACGCAGCGGTTCCGGTCGATGATGAAGTCGGGGTGGGACGCGTCCAGCCTCTTCTTCGGATACAGGTACGGGTACCTGGTGTGCGTCAGGCCGACTTCATAGGCAAGGTTCTGCAGCTCGCAGTGGTTGTTGACCACGCAGACCGCGCACTGGTGGTTCCCCTCGGAGGCGAGAAGCTCGATGATCATCCGCCTGTTCCGCTGCAGCCGCTCGGTCTTCGTGCGGACGACCATGCCTTCCTGGGCCCTGGTTGTGCAGGCGGGAAAGAGTTTCTGGGATCCTTCGATCTCCACCAGGCAGAGGCGGCAGGAGCCGACGTCCGACAACCCCTCCAGGTGACAGAGGGTCGGGATGGCGATGTCGTGCTGGCGCGCGATCTCCAGGAGCGTTTCATCGTCGTTGGCGCTCAGTTGCTCGCCGTCGATGGTAAGAGTCAGAATGGCCATAGGTGGTGTCCGTTACGCGTGCGTCGTGGAGTCGTGGCCGTCGTTCGCTGCGGGACCATCCGCCGGCCCGGCCGAAGCAGGATCGGGGGAGACCGACGGTACGAAGGACTCGGGCTTCGACAGGAGATCTGTGTACTCGTGCCTGAAGAATTTCAGCGTGGAAAGGACAGGGTTGGAAGCCGACTGCCCGAGACCGCAAAGGCTGGTCTCCTTGACCATGACACAGAGTTCCTCCAGGAGGGCCAGGTCGTCGGTTGTGCCCTTGCCGCGGCTGATGGTGTCGAGCAGGCCGTAGATGTGCACGGTGCCCACGCGGCAGGGGATGCATTTGCCGCATGACTCGTCCATGCAGAAATCCATGAAGTACTTTGCCACCTCCACCATGTTGGAGGTGGAATCCATCACAATGAGCCCCCCGCTTCCCATGATGGAGCCGACCGTCGCCAGAGATTCGTAGTCGACGGGCAGGTCGAGATGTTCCGCGGGGATGCATCCCCCCGACGGGCCTCCTGTCTGCGCGGCCTTGAACTCGGTCCCCTCGGGGGTCCCGCCGCCGATGTCGAAGATGATGTTGCGGAGCGGGATCCCCATGGGGACCTCGATCAGCCCCGTATTGCGGATTGCCCCGGCCAGGGCGAAGACCTTGGTGCCCGTGCTCTTGGGCGTGCCGATCCCTGCGAACCAGGCGCTTCCCCGGTTGATGATCGGGGCGACATTGGCGTAGGTTTCCACGTTGTTGATCAGCGTCGGCATCCCCCACAACCCTACCTCGGAAGGGTAGGGAGGCCGCGGGCGCGGACGCCCCCGTCTTCCCTGGATGGACCTGAGGAGAGCGGTTTCTTCTCCGCAGACGAATGCCCCCGCGCCGATGCGGAGGTCGATCCGGAAGTTGAAATCCGACTCGAAGATCCGGTTGCCCAGCAGGCCCAGCCGCTCTGCCTGCTTGATGGCGAGCTTGAGCCGCTCGATGGCCAGCGGGTATTCGGCCCGGATGTAGATGTACCCTTGGTTCGCACCCACAGCATAGCCGGCGATGGCCATCCCCTCCAGGATGCGGTGGGGGTCTCCCTCAAGCACCGACCGGTCCATGAAGGCACCCGGATCTCCCTCGTCCGCGTTGCACACGGCATACTTCTGCTCGCTCTTCGCCTTGCGGACGATCCCCCATTTGAGCCCGGTGGGATAGCCCGCCCCTCCCCGGCCCCGGAGTCCGCTCTTCCTGATCTCCTCGATCACGTCCTGAGGCTGCATCTCCGTCACGACCCGGGCAAGCGCCCCGTATCCTCCTGCCGCGATGTACTCGTCGATGCTCTCGGCATTGATCTTGCCGCAATGCTCCAGAACGATCTTTTGCTGGGACGAGAAGAACGGCTGGGAGGTGTCGATCAGGTGAGCTCCCACCTTCCGGCCCTCGCACAGGTGCTCTTCCACAATCCTGCGCCCCGTCTCTTCGTCAACCCGCTCATAGACGCTTCCATCCGACGAAATCTTGACCAGCGGTCCTTCGCCGCACAGGCCCATGCAGCCTGTGCCGAGCACCTCCACCTCTTTCTCAAGGTTTCGCTCCTTGAGGGCTTTCTTGATCGCATCGCGCGTGGCGTGGCTCCCGCAGGAGACGCATCCCGCAGCGGCGCAGTACAGAATCCGGTCCCTGAGCTGCCGCTGGCGATCGGTTTCCTTTTCCGCCAGCTCATGGAGATCTTCGGTGGTCATCTGGTCACCTCTTCGTCCTGCCACTGTTTGATGCGGTCGAGCGATGAAGCGGCGGTGAGTTTTCCTGCCACCTGTCCGTCAACGACGGCAACCGGGGCCAGCCCGCACGAACCGACGCAGCGCGCCTGCACCAGCGACACGTTGCCGTCCGCGGTCGTCTCGCCGAACTTGCACTGGCAGTGATGCTCCACCTCCTTGTGGATCACCGCGGCCCCCTTCACGTAGCAGGCCGTCCCCATGCACAGCACGAACGTGTGCTTGCCGCTCGGCTTCAGGCTGAAGAAATGGTAGAAGGTCGCCACCCCGTAGACGCGGCTCAGGGGGAGGCGGAGCGCCCGTGCGATATAGATCAGGAGGTCGTTTTCGAGATAGCCGAAGATGCCCTGCGCTGCGTGCAGCACCTCAATCAGTGCATCGCCGCTGTTGTGATGCTTCGTGATCGTCCGGTCCAGCAGCTTGAAACGGTTGTCTCCGCTCGGATGCCGCTGCGCAGCCTCGCGGGAATCGGGAGGCCGTGATGTGGTCGTCGAAGCCATGAAAGCCCTTTGTGGACTGTGTGGAAAATGGTCGGGAAAAACTGTTGCAGCACTGCGGCGAGGACTGCGATGTGGCAAATCGGCAGATCTCAACCGAAGGCGTCCGTCGAACACTCAGGCATGCAATCGTGGGAGAAAAGCTTGCAATGAGCATGCCAGCCCGGAATCAGCCTAATCGCACTCCTTTTTGGCGAGAGAGGGGGAAAAGCGAAGATATCTTTTCACTTCTGAGAAAGAGAGGGCGTTGCAAAACTCATCATCGTCGGAACACATCTGCGTATCACCTTGGGCTGCGGCGAGCCTGCTGTTCGAGCCATGCGCACCATGAGTCCAGCCCCGAGCCGGTTGCCGCAGATGTTTCGAACACGGTGAGTAAGGGATTGATGGAGAGCGCATTCGCCTTCAGAACCGCGGGATCCGCGGTGAGGTAGGGGACGAGGTCGATTTTGTTGATCAACATGACAGTGGAGTTGCGGAACATGGCCGGATATTTCAGGGGCTTGTCGTCCCCCTCGGTCACGCTTGCAACCACGACCTTCGCGCTCTCACCCAGGTCGTAGTTCGCGGGGCACACCAGGTTGCCCACGTTTTCAATGATCAGGAGGTCGAGAGCCCCGAGATCGAGCGCCTGCAGCGCCTCGCGCACCAGCCCGGCTTCGAGGTGACAGCCGCCGCGTGTGACGATCTGCACTGCTGGGATCCCGTACCGGGCGACACGCTGCGCATCCAGGTCCGTCTGGACGTCGCCCTCGATGACGCCGAGCCTGAGACGGCCCCGGAGCCGCTCCGCGGTCTTCTCGAGAATTGCGGTCTTGCCCGCCCCGGGCGAGCTCAGGACATTCGCGACGAAGAGACCATGGCGCCGGAACTCATCCCGGTTCAACCGCGCGACCTCGTCGTTCTTCTCCAGCACCTTCCGTTCAATCGTGATCACGCTCATGGTGCCTCCCCCGGTGAATCGGCGAGCTCGAGCTCAGTCACCTTCAGTTCGGTACCTCCGGTGATTTCCGTGTCTATGCTCCCGCATCCGCCGCAGACGATGATCCCCTGGTCGGGCTCGGTCGTCCTCCCGCAGCTCCGGCACCGGAGCGTGAACGGAATGATCTCGATCTCCAGCATGGCTCCCGCGACCGGAGTGTCGATGGTGATGGCTTCCCAGGAGAAACGGAGCGAGTCGACGAC
>PMBF01000047.1:0-5276 GCA_003152875.1 Ignavibacteriota bacterium | reverse complement strand
CTAGTTGTTTCCCTCCTGCCACTGCACTCCGTACCAGAGCAGGTATCCGTCACCCGCGCTGTCCTCGTCGAGACTCACGTAGGTCGTCCCCGCGAGCCACTGCCAGAACCGGTGCCCGTCGTCGCTTCCCTTGCCGAACCTCCGCTCGAGGTACGCGTGGAGCGTGTGGGTGGCTTCCGGACCGTGTGTGGTGAGGACGATACCTGAAAACCTGCCATCCGTGAATTCGAGCTGGCACTCTTCGACCTCCGCCTCGCCCAGACGCTCAAGGGGAAGCCGGTACCGTTCGACTCTTCCTTCGGCCGATGTCCTCTCCAGTCTGGAGAACCGGCCAGCCTTTTCGAGCGGAGTCCCCCAGAGGATTCCGGGGAAAGGGGACCCCTCCTGTGGGGAGATCATGGCAATCCAGGCACACACGAACACTCGGAGCACGGGCCGACTCCTCACATGCGACCTCTCTGCCGATATGGTAGGCAACGGAGGGCTGAATTGCAATTGCGGGGAAGCCTCTCTATAATATGCAATATACGGGCACCACGTCATCATGCTCCCGATGTCTCAAGGATATGCCATGGAGAACAGGAAAATCGGCGTGTCAACCTCTCAGAGCCTTAAAGACCTCCTTGATACCGGCCGCACAGCGATCGAAGAGAGATTCCGCTCCTCGGGCGACGGCATCCGGGCATCCATCGAGCAGACGGCTCTGATGGACCGGGTCCTGAGTCTCGCCTTCGAGGAATGCGCCGGAGAAGCGGGACAGGAGATTGCCGTCCTGGCTCTCGGCGGATACGGACGGGGGGAGCAGTTCCCGCATTCAGATGTGGATGTCATGATTCTCTCAGGCGCTGGCCAGCAGCAGATCCCAGCCGGTGTTACGGCCCGCGCTTTTCTCCACGTGCTCTGGGATGTAGGTCTGAACGTGGGTCACAGCGTCCGGACTATCGCCGAGGCGCTCGCCCAGCATGGCGCGGCCATCGACGCATGGATCGCCATGCTGGAGAGCCGCTGCCTGTGCGGGAATCACGCGCTTGCCGGGACCCTGTACGCTTCCATGCGGGAGAAGTGGATCAGGACGGACGATTCCTGGCTGACCGGCATGGTCCTGGAGGAATCGGCGGCGAGGCAGGCCCGGTTCGGCAGTTCGGTGAAGTTGCTCGAGCCCAACGTCAAGAAGAGCGCCGGAGGGCTTCGCGACCTCCAGACCGTCTACTGGCTCCACCGGGGAACCGACCCCTCGGGTTTCATCCCCATCGATCCCGCGACCCCTGCAACACTGACCTTTCTCAACCGGCTCCGGAAGGATGGCGTTCTGGAAGAGGATGTCCATGCAGCGACCGTCGAAGCGCTCCGGTTCCTCTTCCGCGTCCGCACCGCGATGCACCTGGCGAGCAAAGGGCAGCACGACACCCTCGAGTATGCGCTGCAGGAGACCGTCGCCGAAATGCTCGGGTACCGCCGCGTAACCGAGATGAGACCGGTGGAGGTGTTCATGCGGGACTACTACCTCCATGCGCGCACGGTTCACACCGTCTACCAGAGCCTGGGACAACACTTCCGCGAGTCGCTCGAGGTATCCCCGCGCTTCTGGAACCGCGGCCGGCGCGTGGGGACGATCTTCCGGCTCCGTGACGGTGTCCTTACCCTGGATGAGCCTCAGGGCCGTCTTCCCTCCGCGGCCGGCATCTTCGAAGCGTTTTCCCTTGCAGCGGATCTCAGAGCGGAACTCGGTGTCAGCCTCCGGACCGCCATCGGGCGGAGCGCGGACATGGTAACCCCCGAAGTCGCCGCTTCTCCCTCCTGCATGGCCATGCTCCGGCAGGTCTTCACCTCGGGCCGCGTTTCCGCCACGCTGCGCGACATGAACGAGCTGAACATCCTCGGGCGCGTCATTCCCGAATTCGGCGAGCTGATCGCCTTCTTCCAGCACAACGTCTACCACTACTACTCGGCCGACGAACATACGCTCATTGCCCTGGCTCGTGTCGAGGGTCTCGCGGAGGGGGAAGGGCTCCTGCACGACGTGTACCGCGCCCTCGCACGCCGCGAGTTGCTCTACCTGGCCGTGCTCCTGCACGACATCGCCAAGCCCCGGGGTGTCGCCGACCACGAGATTTCCGGGGTGCCCATCGCCATGGCCGTCACCCGGCGCATCGGCTTCAGCGAGCTGGCCGCGGATGTCGGGTTCCTCGTCCGCCATCACCTGGCCATGGAACAGATTGCCTTCCGGAGGAACATCTACGATCCTGAAACCATCAGGGAATTCGCCGCCCGTTTTGAGAATGCATCGCAGCTGGACTACCTCTTCCTGCTTACCTTCGCCGACCTGTCGGCCGTGAACCCCGGAGTCTGGACGGAATGGAAAGCCACGATGCTCGGAGAGCTCTACCAGCGCACGTCTGAAGTCCTCCGGCGCAACCTGAAGGGTGAGCAGGTGGACCTCTATCACGAGGCCAGGCGGGAGGAGGCCGAGGACCGGATCGTGGAAGCCCTCAGGGCCGAGGTTCCTCCGGACGAAGTCCGGCGGCACCTGGACGCGATCCCGAATGCATCGTATACCGTGGTCTTCACCCCGCAGGAGATCGCCCGGCATATTGCCACCGCACCTCTGCTCGACCCTGTGGAAACCCTGGTATCCTCCGCGGGCGGTTCAACCGATGTGACAGTCATCGCCCGCGATGCCCCGTTCGCCCTTTCGCACTTCTGCGCCGTCCTCGCTGCCAACGACGCCACCATCTATGCCGCCGATGTCTTTACCAGGGACGATGGACTCGTCATCGACCGGTTCCGGGTGAGCGATGCGGGCACGGGGGGAGAGCTCACCCCGAAGGTCTGCACGAAGATCGCCGAGGACATGCGGAAGGTGACCGCCGGGGTGCTCGACATCGACCACCTGTTCCTGGAACATCACCGGAAATGGAAACGCCGGCCGAAGCGCCCTGAGAACCCGACTGTGCGGACTGACGTCACCTTCGAGGAAACTCAGCGGTACACCATCATCGATGTCTACGCCTTCGACCGTGTCGGCTTCCTCTATCGCGTCACGGAAACCATGTCCCTGCTCGGCCTCAACATCACGTTTGCCAAGATCGCCACGCGGGTGGACGGCATCGTGGATGCCTTCTACGTGCTGGATCGCGATGGGAAGGCCGTCGCAGGAGCCGGGCGGAAGGAAGAGATCCGGAAAACGATTCTTCACACCATCACCGGCCTGGCCGAACAGGAGCTGACAGGAGGACGATGAGCCACCGGATGGAGGACCGAAAACCATGACGACGGCGGCAAAACCGATCGGCGTGTTTGACAGCGGGATCGGGGGGCTGACAGTCGTGCGAGCCCTCTCCTGCCGCCTTCCCCGGGAGAACCTCGTCTACTTCGGCGATACTGCCAGGGTCCCCTACGGCCCCAAATCGCCTCAGGTGGTCCGCGAGTACGCCGCGGAGGATGCCGATTTCCTTATGGCTCGCGACGTGAAAATGGTGGTCGTCGCCTGCAATACCGTCTCGGCGGTCGCGCTCGACGTGGTGCAGAAACGTGCCCGGGTCCCGGTTGTTGGAGTCATTATGCCGGGGGCGCAGGCCGCCGCCTTGGCAACCATCAGGAAGCGGGTCGGCATCATCGGCACCTATGCCACGGTGAATAGCAACTCCTACACAAATGCCCTTCGCCAGATCAACCCCGAAATAGAGACCTTTGCCCGCCCCTGTCCTCTCTTCGTTCCTCTCGCCGAGGAAGGTTGGGTGAGCCATCCCGTCACCACGATGGTCGCCAGGGAGTACCTCTTTCCGCTGACCCAGCAGAAAATCGACACGCTCGTGCTGGGNNGCCCACGGCCTGCGAAACACCAGTACCGCCAGACCCAACCTCCAGTTCTTTGTCAGTGATATCCCGGCGAAATTCACGGAGATCGGGGAGAGATTTCTCGGACAGAAGATGGGCAGAGTGCGCCGCGCCGTCCTGCAACAGTCTGACCATTCGGTCTGATCCCGCTTCGCGGGACCTGGCGTTGAACCTCTCCGACGCTCATCTGGCGGGTTCAGGCCCTTTGTTGTATATTGATACTCCACATCATGGAATTCGTTCCTTCATACCTGAAGCTCCTGGACGGGGGTGAACTTGCCCGAAGGGCCGCCCTTCTCAGGTCCATGCTCGCCTCCTGCCGCATCTGTCCGCATGACTGCGGGAACAACCGGCTGAAGGATGAAATCGCCCGCTGCTACTCCGGCTGCCTTCCGGTCGTTTCCTCCTCGACAGTGCACTTCGGCGAAGAACCGGCGCTCGTGGGAACCCGCGGCGTCGGCAACATCTTCTTCGGCAACTGCAATCTGCGCTGCGTCTACTGCCAGAACTACCTCATCAGCCAGAACTACCGCGAAGAGCGAAAGAACGAAGTTTCCATCGAACATCTGGCCGGGATGATCCTGGCGCTGCAGGAAAAAGGTGTCCACGCCATCGGCTTCGTCTCTCCGACCCATTTCGTCCCCCAGATGGTGATGGCTGTTGAAATCGCGGCCCGCGGGGGACTCCGCCTTCCTCTCATGTACAATACGAATGCCTACGATTCGCCGGACATCCTCCGGATCCTCGACGGAATCGTTGATATCTATCTCCCCGACTTGAAGTATGCCGACGAGGAGATGGGATACCGGTACTCGAAAATCCGGAACTATCCGGCGGTCGCCCGCGCCGCGCTCAGGGAGATGC
Source organism: Ignavibacteriota bacterium (assembly GCA_003152875.1). Taxonomy (GTDB): domain Bacteria; phylum Bacteroidota; class Ignavibacteria; order UBA10030; family UBA6906; genus Fen-1262. The sequence goes on along the minus strand of PMBF01000047.1, from coordinate 575 downwards.
ATCGCCAGGTTGGCAGCGCCCTCGTCCTGGGCGGCGACGGTCTGGTCAAGCGGGGACTGATCATCCGCCACCTTGTCCTCCCGAACGATATCGCAGGGAGCCGCGACGCCCTCGGCTGGGTGAGGCAGAAGCTGGGAGAGCAGTCCACCCTGAGCATCATGTCGCAGTACTTCCCCGCCCACCGGGCGGGCGTCACCCCGCTCCTCGATCGCAAGATCCGCGAGAGTGAATACGAGCGTGTGCTTGCCCTTCTCGACCGCCTCGGGATGGACCGGGGCTGGGCGCAGGAATACGAGGCTTCGGAGTATTACCGCCCCGAATTTGAAGACAGGGATCGCCCGTTCAAGGGAGGGATTGACAACGGAGAGAGTGACGACGATACACAGCAGAAGTCCGCCGCCAGCTGACACCGGAGAACTCCATGGATCCGTCCACCCTTCTTTCCCTGTTCCGCAAGACCGGCGCCCTCCTCGAAGGGCACTTCCAGCTCACTTCGGGCCTGCATTCCGGGCAGTACTTTCAGTGCGCCAGAGTGCTGCAATACCCGGTGTACTGTGAGCAGCTGTGCGGCACCC
>PMBF01000060.1:29828-30592 GCA_003152875.1 Ignavibacteriota bacterium | reverse complement strand
GCGGAGTTTTAAAGAATTTTAACCGAAGCGTAACCCCGCCTTAACTCCGCCAGACAGTTTCGTCCGTATATTCAGAGCATCCGGATCTTATCCAGGAAATCCTGCTCATGCGACTCGGACTTACCCTCACTCCATGCCGCCTGCTCTTCGGCGAAGTTTTCGACACTGTCCGCCTTATCCGCCGGAAGCGCGTGCTTGCGGTCGCTGCCCGGCCTGCAGAAACCGTTCGGCTTTTCATACGCCACATCGACCAGGGGCGCTTCCGCGATGCGATCCGCCTCCTCCCCGATACCCTCATCCGGGCGCTCGGTTCTGACCGGCTCGAAGCCATCCTCTACAACGATACGGCCGAGGTACGGTCACGGGGAGGCGTCACGCGCATCGATGTCACGCGCGACAACTGGACACTGCTGGCTGCCGAAGTTGATGTCGATATCCACTATGGCGACGGTTCCGTGGATACAGAACAGATCGCCCTCACCAACCAAAGCGGAGAGTGGAGAATCGACATGATGGGGTGATTCCTCCAGAATCCGCGGACGCCGTTTCCCACCCTCCCTTAGCTCCCTTCGTTTGAATCTTCCCCTTTTTTTCGCTATTTTCCCCACAGTCTGATCTTTGATGCCCTCGAACCCTCACATAGCGCAGCGACTGCTGGATGTGATCCCCGATATGTGCTTTGTCGTGTCGACGGAGCGCGTCGTGCTCGACTGCAACAGTTGCGCGAGGGATATGCTGGGTCTCCCGGAGGCATTGCTTGGAAG
>PMBF01000060.1:0-29762 GCA_003152875.1 Ignavibacteriota bacterium | reverse complement strand
GTCGTCCACTACACCGTCAATCCGATTCAGATCACCGACAGCCAGGGAAACATGATTTATGTCAACCCGGCGTTCGAGAAGGCGTCCGGCTATGCCAAAGAAGAGCTCATCGGCTGCAATCCGAACATCCTCTCGAGCCGGAAGTATCCCGGAGAGTTCTGGAATCGGATCTGGAAGACCATCAGCGCCGGGCGGGTGTGGCAGGGTGAAGTGGAGAACCGGCGGAAGAACGGCGAACCCCTCTTCACGCAGCTCCTGATCTCGCCTATCATTGACAACGACGGGCGGGTCGTCGGCTATCTCGGATCCCACCGCGATATCACCGAACAGAAGCAGCTCGAGCAGCAACTCATGCACTCGCAGAAGATGGAGAGCATCGGCACGCTGGCGGCCGGCATCGCACACGAGGTGGGCAACCCCCTGGCATCGATCTCGTCGATCGTCCAGGTCCTCGAACGCACCATCAGCGATCCGTTCGCCAGGGACAAGCTGGGCCTGGTGGAGGCCCAGGTCCACCGTATCACGAAGATCATTCGCGACCTTGTCGATTTTTCCCGGCCCTCCAACTACCAGGTCGTGCCGACCGACCTCGTGAAGACCCTCACCGGCTCGGTCGAGATTGTGAAGATGGGAAAGAAGGCGAAGGAAGTCACGTTTGTGACCAGGGTNNGTGAAAGTGGCAATTGCCGACAACGGCCACGGCATCGAAGAGGAGCACCTGTCGAAGATCTTCGAGCCGTTCTTCACGACGAAGGGAGTGGGAGAGGGGACGGGCCTCGGCCTCTGGGTCAGCTACGGGATTGTGCGCAGCTTCGGCGGCAACATCACTGTGGCGAGCCAGTGGGGCAAGGGAACAACGTTCACGATCGTCTTCCCGCTCAACGCGGAACACCTCCGGCGCACTTCCCCCTGACCCGGGAGGCGCCTCTCATCGAAAGCCGGCAACCCTATGGCAGAATCCATCCTGATCGTCGACGATGAAGATATCATCCGCGAGTCGCTCTCGTTCGTCCTGTCCAAGGAGGGATACCGGGTGCGAGAGGCGCCCAACGGACTGGCAGCCCTGGAGATCCTGAAGGAAGACAGCATCGACCTGGTGGTGACCGATCTCGAGATGCCGGAGATGAAGGGTATTGAGCTGCTGGAGCAGGTCTCGCGGTTCAGCCCGGAAACCCTGGTGGTGATCATCACGGCCTACGGGTCGATCGATACGGCTATCCAGGCGCTGCGCAAGGGGGCGGTGGACTACATCCTCAAGCCGGTCGAGTTCGACGAACTCATCGTCAAGGTCGGGCGGCTCCTGGCCAATCATCGCATCAACGTGGAGAACAAGCTTCTCCGCGGCGAGTTGAACCGGCGGTTCGATTTCACCAACATCGTCGGCCAGAGTCCGGCGATGCAGCGCATCTTCGATACCATCAAGAAGGTCGCCGCCACCGACGGGACCGTGCTGATTCACGGGAAAAGCGGGACCGGAAAGGAAGTGGTGGCCCGGGCGATTCACTTCAACAGCAAACGCAAAGAGAAGCCGTTCGTTGCGGTGAACTGCGGGGCCATAGTGGAAAACCTGTTTGAGAGCGAGTTGTTCGGCCACAAGCGCGGATCGTTCACCGGCGCGACCGTGGACCGGGAGGGATTCTTCAAGGCCGCTGATACCGGGACGCTCTTCCTTGACGAGGTGAGCGAAATCCCCCTCAATCTCCAGGTGAAGCTCCTCCGGGCACTCGAGCTGAAGGAGGTCACGCCGGTGGGCACGGCCATCCCGATCACGGTCGACGTCAGGATCATCGCCTCCACCAACAAGAACCTCGCGAAGGAAGTAGAGGCCGGCCGCTACCGCGAGGATCTCTTTTACCGGCTCAATATCGTCGAAATCAACCTGCCGCCCCTCTCCGAGCGCGGAGACGATATCCCTCTCCTGGTTCAGCACTTCGTCGAGAAGTACGCCCACGAGATGAACAAGGACGTGCGCGGTGTTGACAACGAGGTCATGAAAAGCCTTCTCGCGCATTCATGGAAGGGGGAGATCCGCGAACTGGAAAACGTGATCGAGCGCGCAATCATCTTCTCCGAGGGCCAGCTCATCTCCAAAGAGGAGCTCCCGGGCTTCTTCGAGCAACGGCAGGAAGCGGTCTACTCGTTCGACGCCCGGCGGTCGATGAAAGAAGCCGTTGACGATTTCGAGCGGCAGTTCATCACGCATGTCCTGCGGGCGAACAACTACAACAAGGAAGGGACCGCGAAGGCGTTGAAGATCTCGCTCTCCTCGCTCTACCGCAAGATCGAGGAATTGAACATCCCTTTGCAGGGTTAAGAAATTCCCACACAGGATTCCCACAATTTGGAATAGTTTCACGCTTCGGCTGGTTTTTCCCCGTTTTCCCGCCCCGCTGAGCCCGGCAGAGCATACGCTGTTGGCACATATCTTGAAAGCCCATGGTCCGTCGAGGCACCTTACTCCTGGCAGACATGGTGACTATTCGCACCATACTGGTGACTACGGATCTTTCTCCGTTCTCTCTGAGCGCGATCTCCTACGCTACCACCATGCGTCTCGCCTTCGGCGCTCGTCTGCATCTCCTCCATGTGCTCGAGGAAAAGAAAGGATCAGCTGGGAATGGGACGGGAAGCAGGGAAGAGGCGCTGCTCGAACTGCGCGCGATCGTGGCGAGGCTGGAAGGCCCAGAGCCGATCTGCTGCGTACGAGAGGGCGATCCGGCCGGTGAGATCTGCAGATATGCCCGGGAGACAGGGATCGACATGATCATCCTTGCAACACACGGGCGGACCGGTCTCCGACATATGGTGATGGGTAGCGTGGCGGAGCGGGTCGTGCGGCGAGCCTGTGTACCGGTCCTGACCGTCAAGCCCCCGGCATTGGCCGAGTCCTTTCTCCGCGAGGAAGACGTCGAACGCGAGCTTCACCTTTGCTGAAGGGGAGGAAAAACCTTCCCCGAGATCTTCTCATGAGGATTGTGGTTTCGATGGCGCATCAGGCAGAAACTGACGGGCGGCTCATGCCGGCCGGGGAAGGTGTGAGGAAGAAGAGCATCCTCATCTACAGCCCCGACCTGAATTTCTGCTTCAGCCTGTCCATGCTGTTCCAGGACCGGTACACCGTGAGCACCACGACGAACCTCAGCATGCTGGAGACGTTCGTAGCGAACTACGCTGCCGATCTGGTGATCATCGATGCCATCCCCTCGACGCGCATCATCGAACGGCTTGACGCATTGCGCGAGCCCAATCACCGGCTCCCTATCATCATGCTCTATGTCTACAGCGCCAAGGAAGTCCAGCTTGACCAGACGGCAAGGCAGCATGTGGACTCCGTGTTCTACAAGCCGTTTGAGATCAACGTGGTTTCGAAGCGGATAGAGGAACTGCTGGCTTCCTGACACCCTGTCTCCCCCCCGATTCTTACCCGTGCAAAGCCTGCCATTCGTTTTCTCGCAGTTTTGAGAATAATTCACACTGGTATCCTCCTATTGTGGTGATTCTCAACAATTTCGACCCCTCCTTTTGGCATGCCTATTGACGTTCTAGCACCGCTGGCATCCCGCGTAGCGGGACAATGATATTCACCAAGGGGCGCAAATGAGTTCTCTCAAAGGGCAGGCCCGGCATCTGTTGCTCCTGGCAGCTCTCTCGCTGCTGGGGGGCTCTCCGGTGCTCTTGATGGCACAAACGGCGGCCGACTGCCTCGGCTGCCACAACGACCCCTCCCTCTCCACCACAAGGAAGGGAAAAGCAGTCTCTCTGCACGTCGACGGACGGAAATTCGCTTCATCGGTCCACGGCGCTCTGGAGTGTGTCGCCTGCCATGAGGGTTTCGACCCCGCCGCCCTCCCGCATGCGAAATCCATCAAGCATGTGGTCTGCCAGAGTTGCCACACTGACGCCACGTTCGAACGCTACAAGCTGAGCGTCCACGGCGTCCCCAAAGACGGAAAGCCCGCAGCTGCCTGCTCCGACTGCCACTCCACCCATGAAATCCGCAAGCTGAGCGAAGCCTCGCCACAGGACCGGAAGGCCTACGCCGAGACCGTCTGTGCGAAGTGCCATGCCACCAACGACGCCCAGTACCGGACCTCCGCGCACGGCGTCGCTCTTGCCGCCGGAGTCGCCGGCGCACCAAGCTGTTTCGACTGTCACGACGAACATGAAGTGAAGGCCCCCTCCGACACCGCCGCGACGACCAGCCGGCGAAATGTCGCCGCGATGTGCCTCAAGTGCCATCGGGACGATCCCCAGGTCAGGGCCAGTGTCGGGCCGTCGTCGGCCTTCATCGCGAGCTACGAAAACTCCATCCATGCGCATGCCGTCAAGAGCGGCAGGGAGGAGGCGGCGACCTGCATCGACTGCCACGGAGCGCACACCCTGAAGAAGGGGTCCGATCCAACTTCGATGGTGTCAAGGAACAATATCGCCCGGACCTGCGGCGGGTGTCACCTGGATGTCGCCGGGCAGTACAAGACCAGCATCCATGGAACAGCCTTTGCCGCCGGCGTCACCGGCGCGGCGACTTGCACCGACTGTCACGGCGAGCACAACATCCTCTCGCCAAAGGATGAAAACTCCCCGGTTTCGGCGCGCAACGTCTCGAGCCAGGTATGCTCCCCCTGCCACGCCTCCGTGAAGCTCACCCAGAAGTACGGCCTGGCAAGCGACCGGTTCCAGAGTTTCTCCGACAGCTACCATGGCCTGGCCGACAAGGCCGGCTCAGTGGAAGTCGCCAACTGCGCGAGCTGCCACGGCGTGCACGACATCAAGCGGTCAAGCGATCCGGATTCGAGGGTGAACAAGGCCAACCTGGCCAGGACGTGCGGCAAGTGTCATCCCGGTGCGAACGTGAACTTCACCCGTGGATCGGTCCACGTGATTGCCGCGGACGGCTCCGACAGGCTCCTGTACTTCATCTCCAGCACCTACATTGTCCTCATCATCGTCCTCGTGGGCGGGATGGCGGGTCACAATCTTCTGGACTTCTACAGGAAGTCGGCCAACAAGCTGGCCGAGCGGCGCGGCTTCGGAGTGCACAGGACGGCGTCCCACCGGCTCTACCTGCGGATGTCGTTGAACGAACGGATCCAGCATGCCACGCTGCTGATCAGTTTCCTGACGCTGGTGACCACGGGGTTTGCCCTCCGCTTCCCCGACGCGTGGTGGGTCGTGCCCATCCGCAACCTGAGCCCCCTCATGTTCGACATCCGCGGTATCGCGCATCGCATCGCCGCCGTGGTGATGGTGCTGACAAGCCTGTATCATTGTTACTACATCTTCGCCGTCCCCAGGGGAAAGCAGTTGATCCGCGACCTCCTGCCCGCCCCCAGGGACCTCGCCGACGCCGCGGGTGTGATGCTGTACAACCTCGGCTTCCGGAAAGTCAAGCCTAAACTCGACCGGTTCAGCTATGTCGAGAAAGCCGANNCTTGCCATCGTCGTGTGGCACATCTACTTCGTGATCTTCAATCCCGACAGCTATCCCATCAATCTCGCCTTCTGGAAGGGGACAGTGACCGAGGAGGAAATGATCGAAGAACACCCCCTCGAGCTTGAGAAGATCAAGGCCAGGGAAGAAGCCGAGCGTGAGGCCGGGTCCCCGGAAGACCCCCGTGCCTGAGATGCTCCGGGTGGCCTGAAGGCGGCGGCCCGGCCGGGTCGGCCCGCTGTTCTGGTGTTGATTTCAGTTTGCTCATTCGCAGAATTTTTGTACATTCAGACGAGTCGGCATATGCAGCCCACAGGAAGTCCTCCACCACCGGCAAGACATTCAGCCGTTCATCGACCCACGAAGGAGATCAATCGCATGAGAACCATCTGTTGTGCGCTCGCCCTCATTGCCGCGGCATTGCTTGCCGGCGGCACGGTGTCCGCAGAGAATAAGTACGTCGGCGTGAAGAAGTGCGCCATGTGCCACAAGTCCGCGGCCACAGGCGCCGTGTATGCCGTGTGGGAGAAGTCCGCCCATGCGAAGGCGTTCGAGACCTTGAAAGGCAAGGCAGCCGACGACATCGCCAAGAAGAAGGGGCTTACGACTGCAGCGGCGGAAAGTCCGGAATGCCTGAAGTGCCATGTGACCGGCGGCGGAGCCGCCCCCGGTGTCGACAAGAGCGAAGGCGTCACCTGCGAAGCATGTCATGGAGCGGCCTCGGCATTCCTCATGCTCCACAACAAGAAGGACGATGCCTCCAAAGCCAAGGCCAAGGAAGCCGGCCTGATCCTGCCGGACAACAGCGGCAAAGCCTGCGAGACCTGCCACAATAAGCAGAGCCCGACGTTCAAGGGCTTCAACATCAAAGAGATGTGGGCGAAGATCGAACACAAACTGCCCAAGAAGTAACGCATCCCCGCTCTGGGTCCCGCTCACGCGGGACCCCGGGGCGCTCTCTCCGCTTCTCACCCTTGAGACCGTTCTCCGGCGGAACAGCTGGCATCAAGGTTGACCCATGAAACGACGACTTCCCGATGCGTTCTACAACCCCCTCAGCGTGGGGGGCGCCGCGCTTGCGGCCGTGTCGTTTGCCACAATCGTCTTTCTCACCGCCGTCGATCTGCTGACAACCCAGCCGGCCGCATACATCGGGATCGTGTCCTACGTCATCCTTCCAGTCCCGCTGCTTCTGGGCCTGATAATCGTCCTGATCGGCATTCTCCGTGAGCGGGGCCGCCGGAAAAGAGGAATGCCCGCGAGCCGCCTGCTCTACACCGTTGACCTGAACAGTCCCCGGCAGCGTACCGCGGCCACGATTGTCGCCACTGGCACCGTGATCCTGCTGCTCTTCACCGCCTACGGAAGCTACAGGACGTTTGAATGGACCGAGTCGGTGTCGTTCTGCGGCACCACCTGTCATGCGGTCATGGAGCCCGAGTTCACCGCGTACCAGAATTCCCCCCACGCTCGCGTCAAGTGCGTGGACTGTCACGTCGGCTCCGGCGCAACCTGGTACGTCCGGTCCAAACTCTCAGGCGCCTACCAGGTCTATGCCGTCCTGGCCAACGTCTATCCCAGGCCCATCCCCACGCCGATCCACAACCTGCGTCCCGCGCAGGAGACCTGCGAACAGTGCCACTGGCCCGTCCACTTCTCCGGCGACAAATCGGTGGTGAACACCTACTTCCGGTCCGATGACCAGAACTCGCGGTGGACCATCGCGCTTCTGATGAAGATCGGCGGCGGCCATGCCGACCGCGGCGCCCCGGGGGGCATTCACTGGCACATGAACATCGACAACGAGATCACGTACGCTTCAAGTGATACCCTTCGCCAGTCCATCCCGTGGGTCAGGATACGCAACAGGGCTACCGGAGAAATGCGCGAGTTCACCGTGCGGGACGCCCCTCTCTCCGGTGAGGAACTCGGCCGCCTTCCGCGCAACCGGATGGACTGCATCGATTGCCATAACCGTCCCTCCCACATCTACCGGCCTCCGGTCAGGATCGTCGACCAGAGTCTTGCCCTGGGACGCATCAGCACGGCGATCCCCGGCATCCGCGCCGCCGCCGTCGATCTCCTGGTCCACCCCTTCCTTACCAGCGGAGAGGCGGCGGACAGTATTCCCATACTGCTGCATGACACCTACGAGAAGCGCATGGGGACCATTCCCGACAGCCTCCGGCCTCTCCTTGACGCGGCGGCAATGGAGCTCCGGGACCAGTACCGCCGCAACTTCTTCCCGGCCATGGGCGTCTCCTGGAAGGCGTACCCGAACAACATCGGGCACATGACCGACCTGGGGTGCTTCCGGTGTCACGACGGGAACCATGTCAGCCCGGACGGCAGGGTGATCTCGAAGGACTGCAACACCTGCCATACGATCATGTACCAGGGACCCGCGCCGCGGCCCACGGCGCTCACGGCCGGGGGGCTGGCCTTCCAGCACCCAGAAGACGTGGGGGACGCGTGGCGCTCCACGAACTGCAAGGAATGCCACTCCGGGCAGTGAGCCTTTGCAGGTCTGAGAAGTGTTGCCGGCTTTTGAGGGTTTCAGTGGCACGATGGTTGCGCAATGGTCCGCGCCCTGTGCCCGCTGTTCCACTTAGATCACGATTCCCATGAATCCAATGGTACGGTTGTTCAGAGCGCCTGCCTCCGGGCGCCGCCTCCGTTCGCTTCTACTGTCCGCTGCGGCGCTGGCCCTCCTGGCCCCCCTTCCGGGACTGGCCCAGCTCGTGACAGGACGGTTCATCACCTCGGCCGACAGCTGGGAGAAATTCGACACCGTCGGGGTGTCCCACAAGGTCTTCAGGGCCTATCAGTCCGCCATCGTCGACATCGCGCAGGGAAACTATAGCCTCCATACAAACATGCAGGCCGCCATCACCAGCGCCGATGTGGTCAACGAGGATTCTGATTACCGCCTCTACAGCCTCTTCGCCCGCATAAAGGACGTCGCGGGAAGGGTCGACATCTCCCTCGGCCGCATTCCGTATTTTCAGGGGGTGGGCCTGGGGACGGTCGACGGCGCGATGGTGTCAGGCCGCATTCCGGAAAACCTGGGCCGGGTCACGCTGTATGGCGGCGCTTCGGTCGAGTCGGATTACGGCGTCCATGAGTACGGCACGATGAAAGACAAGTTCGTCCTCGGGGGACAGGCCGTGCTCACCCCGATACCGAACCTTCGCGGCAGCCTCTCCTACACCAACCGCCGGTCCCCGCTCCCGTCATACTATGCGCTGCGCGTCGATCCGCAGACACTCGATGCCTCATCGGTGTTCGTCGTGCCCGGACCGGCGCGGGAACAGCTGGGCGGGCTCGACGCCTCCTATACCTGGCAGCAGACGACGTTCTACGGGCGGTACGACTATGACTTCGAGGGCCGGAAGACCCAGCGCGGACAGATCGGCGCCCGCTACGCCGTGAACCCCGACCTGCTCATCACCCTCGACGCGATTCACCGCGAACCGAGGGTCGCCGCCGGCTCATTCTTCTCACAGTTCACGCTGAAGGGGGTGACGGAAGTGGAGGCCGGCGCGGATTACTTCGTCCTTCCGGGCATCCGGACGTTCCTCCGCGGCGCCTATGTCGCCTATGACGGCGACAACAGCGTTCGCTACAGCGCCGGGATCGGACGGAACGACGTGCAGCTCGTCTTCCGCGGCAACACGGGGTACGCCGGCGAGCTGACCTCCATCTCCCTCCAGGGCGCCTACCCGCTCCTGGACAACCACGTCGTGCCGAATGCCGGCCTCTCGTATATGAGCTACCGCATCGAGACAGGGTCACCGCGCCTGAATGCCACCTCCGCCGTTCTGGGGGCGACGCTGCGTCCGGTCCAGATGATCTCGCTCGACCTGCAGGGCCAGTGGATGAACAACTATATCGTGAAGAGCGACTTCCGCTTCGTCGGAAGGCTGCACTTCTGGTTCTCAGAACATCTGAACATCTTCGAATAAGGTGCGATCCATGAAACGCCGGTACCTCGCTCTCGCCCTGTTTCTCGCGGTCGCCGCCGCCGTTGCGGCCCTCGTCCAGCCGGGCGGCCTGACTGCTCGAAACGTCCAGGGTGCGCCCCGGGCTCCAGAACAGCCAATGGTGAAGTTCTCGCACAAGTTCCACATCACCGACGCCGGCCTCGAGTGCGCCTCGTGCCACAGCGCCGCGCAAAAGAGCCGCAGCGTTGCGGATAACCTGCACCCCGCACATGAGCAGTGCCAGTCATGCCACGAGGAGCAGATCACCAGCGCCTGCGGCTTCTGCCACACCAGTCCGGACAGCATCGAGCCCCGCGAAGTCCCGCACCGCGACATGCTCTTCGCCCATGAGAAACACCTCCTCATGAGCGGCGTGCAATGCTCGACCTGTCACGCGGGGATCGAGCAGGACTCAACAGCCGCGCAGGAGCACCTCCCCGCCATGACGGCCTGCGCAACCTGCCATGACAATGTCCGCGCAACCAGCAGGTGCGAGACGTGCCATACCAATCTCGCCCAGCTCCTCCCGAACAACCACCTGCGGTCCGACTTCCGCCGGTATCACGGCGAGGAGATCCGCGTGGGCGCAATGTCGGTCGAGTGCGCCACATGCCACACTGAATCGTTCTGCCAGGAATGCCACGGTCCGGTGCAGCTGAAAGCCTTCGGCCTCAAGGATCTCAGTGCGGACCCGAGGCCCCGCACCTCGCCGAAAGACCAGCCCGCTCAGACCACGCTCCAGCGGGTGCACGACCTGAACTACCGGCTGACCCATGGCGTTGATGCGAAGGCGCGCCAGGCAGAGTGCGCAACCTGCCACGACACCCGCGAGTTCTGCGTCGAATGCCACCAGGCCGGCGGCAACATCAACCAGTCCAAGTTCAAACCCGCCTCCCATTCCCTTCCGGGCTTCACAACCTTCGGGAAGGGGTCGGGGGGAGGATTGCACGCGAAGGAGGCCGAGCGCGACATGGAAAGCTGCGTCGGCTGTCATGATGTGCCCGGACAGGATCCGATCTGCCTCACCTGCCACAACGCCAACGGACAGGTTCGTTGACCACGAAACCACGCGACTTGATCACGAGTGTGTCATGAGAAGAATTGTGCCGTGCCTCTGCTGCGCCGCCGCCGTGCTCCTCGTCTCCGGCTGCGCCGACCTGAAGAATTCGCTCCCCAATCCCGTCACCCCCGGCCCCGTCGTGCACGCCGAGGGATGGAATGACCCGGGAAATACCGCCGCGTTCCACGGCACCTACCTGAAACAGCATGCGTGGAACCTGAGCACCTGCAAGTCCTGCCATGGCGGCACCTTTGCAGGGGGGAACAGCACAGTGTCGTGCTTCCCATGTCACGATGCGTACCCGCATGAGGTCAAATTCAGCAAATCCGGAAACGGCTCTCATGTTCTCTACCTCAGGACGAAGAGCTATCCGCTCAACGACTGCAAAGCCTGCCACGGAGACGATTACTTCGGAGGGACCGCCGCGCAGACCCAGGTCTCCTGCGGCCAGGCCCAGTGCCACGCCACGCTAAGCGGCACTCCGAAATCTCCCGAAGCCTGCAATACCTGTCACGGCCAGTTCCATGGCAGCGCAAACGACACAGCCTCCTGGGCCCCCCCCGTTTCCCTCAACAACGATACGCTCTCCTCTGCGCGCGGGGTCGGAGCACACCAGCTTCATCTCGGGGGGACCGGACTGACCAGCACCACATCCGTGCAGTGCGGCGGGTGCCATTCCGTCCCCGCTTCGCTCTATGCCCGCGGCCATTTCGACACCCCCGGCCCCGCCAGGGTCTCATTGACCATCCCGCTCGCATCAACGCCGAGCGGCGGGTTGACCCCTTCTCCCACGTACGACGCGCAAACCCTGAAGTGCGCGAACACCTACTGTCATGGCTCGTGGCAGCTTCTCAAGTCCAATCCTCTCACGTTCAACAATTTCTACTCCGATTCCATCATGACCGGCTCCTTCGCCGCTCCGAAGTGGAACGGAGGGTCCGGAGAGGCTCCCTGCGGCTCCTGCCACGGTCTGCCTCCCAAGGGACACATCGACGCCTCGTTGGACCAGTGCGCTGGCTGCCACATCGGGGTCGTCAACACCTCGGGCCAGATCATCGACAAGTCAAAACATATCAACGGAAAGGCGAACGTCTTCAATCAGGAGCTGAGCTTCAAATAAGGCTCCCCCCTCGCAGCTCCTGCCCCGCTCCCGATAAGGGGGGGGGGAGAATCCCAGGATATCATCAATAGATATCGGCAGAGAGATTTCTCCATGAAACTCCATCTGGCGCTTGCTGCGCTCATTGTGCCTTTTCTCTTCCTCCTCCTTGTCGCGGCGGCCTACGGCTGACCCGTCCCGAGTCTGACCCCGGAAACGCCAACTCCGCCTGACGCTCTTTCCCCCCTTTGTTACAAGTGCAAAGCCTTTCTCAGGGATTGGAAGGTATTTCCAATACTCTGCCTATTCCAGCTCGAAAAATGCCCCCTATTCTCCCGATTCCCCACCCCGAGACGGGGGTGAATGGCACGCATGTTGACCCTTCGAGGGCAGAAGTACTCACGTTGGAGGTGTGATGACCGTTCTTGGACAGTGGATGATCGTGCTGGCGGTTGCCGCAAGCGGGGTGTCCGCCATCGCCAATGTGGGTAAGGCATTGGGACGGCATACGTTCCGCCCATCATTCTTTGCCGCCCTGAGCGCACTGTGTGTCGCGCTCGCTTCTGCCCTGCTCCTCACCTTGATTTTGAAGCACGATTTCTCGAACGGCTACGTCTTCAGCTACAGCGACCGTTCGTTGCCCCTCGGTTACCTGATCTCCTCGTTCTATGCGGGACAGGAGGGGAGCTTCCTGTTTTGGGCTCTCTGCTCGGCGATCATCTCGCTCGCCCTGATGAGGTCCGCCCAGCGTCGAAACGTTGAGCCGTGGGTCATGGCGGTGTTCATGATCGTGCAGACCGGCATGCTCATCCTCGTCCTTGCCAAATCCCCGTTCCGTTCCGTCTGGGATATGTTCCCCCAGGCGCCCGCCGGGATCGTTCCGGTGGACGGACGCGGACTCAACCCGCTCCTTCAGAATATCTGGATGGTCATCCATCCTCCGGTCCTCTTTCTCGGCTTCGCTGCCATGGCGGTCCCCTTCAGCCTCGCGATGGCCGGACTCTGGAAGAACGACGCCTCCATGCTCATCCGCCAGGGCTTCCCCTGGGTCCTGTTTGCCGCGGCTGTTCTGGGAGCCGGCATCATGATGGGCGGCTACTGGGCGTACGGCGTGCTCGGGTGGGGGGGCTACTGGGGGTGGGATCCTGTCGAAAACTCGTCTCTTGTTCCCTGGCTGACCGCCGTTGCGCTCCTGCATACCATGCTCGCTCAGCTCCGCACGGGAAAATTCGTTCGGGCCAACTTGGCCCTTGCCCTTGTGACCTTCCTGCTCGTCGTGTACAGTACCTTTCTCACGCGAAGCGGCATTCTGGGCGATGCGTCGGTTCATGCGTTCACCGATCCCGGCACCGTGGTCTTCTGGCTGCTCCTCGGATTCCTGGCTGTGATGGCCGTTTCAACTTCGGCGATGATGGCCGTCCGCTGGAAGGCCATGGCTCCACAGACGCACGACACCATGCTCCTGACCCGGGAATCCGCTCTCGGAGCGGGGATGCTCCTCCTTGTACTCATGGCGGCAGTCGTGTTGTTCGGCACGAGCCTGCCGATCTTCTCGAACACCCGGGTGGAAGGTTCGTTCTACGACATGATGAACCTTCCTGTTGCGGTCGTCATGGCGCTGCTCATCGGCCTGTCGCTCCACACCCAGTGGGAATCTCAGGATCCCGCAGAAATGTTCCGGCGCGCCCTCCGCGGAGGGACGGTGAGCATTGTTTCGGGGATTGTCCTTGTCCTGGCCGGGGTCCATGACCTTCCGTTCCTCTTCCTGGCTACCGCAAGCGTGTTCGCCCTGGCAGTGAACATTGAGATCGCCGTCAGGGTGGCAAAAGGTGACTGGCGGTTCCTCGGGGGGAAGATTGCCCACGCGGGCATCGCGCTCTTTTTCCTCGGCGTGATAGCGACCGGCCGTTACTCCTCCTCCGAACGTCTGGTGCTTCCTCTTCATCAGCCGCGGGAAGCTCTCGGGCGGACATTCACTTTCCTGGGAAGCGTTGCGCGTCCGGACGGCAAGACGGGGTTCACGATCGCCATCGACCGTGGAGGCGATGCGCGCATCCGCATGGAGCCGGTCATGTTCGACGCGGGACAGCAGGGGATCATGAAAAACCCGGATATCGCTTCATTCCTCACGCGCGACATCTATGTGTCCCCCCTGGGGTTCGACCCGGAGAGCTCAGGCCACGAATCGTACACGGTCGAGAAGGGGCGGTCGGTCGAGGTCGGCGGAGCGCGCGTACTGTTCGTCGGTTTTGACATGACCGGCGGCCATGGGGGAGGGGCTGCGCCGCCATCGGTCGGGTCAGTCCTGGAGATCACGAGGGGGGGAGGCGCCGCAGAGACCATCACGCCGTTCTCGGTGATGGGGCGCGGCCCGGATGGCTCCGTGCACTCTTCGGTGCTCAATGCCGGCGTCCAGCTTGTTGCCATGAATATCGGAGAAACTTCCACCGTCACGCTGGAGGTCGATGGACCGCCGGGCGCCGCCCGCCCGGCCACCGTTGTCGTTGAAGCGAGCGTCAAGCCGTTTGTCGGCCTGCTGTGGGCCGGCACACTGGTGATGCTTGCGGGATTTGTCCTTGCGGCTGTCAAACGCACGAAAGAGGGAGGGCGCTCATGGAAGTAGCCGGGTCCAGGAAACTGCCGGGTAACGTGCCGGGAAAATACTACACGACGGAAGACTGCGACGGATGTGCCTACTGCGCCTCCGTGGCTCCCGATCACTTCGATTACGAGAAGAAGTCCAACACGTATTTTGTGTGCCGCCAGCCCTCTGTCCCGGGCGAGGAGGAGGTCGTCGTCGAGGCCAAGGAGGACTGCCCCGTCGATGCCATCCGCGCGGCGGAAGAGCTTGTGCACGCCGTCGGGGGCGGCCGGGCGTGAAAACGACATTCGACGGTATTGAAATGGACCTCCACGACGACGGTTCCGGCGGGCTTCCCGCGGCGGAGTATGATCCGCTGCGGACTCCCTACGACGTGCGCGAGCAGGACTTTCCCGGAGAAAAGTCGTTCAGCGACCAGCTCTGGTTCCTGCTGCACTACGCGGTGCTGGCGCCTTCAACGCACAACACCCAGCCATGGCGCTTCGCCGTGCTGGAGTCCGAGGGGATCGCGCTCTATGCGGACTACTCCCGGCGCATGCCAGTGATCGATCCCGGGAACCGGGAGCTGGTGATAAGTCTCGGAGCGGCGCTTTTCAACCTGAGAGTCGCAGCGGCGCATTTCGCCATGCCGTGCGAAATTGCGTACAACCTGAGCGGCGACAGCGAGCGCCCCGTTGCCGTGGCAAGGATCGCTCCTCCCCTCCTGGGAGGCCGGAGCTGCCCTGCGGAAGAGGAGCTCGTCAGCCTCTTTCCCTCAATCGCGGGGCGGCATACCAACAGGAACCCGTTCCTGCTCTCCCGCGTCCCTGCCTCGGTGATGCTGCGCCTGGCGTCCTGCGGAGCCGACTCGCAGTGCGAGCTGGTCTTTTCTACGGACGGAGTCGTGAATGAGCGCGTGGGATCGCTGGTGGCCGAGGCCGAACAGCATCAGTGGGCCGATGCCGGGTTCCGGAAGGACCTGGCGGAGTGGATACGACCGGGAGCCACCCCCGAAGCCGACGGAATTCCAGGTGCCGCCTACAGTTGGACCGGCCCGGTGGCTGCGCTGGGACAGTATGCCTCCCGTACGCTGGACCAGGGACTCCTCCGGGCGGCGCACGACCGGAACCTCTGTGTGGATGCGCCTGGACTCATCGCGGTGACGGGGGAGGATTCCGTTCTGCACTGGCTCGAGGCGGGTGAAGTGCTGGAGCGTCTGCTCCTGACCGTGGTCCGCGAGGGGCTGCAGTACAGCTACTTCAATATGCCCGTCCAGGTGCCCCAGTTCAGGACTCAGCTGAAAGCCCTGCTGGGCTGTTCCGCATGGCCGCAGCTCCTGCTCCGCGTGGGATACTGTCTCACACCGCCGGCGCCCACGCCGCGAAAACCGCTTCAGGATGTTGTGCTGTCTCAGCCGATGCAGTGACATCAGTTCAACGCGGGACAACCGGAGCAAACGATCATGGGGATCGTACACGAGGAGCGAACACAGGAGCCGGAGGAGCCGGAAGAGAACGGCTACTCTACGGAAACCCATCTGATCTATGGCAGGATGGATGATCCCCGGTGGGACTACAGCCATCACCTCCTTCCGCCGATTTCCTCCTCAGCGACCTACCGGCTGGACTCCGCACAGCGCGGGGCTCAGGGCTTCACCGAGTTCGCCCACTCAAGCCCCGAGGTGACCGTCACCTCGAAGGCGCCGATCTACATCTATGACCGGCTTGGCGAACCCAACAAGGATATGCTGGAAGAGAATCTCGCCTACGCGGAGCGGGGAGACATTGCCGTCTCCTTTGCCAGCGGCATGGCAGCCATTGCGGGAGTGCTCGGCATTCTGACCGGCTCCGGCAGCGACATCGTCGCCGACCGGTTGCTCTACGGCTGCACCTATTCGCTGCTCACGAACTGGTACCCCAGGCTGAAGATCCCCACCTCGTTCGTCGATTTCAGCAGCCTGGAGGAAGTCGCCCGGGCAGTCACCAGGCACACCCGGGTCCTGTACATGGAGTCACCCGTCAACCCGACGCTGCGCCTCACGGACCTCAGGGCCGTGGCCGCCATGGTGAAGGAGCTGAACGCGGCGCGCGACCCTGAAGACAGGATCTTCACGGTGGTCGACAGCACGTTTGCGACCCCCTTCTGCCAGCGCCCCATCACCCTGGGCATCGACTTCGTCGTCCACTCCCTGACCAAAGGAATCGGCGGCTTCGGCACAGATATCGGAGGCGTCGTTGTGGGCCCGCAATGGAGCAAAGACATGCTCATGCTCTACCGGAAAGATTTCGGGGGCGTTCTCTCGCCCAAGAGCGCATGGCCGGTGCTCGTCCAGGGGCTCCCTTCCCTCGCCGTCCGGATGCGGCAGATGCAGGAGTCCGCCATGCAGGTCGCGGAATTCCTCACCCGGCGACCGGAAATTGAGAGCGTTCGCTATCCCGGGCTCCCCTCCTTTCCGCAGGCGGAGCTTGCCCGGCGGCAGATGGTGGACTACGAAGGCGGCTTCGCCCCCGGCGCCATGATCTACTTTGTCATGAAGGGGACATCGCCCACGGATTCATTGAAACGAGCGGAATGCTTCATCAACCATGTGGCACGACATGCCTACTGCGTCACCCTGGCGGTGAGCCTCGGCAACATCCGGACCCTCATCGAACACCCCGGCTCGATGACACACTCAGCGATCCCCGCCGAAGACCAGATCGCCAAGGGACTCGACCCGGGGGGCATCAGGCTCTCGATCGGCCTGGAGAGGCCGGAGGATATCATCAGGGACCTATGCATCTCACTGGAGCGCATGTAAGAGCGAACGACCCCGCAGGAGAGCCATGCACTACAATACGATCTCCGAGACCGTCAAACGAAAGTACGAACGAAGGTTCGTCACCGCGGCGGACGCTGTCTCGGTCATCCGGTCGGGTGACCGGGTCTACATCCACCCCGGCTGTGCCGTCCCCCAGGTCCTCGTCGATGCCATGGTCGTGAGGTTTGAGGAGCTGCACGATGTCGAGGTCTGCCATCTGCTCGGCGTGGGAGAGGCTGCCTACGTGCGCCCGGAAATGCAGGGCCACTTCCGCCACAACGCCTTCTTCATCGGCAGGAACGTGCGGAAGGCGGTGCAGGAAGGCAGGGCGGATTTCACCCCGATCTTCCTCTCCGACATCCCTTCGCTCTTCTACACGCGAAAGTATCCCATCGATGTCGCCCTGATCCACGTCTCGCCGCCCGACGAGCATGGCTATTGCAGTTTCGGTGTCGGCGTGGAATGCACGAAGGCGGCGACCGAGGTGGCGAAAATCGTCATCGCTCAGGTCAACCCGAACAACCCCCGGACGCTCGGCGACAGCTTCATCCATATCAGCAAGATCGATTACTGCGTGGAGGTCAACGAGCCGATGAAGGAGCTCCCGCAGATGGAAGGGGATGAGACCCCTGAGGAGCTCGAAACCTACAGCAGGATAGGCGCCCATGTGGCCGGCCTCGTCGAGGACGGGTCAACCCTTCAGCTCGGCATCGGCCGCATCCCCGACAGTGTGGTGAAGTACCTCGAGGACCGCAGGCATCTGGGCATCCATTCCGAGATGGTGTCGGACGGCATCATCCCCCTGGTGGAGAAGGGCGTGATCACCTGCCAGCAGAAAACCCTCCTGCCAGGAAAGATCGTGACATCGTTCGTGCTCGGATCGCACGAGCTCTTTGACTTCGTCGACAACAACCCTGCCCTCGAGTTCCGGCCGACCCAGTTTACGAATGACCCCTTCACGATCTCGCGAAACCGGAAAATGATCGCGCTCAACTCCGCGCTGGAGGTCGACCTGACCGGCCAGGTGTGCGCCGATTCGATGGGCTACAATTTTTACAGCGGCTTCGGAGGCCAGGTGGATTTCATCCGCGGAGCCGCAAAATCGGAAGGAGGCAAGCCCATCATCGCGATGCCATCGACCGCCAAGAACGGGACGATCTCCCGCATCGTCCCGGTCATCCGCGAGGGGGCTGGCGTGACGACCTCGCGGGGCGACGTCCATTATGTTGCGACGGAGTTCGGCGTGGTGAACCTGCACGGCCGCACGATCAAGCAGCGGGCCGAGCTCCTGATCAGCATCGCGCACCCGCAGTTCCAGGACGATCTGGAAGCGTGCGCACGAGAGCACCACTACCTGTAAGGAGACCCCCATGGCCAGAGGCAACGTTGTCTTTGAGATCGAGAACTGCAAAGGGTGTGAGCTCTGCATCCAGGCGTGCCCTCAGGACAGCCTGGAGCTCTCGCCCCGCATCAACAACCAGGGGTATCACTATGCCGTCCTGGTCAGGGACAACTGCACGGGCTGCGTGAACTGCGCGCTCGTCTGCCCCGATGCCGTGATCACGGTGTACCGGGAATCGAAGAAGAAGGAGAAGGTGCCGGTTGCAAGGATCTCCGGCGTCAGACAGGATATCACCGTGAGCATCGGGCCCGGGGACGACTGACCCCTGCTCCGCCGCCGGCTTGCCGTGAGCCCCCCACCGGGATGAGAACGCGCTCTCAGAGAAAGGAGATCCAGTGAGTGACATCGAGATCATGAAAGGCAATGAGGCACTTGCAGAAGCCGCCATCAGGGCCGGGTGCAGGGCGTATTTCGGCTATCCCATCACCCCCCAGTCCGAGATCCTCGAATACCTTGCCGATGAGGGGCGCCGCCGGGGCATGATCGTGCTGCAGGCCGAAAGCGAGGTCGCCTCCATCAACATGGTGTACGGGGCGGCCGGAGCCGGCGCGCGCGTCATGACGTCCTCGTCCAGTCCCGGCGTCAGCCTCATGATGGAAGGGATTTCCTATATCGCCAGCGCCGAGCTCCCCTGCCTTCTGGTGAACGTCAGCAGGGGCGGGCCGGGCCTGGGAACCATCCAGCCTTCCCAGGGCGACTACTTCCAGGCCGTCAAGGGAGGCGGGCACGGCGACTACAGGCTGATCGTGCTTGCCCCTTCCAGCGTGCAGGAAATGGCCGACTTCGTCTACAGGGCCTTCGATCTCGCCGACAAGTACCGCGCTCCCGTGATGATCCTCGCCGACGGCGCTCTCGGCCAGATGATGGAGAAAGTGCGGTTCCCGGACTATGACCCCGCGGAGCACGTGGTGCCCAAGCCGTGGGCCACGACGGGCAAGACCCCGGACCGCGCGCGGAATATCATCACCTCGCTCCATATCGAAACGGAACAAATGGAGCAGATCAACATCCGGCTGCAGGACAAGTACCGGCTCATCGCCGAACGCGAGACGCGGTGGGAGGAAGTGCAGACCGCCGACGCCGAATGGCTGATCGTGGCCTACGGACTCGCTGCCCGCATCGCCCACCGGGCGGTGGACCTTGTGCGCGCCCGGGGAATCCGGGCGGGACTGCTTCGCCCCATCACGCTCTTTCCCTACCCGTCGAAACCCCTCGCCGCCCTCGCCGGACGTGTCCGCGGCATGCTCACCGTCGAAATGAATGCGGGACAAATGGTCGAGGACGTCCGCCTGGCAGTGAACGGCCGCGTGCCCGTTTCGTTCTACGGGCGGATGGGGGGGATCATCCCTTCCCCCGATGAGGTGGTCAGCGCGCTTCAAAAAATGGTGGCACAGGACGTCCTGACAGAGACGGAGGCCAACTGATATGGAACCTACAAGTACCGCGCACCCTGCCCCGGACATGGAAGTCGTCTACAAGCGTCCGGACACTCTGCTCGACACCCGGATGCATTACTGCCCGGGCTGCGGTCACGGGGTCGTCCACCGTGTGCTCATGGAGGTGGTCCAGGAGCTGGATATCCAGCAGGAGACGATCGGCGTCGCTCCCGTCGGCTGCTCGGTGTTCGCCTACAACTACCTCGACATAGACATGCAGGAGGCCGCACACGGACGCGCCTCGGCCGTGGCCACCGCCATCAAGCGGATCCACCCTTCGAAGTATGTGTTCTCCTACCAGGGCGACGGAGACCTTGCCGCCATCGGCACAGCCGAGACAATCCACACCTGCAACAGGGGGGAGAACATCCTCTTCCTGTTTATCAACAACGGCATCTATGGGATGACCGGGGGCCAGATGGCGCCGACCACGCTGCTCGGCATGAAATCCACCACCTCTCCCACCGGCCGCACGGTGGAGACCTCCGGCTACCCGCTGAAAATCGCCGACCTCGTGGCAATGCTTCCCGGGGTCGTGTACGTCAGCCGGCATTCGGTTCACACGCCGAACGCCGTCCGGCAGCTGAAAAAAGCGATGATCCGTTCGTTCCAGTACCAGAAGGAAGGCCGGGGAACATGCTTCCTCGAGGTGGTCTCCAACTGCCCCTCGAACTGGAAGATGACACCCGTCGAGTCGAATGCCTGGCTTGAAGAGCATATGTTTCCCCTCTATCCCCCGGGGGAAATCAAGGCACCGAAATGAACTACTTGCGATGAATGGAGGTCAGCATGGAGCATGAACTGTTAGCGGCGGGATTCGGCGGCCAGGGGGTGCTCTCCATGGGCATGACCCTTGCATACGCCGGGGTTCTGGAAGGCAAGGAAATATCCTGGATGCCGTCGTACGGTCCCGAAATGCGCGGCGGGACGGCAAACTGCATCGTCATCATCTCCGACAGCAAGATCAGCTCACCCATTATCACCGCGTTCGATACGGTGGTGGCGTTGAACCAGCCATCGCTGGACAAATTTGAACTGGCGGTCAAACCCGGAGGGCTCCTGGTGTACGACACCACGGGCATCGTGAAGCCTCCCACCAGGGCCGATATCACCCTGCTCCCGCTTCCGGCCTCCGAAGAGGCCCTGAAGATGAAGAATTCGCGGATCATGAATATGATCGTGCTGGGCGCCCTCCTGGCCCGCACCCGGGTTGTCGGACTCGCAACGGTCATGGAAGCGCTGAAAAAAGTGCTCCCCGAGAGGTACCACCACCTCCTGCCGGTCAACGAACAGGCGCTCCGCCGCGGCATGGAACTCGCTGAGCAGTTGCAGCCGGCCTGAAGTGATTTGGCTCAACAAGGAAGAAGACCATGGAAACGAGCTGTGTGCATTCCTGCAGGGGGTTGTGCAACGCGCTGACGGCGGCCGAGCACCGGGAAGAAGAGGCGATCGAAGAGTACAGGAGGTTTGCTGAACAGTGCGACTACCCGGATGTCCGCCTTGCCCTGGAGCGGCTGATTTTCGGCCGCCGCCAGGCGCTGGATCTGCTCCGCGAAACGCGCGCGATGCTGTCCTCCCGGTTCGATGCCCTGGACCGGATCAACGATGCCTTCGCCTGAATCAGCCGCGCGGAAGGACTACCATGGGCCGTGATCGGGACGATGCGCTGGACTGGGACGGGATGTCGATGCAGGACATCCTCGAGCTCGCCATCGCCGACGAGGAAGATGCGCTCGAGTACTACCGCCATGCCGCCTCGATGACCGCGAACCCGCATATGCGGGAGACGCTCCTGCATCTGGCGGCGATGGAGGAGGGACATGCTGAAACGCTGCGCAAGGAGCTGAACGATCTCCTCGTCCAGCGGGAGCTGGAAACCGGGCTTGCGGACTAACCGCGGCCTTGTCATGTTGGTGCCTTGTCCTGCTCCGCGGGACCGGCCTGGGCGTCATGGCTGCGGAGAACCTGCTGCATGCGATGCATGTGCCGGATGCGGTGCACAGGCACGCGTAACGGGACCATCGTGCACAGTCACAAGGATTGATCATGGCATCATACCGGATTGCCTGGCTGCCGGGTGATGGCGTCGGCAGAGAAGTCATGGAGGCGGCCCGGCTCGTGCTGGACAGCGTGTGCCTGGATGCCGAGTATCTCCCGGGCGACATCGGGTGGGAATGCTGGTGCAGGGAAGGTGACGCGCTTCCCCGGCGGACCATCGACCTGCTGAAAGGCGTCGATGCCGCGATGTTCGGAGCCGTCACCTCAAAACCGGTCAGGGCTGCAGAGCTTGAGTTGAGCCCCCCGTTGCAGGGGAAAGGGCTCGTCTACCGGTCTCCGATTGTCCGCATGAGGCAGATGTTCGACCTGTATACCTGCCTCCGCCCGTGCAAGGGATACCGGGGAAATCCGCTCAACTTCAAGGAGGGGATCGACCTGGTGGTCTTCCGCGAGAACACGGAGGATCTCTACGCCGGAGTCGAGTTCCACCCCGTTCCGAGAGAGCTTGCCGCGGTGCTGGGCGCGCTGTCGAAGCCGTTCGCGCCGTTCAAGGACCTGCCGGGCGACGGGTACGCGGTCTCCTGCAAGATCAACACGAAGAAGGGCTCCGAACGCATCGCGCGCGCGGCCTTCGAATTTGCCCGCACCTTCAAGCGGCGAAAAGTCACGGTCGTCCATAAGGCAAACGTCGTGCGGGCCTCCGACGGGCTCTTCCTGGAGGAAGCGAGGAAGGTTTCTGCGGACTATCCCGGCATCCCGATGGACGAGGCAAACGTGGATGCCATCTGCATGTGGCTCCTCAAAAACCCGCACAGCTACGATGTGCTGGTGGCCCCGAACCTCTACGGCGATATCATCTCCGATCTCGCTGCCCAAATGGTCGGGGGACTCGGGTTCGCCTGCTCGGCGAACATCGGCGGGACTCTGGCGGTTTTTGAACCCTCACACGGCTCTGCTCCGAAATACGCGGGCCAGTACAAGGTGAACCCCATCGCCACCATCCTCGCCGCAAAAATGATGCTCGACTGGCTCGGGGAAACAGAGAAGGGAACTGCTGTGGAACAGGCCGTGGCGGAGGTGATCGCCGAAGGCAGCGTGCGGACCTATGATATGGGGGGGACGAGCTCGACACTCGAGATGGCTCGCGCAATCGCCTCGAAGATCACGGACTGAAGCCGGTCAGAACTGGGAGCTACGCTGTGGAGTGCGGGATCGTTTTGCATGAAGTCGGGCTGCGCGACGGCCTCCAGATGGAACAGCAGGTCGTGCCGACCGAACGGAAGATTGACTGGATCGGGAGGCTGCTGGATGCCGGAATCGGGATGATCCAGGTGGGCTCGTTTGTCCACCCGGGGAAAGTCCCTCAGATGGCGGACTCGGACATCCTCCTGAAGGAGCTGCGCGCACGGGGAATGCTGAGGACCGGGGTGACATTCTCCGCGCTGGTCCTCAATGAGAGGGGTCTTGACCGCGGGCTCGCAGCGGGAGCCGGGATGCTCTGCATGGGAGTCTCCGCCAGCGAAACGCACAGCAGAAAGAACACCGGCATGACGATCGCCGAGGCGACCGGCCGTATCATCGCCATTGCCGGGGCCGCGGAAGCCGCCGGACTGCGCGTCCAGCTCTCGGTCCAGTCGGCCTTCGGGTGCGGGTACGAGGGAGCGGTGCCGCGGGCACGCGTGCTGTCAATCGCCCGGGAGTTCTTCGATGCGGGGTTCCGCACGCTCAGTCTCGCCGATACGGCCGGCCATGCCACTCCCGACAGCGTCGAACGGATGTTCGAGGGTCTCCGGGAAATGTCAGCCCGGAGCGGCGCGACGCCCGGGAACGGGGGAGAAGCGGCTTTCGCCTGCCACTTCCATAACACCTACGGCCTCGCGCTGGCGAACTGTTACGCGGCGTGGAAGGCCGGGGTGAAGTATTTCGAAACCTCGATTGCGGGACTCGGCGGATGCCCCTTCACGAAAGTCGCAGGCGGCAATGCCTGCACCGAGGATCTCGTCCACATGCTCCAGCGCATGGGGCTTATGACGAATGTCGGCCTGGAAGGCCTGATCGCGCTGGCCGGCGATGTCGCCGCGTTCTTCGGGCGTGACCTGCCGGGCGCCGTGTACAGGACGGGGGCCGTGCCCGAGGCCGGGTGATCTATGGACTCACATGACATGGTGAACAGAAAGCTGCTGCAGGGTGTCAGGGTGCTCGATCTGACCAATGTCCTCTCGGGCCCGTTTGCCACGCTCCATCTGGCGCTGCTCGGCGCGGAGGTGATCAAGATCGAGAACCCGCTGGAGGGAGATCTTGCGCGCAAGCTGGGCAACGTGCCCGCACTCAATGAGCGGCTCATGGGGACCAGCTTTCTGGCGCAGAATGCCAACAAGAAGTCGCTCACGCTGAACCTCAAGGAGCCCGAGGCACGAGCCATTTTCATGAAACTGGCTGCCCGGGCCGATGTCGTTGTCGAGAACTTCAGGCCCGGCGTCATGGACCGGCTGGGGTTGTCCTATGAAGTCCTGAGCGGCGTCAACCCGGGTCTCATCTACTGCGCGATTTCCGGGTTCGGCCAGACCGGACCCGACGCGATGAAGCCTGCCTACGACCAGATCATCCAGGGTCTGAGCGGGGTCATGGCGATCAACGGCGACGAACGGCTCAACCCGCTCCGGACGGGCTTTCCGGTCTGCGATACCGTAGGAGGCCTGAACGCCGCCTTCGCCATCATGGCAGCCCTCTATGAACGGGAGACATCGGGGGAAGGACAGTGCATCGACATCGCCCTTCTCGATTCGATCATGCCGCTCATGGGCTGGGTGGCCGCAAACCTGCTCATCGGCGGCCAGCGGCCGGCGCTGATGGGAAACGACAACGTAACGGCCGCGCCCTCCGGTACCTTTGCAACGCAGGACGGCTACGTCAACATCGCCGCGAACAAACAGGAGCACTGGGAGGCGGTGGCGGACACGCTCGGCGTGCCAGAGCTCAAGACCGACCCGCGGTTCGAGCGACGCGATGCCCGGAAGAAAAACAGGAAGGAGCTCACACGGCTCCTCGAAGCGAAGCTCATGGAGCACCCCACCGCGGAGTGGGTCGACAGGCTCAATGCAAAGGGGGTTCCGTCCGGTGGGATCCTGGGGCTGGAGGAAGCCCTGAGCTCCGCCCAAATGCAGCATCGCGGCGCCCTGCAGGAAATCCCCGTGGAGAACCTGGGCNNCCCCCCGGTACCGGGCACAGGGATGGTCCATTCATCTGAGAAGGAGCGGCATGGGAATGACGGTAGTGGAAAAGATCCTGGCGCGTGCATCGGGACGGCCGGCGGTCCGTGCGGGGGATGTGGTAGAACCCCGGGTGGACCTGGCGATGTCACATGAGAACGCCGCCCTCGTCATCAACCAGTTCATGGAGGTGTTCGAAGGCACCGGGTGCGAACCCCGCGTCTGGGATCCTGAACGCATTGCGATCATCTTCGACCACCGCGTGCCGGCCGAATCCTCGAAGACCGCCACCAATCAGCGCAAAGTCCGGGAATTTGTCGGCGCCCAGAGGATCACGAAGTTTCATGATATCCGGGGAGACCTTGGCGGCATCTGCCACCAGGTGCTGCCTGAGAACGGGTACGTACGCCCGGGCGCGGTGATCGTCGGAACAGATTCGCACACGACGAGCCATGGGGCCCTCGGCGCCTTTGCGTTCGGCATCGGCGCCACCGAGATGGCGAGTGTCTGGACGCTCGGGGCCGCACTGAACGTCGAAGTCCCCGCCACCATCAAGATCGTGGTGACCGGCGCATTTCCCAGGCATGTCGGACCGAAGGACCTGATCCTCTCTCTCATTGCGAGGCTCACCGCAAACGGCGCGACCTTCAGGGTTCTGGAGTTCCACGGAGACACCATCCGCCGGATGCCGATGTCGGGACGGCTCACGCTCTGCAATATGGCGGTCGAGGCGGGCGCAACCTCCGGCTGCGTTCCGGCAGACCAGGAGACCATGCGCTACCTCCGGAACGAAGCGGGCGTCCGGGAACAGGTGGATCTCGTCATTCCCGACCTGGACGCCGTCTACGAACGGGTGCTGGAGATCAGCGTGGCCGGATTGGAGCCTCAGGTCGCGTGTCCCCATACCGTCGACAATGTGAAGCCGGTGACGGCCGTCGAAGGCACGAAGATCGATCAGATCGTCATCGGCTCCTGCACCAACGGACGCCTCGACGACCTGGAGGCCGCGGCGCGCGTTCTGCGCGGGAGAAAGGTCTCCCACAGCGTCCGCATGCTGGTCTTTCCCGCGTCGGGACGGATCTACCGGCAGGCACTGGAGAAAGGCTTCATCAATGATCTGGTCTGTGCGGGCGCGGTGGTGATGAATCCCGGCTGTGGTCCATGCCTCGGCGTCCACCAGGGTGCGCTGGGGGACCAGGAAACCGCCCTCTCGACGACCAACCGGAATTTCAAGGGGCGTATGGGCAACCCCACAGGCAGCGTCTATCTCTGTTCGCCGGCTGTAGCGGCCGCGTCTGCCCTGACCGGCGTCATCACCGATCCCCGGAAAGGCATCTGACCATGGCAACCGTAGTGTATGCAGTGGGCGACGATGTCTCCACCGACGTGATCTATCCGGGCCGTTACATGGCGACCGTCCTGCCTTCGGAAACGCCGCAGTTCGCCTTTGCGGATGATGGTGCCTTCAACGCAGAGCTCCGCGCCGGCAGGATCTCCGCGGGAAGCGTTCTTGTGGCCGGCAAAAACTTCGGCTGCGGATCGTCGCGCGAGCAGGCCGTCTCCGCCCTGAAGGGATATGACCTTGTCATCGTTGCCGGGAGTTTTGCCCGCATCTTCCTGCAGAACTCGATCAATCTCGGCCTGCGCGTTGTGAGCGCCCCCGGGGTGGCGGCTTCCGCCGGTGACGAGCTCGCCTTCGATGGTGCCTCGGTGATCAACGTGACGACGGGTACAACGGTCCCTCTCCAGGAGCTGCCGGCTGCCCGGCAGGCGATCATCGATGCGGGAGGGTTGATCCCCTACACGCGCACCCTGTTGCTGGATCGGAACAGGGCGGTGTCGTCATGATGCAGACGCCGGATGAGAAGAACATGATCCACCGATCATTCACCTACCGCACGTCCGCAGCCTGGCTCGAGGGGCGGTCGGGCCTCCTCTCCTCCGAGGGAAAGCCCACGCTCCGCATCTCCAGTCCGCCGGAATTCAAGGGCGAGTGCGGCGTCTGGACGCCCGAAGAGATGTTCGTCGCCTCGGTGGAGATGTGCCACATGTCCACCTTCATGGGGTTCGCCGCGAGGGCGGATGTCCCGGTCACGTCCTACCGGAGCCACGCCAACGGTGTTCTGGATTTCGTGGACGGCGACTACCGGTTCACCCGCATCGTGATCTTCCCGACCATCGTCATCCCCTCGCAGGAGTTCGAGGACGAGGTGCAGAACCTGCTCAAGGAGTCCTCGAGACACTGCCTGGTGGCGAATTCGATCGCCGCCATCGTGGAAATCACTCCGACCCTCATGGTCCAGTGATCCCCCCACTCCGCTTTTCCCCCCGGTTTCGTGCGAAGAGCCTGTGCGGCGATGACGCCCGGCTGCGGGGCCGGAAGAGCCCGGCCTCCTTGCAACTCGACCCCGATCTGCGTATAGTACTCCGGTGGGCTGCCTTCCGGGGCGGCCCCTTTGCGCTGAGGAACTTGCATGGGTAGTCCGTTCTCCAATATCGATCTGTCGTTGCTGAAGAAGTACGATCGTCCGGGGCCCCGGTACACCAGCTACCCCACGGCGCCCCTCTTCAGCCCGTCCTTTACCGCAACCGAATACCGGGAAGCCCTCCGGGACTCCAATTCCCCCGGCACGGATACCGGCCTCTCGCTCTATTTCCATTTCCCCTTCTGTGACACCCTCTGCTATTTCTGCGGCTGCACCATGCTGGTCACCCGGGACAGGAGCCGGATCGAGGAATACAACCGGTACCTGAANNCAGATCCGCGATGTCGCGTCATACATCCGATCGCGTTTTGCCTTTGCCCCGGATGCCGAGTGCAGCGTGGAGATCGATCCCCGCGAGCTGAACCGCGACCATATTGCCGCGCTTGCCGAGGCAGGCTTCAAACGGATGAGCATGGGGGTCCAGGATTTTGACCCGCGCGTCCAGGAGGCGGTGAACCGGGTGCAGCCCGAGCACATGACCCGCGACGTCCTCACCTGGTCGCGCGAGCTGGGGTTCACCAGCGTCAATGTGGATCTCATCTACGGGCTGCCGTTCCAGACCGTGCGATCGTTCGAGGAAACTGTCCGGCGCATCCTGACGTTCGACCCCGATCGCATCGCCGTCTTCAATTATGCCCATGTCCCGTGGCTCAAGCCCCATCAGAAACTGATCCTTCAGGCCGATCTCCCCACCCCCGAACGGAAGCTCGAGATCCTCAAGATGACCATCGAGACCCTCGCGGCGAATGGCTACGCCTATATCGGGATGGATCATTTTGCGAAGCCGGACGACGAGCTCGCCCGGGCCCAGCGCGGCAAGACCCTGTACAGGAACTTTCAGGGATACTCCACCAGGTCCGGAGCCGATCTCTACGGACTCGGAATGTCCTCCATCGGACACTTCGGCCGCGTCTACGCTCAAAACCAGAAAACGCTCCCCGCCTACTACCGCGCCATCGGCTCCGGCGAATTTGCCACCCACGTCGGGTACCACATGACCGACGATGATGTCCTGCGCAAGCACGTCATCATGCGCCTGATGTGTGATCTCGAACTCGATATCCGCGACGTCGAACGGCGCTTCGATATCGCGTTCCACGACTACTTCGCCTCTTCGCTGAATGCCCTCGCTTCGCTGCAGGACGACGGCCTCGTGGAGATCCGGGATGACAGGATCGCGATCCCGGAAGCCGGCCGTCTCTTGCTCCGCAATATTGCGATGCCCTTCGACGCCTACCTGGACGGCATGACCAGGAAGACACCCATCTTTTCCCGGACCGTCTGACAGACCCCAGCGGCCGGGAGATTCCTCGCCGCGGGCGGTGGCGTTGCTCTAGAGCAATAACTCTAGCCGCTCCAAACCCTTCCCTCGCCTGAAATTACGCTTCTTCCCTTATTGGCTATCCATTCGGCATTCTCTACCATTGCTCAGCATCGTTGAGCTCCTGAAGCGAAGGTTGCAGGGTAAAAGAGCGGCCGGCTGTTGGGAGCACCGCCGCAGAAGCGGGCGGGAAAATAGATTTGGAATCCTGTATCCTGGGGGCTTCCGGAGAGAAGGGGGAGCAATGGCTCGGAGGAAGACTCGTTCGGGAGCCCCGGGATGCGGAGTACGTCAATGCTCTTCAATCATGTCCCACTTCTAACAATTGTGGAAGCCGATGACGGTCAACAAGAACGAGAAGCAGCGGGCATTCGAGGGGGAAGCGCTCGCACACGCAGATCTCCTGTACAACTTCGCGCTGAGGATGACGGGCAACCCCGCTGACGCCGACGACCTCGTGCAGGAAACCTATCTCAAGGCCTACCGTTTCTGGGACAAGTACGAACAGGGGACCAACATCCGCGCATGGTTGTTCCGGATCCTGAAGAACTCATACATCAACCGGTACCGTAAGGAGTCGAAGGAGCCCGATACGGTGGACTACGATGAGATCAAGAATTTTTACACGTCCATCCGCGACGAGTCCACCGATTCCAACGACCTGCAGGAGACCGTCTTCAGCAACCTGCTCGATGACGACGTTTCCTCGGCCGTGGGCCACCTGCCCGAAGATTTCCGGACCGTGGTCATCCTCTGCGACATCGAGGGACTGACGTATGAGGAGATCGCCCAGTTTGTCGACTGCCCGCTCGGCACGGTACGCTCACGCCTGCACCGGGGGCGAAAGCTCCTTCAGGCAAAACTCTACGACTATGCCAGGGAACGGGGATATATCACATCACCGCTTCAGAGCCCGGCGTGATTGCCCTGTTCATCGGGACCCACGTCGGGACCCA
>PMBF01000042.1:703-4499 GCA_003152875.1 Ignavibacteriota bacterium | reverse complement strand
AGCGTGGCCATCGCGGGCAGCAGGGAACGCGTGAACGGCGTGCGCTACGCTTTCTTCGCCAGCCGCAGGTTCCGCTCTATCAATTGAATCCGCTGCTGCACGCTTGCTGCGCTGCGCATACCGTCTTCCGGGGTATGCAAAACGTAGTCGATCAGCCGGTCCACCGATGAGCTGGCGACGTGCATCCTGGTATCTGATGACGCGTAGTAGATCAGCACATCTCCGTTGTCCCGCTTCACCCATCCGTTGCTGAAGACCACGTTGGAAACGTCTCCCACGCGTTCTTCCCCCTCAGGTGCGATGAAGTATCCCGCCGGCCGTGCGATGGCCTTGTAGGGGTTCCGGAGATCGGTGAGGAACAGGTAGAGAACGTACCGGAGTCCGGCTGCGGTATTCCTGACGCCATGGGCAAGCTGGAGCCAGCCGTTTGCCGTCTTGATGGGAGCCGGCCCGAGGCCGTTTTTGACCTCCTTGATCGTGTGGTAGGCGCGGTCATCGATGATGATTTCGTTGTCGATCACGGCCGGATCCATGCTTGCGGAGAGTCCCCACCCGATGCCTCCGCCCGAGCCGGCCTCGATGAAGCCGTCCTGCGGACGGGTATAGAAGGCATACTTCCCCTGCACGAACTCCGGATGGAGCACCACGTTCCGCTGCTGGGGGGAAGCGGTCTTCAGGTCGGGCAGCCGCTCCCAGGTCTTGAAGTCCTTCGTCCGGGCGATGCCTCCCTGCGCAGTGGCGGAAGAGAGATCACCCCTCGGCGCGGCGGGGTCCTTGCGCTCGGAACAGAACAGGCCGTAGAACCAGCCGTCCTCGTGTTTCGTCACGCGCAGGTCGTACACGTTGGTGTCGGGGTCGTCGGTCTCCGGCATGACGATAGGATAGTCCCAGAAGCGGAAATTGTCGATCCCGTTCGGCGATTCGGCGACCGCGAAGAAGGATTTCCGGTCCGCGCCTTCCACGCGGACGAACAGGAGAACCTTCCCTTCGTGCTCGATTGCGCCCGCGTTGAAGGCGGCGTTGACGCCGATGCGCTCCAGCAGGAACGGGTTGGTGTCGTAGCACATGTCATAGCGCCAGCTGATGGGGGCGTGCTGAGCGGTGACGACGGGACGGGCATAGCGATAGTAGACGCCGTTGCTTCCCTTCGCAACTGCGTTCGGGGCCGCCAGGAAGCGCTCATGCGCATCGACGAGCGCTTTGAGGCTCCTGTCGAATTCTTGTCGTGTCATTTGTCTGTCCCTGCCAGGTTGATGGATGCATTCGAAACAATGCCGGGGGAAAGCTCCGGCACATCTGTGACTGCCGGTGCACTGAGCTCGTCCAGCTTGTCCCACCAGGGGAGCGCATTGCTGCCGAGGAAATAGCCGTTGATGTCCTTGATGCGGTGCCTGGAGACGAGCATCCCCAGCCCTATGATCACTGCAAAATACGAGAGGATGATCGCCAGATCGGTGAAGCTGATTTGCATGATACTATGCTCCTCGGAAGATGGCGGGGGGAACTCCCGTGCCTGATATGTCACAAATGATGCCACCGGGATGCTCCCGAAAGCCGCCAGTATTGTCTGACTTGTCCTCGCGAAGGGCTTGCCGGCTTATCAATTTGATAAGAACTTATGCTAATGATAAGTCGGCCGGGACTGAAGGGAAAAGGGAAGATCAGAATCATGGCGCCGCGATTGCGCTATTGACGAAGAGTTTGTGTATATTCGGTTCTGAATCGAACACGCGCACCATCTCTCACCTCTCATCCGAATCGCATGCAACGAATCGCACTCATCTCCGTGTTTATCCTCGGGATCGCCGGAGCCGCTGCGTCAGGATCCGAGTTCCGTCTCGCTCCGCTCTTTGGCGACAACATGGTCCTCCAGCAGGCAAGTCTCGTCACTGTTTGGGGATGGGGGGTGCCCGGCCAACCGGTCGCACTCTCGGCTTCATGGGGGGGACATGCTGAAGGGACGATAGGGGCTAACGGAGCCTGGAACGTTAAACTGAAAACGCCCCGGGCAGGCGGACCGTTTGTCATCGAGGTTCGTTCCGGCGGCTCGTCCGTCCTGTACATGAACAACGTGATGACGGGAGAGGTCTGGTTATGTTCGGGGCAGTCCAACATGGAGATGCCGCTCTCAGGGTGGCCTCCGAGCGACACAATCCAAAATTCGGGGTTTGAGGTCCGGAACTCCGCCAACTGCGCAATCAGGTTTTTCACGGTCACACGCCAGACTTCCGCGGTCCCCGAATCCACCTGCATCGGGCAGTGGGTGGAATCTTCTCCCGTGATTGCCCCGGGGTTCAGCGCCACCGCGTACTTCTTCGCGAAGAGCCTGCAGCAGGCGCTTCATGTCCCCGTGGGGATGATTCACTCGAGCTGGGGAGGGACGCCGGTGGAGGCATGGATGAGCACGGAGACGATCGCAAAGGTTCCGGAGTTCGACACCACCATGCAGAAGCTCGCTGCGAGCAAGGAGAGCCGCGTACGTGTCGACCGATGGCTCGAACAGTTCCCGACCGTGGAGATCCGGAAGGATGACCCGGCCAACCGCTGGAAGGACCTGCACTTCAACGATGACTCCTGCTCGCGTATCGCGTACGACGAGACCGGCTGGCATGTCATGAGGCTGCCCGTCTACTGGGAATCGACTGAGCTGGGGGATATCGACGGGGCGGTCTGGTTCCGGAAGCACCTCAGGATCCCATCCTCGTGGGTCGGAAAGGATCTGGTCGTGGAGCTGGGTCCGGTCGACGACATGGACGTGACGTTTGTGAATGGGAAGCGCGTCGGGGGGATTGAGACGGAAGGCGCCTATAAGGTCCCCCGTGTGTACAGCGTGCCCGCGGCCGCGGTGACCGATTCAAACCTCTGCGTCGCGGTGCGTGTCCTTGACTATCAGGGGGGAGGCGGGATCTGGGGGAACAGGGAACCGATGAACGTCCATCCGGCCGGCGTTGCCGACAGCATCCCGCTTTCCGGCGACTGGAAGTACCTGCCGGTGGCTGAGCTGTACGGCGGGAAGCTCCACGTGTTCGGAGCGAAAGGCGAGAAGTTCTTCACCAGGCCAAGTCTGCCGATCGGCATCGGGCCGTCCACACCGACCACGCTGTTCAACGGCATGATCGCGCCGCTCGTCCCCTTCACCATCAAGGGAGCGATCTGGTACCAGGGGGAATCCAACGTCGGGAACCCGATGCTGTACGAGCGGCTCTTCCCCATGATGATCTCGAACTGGCGTGACGCCTTCGCATCTCCTTCCTTGCCCTTCTACTATGTGCAGATTGCTCCGTACGAGTATGGAGTGCGGGACCGGTCACAGCTCCTCAGGGAGGCGCAGCTCAAGACCCTCGCGCTGAAGAACACCGGGATGGCCGTGACGCTGGATATCGGCAACCCGAAGAACATTCACCCCGCGAACAAGCCTGCGGTAGGCGAGCGGCTCGCCCGCTGGGCGCTGGCAAGAACGTACGGGCGCACCGTCGCGTATTCAGGTCCTCTTCTTTCAAAAGTGCGGGTACATTCCGGTGTTGTCGAGCTGAAATTCGAGCACGCCGGGAAGGGGCTGGTCGTGGAAGATGCGAACGGCCAAAACGGGTTCCAGATCGCAGGACCCGATAGCGTGTTCCGGAGCGCGACGGTGAAGGTCTCGGGCGACCGGCTCATTGTCTCAAACCCCGAAATCCCACACCCGCTTGCTGTCCGGTATGCATTCACGAACGCACCTGCGGCGACACTTTTCAACAAAGACGGGCTCCCTGCGACATCGTTCCGGACCGACGATTGGCAAAAGTGAAGCGGCAAA
>PMBF01000042.1:0-676 GCA_003152875.1 Ignavibacteriota bacterium | reverse complement strand
GTCCTTGGAGTATATTCGTCGTGCCGGGGGTCGTATCTTCGTCAGGTGAGGGTCCTTCCAGTCTTCAACTCACATGCTCATGATGCTTTTCACACGCCTCATTCGAGGACTATCTTGGATAATGAGGGTTTTCCTGCCCGGAAATTTCTTCGACATTTTCCCAGCTTCGGGCTCCAGACCCCTGGCTTTACACTTTCAGCCCAATGCAGCGCACTATTCTCATCCCTTCCACTTGTCTCTTCACCTTTGCAGGAGCGAGGCGTTTTCCCTTTCGATGATGCGGCATCAGTTCCATGGAAAGGGTTGTTGCTCTTTATCATAATGTGAATCATTATAATAACAATAAGACTCACCCCGATGCCGGAGGGGTTTTTCCCTCATTCAGGGCCGTTCCGGCGAGTGCAGAGATGGCATCATGATTGTTTCGTTGAAGAGGGCACATTCGGGTCATCTCATTCCCAATCTACTATCCGTGAATCCCTCTCGCGTCTCGCGATACATAGTCCGCGGGGATGCAAGAGATCATACGTAAGCATCTCTGAGGAGGAGAATCATGCTCATGAGTACTAGATACCGTCGAGGTGTTGTTGCCTGTATGCTGCTGTGCCTGCTGGGAGTCCAGGTCTCGCTGTCCGCGGGCACGGGCACACTCAGGGGCAAGGTGGTCGACAAAGAT
>PMBF01000051.1 GCA_003152875.1 Ignavibacteriota bacterium | reverse complement strand
CTGTTTCCTGACCGGTCAGTCTCACTGTATACAAAGTTTCATCTCGGTTCGGGCGAAGAAACGACCTTCGCGCCATGCAGGAGAGACCTGCTGATTCCTCTCGGCGGGGAGTCTGTTTCGCCCGCGATTTGCGCGGAGATCTCCCATCCGGAACACGTTGCCCGGGCGGCCGCCTCCGGCGCGACCGTCTACCTGGCCAGCGTTCTCGAATCCGACACGGGATACGCGCGGAGCGCACGGCGCATGCAGGAGTACGCCGGGCGCCACTCCATGCTCGCAATGATGGCGAACCATGGAGCGGATTCAGGGGGATACAGAACGCCGGGACGCAGCGCGGTCTGGTCGGATCGAGGCCAGCTCATCGCGGCGCTTGACGGTCCTGGCGAAGGCATGGTGATTGCGTCCAGGGATGGCGGCCGGTGGTCCGGAAGTGCTGGGAGCGTCGCGTGAGCCCAGTCAATTGATTCTCTGCTTACAGACCTCACAGGGAGGGACCAATGCTGCAACCTCATGCGTTCGTGAAGATCCTGCTTGCTGCGGGGTCACTNNCCGGTCGACACGGTCACGACGGGGCCCTATGAAGACCACAACCCGGTGATGAAGAGCGGGGGTTTTGGGTATGGTGGGGGTCTCTCCTCATGGCTTGTGTTCGAGCGTTGGACTCCCACAGAATCCCAGATCGCGGCCATGCGGTATCATCCGGCTTCAGGCACATGGGATTCCTCTGTTGTCATCCTCGCGACGCGCGGACTCCCCGATCTTCAGATGAAGCCCGACTATGCGCAGTTGTCGTACTACAGCGAAATGACGAACCGGGTCCGCAACGTGGCGGCGTGGCAATGCCTTAAACACGGCCGATGGCAGATTCTGTACTGCTCACTGGAGGGGAGCGACTCAGTGTGGTCGGGTCCCCGTCTCCTGGCCAGCGATTCGCTTGACAATACGGCCGTACGGGTCGTTCCAGTGCGCGACTCGCTCTTCCTGTTCGCATGGAAGCGTGGTCAAGCCATCATGGGTTTGTTCCAGGGCCCCACGACATCGACCACGCCTGAAACGCTTGCCGTCAGCTCGGCGGATTCCGTGGCGTATGACCTCCAGGGGGGATTTCTCTACAACCGGGCGGGACTTGTCTGGACCGCGAAGAGCTCCGGATTGGATGCTTTCCTGTATCGAACTGTCGGCAGGGATTCCCAAACGGTAGTGTCCGACTCAGAGACCCTTCTTGTCCGACAGCAATGCTCCAATCCGAGGTTTTGCCTGGACTACAATCCCAAGACCATAGTCTTTGAATCGCTGGCGGGAGGCAGTCCGGACGTCTTTACCAACGGGCCCTCGTATTTTTCGTCACTGACTAACCTCTCCAACGATCCGCTGTCCGAAGACAGGAATCCGAGGGGCTACAAGATCCCCATGGTCACCAAGCGCGACGCGCTAAGCTTCGGCGGGGCCGCCGGGTTCGACGTCTGTCTGTATGAAAAGTACCGGGGACCTGATTCCGCACTCGTGTTCCTCGCGCCACTCTCATTTGAGAACGATACGGTACGGAGCAGGGGGTATAACCGGAATGCGACGATCTCATCAGAGACCGGCTACTTCCAGGGATACACGAGAGTACCTGTTGTGTGGGAGAGCAACAGGACGGGGACGTCCCATATTTACGCACGATTTGTTCCACTGGTTTTCGATGACATCGGACCGGGAAGCAGCAGGCCCACGGAATTCGCACTCTATCAGAACTTTCCCAACCCCTTCAACCCGCAGACAACGATCGGCTATTTGCTCCCGGCTGCAAGTCAGGTGCTGCTTGTCGTCTATGACCTTCTTGGGAGGGAGGTGAGGACCCTTGTGCATGAGAGGCAGGATGCTGGGAAACATCAGGTTGTCTTGGATGGCGGCGGACTTGCTTCGGGCGTCTACTTCTACCGCCTGCATGCCCACCCTTTGAGTCCTGCCGAAGGCGGGCCAGGAGACCGGGTGCAGACTAAATCCCTCATTCTTCTTAGATAAGGACATATCCTCGGACGGCCTTTCCAGTATCAATGACATGGAAAAGCTGTCAGGCGATGCCGGCCGGACCGGAGGGTAGGCATCCTGTGGATTCAACCTGACGGCTGAAGTGNNATTATCATGCACCATCGGCGGAACATGTTTCTGGATATGGGACATCAGGATCAGGCCGCGATCTCTGCCATGCTGTTGACCTCCAGGGCGTTCTTTGCCGAGCGGCTGGAAAACGGCAGGTTTCAGGAATGGCTGATGGAGACTGCCTCGAATGAGGTTGTTGCCGGAGGCGGCCTCGTTGTAACCGACTATCTCCCGAGTCCAACTGATCCATTTCCGAAGCGTGCTGTGATTGTCAATATGTACACGGAACATGCCTATCGACGGCA
Source organism: Ignavibacteriota bacterium (assembly GCA_003152875.1). Lineage (GTDB taxonomy): Bacteria > Bacteroidota > Ignavibacteria > UBA10030 > UBA6906 > Fen-1262. Next base: position 19,140 of record PMBF01000051.1, on the reverse strand, counting down.
GGGTCTTGCCCGGAAACTGATGCTGACCATGATCACATGGTGCCGGAATGAGGGGTTCGGCACGGTGCTGCTGCATGCCAGTCCCGATGGGAAGCCTCTCTACGAGCAACTTGGCTTCAAGGCGACGAATGAAATGCGTCTCATGCTGCGCTGACTCATCTCTTAGAGAGGTGGTCGGTCCAGTAGAATAAACTTCATAATGAAAGTGTAAATCATTTACGTATAAAGTCTTATAAACGTAACCATTATGTAAAGTATAGTATTAAATAACTCGGCCGGTTTCAGACTACCTTCTTCCGTCATTGACAAGGCCTTAATTCAGGGGCCAATTTATGCTTCCCCTCGTACTCTATTTTTTGGTCTGTTTCCTGTTTGGAAGCTTGAGTTGGGCGCTACACTGGGGCCCGGCATCTCAGGTGCTGGTCCTGCTGATGGGGCTGGCCATTTTTCCGCTCCAAAAGTATGTGCACAAGGCTACGATCGCAAGCCTGGGTTTTCGCTGGTGCACGTGGGGGCAGATTGCCCGGGGACTGGCATTGCCCGTTATCCTGTTGGGTTCGGCCGGGCTTGGAGATCTCATCTCCGGGACGGCCGAAATCCGGCCTCTGACCGCACTCCACAACCCTTTCAGCGGGACTCAGGTGTCATCCATTTCAGGGCTGCTGGGTATCCTGGCTCTTAATGGCGCGATCCTGTTCCTGCTGGAGTTCGTTACTGAGGAACTGATGTTCCGGGGCTATCTCCTGGGCAAGCTGCTCCCCCTGGGCGAACTGAAGGCGCTCGGAATTTCCTCCATGGTCTTCTGCCTCTGGCATCTCCCCATCGCAGTTTGGGGAGCAGGCTTCAGCACTCTGCGGGCTCCCCTCTATTTGGTCAACATGCTGCTGCTCGGTGCCTCGCTCAGCCTGCTGTTCATGGAATCTCGCAGCCTTATCCCCGTAGCGGCCTTTCACGCGCTCTGGAACTCGTTGGAATATAATCTCTTCGGCTTCATGGACCAGCAAGCGCTGTTTGTAGGGAAGTCCAGGGTGCTCTTCGACCCGGAACAAGGCTTCGCCGGGACGGTGGTCTTGATGCTCTCCGTCACATTTCTGTTGTGGAGACGACACCGTTCGAGGCGGATTTCCGAGATACAGGAACGTGCGATGGAAGTTCCGGCTGGAACTTGAGAATTCCCGACCCCTGAGGGCCAAGTAGCGCAAGGCATGGTCTCATCGCTGGCTCCAAACCCCCGAGAGCCAAGCACCGAAGGATTCGGTCTGAGCCCTGGCTCCCGACTCAACATGGACATGTATCCTCATGGTGCGGTCTGAGCGCCGGTTACCGGCTCTAGGAGGACAACTGGTCGCCTGATGTGCTCTGAACGCTGGGTCCCCACTCCATGGAGATGCGGCTGATAGCAAATGGAGGCTGGATCACTCTCCGCACAACACATAATACATTGAAATTAGCCACGTATTGACAACCGACTAAACCATTACTATCTTAACGCGAGACGCACCTCAGCCAGGCTGCCAAGCGCTGAGCCGTCGAGCGTTATGGTTTCACCGGTCCACTCTGACGATTCGGCACCTTCGGGTTTTGTCCTTTGGAACTTCAGCCAGATTCCCGGCAATCCCGGGAAGGGAGCTTCGACTCTTGCGGTCCTGTGAAGACACCCCGACGCCCCTGGTTGCCTGCGCATGTGCCTCCTTCACTTCTGCTAGTCCCATCATCAGGATCAACGTAAAAAAGGTTCTTTCCAGAGACGGGACCCGAATAATGAACGCCACCGTTTTCCTCTCCCGGAATTTTCACGTTTGTCATCGTGCTGTACTCGCATTGGCGGCAGTCATTGCGCTGGTCATCGCGTTCCCGGCGCACCTGCCGGCCCAGTGGGCGCAAACAAGCGGACCGTACGGGGCCAACGTGCGGACTTTTCTGGTGAGCGGTTCGTCATTGTACGCCGGAACGTCGAGCGGGGTGTTCGGGTCGACCAACAACGGAACGAGCTGGAATGCCGGCGGTTTGATAAGCTTGACCGTGCGGTCGCTTGCCACGAGCGGGGCGAGTCTCTTCGCCGGGACTTCCGGCTCCGGCGTCTATGTTTCCTCGGATAACGGGGCCACGTGGAGCGCCTCCGGGCTGGGATTCGCGACCGTCAATGCTCTTGCCGTCATGGGCACCAACCTGTTTGCCGGGACGAGCGGGTATGCGGTATACATTTCCAGAGACGGAGGCGCAAACTGGAGCGGCGTGAGCGCGACCCTCCCAGACACCACCATCACCGCCCTGGCCGTCATCGGGACAAGCCTGTTCGCCGGCAGTAATACAGGTTACATCTATCGGACCACCGACAATGGTGCCACCTGGACGGATGTCAGCTCCGCGCTCACCTCGGTCAACTACATCTATTCTCTCTATGTCAACGGGTCCACCCTGTATACTGGGACTAATGACGGGGTCTACCGAACGACCGACAGCGGAACGAATTGGATCCCAAGCGGACTCGGTAGCACGACGATATCTTCGATCGCATCCAGCGGCACGAGCGTGTTCGCCGGAACTTCGGCCGGCGTCTACCTCTCCACCGGAGGCAGCACGACCTGGACACCGGTGGATATCGGGCTGACGAACACGCACATCTCGTCTCTCGCCGCGATAGGGACCAGCATTTTCGCGGGCACAAACAGCAGCGGAGTCTACCTCTCCAGCAACAACGGTTCATCATGGAGTCCGGCGAGAGTCGGGTTGACGGGCACATACGTCTGGGGAATGGCCGCCAGCCCCGCGCCGGGTGGGACCGGCCCGAAGGCTCTGTTTGCCGGCACCAACGACGGCGTCTCTGCTTCGACGGATGACGGCTCGAACTGGATCAATATCAGCGCCGGGTTGCCAAGCACCACCATCTACACGCTTGCCATCAGCGATACCACTCTTTTTGCAGGCACAAACGGGAATGGCGCCTACTACATAACCCTTAACGGCTTTTCCTGGAGCCCAATGACCAACGGGCTGCCGGCTACATCGTATGTCCGGGCCTTCACGACCGGAACGGGCTCCGGCCCGACCGGGGTGAATCTCTTTGCCGGCACGGACGGGAACGGGGCTTTTCTCTCCACCAACGGGGGAGCAAGCTGGAGCGCCGTGAACAGCGGACTTCCGGTAAATGCGAGCGTCTATGCTCTTGCGACCACCCCCGCCGCGGCCGGGACAACGCCGAACCTCTTCGCGGGGATCTTCGGCACTGGCGTCTTTCGTTCCACCAACAACGGGGGGAGCTGGACTGTCGCGAGCATCGGGCTACCCGCCGGCGCGAATGTCTATGCACTGGCGGTCAGTCCCCCCACAGGCGGGACGGGGTCCAGCAATCTGTATGCGGGGACGTTCGGCACGGGGGTGTTCCTTTCCACCAACGACGGCGCGAGCTGGACTGCCGTGAACTCCGGACTGCCGCCCCCCCCCGGCGCCTATGTCTATTCATTCGCCGTGAGCGGGACGGCGCTCTACGCAGGACTGTATGGGGGTGTCTACGTCTCAACGAACAACGGCGCAACATGGACGGCCGAGGGTGCGGGGGCTTTGGCCGGCCACAGCATCCTGTCGCTTGCCTCAAGCGCGTCGGCGTTGTTTGCGGGCACGACGCGAGGCGTCTGGTCGGAGAACAAGGCAGCGTACCCTTCAAGCTACGCGCTTGTCAACACCATCCCGCTCCCCAGCCACTCGGGGGCATCCTCGTACATCACGACGGACTANNAGGCTGGTAGGACTCCCGGGGAACTCCCAATTCGGGGTCCAAGTCCTTTTTCCTACGTCTTATAAGAACGAACTCAACTATCGCGTCTCATGGGACAACGGCGGCAGCAGCAGCTACATTGTCCGCTACGACGGCACATCCACGTTCAATTGCACCACGGGCAGGGCGTTCTGGGTGATCGGCGACGGCCCGATTACACTCAACATCAATGTCGCTACCGCTTTGCTGAATGCGAACAGGGAAGCTGAAATCCCGCTGCACACCGGATGGAACCTGATCACCAACCCCTTCACCGGCAGCATTGCCTGGTCGAGCATCCAGACGTACAACGGCATTTCAGAGCCCATCTACGGATTCACCGGCTCATACGGCCTGTCGACGACCTTTGACCCCTATGCCGGCTACTACTACTATAACGCGAACAATGCCATACTCCTCAAAATCCCGTACTCCCTGACCTCCGGGATCACCATCGCCCAGGCACCCGATCCGGTGAAATGGCGAATCGGGATCAAGGTGAGCGACGGTGTGGTGAGCGACAATACGGCTTCACTCGGCGTTGTTGCACAGCCCTCTGCCCTGGCCAGGAAGCTGAACTATCACAAACCCAGACTGCTCGACGGAGGAATTTCAGCCAGCTTCAACCGGCCCGACCTGGATGCGGTGTTCCCCGCATATGCCACCGATATCAGGCCGGAGTCCGATGGTGCACAGGAGTGGCCGTTCGACCTCAGCGCAAAGCAGGGGAGCCGGGTGTCTGTTCACTTCTCGGGCGTGGCGAAGGTGCCGCCCGCATATGAGGTGTGGTTGATTGACGAACAGAACGGGCGGGCGGTGGACCTGAGGTCGGACTCGTCCTATGTCTTCACCCCGGTACTCGCCAGGAGCAGGTTCTCGGTTCTCGTCGGACGGCACGGTTCGGTTCAGGACAGGCTCGCCTCTGCTCTTCCGGCCGAATTCGCGCTCGACCAGAACTTCCCGAACCCGTTCAATCCGTCCACGACAATCCCCGTTGCCGTTCCCCGCGAGTCCGACGTGGCATTGACGGTCTACAACATGCTGGGAGCGGAAGTGGCCGTGCTGCAGAGGGGGAGGCTTCAGGCGGGGAGATACTGGTTCACCTGGAACGGCATCGATGGAGCAGGCCGGACGCTTGCGACCGGGGCCTACATGATTCGATTGCAGGCGGGCGGGAAGACCATGGTGTCCAAGGCGCTTCTGGTAAAGTAGTTTTCACGATTCACCTCGTGGAGGGATGCATGCGTCACCTTCAACCCTGGCTCAGGTCCGTAGCCGCCCTGCTGCTCCTTGTTTTTCCGGCGGAGCTGCTTCCGTCCGCCCTGTGTTTTGGCCGGCCCGGTGAAGCGTACTCCGTCGAAAACGTCCGCGCCTCGAAGAAGGGGCAGCAGGTGCAGGTCCTCTACAACCTTTCGGGGGAGACCGGCAAAGCGTACTCCATCACAGTCACGCTCAGAAGGGAAGGGGATATCACGTACAAGTATTCACCCAAGAACGTTTCGGGCGACGTGGGAGACGGTGTGACTCCGGGAACGGACAGGAAGATCCTCTGGGATCCGGCTGAGGAGTTCCCCGAGGGGATGTCGGGTGACGATTACTATTTCCTTGTTGAGGCCGAGCCCCCCGGAGGGGGGATAAGCCCCCTTGTCTGGGTCGGCGGCGCGGTGGTTGCCGGGGGCGCGGCCGTATTGCTTCTGGGTTCGAAGAAGGGGAGCGATGGCAGCACCACGACTCCTCCTGCGGCAACGGGATTCCCGGCCGAGCCCGGACGGCCAACGCGGTGATTGGCTCGAACAGTGTGTCAGGAGGGACGTATGAAAACGATCCTGGTACTGTGTGTCGTCAGTCTCATGGTTTCCTGCCCCGCGCTTCCGCAGACGACGAGCGGACGAAGCAACAGGCTCTCCCTGGATCGCCCCGCGGGGGAACAACCCAAACAGAAGGTGGACCAGCCGCCTGATGATGAGGCCGCTCCGGCTGCTGCTCCCGCGGATCGCCGCGTGGGGGGAAAGGCGGGAAACTCCTTCTCATCGAGGAAACTCCCGTCGCTCTCGGTGCGGCTTGGGTTTCGGGAGCCGGGGAACAACATCCTTGATGCCGAAGAGACGGGAACGATCAACGTTCAGGTCAAGAATGATGGGTCAGGCGTCGCCTCGAAACTCAAGCTTCGCATAACACCCGTCAACCAGGTCCCCGGTATCACGCTGGGCATCATCCCCGACATTGGAGACCTCTCCGCCGGCGTCACACGATCCATCGACGTCCCTGTCACCGCCTCGAGCACGATCACCACGGCGCAGGCGCGATTCCGCGTCGAGGTCCTTGAAAAGAAGGGGTTCGACCTCGATCCTCCCGCCGTCATCACCTTCCAGACCAGGGAGTTTTCTCCCCCCCGCCTTATTATTGCCGATTACATGACCGAGGGACAAGGAGGGACGAACGTCATCAAGCCGCGCGAACTCGTCGAGATCACGGCCCGCGTTCAGAATCGCGGAAAATCTGTTGCCAAAAGCGCGACGGTGGACATCTCGGCGGGGGAGAACATCTTCTTCGAGGAAGGGGCGAAGACCCACCAGGTTCTTGGCGACGTGAAGCCCGGGGAGTACAGGGATGTCAAAATCTCCTGCTATGCCAACAACCGGGCGAAAGATATGCCCCTCTACTTCAGCCTGAAGGAGGCCCGGACAAAGTACGATACCACCGGATCCCTGACCCTTGCACTCAATAAACCACAGCGCCGTGCGATGGAATTCATCACCGAAGCAAAGGAAATGGGATCCACCACGATTGAGGACGCTCCTTCGCTCGCCGTCGATGTCGACGTGAATCTTCCCTCGACCGGCATGAGCAATCCTGATGCGATCGCGATCGTGATCGGCAATCCGGACTACGAGAAGACCAAGAGGGTGGACTTCGCGCTGCGCGACGCGACGAGCATTCGCCGCTACCTCGTCGACATGTGCGGCTACCGTGACGAGAATGTGATCTTCATAACCAACGCTTCCAAGAGCGATTTTGAGCTCTACTTCGGCACGCGCGAGGATTCCCAGGGTAAGCTCTTCAACATGATCAAGCCGGGATCCTCGGATGTCTTCGTCTACTATTCCGGGCACGGCGCCCCGGGGATGCGGGATCACAAAGGGTATTTCGTCCCGGTGGAGTGCGACCCCAATTACGTCGAGCTTCAGGGATACCCCACCGAGACCTTTTACAACAACCTCTCCAAGATCAACGCGAAGAGCGTGAACGTGGTGATCGATGCCTGCTTCTCCGGGGCAGACCTGGTCAAGAACGTCAGCCCGCTTCTGCTGAAACTGGAATCGGGCTCCTTTCCGCTGGCCAACGGCGTGGCCCTCTCGTCGTCCAAGAGTGATCAGGTGTCCAGTTGGTACAACGAGAAACAGCACGGTCTCTTCACCTACTTTTTCCTGAAGGGGATGCATGACCGGGCGGCCGACCTGAACAAAGACGGCCAGATCACCATGGATGAGATGTATAAATATCTGTCCGACAAGAGCAACGGGGTTCCATACTTCGCGCGCAGGATCAACGGCGTGGAACAGACCCCGACACTCCAGGGGGATGCAAAGGGAAAGGTCCTGGTGAAGTATTGACACACCTTGGAGGATCAACGGGCGCAAGCCGGCGGCCCACCGTGAACCCGTCTGCTGGAAGTTGGAGATGCCGGACTGCTGCGGTGCTGGTGGCCGTTTCTGCGGCTTCCTGCCTGCTTTTCGGCCAGGAAACCAAGCGTGCCGTCGGTAACGGCTTCTGCACCATCGGGGAGTCGATGTCCCTCAAGGAGGCGAAGAAACAGGCACTCGAGGAGGCATACAAGGACGCCATCCAGCAGGTCGTGGGCGTGAGGGTCCACTCGGAGGAGACGCAGTCGAAGGGAGAATCCGGCGTGAGCGGCTCGGCAGAGTCCCGCCTCGTGGAATCCTTTGCGATGCTGACACGGGTCAGCTCCTCGGGCAAAGTCATCGCAAGCCGGGAGCTCCTCGATACCCTGGAAGAACAATCGAGTCCCGGCGGGCGAAAGGTTCGCGTGTATCACGTTTCCGTGGATGCCCAGGTCGCCACCGAGCAGGGGAGCCCCGACGTTTCGTTCCAGCTTGTTCTGGAGTTGAACAAGAGTGCTTTTCAGGCGGGAAGAAACGGGGAGAGCGACGAGGAACTCGTCACGATCGTCAGAAGTTCCAAGGACTGTTACCTGACGCTGTTCTCCGTTTCGGACGATTCCGTGAAGGTGCTGTTCCCGAACGACTATATGAAGGACGGCAGAATCTCCGCCGATGAGCAATTCGAGTTTCCCCCGAAGCAGTTCCGTGAATCGGGACTCCACATCCGTCCCTCGCTCCGGCCCGGAACCTCGCACAGCAGCGAGGCGGTAATCGCGGTGGGGACCAAAGCCGGAGTTCCCTTTGGGGGGTGGGAGAAAGAGGGGGGTGAGACCGGAGAGGTTGCCACGTACCGGGCGGCTCTGGTTGACCTGAACCGGTGGCTGTCCGGTATTCCGCTGGACGCACGGGCAGAAGCCCATGCTCTCCTGGAGATCCAACGCCGTTAAGCAGTCCGTCACGAATGTCGGGAGGCGATTGCGGTGCGGCGGATCTCAACGTGAAGGTTTGCCGGGGCAAGAACCTACGGAAGGAAGGTCATTCATGTCGACACGGCCAGGTATTCTCCGCTTTGCCCTGCTCGCCGTTCTGACGGCCCCCGGCCTGGCTCTCTTCGGCCAGGACGATACCGCTTACCGTGCATGGCAGGAAAAGGAGCAGGAGAAGTTCCAGCAATTCAAGGACAAGAACGACAGGGATTTTTACGAGTTCCTGAAGCACGAGTGGCGCGGGGTGCAGCTGCTGAAGGGGGACCTGCGGGATCCCATCCCTGATCCTCCAACCCTCCCCGTGTACACCCCTCCGAAGGATCAACCGAAGCCCGCTCCAGCCCCTTCGCCAACCGTGACAGTGGTTCCATTCAAGGAAGCAGCGCCGGTCCCGGTCCCCCCGCCGGCAGCGGCACCCCTGCCGGAGTCAGCCTCCATCGAGTTCTACGGAGCCGACCTTTCGGTGTCGCTTCCAGCATCGCTCCGCATTCCCCTCAAGGGTAACCCGGACAAGGAATCGATCAGCGAGTACTTTGCCGCCATGGCTGCGGCCCCCTATGATCGCGTGTTGAAATCGGCGGGGGAGATCCGGGCGGCCCGCAGACTGAACGATTGGGGGTACACTCTTCTCCTGGCGTCGATGGGGGAGAAGCTGCACGGACCGAACACCAACGAAAAGGTCCTCTTCACCTGGTTCATGCTGCTCAAGTCGGGCTTTGAAACGAAGGTCGGTTTCTCCGGCGAGAGCGTGGTCCTGCTCCTTCGAGTGGATGGGCGTCTCTTCGCGGTCCCGTTCTTTTCGTTCGACAAAGGAGGGCGATACTACGCCGTATCCCTCGAACCGAAATCCCCGGTCGAGATCACACAGCTCTATGCCTACGAGGGCGACTTCCCCGGGGCCACGACTCCGATGCGGTTCAGGGTTCCGGAGCTTCCCCTCCTGAGCAATACGACCGCAACCAAGACCCTGCATTTCACCTACGGGCGCACGGACTACTCGGTGCCGGTGACGTACAGCCGGGACGCGGTCAGGTTCTTTGAGTACTATCCGCAAACGGAATTCGAAGTCTATTTCGACGGCTCGATCTCCCCGGGCGCCGCCTCGTCGCTGTATAACGCTTTTGCCCCAATGCTCAAGGGGAAATCGGAAGTTGAAGCCGTCAACATTCTCCTGCGTTTTTCCCAGACGGCATTCGGCTACAAGGTGGACAAGGAGATCTTCGGCAGGGAGAAGCCTATGTTCCCGGACGAAGTCCTCTACTACAACGATTCGAACTGCAAGGACAGGGCAATTCTCTTTGCGTACCTCGTGCGGACCCTGACTCGGCTGGATGTGGTGGGCCTGGATTTCCCCGGCCACATCTCCACAGCCGTGCGGTTTACCAATGAGATTCCGGGGGACAGGGTACAGGTTCACGGCCAACGGTACACGATCTGCGATCCGACGTTCATCAACGCGGACGCAGGCATGTGCATGCCTCAATTCAAAGGGGTGTCACCGACGATCATTCCCCTGAGGAGGCCGTCGCCGTCATGAGAGGGGCGTCCCTCCTGGGGGGTGCCGTGCGCCGGGTGGCTCCGGCCGATGGAACGTCATAGCAATCTCACGTGCAGCGTCAGTTCACTCACAACAACCTATTCCAAGGAGGTCCCATGCGTATCTTGAAAGTGTTGATTCCCTTCCTGTTGACGATCATGATGATGGCAGGATGCGGCGGCTCGAAGTCCGCGCTCGATGCAACAGGAGACATTCCTGATTGGTTTACAACTCCTCCGGTCGACCCCAACTTCCTGTTCGCTTCGAAGTCAGGTGTGTCGCAGGACATGCAGATGGCGGTTGAGAAAGCCACGACGGAGGCGCGTGCGGACATTTCCCGGCAGATGGAGATCCGGGTTCAGGGTCTCGTGAAGAACTTCGGAGAAGAAGTTGGCACCAGCTCGGATTCCCAGCTTCTCTCCCAGTTCACTTCCGCAAGCAAACAGGTGACGTCGAACGTCCTGTCGGGCACCAGGGTCAAAACGCAGAAGGTGTTGAAGGAGGGGACGGGCTACCGCGCCTATGTGCTGATGCAGCTGCCGGTGGGTGCCGCGGCGGACCAGTTCCTGCAGAGCATGAAGAAAGACGACAAGACGTACACCCGCTTCCGCGCGACGGAAACGTTTAAGGAGCTGGATGACGAGGCAAAGAAGTTCGACGATTTCAAGAAGAATCAGGGTCAGTGACAGCCAGGAGTGTTGCCGGGGGAATCGGGATCGCAGCGCTTCTGTTGCTCTGCCCTTTCAGCCGGGCACAGGTCTATCCGCGATGGTTCCTGAATCCTGAGGAGATCCCGTGTGAGCCGGCTGCAATCGGTGTCGCTCCCACCGGGTACTATCCCGATTCCACCGGCGGCGCTTTTCAGAATGCCGTCATGAATGCCCTCCGGGCAGAGGAGGAGGCCGTAGAAGGGTCGAAGCAATTCTTCTCGGCGGGGGACGGAACGGCCGAAGTCGGCACGAGTGTGCATGAGACACTGGACACGTCGCGCCTTGAGTCCCTCTTCAAGAGCCTGAAGACGGTGAGGATGTTCGCCATCGGGGAGATGACCGCAGTCCTGGCCGGAACCGGGGGTTGCGGTCTTTCAGGCGGGATGGATGCGCTCGTTCCTCTTGCGTCGCTTGGAACTCCCGCATGGACGAGGATGCTGCCTGCGGACCAGCGTTTCGAGTACGCCGTCGGCATCAGCGAGCCTTACTATTACGAATCGTCCTCCTGGCTGGAAGCCGAAAAGAACGGGCGGCTGGAACTGGCGCGCTCGCTTCGGACACAGGTACGTATCAGGCAGAGGCTGGTCACTGATGCAGTCCTGGGCTCCCGGTACGACGCTGTCTGGGATGAGACGCTTACCGTCACTCTCCGCGGGGCCCGCGTCGTCCGGCGCTGGAGAGATCCCTCGACGGACCTTTTCATGGTCCTTCTCAGGATGCCAAAATGACCTCAGGCATGACCCGGGCGGGAATCGGCATTGTGTTCGCCGTCCTTGCGCTGGGTCTGGCTGCGGCTTCCGCGGATGGTCAGGCGGCCAGGCCCCGGTCCGCGAACGCAAGAGAGCGCGTGCCGGTGTGGTGGAAGACTCCCCCTGTGGATACTCAAAGTCGCTGCATCCGTGCCAGGGCGGTTGCGCCGGGTCAGGATCTGGCATTGGAGAAGGCCATTTCCTTGGCGCGGGATTCAATCGCGGCGGAAGTTGAGGCGCAGTGGCAGGCGCTGCTCGGTTCTATTCGGTCCGAGGATCCACGGCTGCCGGCATCACCCGGGATATCATCCGACGTGGAGTTCAAGAATACCCGGGTGGCAAAACAGGCGGCTTTCCGCCGAGGCAAGAAGTGGTCAGCGTTTGTCTTTCTTGTGTATCCTGATTCGCTCGTCCCCTCTCTCCTGCTGGACCGTCTCCGTAGCAACGCGGAATGGTATGCCGCCGTCCGGGGCACCTCCGCTGTACAGTTGGTGGAGGCGCCTTCACGTTAGTCCCATTTCCTCCTGCCTTGTGGTACTTCGCATTTCGTTCAGGCTCAACTCCTGAGTCCCGTATTGCCGCAAGACTCCCGCCTATGCACAAGAAGCTGACAGTGGATTTCATGGATATCTGGCGGATCGAGGGGGGGAAGCTGCGCGAGACCTGGGTCATTATGGACTTCATGGGGTTGATGGTGCAGCTCGGCGCGGTTCCCGCGCCGGCTGGAAAACAGGGCGCTCGCATCTCGTGCGAGGCGAGGACATCCGCCGGGCCCCCGCCATTAGAGGGGGATCCTCTGGACGCCGCCTTTCCTGATGGTCCTTAGGAACGATTGCTGCCATTCCATCCCGAGCGTCCGCTCCGCCACCCGCACAATGAGTGATTTGCCGGAGATCTGACGTCCTTTGCGCAGCTTGGAGAGTCCGGCCACACAGCTGGGACAGGTGGTCAGGATCTCTGCAGTGCCCGTGGCTGAGGGAGGCTTGAGCCCGTCCGCTTTGCGTCTCCTGAGCACGCAGGAAATGTCGGGACGTGAGAGCGCGAGCGTGCCTGCATCGCCGCAGCACTCCGGAACCAGTGTCGCCCTGACCCCCAGGAGCGCTTCGACGGTGTCATTGTATCCTACGGACTTCAGAGGACTGTGGCAGGGCTCATGATAGAAGATCTCTCCTTCAGAGGCTCCGCCTGCCGGGCGTGAGCTGAGGACGAGGGCTTTGCGAACGAGGAACTCATTAATGTCCAGCAGCGGGGCATTCCGGAACACCCTCGCAAGGTCGTACTGTTCGAGCATCTCAAGGCATGTCCCGCAAGAGACGAGGACGGCGTCGATTTCGGAAGAGCCAATGCTGTCTGCCATGCGGTGGAACACGACCCGGTTCTCGAAGCTGCGCAGGGCCGCCCGCTCGGCCTGGCCGGCCGCCTGGAAGGGATACCCGCAGCAGGTGAATGTCGGGGGAAGGAAGGTGCGGACGCCCGATCGGTGGAGCAGGGCAAGCGCAGCCATGCTGATCTCGGGGTACAGGCGTTCCGATCCACACCCCGGGAAATAGACCACATTGGTCCGGACAGGAATCGCGGTGTTGGAGATGCTGTACAAACTGTCCCGGCCGCGGAGTCCGAGACGCTCCCGGATCGAAGGACGCCCGCGCGCACTGATCCTCCCGTCAAGCAACGCTCCCAACCGCGGCGCGAGGGCCGACAACGGCAGGGCGCGGTGCAGGCGGTGGCCCATCCGTTGAAGCGCATAGGCGGGACGGAACACGAACATGCGGAGGGCGGCATTCGCGGCATATCCCTTCCGCCAGAGGTAGTACAGCGCTAGTCTGAGAGCCGGTGATCGCCGCGGCCTGGTGCGCCGGGCCTGCAATTCGCGCATCGCCAGCGTCACTTTGCCGAAATCGATTTTCACAGGGCAGGGGGCAAGGCACTTATGGCAGGCCGTACAGTGATCGGAGATGTCTTTCAGCTTGCCGAAGTGCCTGAACGACCGCATGTCCATGGTCTGAGCATGGTAGAGTACAGCTTCAGTGATCTGGCCGACGGCGAGGATCTTGTTGCGGGGATTATAGAGCATCCCCTCCTGGGGAATCTGCGTGCAGCAGACCTGCTTGCATTTCCCGCACCGGACGCATGAAGCAATCTGTCCGGAGAGTTTCTCAAGGTCGGTTGCTTCCAGAATGTACGCCTCGAGCTCCAGGAGGCTGAACGACGGCGTGTACGTCAGATGGTGGGGGAAGTTCCTCTGGAGCTTGCCCGGGTTGAACAGTCCGTCGGGATCGTGCATCTTCTTGTATGCCGCATAGGCGTCGAGCACATCGCCGTCCACGAACTTCAATTTGGTCAGACCGATCCCGTGCTCCCCTGAAACGACGCCTCCCTGCCTGACGGCCTCGCGCATGACCGTCGCGGCGGTCTCGTCCGCTTCCAGCATCATGGCGGGGTCGCCGGAATGCACGGGGATGTTGACGTGGACGTTGCCGTCTCCGGCGTGCATGTGCGTGGCGATGATGATTGCCCGGCCTCTCTCCTGTGCCGCAATCCGCGAGATGTCGGCGGTAAGTTCATCATAGCCGTGGAACTGAGCCACGAGCGACGGAAGGATGTCATCCTCCAACGAGAACCGGACCACTCCATCCCTAAAGCACTCGAACAGCGTCAGGTCCGAGGAACCGGCAAGCGGGGCTTCAAGTGTGGCTTCCGCAGGGAGATCCAGTCCCGCTCGGTATTGGGCCAGTCTCGCCCGCACGGTTTCGAGGTCCGTCCGGGAATGCTCAAGGCGGGTCTGGAGGGGGTCATGGTCATGGGGAAGGCTGACCTCGCCGAGGTGGGCGGCGAGACGTCCGGCAACTTCTCCCAGATTGGCGAAATCCCGGTCAAGGTTCAATCGTTCGATGAAATCCGCAAATGCGGGGAGCGACTCGAGCGGGATCACGACATCTTCGTTCAGCTTGAACGCATTCGTATGCCGGGCGATAGCCCCGAGGTTTTTCCGGTCCTTCCAGAAGGCCGCGCGCTCATTGTCGTCCCGCGCGGCAACCGCCTCGGTGTCGAAGCGCCGTGCAATCGCGGCGATGCGGGATGCCGCGGCATCCAATGCCGCAGGGTTGTCGCTTTCCACGTCGATCAGGAGGACCGCCTGGGGGACTTCGGTCCGCGCGGACTTGTTTCTGTAGGAGATCGCCCGGACATAGCGGCTGTCGAAGTGCTCGAGGGCGGTGAGAAACGCTGGGCCGCTTCCGTCAAAAGCCTGGCGGATGCCGAGAATGGCCTGGGAGGCATTGACCATCGTCCGGCCGAAGAACTCGAGGCAGAGAGTGCGGCAATGCGCAAACGGCCGGTAGAGGATGAACTGGGCCGCAGCGATGAACCCGTCGCCCCCTTCCTTCTGAATGCCGGGGAGTCCCTTCAGGGCTTTGTTGGTGATGTCTTTGCCGAGCCCGCGTTTCCGGATCTCCGTGCCGAGCAGCTCTATGGTCCTGAGCGGCAGCTCCGGACCCGGCGCGAGCCGGAAGACGTCGAACACCACACGGTCTTCGGGGAGGATCTTCCTGTAGGGATGGTTCCGGCGCCTGACTTCGATCGTCTCGCCTGCGGCGGTGACGATCCGCCAGGAAATCAGATTGTCGATGGCCGTTCCCCAGAGGACGCATTTCTTCCCTCCTGCGTTCTCCGCGATGTTTCCCCCGATTGTCGACGCCCAGGCAGAGGTGGGATCGGTGGCGAAAATGTAGCCCCGCCTCCGGCAGTATTCTATGACATCATCGGTGACACACCCGGCTTCCACTGAGACCACGGGAATATCTCGCCCCCCGCAGTTGTATACCCCGAGACCCAGAATACGGTTGAGCTTCTCGCTGTTGACGACGATCGTTTTCCGGGTGACCGGTACCGCTCCTGCGGTGAGTCCCGTCCCGCCGCCTCGCGGGATGATGGAGAGTCCCAGCTTGCGCGCTGCCGCTATGATCCGGGGGAGTTCTTCGGCCGATTCCGGGAACAGAACGGCCATCGGGTGTTCAATCCGCCAATCGGTGGCGTCGGTCGAGTGCGCCACCCGGGTGAACGGGTCAATCCTGATATTCTTTTGGGCAGTCGTCCCCATGAATGCGAACAGCATTCGTTTTCGGATTCGCTTGAACCCGTCGACGCGATCAAAGAACGCCCTGTCCATCTCCCGCACACGGGCGACAAGGTCGATTGCTTCCGGGTTGTCCTTCGCAGCGGCCGCCACCGTGCCGATCCGGTGATCGTGGATCCGCCTGAGCTGGCGGAGCTTCCCCGGGTCCTCAAGGAAATCCTCGAGAACATAGGGATTCCGTTCGATCATGAAGACGTCGCCGATCACCTCTGCGATGAGCCTGGCGCTCCGGCCCGTGATGCGCTGAGCACGGAGCCTGTCAATGAGGCCCAGCGTCCCCTCGTCGAAATAGCGGAGAATGATCTCACGGTCCGAGAGCGACGTGTAGTTGTAGGGGATTTCCCTGTAGCGGAGCTCGGGGTTCATTTCTCTCGTGAATTGTTCGGAGGTTTTCCGGCAAGGCCACGGGCCCGATGGAGAGCCTTAACAGCTCATGGGCCAGCAAAAAGCGGGCCTGAAATGCGGTTTCCCCTCTCGGAGAAAGTGGCAGAAAGGGGAAGTTTGGAGCGAAAGAACCGAAGGGCGGGCGGCAGCGGCGGGCTCCACTGCCCCGAGAGGATGAAGATTTCCCGTTTATGAGAAGGAGGGAGCCTGGGGCCATCGACCCGCCCGGCCAGCAAAGGCCGGGTCATTCCACTATGACTTTCCCTGTCATCCCCAGGTGCCCAATCCCGCAGAAGTGGGAGCACTTGAAGCCGTATTCTCCCTTTTTGCCGGCGAAGAATTCCACCGTCTTCGTCTCCTGTTCGGGGATCGTTTCATCGATACCGAAAGCCCCGAGGCTGAATCCGTGTGTCCCGTCAAGCGCCTTGATGTGCAGGGTGACGAACGTTCCCTGCTTGACATGGAGGAGCTCTGGGGTGAAATGGAAATGCTCTGCGGTCATGTCAATTATCTGATGCGGGACAGATTCCCTCTGAAGATCGGGAGGGACGGCAGGGAATTGTTGGGAGGACCCACAGCCCAGTAACTGGACGGCAAGCAAGGAGAAGAGGATTGCGATTCTCATGATCTCTCTCTCATAGGGGATCGGCATTTGCCGCGCTGGTCAGCGTGCGGTTCCAGATTCCGCCTGCGTTCGGGTCATCGACCGTTTTGGTCTGCGCCGCCTGTCTCAGTCCGGGAAGGCTGGCATCTCACAAACGCCAGAGCGACGCATGTCCCTGGTGGCCCCCGGAGTCCTCCCGCGCACGGCCTCGAACTGTAAACACCGGAACCCCCTGCTTCGTCCCAAAGTGCTGCCCCTGATTTCTTTCACCGGCTACGAGGAGACCCGGATGGAGTCGCAGGGCGATCCTGACAGAGACATCTGCCACCGCCCGTGTGTTCGATTCCTGGGCGATGGATAGTGAATTGGATTGACATATATCGATCACATTCAATACATTCTACTCACGCAGCGTACCAACAGATCGAGAAGGGGACCCACAGCGGCATGCCATTGGCGGGTTTCTATGCCTTCGGTAAGGATTCCAGGAGGAATCCAACGGGCCCTCGCTGACAGCGGCACCGGATATTGTCAGCATTCCCCGCTCCTTTCTACACCGGACTGGGGCCCTCCAGCAGTACGCTCGAGTTCAATCTGACTGAACCCCGTACGGCTGGCGCAGCACAGAATCGTCTTGCCGTTTCCATCGCGAAGGACAACCAAGGAGAAGTCATGAAAAAGACCGTCATGCTGTTTTTGACTTTCTGGTCAGCGGTTGCTTTCGCACAGCGCCCGGCCTACAAGGACCCTTCGCTGAGCGTCGACGAACGTGTGACGGACCTCCTGGGGAGGATGACCCTGGACGAGCAGGTCGCCCAGCTCTTTGCCCTCTTTTCGAGGGACACCCTCGCCTTTGACAAGGATGGAAACTTCGTGGGGGTTCTTGACACCGCCAGGTTGAGCAAAGGCGCCGGAAGTTATGGTTCGAGAGTGATATGGATTGGACGCTCGCCCCGGAACAGGGCTCAGTGTATCAACGGGATTCAGAAGTATATGATCGAGAAGACGCGGCTCGGCATCCCGATCTTCGTGTTCGGCGAGAGTCTCCATGGGTTCATGTCGGATGGCGCGACTTCCTTTCCTCAGGCCATTGCGCTGGGCTGCACCTGGGACACGGCCCTTGTCGAGCAGGTGTTCACGGCCTCAGCCCTTGAGGCCAGCAGCCGGGGGACGCGGCAGGTTCTCTCGCCCGTGCTCGACCTTGCCCGCGATCCGCGTTGGGGGCGCACCGAAGAGTGCTACGGGGAAGACCCCTACCTTGTGTCGCGTATGGGTATGGCCGCGGTGCACGGGTTCCAGGGGAGGAGCCCGCTGATTGACGAGCACCATGTCGCCGTGACTCTCAAGCATTTTGCCGGCCATGGGCAGCCGGAGGGAGGACGGAACATTGCCCCCGTCAACTACTCGGAGCGCGAATTCCGGGAGACTCATCTCTACCCCTTCGAAATGGCGGTCACGGCGGCACATGCCCGGTCGCTCATGGCATCNNGGATTGGAAACGACCTACCGCGATCACCACGCCGCGGCCGACTCCGCCGAATCCGCCGCGCTGTCCGTCGAAGCAGGCCTCGACTACGAGCTGGGGAGCGGGCGATGTTTTGGAACGCTGGCCGATCAGGTCAGGAGCGGCAAAGTGCCGGAAGAAGCTGTCCGGCGCGCAGCAGGCAACGTGCTCCGCGTGAAATTCGAGTGCGGTCTGTTCGACAGGCCTTTCGCAGACGTCGACCTCATGGCAAAGGTGACACGGAGCGATGCACACAGGGCACTGGCCCTGAAGGCAGCACATCAGGCCATGGTCCTCCTGAAGAATGAGAAGGGAACGCTTCCCCTGAATGCCGCGAGAATCAAGACCCTGGCCGTGATCGGTCCGAACGCGGCCGACATCCACCTCGGAGGGTATTCAGCGATCCCCATGGAGGGGGTGAGCATGCTGCAGGGGATCCGGGAGTTCGCCGGGGAGAAGTTCAAGGTGGCGTATGCCGAAGGGTGCAAGCTGACGCTGAACAAGGAATGTAACTGGCAGGTGAACGAGAACCCCATCCTCAGCGACCCGAAGACCGATGAGCGGCTGATCGCCGAGGCGGTCCGGACCGCGGGTCAGAGCGATGCCGTGGTGCTCGTGCTTGGCGAGAACGAGCTGATCTGCCGGGAGGCCTGGAACAACGTTCATCTGGGCGATCGGGAGAATCTTGACCTGGTAGGCAGGCAGAACGATCTCGCGGACGCCATCCTTGCGCTGGGGAAGCCGATCGTGGTTCTGCTCGTGAACGGGCGCCCAATCTCATTCAATGCTTTGCGTGAGAAGGCGCCGGCCATCATCGAATGCTGGTACCTGGGGCAGGAGACAGGCCGCGCCGCGGCTGACGTGATATTCGGGAAAGTCAATCCCTCGGGAAAGCTCACGGTGACGTTCCCCCGTTCAGTCGGACAGCTCCCATGCTACTACGATCATAAGCCCTCCCGGTTCCGCAATTATGTGCTTGCGGATTCGACGGTGCTCTTCCCGTTCGGTTTCGGCCTGAGCTACACCACGTTCAGCTACGCAAACCTCGCCGTATCTCCGAAAAGCATTCCGGAGACCGGCGCCGCGCAGGTCACGGTCCAGGTCAGCAACAGGGGAAGTGTGAAGGGCGATGAAATCGTCCAGCTTTACATCCA
>PMBF01000017.1 GCA_003152875.1 Ignavibacteriota bacterium | reverse complement strand
CCGCCATGTTCCCCGAGATCCACGCCACGGAATCGGTCGTGGCACCCGGCTTGACGATCTTCAATGAATGTCCGAGCGAGCGCACCGAATCGGTCGCCCAGCTCAGCGCCGCACCCGGCGGCTGGCTCCCCATCGTCCAGAACGCCGGCAGCGAACCCTCAAAACCCCCGATCGCGGAAAGGGGGTTTTGTGCCCACGCGGTCGCGGCTGCAAACGACAGAAGCATGATCTGTCGCAGCAATGTTGTACGCCACTTCATTTGGCACCTCCATGATGTAGAGTGAACAGCGGAAAACGTGGATTAAGACGATGGTGCTCTGTTACGCTTGAAGACTGGGCTGCCCCGGGGCCCCCACATCCACTTCGATCGGGGCGCTCGAAGCACGTACGACAAGTTCCACTGGTACATGGGTAGTGACGACAGTGGTCGTCTTCGCCGTGATCATATCGACGAGCCGCTGGACGGCAATTCTCCCCATCTCTTCTTTGAAGACGCGGATGGAGCTGAGAGGCGGATCCATCACCCTGCAGGTATCGATGTCGTCGAATCCGATCAGGGCGATGTCCTCGGGGATGCGCACGCCCTGCTGTTTCAGGAACTGCATCCCGCCGATCGCCATGGCGTCGTTGGCCGCAAAGACCGCATCGGGCCTCACCCCCCTGTTCCAGAGATCCTGCATGGCGGAAAAGCCGTTCGCGGACCTGGTTTCAGTCTCGGCCGTGCTGATGAGCTCCTCTTTTCCCGACTCCGCGATCACTTCACGGTATCCCTCCAGGCGCTCGGCGATGGATGGATGATCGATGTCCCCGCCGAGAAATCCGATCGCAGACCTTCCCGTGGCCAGCAGATGCCGCACTGCGAGGTGTGCGCCGGCGCGGTTGTCGATGAGCACGGCGGAGTACCGGCGCCGTTTGACTTCATAGTCTACAAGGATGATCGGGACGCCGAATGATTCGACGTGTTCGATGAGCTTGTGGCTGACTTTCCCGGCGATAATGACGCCGTCGACATGGCGTTCAAGGAGGAAGCGCGGCGTTTCGATGTGGGAACCCACGGAGGGGACCGTGGTCAGGAGGATGTAATAGTGGAAGTTGCGCGATTCGAATTCTGTGCCGAGAAATATCCTCGTGTAGAACGGCTCGGCCTGGGAGAAGTGGTCCTCGGTGAGGATGAACCCGACGTTGCCGCTCGTCCGGGAGGCAAGACCCCTGGCGGACCGCGTGGGGTGATACCCGAGGCGGCCGACGACCTCCAGGATCTTCCGGCGCGTCTCGGCGCTGACGTAGCCCCGATCGTTGATCACCAGGGAAACCGTGGAAAGGGAGAAACCCGACTGGCGAGCAACATCGTCAATAGTGGGTCTCTTCACGGCCGGCTCACGAAAAGACGGACGAAGAAGATCGTACCAAAACTCACATGGTGCCCAGGGACTGTGGTGTTCTTGTCAGGGAACTCAGGAATTTCAAGTGGCCTCGAAGCGCTTCGATATATTACGCTCCGATAACGTCAATGTCAAGGGACTAATCCCAAAACCATTACAAAGGATGATGCTTAGCGATCGAAACGTTTCGAGAAGCTGAGGTGTTTTGCCAGTGTTTCTTCGGTGTTTCACAGCCCATCCACCGGAGGATCTAGTTCCGAAGGATGGCAATCTTCAAGGGGGGACGGCGGGGCAGGTCGGAATAACGGGAGGAGAACGGGGACGTCAAGGGAGCAGGTCCGGAAGCCCCGGCTTGATCCGGGGAAAAAGAGGACCTGACGATGGCATTCGTCCGCCGATCTTCAGCAGCGGGATTGCCAAAGGACCTGGGTTCACCGGAAGGCGCAACAGGGGAACTGGCTGGGGGAGGAGTCAGTGCCGCGCAGATCCGTCGCTGACCTCAACCGGCGCATTCATGCGGGGGGTCGGCCCGATGTGTAGTGGACGATGTGGGCTCTCTCCTCGGTGATCATTCCGCCGCAGCCGGCGCGCTCGAGCATCTCTCCTGCAACGCTCATGAATCCCTCGATCTTTTCCGCGGTATCCACAATCTCGATCACGATCGGCAGGTCCTCGGAGAGCCTGAGGATCTTTGCCGTGTGCATGACCCGGCTCCTGGCGCCGAAGCCTTCGATCCCCCGCAGGACTGTTGCCCCGGCAAGCCCCAGCTCTCTTGCCTTAAGGACAAACTTTTCGAACAAGGGCTTGTGGTCCAGACGGTCGGCTTCGCCAACAAAGATCCTGAGAAGTTTTCCCTCGCCTTCGAGTTTCATGGGTCTGCTCCTTTCGTCCCGTATATTTAGAGGAGTCTGCCGAGAGCGTTTCCAAGCAACGTCGCTGAGAGGCATCCTCCCAGCGAGACAAGAATGTTGAGGATTCCGCTCATGCTGCTCCCCTCCTGCAACAGGGAGACGGTCTCATAACTGAATGTGGAGAATGTCGTAAACCCTCCCAAAACCCCGATAGTCAGGAAGACGCGGAGCAAAGGCCGCACCACAAAGCGTTCTTCGAAGAATGCCATCAGGAAACCGATCAGGAAGCAACCCAGGACATTTACCGTCAGCGTGCCGTAGGGGAACGTGGGAGCTACAAACCGGTAGACGCTTCCGGACAGCCAGTATCGGAGGGCGGACCCGGCTCCGCCTCCCAGGAACACCGCGAGGACTTCTTTCATTGAGCCCCTCTCACAAATGACTATAGAAAAGGCCCCCCGCTCGACAGCCGGCAATCGCCAGGGCAGGGTCGCTTCTGCGGCAACTACACATTCACTGACCACGCGCAGAGAGATTGCACGTGCACCGCCGGTCCGTCCCCGAAGCCGACCTCCCATCTGCACGGTGTGACCTTCACGCTCATGATGGACATCCCGTCAGCGCCGTCCGGCGGGCAGAGCGACACCGTTCCCGCTTGCGAGGCGGTTGTGCTGGCGGCCCACCCCGGGACGGCCAGATCATCGACTATGGCGACCCTGCTGTGCGCACTCGGCCTCTGTAAGCATGCAGGCCGCGTTGTCGGGATCTTCTCGGTTACTTTGCGCTCATCACGGTTGTAAAAGCGAAATCGTCGAGTGTGAATCTCGCGTTCCCCTCCGACACGCGCACGCGTCTCCCCTCTTCCATTGCGCGCCTGGCGTCCGTGACATACACGCGAAGTTCTTTGACGCTCTCCGGAAGCCCGCTCACGACGACAGGCCGTGACGCGCCGCCATTGACGACATGAAGAGTGTACGTTCCTTCGAGCAGATCTCCGAAGGCCGCGCAGCTGATGCCTTCCTGATCACACGTCGTAGGAAGAATGAACGAGCCGGGGGGAACCATGCCCAGCTGTTTCACATTCCAGAACCGCTGCGTCGGATGGAGCGGGCCCTCGATTCCGCCAATTCCTCCCCCTGTCAGCAACGAGTAATCCGAGGTGAGCTGCCACTGCAATATCGACCTCACATGAGCGACATTGATGGCACGTACGTAGATGTCAATTTCGTCCTGCGCAAACGCAGGTTCTTTGAAAACATCGGGATACTCGTACGCATGGGCATCTGTGCCGCCTTCGCCGATCAGCAAGGGCACGTTGAGTTCCTTTGCAGCATCACCCCAATGGGAGAGCGTCCAGTTATCGCAACCACGCCATGCGTGGAAGGATATCGCTCCGATATACTCATGGGTTGCAGGATCCCGCAACGCCGGTTCGATGAAATCGATGGTAGTTGCGTCCGAATTGTCCCCGAGAAGCACCTTTGTCCTCAACCCCTGCGATGCGAGATACGCTCCCAGCTTCTTAATGAAGTCGGCGTGTTCCTGCCCGGTCATGCGGATGCTAATGCCGAGATCGGATTCGTTGAAGGAGAAGAGTTCAGGCTCAACGCCGGCCGCTTCTTTGAGGTAGACAAAATAGTCTCCGATCGATTTGATGATACTTCTCATCTTCTGCGGATTGAGAGGGTTTCCGTATACTCCGTTCTCATTCCTGAAATTGAATTCGCCGACAATGGCCCATGCCGGCGGATTCCAGGCACTGACGACGATCGGAATGTGCCGCCTCGCGAACTTGCGCGCCATTTCCATCGCAGCGCGGACGTTCGCATTGAGTTTGCCGGATCTTGCCGCATCCAGTGGATTCACGCTTTCGATCAAATGCCAGCTTCGCCACGGTAATTCAACGCGAGCCCACGTCACATTGAGGTTTTCCAGACAGTAGTCGATGATCTGCGGGTCGATCTTTTCATTCTGAAGACGGAAGTTGCCGCCGATGCCGTCAAATGCTCTGCCCGGTTTCCGTGGATCAATGGAGATGTGAACAGGGGACCGGTCGATCTCCCCGGACGCTTTGAGCAGAAATGTTTTCTCGGCCGTCTGTCCGTCTCTTGGTGGACCCGTCATGACGGCGAGGTACATCTTCACATTCGGATTCCCGAAACGGGGATTCCCTTTTTGAACGATGATTTCCGTGGGCTGCTCTGTTCTCACTTCAAGCCGGCGTGCCGCGGACCGTACGCGAAAACCCTTCACCGAAGCCTGCACAAGAAAATTCCGCATCCGGAATGATCCGGGCAATCTTCCCAGTCTCACGGGAAAAAGAGAAAGCGGGGCTATGGTGGATGCAGTCGAATCAATGAGCTGGATGTCCGCGTCGGGGTATTCATCGGCCGGGAGCTCAAAACAGAGGAATGCTCCGGTAAGCGCTGTATCGGCTACGGCTTGTACGTTGATGGTGATCGCTGCCATCCCATGTCCGGTGTCCCGGACGGTTTCCGTGAATGAGAATTGCGAGAGCTCCGTCGTGACGGTTTGTGTTGCACCTTCGCGCGTGTACCTGGGCCGCTGCTTTTCTTTGACCGATGCCGTCACGTCTGCCATCGAAGAACCGATCAGACACATGCTTGTGGGGACCTTCATCAACTGACCGTCTATCCGCATTCCATTCAGATTGCCCCATGCGGTCAATTCAGCCTGTGCATATGAAGTGCTGGCGCAGAGCACGACCAACAACACCAGTGTTGCGGCAGCGAGGAGGACATCCCTCGCCTCATGCACTCCTGTCACATTCCCGACAGAACGGTGTGCTTGACTTCCCGGGGAATACTTCACGTGCAGCGTATGTGCGAATCCGTTCATCGACAGTCTCCCGTGTTAGTGCGTTGTGCGTTGGATGGCGTTTCCGGCTGCCAGGGCGGAGAGCGCGCCAGGATTGTCCGATGCGTCCATTCATTGGACCTCCGGTCCTGTCTCCTACCACGCGCAGAGTGATTGCACGTATTCCGCCGATCCGTCCCGCAGCCAACCATCCATCTGCGCGGGCTCCTTCAATTGCTGGCCGCGCTCCCGCGGGACTTCAATGTAGGAGCATTGAAGTTCCGGCAGCGTTGTCATGTCTCCCCAGAGTTTTTCGTATTGGAGTGTGGGATACACATCTTCCTGGCCTTTCCCCCAGCGCTTCTTCACGTTCTTCAGCGTGATGTACGTAGGCATCCGCGCCGCAAGAGAACGAACGGCCTCCGTGACGGTCTCCGGGCTGGCCAAATCGCTGCGGCCAAGTCCAAACACCTCAAGAACCTGATCAAGATCAATCCAGTACGTGGCCGAATTATAATAAGAGAGCATGAATTCGTACTCCTCACGGGGAAGAGCGAGTCCCTCGATCAGCCGAAGCCTTCCATCGGTTCTCGCCAGTCCGCCGCCCCGATCCTCCAGACGCCTCGTGATGACTTCGACCGTCATCCCCGCCTTGCTTTCAATGTGATATCCGAGGATGGCGGGATCGAGATTCGCCCCCATCGTGTCTATGTTATGGACGAGGATGTGTTTCAGGTCCGGATACGCTGCAAGGACCTGCAGCAGCACGCCATTGCGGAAGAGATTCGGAATCTCGTACCAGTGCCCGACAGGATGGAGGCACTGAAGCGGAAGGTTGTCGGTATAGTCCCCGGCCTCTCCGCTGCGTTCCGCCCAATCCATCAGCGAGGAGCGGAGGCTGTCGAGCACCTTCTGGGCTTGTTCATCCAGCAATTGCTGGGGCATTTCCAGCCATGCGAAGCGCAGATCCCGCACTGTCGGAACCAGCCGCAATCCGATGCTGCTGCCCGGAGAAAGGAGGACGTCGCCTTCGTAGCCGTAGTGCTCCACCCCCTCGAGATATTCCCTGATGGCTTCGTGCGTGAGGTAGCCTGTGGAGATCAGGTGAGGGATCTTCGTACCGAAGAGGTTCATGGTCCGGCGGCTCTTTGCCAGATGGGTCTCGATGAACGTACGGTGCGCGCCGCCGATCCGGCAGAAGGGATTCAGGGCCTTGACCGTGCCCGCGCCCCTGGTCCACCGGCTGCCGGCGCCCGCCGCGAGTGTCAGCACCGCTAGTGTGCCGGATGCGATAGCAGCAGACCCCACCGCCTGATACCGTGAGGAAGCTGCTCCCGTTACATCGGCCACATCGCCCTCCTCCACGTCGGCAATTGAAGTCGTAATGGGAAGCCGGTTCTGCGAAAGCCCGATGCGGCCAACACGCAAATCCGCCCTGACCTGGTCATGTTGTATCTGGTCGAATCCGTAGCGTGCGAGCAGCTCCTTCAGGGACCTGTGCTGCAGCGTCTGGGTCTCCCCTTCCGGAAGGATGCGCTCGAAGATGTGCTGGAGCATCCCCTCAAGAGCCGGATTGGTCTTGCATGCGGCCGAAAAATGCTCCAGTTCGTTCCGTTGATGGGCCGAAATCGTTCTCGGATCCCGCCGGAGAAGCGACGGTATAGTGAGGGCATAGTAGGGTTGCGGCAGGACCGTGTTCTCGCCGCGGAGGAGTTCCGCCGAAGATCCCTGTTCATTCACCAGGAAATCGTAGACGACCGGCTCCATGGCGAANNACGCCGTGCTCGTGGCGTTTCTTCTCCGATCGCATGATTTCCCACAGACGAAGCTGAGCCTCGGCTTTTCGCGACGGATGGAAGAGGAATCCCATTCCTCCCCCGGACATGCCCCCGAGCATCCAGAATCCCCAGAAGTCCTTGCCGAACTCCTTTTCGACGCGTCCGATGATCGACTCAGTGTACAGATTCGACGCCCACGGAATAATCGTCTGTATCGGCCCAAGAAAATTCCTGTGGGTGGACTTCCCGATCCCCTGGATATCACCGCTCTTCAACTGCGCCACGATGTGATCGAAGAGCCCGAGGGCCTGCTGGCGTGCAACCCATTCAGTTGTGGAGCGGAGCAGATAGCGCTCGGTGACCATCTCCAGAATCGGGCCCACATCCTGTGCCATTCCGCCATGAACAAGAATCAGGCTGTCCTGCAGCTGTTTTCGTGTGGCTGGAGAGACATCCTCCTGAGTCAGAACCGTATGACGGGGCAACAGACACCCTCGGCTAACACCGTATTCGATATCGCCTTCAGTGCTCCGCACGCCTTCAATGAGCTTGATGCCCGGCCAGATCCCTCCGGAATCCTGCCAGCCGCCCCCGGACCCGCTCAGCCATTCGCCGAGGATGGCCCGGGCGGCAATCGTTCTCCGCTCGATCTCGGTCAGCGAACCTGCGAGGGATGAAGTCTGCGCGGTAGCGCGCATGCAGACGGCAATGATGCAACTGAGGAGTGTCGTTGAAACCGCAAGCCGNNGGCACGATTCCCGAGGCGATCACGGCACCCTTGAGCAGACCGAGGTAATCCACGGCGAAATCAAAGACCTCGGACAGTGACGTGATTTCGGCGACCGCGCCAAGGTCCGTGCTGATCAGCCGGATCATCGGTGTGTCGATAACCCTGAAGTACGCTTCTACGGGAGGCCGCGGCATCGATTGAGCATGTTGATCCCTGACGGCCAGATTGATCGAGATATTCAGGACACGGGCGCCTTCGGGATAATCCATGCCCAGAAAGAAGATGTCGCTCCAACCGCTGTGCGAGAGATCCATCCTCACCGGGGTGCTTTCGTGCAGAAGCGGGTAGAGATCGTCGGTTTTCCGGAGCAGCGAAGGAACGACTCGCAGCGGGTGATCAGACGGATGACCGGCTCTGAACATCCATTGGTTGCCGCGCACCGAGCGGACACTCGCCCTGACCTGATTTGCGAGCGTCTGGAAGCCGAGACTCCGGTAGGCAGCGGCAAGGGCGCTCGAGAGTCCGTCATGGGGTCCGAGGCGGGACTGCACGGACAGGAATCGTTGAATCGCCTCCTCAAAACGGCGATGCAGGAGATCCTCGTATCCGTTGAAGGGAATGAGTCCTCGTGACGGCAGTCCTTTGTTGGCGGGCAGGTGGAATCGGTGGATCGCATACAGAAAGAACAGCGCCCGCACCTGCTCATACAGGTTCGAGCTCTTGTGACGGAACTCCTCGAGGCTCCGGCATTCCATGAGCAATTCCTCGAGCGACGCCGACACGCAGAAGGCGTCCAGCGCCTGATCCCGGATACCAGGGTCCTCTGCCGTGATAATGGCCGTCAGGGTACTCATTCCTTGTCCCTTTCGCCGGCATGGTGTTCGCGAAGGAGGAGCAGCTCCATGAGCATCGTATTGACTTCATCACGATCCCCCCCGCTCAGTGCCAGCGCAAGCTGTGCATTGAGCAATCCGTATTTCACACCCACATTGTACCGGTAATCGTGCATCTCGAGCGCCAGGTACTTCTCCTTGTGCGCCAATTCATGAAGGGCGCCGGATATGGTCGCAAGGCGGCCGTCTGCAGCACTCTCGAGCTGACGCTCCAGAATCTCCATGACGCCCGGTGTCAACACGTGAATCCCGAAGAAACAGAGATAGTAGCCGGCACGAAGCCCCGAGACAAGCAACCGCTGCTCGGCTTCCGTAGGCGTCGGTTTTTCGATGACATTCTCAATCGCGTAGAGATCATTCCTGCCGTGGACGCGCTTGCCGCTGACGGCGCCGAAATTCGGAAGAAGCCCCTCGCGAGTCGCCTGGACTGCCGAGACTGCGCAGGATTCCGCCTCCGCAGTTTCCACAACGCGTTGAGCGCATCCTTTCTGCATCCTGCTCACATAGAGATGATCCCCGATGAGATGAAGGAACGGTTCCTCCCTGACGAAATCCCGGCCACACAGGACCGCATGTCCGTACCCGTGGGGCTCGTTCTGGTGGACAAACGACAGATGCCCGGAATGATTCCCCGCGACGGACCGGAACGCAGCCTCATCGCTGGGATGAATCACAAGGCACGTATCGCCGATTCCCGCCCGCTCCACCTCTTCGATGATCACGCCGAGGACGGATTTCTGTTGACCATCACGATCGATAAGGGTCTGAAGAGGCAGATGTCTCTGCCCTTTCCCCGCTGCCGTGATGATTGCCTTTCCGATTTTCATACTCTGAGTCTCCGGCTGTGCATGCCTATCCCCATGAGGTGCCCCTGGATTGCTTCCAGCTGCATCATGGCGTTGCCCCAGAAACGAAGCCCCGGCTCAAGGTCGGGGCTCCTGCTGGGCGGGCCTATTCTACAAGCCACGCCGTCACTTCATGCTGATTTCAGATTTGTAGAGCGCCTTGCAGAACGTGTTGTACAGCCAGGCAACCAGCGCCCCAAGAATGAAGCCATACACAATTCCCCATAGCAGCCCCAGAAATGCCCCACCGAAGCTCACGGTGAAGCCGAGGCAGTACGCACGAAGGTACGCAAGTGTCTGCCCTCTTCCATCGATGACAGCCCACAACGTTCCCACAAATATCCACACCCCCAGAGCGATGCCTAACGTCAGCCCCAATGCTCGTACGCGGAGTTTCATGATTACCTCCAAATGGTGATCGAGGTTATGAGCTCAGGTGGATCGCAAAAGCGAAGCGCACTGCGAGGTTTGATACAAGCTGGGAAACAAGGAGCACCACCGCCCGGGAGAGCACGCGTTGTACCGGTGTATCCACGGGGCAAAGCCGTCTCAAGTTGTCTCAGATTCGGGGACGCGAGCCATGGAACCGTCCGCCGTTTTCCCAGACCATTCAGCTCTGCGACGAAGATACCATCCCATTTCACAAGAAGCAAGGAATTTAAGGTCACCGTGCAATGCACCTGCCATGCTCCTCGCAAGACATCGACACTGGAATGTCCTTCACATGGAAAGCAAGAACCAGATCGACTCCTCACGTGTTTACTCAATGTACTGCTGAGAATCCGTGTACCCGTTCCCGCCAAAGCCGGCGAATCCCAGGCCCCCGTGTGCTCTTGAGGAGACTGCCTTGAAGCCATCGTCCTTCCGATCCCTCTGTCTTCTTCTGGCTTCCGTGATGCCACAGATCGTGTCAGCCCAGATCCACTTTACGTCGACTCTGTACGGGGTGCAGGAGGTGCCACCGGTTGTTTCGCCAGCAACAGGCACCGGTTCTTTCGAGTTGAGCGAGGATCGTACAGAGCTCAGATACTTCGTGTCATATCAGGGCATGAATGCGAGTGATGCGGGCTTGCACGCGGGCGCCGCAGGAGTAAACGGCGCTCTCGCGAGAAGTCTGGCGGCACCCACGCCGCCATCCGGGACCTTCAGCGGGGTCTGGACGAGCGGCGACGCTTCGCCATTGACACCGGCTTTTGTGGACTCTCTCCTGTCAGGAAGATTGTACCTGGAGCTGAAAGCTCCCGGCGGCAGCAGCGGGATCCGCGGGCAACTCGAACTTTCCACCTCGCTCCATTTCCAGGCCGTCATTGACGGCGCCCACGAGAATCCACCCGTCTCCACTTCGGCCGGAGGAACAGGCGTGTTCGTCCTGGATGAGACGAGAACCCGGCTTGACTACTGGGTAACGTACCGTGGGCTCACAGGCGCATTGAGTTCCGGGGGGGAGCTCCGCACTGGCGAGGCAGGAGCGAATGGCCCCGTGGTGCATATGATCGCCTCTCCTGGCGATGCTGCATCGGCCACTATCGCGGGATCGTGGAAGGCAACTGACAATCAGCCGCTTACCGGAGCTCTCGTCGATTCGCTTATCGCCGGGAGGATGTATGCCAATTTCACCACAGCAGGCCATCAGGGAGGCGAGATCTGCGGCCAGCTTGTCCTGAGCGCCGGTATCGGCTTCGTCGCCTTGCTGGACAGCGCTCAGGAGAATCCGCCGACGAGGGCCCGCGCATCCGGTACAGGCTCCTTTGTCCTGCACGAAGGACGTGACGGCGTGACGTACGTCCTGACGTATATCGGGCTCACCGGCGGCATCTCCGGCGGTGGCCATGTTCATCTCGGGAGAGCCGGAAGCACCGGCCTTGTTGTGAAGACCCTCGCACCCGGTAGCAGCGTACCTGAAGGAACGATCTCGGGGACCTGGAATAGGGCCGGGCTGACGGAGAGCTTTACTCCGGCGCTGGCGGAATCTCTGATCGCCGGCAAGCTGTACTCGGACCTCCATACTGCTTCAAACGGTGGAGGCGAGATTCGCGGTCAGATCAATCTCACCACGGGCGTCGGCTTCACGTCGCAATTGTCAGCCAAAGAAAATGTCCCGCCGATCGTCCATAGCAATGGCACCGGCACCGCCTCTGTGATCCTCAGTCCAGACCGTCAGAGTATCATGTACAACCTGACATATCTCGACCTCGTCGAAGGGATCTCGGGGTCAGGAGGGCATTTTCATACAGGCGTGAGAGGCATCAACGGTGGGCTCGTGAAATTGATTGTTCCCCCGAACGCCCCCACTGCACTCACCATCGCCGGCAAGTGGAGTTCCTCGGAAGCCGGGTCTCAGCCGCTCACGCCAGCGATCGTTGACTCGCTCATTGCGGGACATATGTACATCAACCTGCATACGGACGCATACATGGGCGGCGAGATACGCGGACAGCTGTCATACGACTTCGATGCGCTGACCTCGTTACACGGAATCTCTCCATTGGCCCCCCCGCAGTTCCGACTCGAGCAGAATTTCCCTAACCCGTTCAACCCATCGACGACCATCCGCTTTACAGTGCCGCATCGTTCACGAGTTCAGCTGACCGTCTTCAACGCGCTCGGGCAGAAGATCGCTGACCTTATCCAAGGAGACATCGACGCCGGCGTCCACGAGGTGAAGTTCAATGCCGGCAACCTGGCCTCCGGCGCCTTTTTCTACCGGCTGCAGGCAGGCGATTTTGTCCAGACGCGCGCGCTCGTTGTGCTCAAATAATTCCGCGATGGGATCCGCTCGAAGGGTAATCCTAAGGAGCACTCATCCGCGATATCCTCATCCGCTCGGGTCAGACAACAGGCTGGTTCTTGAGCTCGGCTCCAAAGCGCCAATGGAGTTCTCAATGGTGACTGGCATCTTCTCCATGATCCCGCAGGACTTCTCTTGGCCATCGGTCGTCACGCTTTCGCTGTCTCTTCCTTGAGAGCCGAAATCCGTTCCCCCAGTGCGAAGAACGCATCTTCCTGTCTGCTAAGTGCCTCTCCTCGAACCAATCCGCTCGTGAAGCCGAGCAGCCACACTTCACAGCTGCCTATCCTGAACGGTTGGAGACCAAGTGTACCGCAGGCGGCGGGATAGCGGCTCTTGAACAAGTCAACGAAGATTTCAGGGCCTGTCACAAATGCGAGTATGTTCGGATTTAGCTTCTCAGCGTTGCCGATGAACTGTCCAATGTCTTCTTGAGTAGGGCGGGCGGATCTGTCTTTATCGCCTCTGGCAACAACTCGCCGGTTCAAATGAGTGAGACCGATGCCGAGCCGCAACAACTGTGAAGTCTTCTTCTGAGTGAAAATCGATCTCACGGAATCGCTCAGACTCCCATCCGCGTGACCGTCCGTTAGCGCTTTGCGCTCTTGAGGTGAGATGATTCGTGTGGGAGTTATTTCACTAAGTTCCAGTAATTCCCAGAACCGGTCTCTTGGGTGGAGGTAATGGAAGCCAAGAGTGTCCGAAAGTTCCCCGACGGCAGTCCCAACGAAAACGACCATCAGTTCTGGTTCCCAGATCTCTGGTAACATCTCATTCTCCCGGTGATTCAATGAATATGAAATGCTGTACCTTGTGAGACCCTTTCTTGACAACAGCAAGAAACAAATGAGGTGTGTCTGGTCAGAACTCCATCCGCATATAACATAATGAATTCACATCGAAAGCGATACTTCGGTGCTGAGTTCATGACCGCATGGATCATAACGGAGTTTCTGCCCGGCTGGAGTTTTGAAAATGGTAACCGTGGGACTGGGAACAGAACGACCCAGCCGTCTGGCCGGGTCAGCGGGATGCACCCTGACAGAAAAAAGCCCCGGGATATCCGGGGCTTCTCAGGAAAGCTCGAAGATAGACGTTCAAAGAATTCCACTTTGCCTTTAGTTGGTACTCACTTCCGGCAGATACTCCATCATGTCCTCGACGATATGGTCGACGTATTGACCGAGGTCCTCCAGATAACGGTCGTACGCTCCCGCCCCGGCAATCTGATCATACGTCTCACGGAACATGCTGGGTTTTATATTCTCCAGTTCGGTCCATCCCTGCCGGAGCCGCGAGGCGACGACGTACTGAGGCTGACCTGAATAGAAGGAGGACCAGACGGTGACCTTCAGGCCCATCTTTTCCCAGACCTGCTTCCATGTCGGCAGGGTGTTCATGAAACGAACGCCTTTCCCCGGTTTCATGTAGAAGTGCCGGAGCAGCACTTTCTTGAAGGTCCCAGCCACAGAATCGGAGCTCAGCTCCTTCTGGTAGCGCGTATACAGCGTCGGGAGAGTCTTCTCTACCAGCGGGAGAACGGTGGTCTCGTAATCGCGCGTGTGTTCGTCGCTGATATCCTTGCGCCCCTCCAGGGCCGTCCATGACGCAGGGCCCTCATTGACCTGATACGAGCCTTCGTCCGGGCCGGAAACAACTGAGAACACGCGCCATTTCCAATCCCCCTTGTGGTACTTTGCTGCGTGTGCTGCAAGCGCTTTCTTCAAGTCCGTATCCTTGCCGGTCTTCGGAAAGATCCGGTATGAGCTCAGGATGGCCTTGTCTTGGGCCTGAGAAAACGCCAGGAACACTGCGATACAGAGGGACAATAGGACAGCGATTCTCTTCATAGCGGACTCCGTTTGATGGTGGTAGGATGTGTATGTGAACAGCGCCCCCCCCGCTCTGCGGGTTCTCTGCGCGTCAGGAAGTTGGAACGCACTATCAGCGTTGACAATGACCGGCCGAGCTATGGGTGTTGAGGCCCGGGAATTCAGTGGAGCACCGGGGGTTCGGCACACGCCACCAGGGACTGCCCCTGCGCTCAGGGCTGGACATGTCGAATCTCCCCTGTAACCAGGTGGATGAAGACCCGGTTCCCGAAATGAGGGAGAATTGGCAATATTTTAAGCTGTGAAGCGGCAAAGGAGGTGGCACGGGCAATTTCCGGCCACCTGGACCTTTCATCAGGATGCCGGGAGTCTCGCGCCTGATATGTGTGGCAGGATCTATGAAGCAGGCAAACCAGCCCACAGTGTTGCGGAGAAAACGGCTCGACCCAGCCTCTCAGCCGGGTCGATGAACCAACGTAAATGTCATGCGGGCACTACTCATCAGATGTGCACCCAGCGGGACTCGAACCTGGAACCCACTGATTAAGAGTCCGACCATGACCGCTCAATGCGCGCAAAACTGGGCACTTCTTGGCAGTCGGGTTGCTATACACTCTAACAGATGAGCACGGAGTTGCACACTTTCATTAGACTCATTCGGGACTCTCGGCTCCCGTCTCCGAGTTCACTAGTCTGCGAGATGACTTGCCTGAAAAACCCTTCCTGCGACAACGACAAGTCGCCAACAGCGAATCCCTGGTTGGTTCGAATACAAGCCTATAGTGTTTCTCTCGCCCCGCATCAATCACAGGATTTCCGGTGCTCTTCTTCGTCCAGTCAGACAGGGTGAAGTCAAGCGAGCGACGCAATCTCGTCATCGATGATCACTGGCCCTCGTTGTTGCGCGTGTTAGTTGCAGTTGCCCGTCACCTCAGCACGATGAGTGTTTTCGTTTCAGTGAATGTTCCTGCCAGCAAACGATAAAAATAGATTCCGCTAGCCAGTGTGCTCGCATCAAAAGCGATTGAATGACTTCCTGCATTCTGTTGTCCATGTATGAGAGTTTTCACCTCTCTGCCGAGTACATCATAAATCTTCAACGTGACAAAAACAATTCGGGGTACATGATAGCTGATCACCGTCGACGGATTGAATGGATTCGGATAATTTTGTGCGAGTGTGAACTCCTGCGCCCCGGATAGAGTCGGTACACTCAGCGGAGATAGTCCATCAATATTATCGCTCAAGATTCCTTCTGTTGTCGTTTCGCCGAGCAAGATGGTAATGCTGTCTTTAGCACAAGTCGTATGGATGTTCTTCAGGCCGGCACGATGGTCGACCTTTGGGGATAGCTCCCACGTATACCCGTTGTCGGTACTGACGACGACCGCACCGTCGTACGTCAGGGCATAGACTATTTGGTTTCGCTTTGGATCGGCGGACAAGCTCTTTATTTGAAGAGCGCCGATGATCTTTTGGAATGTCTCTCCTCCGTCGCCACTGATAAAGGAACTCGGGTCGCCGAAGGATTCATTGGAGTAGTAGAGGTAGTGCGAACTCCGCGGGTGGAGGAAAAAGTTCGCGACGCCGTCTGCAAGTTCTCTCCAGTGATTCCCTCCGTCCGTGGATTTGATCAGGACATCTCTGTTGGAGGATCCTCGTATCCAGATGAGCGCATAGACGGTTTCATGGTCAGCAGGATCAACGGCAATCTGGGTGATGAAGTTGACTGCGCCCATTCCAAGATCCACAGTTGTCCAGCTTTGCCCGCCGTCAGAACTTTTCACTAAGCCGCCGATGGAGAGTCCATTATTGCCCGGTTGACTTGTATTGCCGTATATCGTAAGGTCATCCGGACCAATGTCAAATTCTGAGAACAGGCACGTCTGGCATGTATAGGTTTGCCAGGAGATGCCTCCATTAGTACTAATCGACAGTCCACCTCCGTTCATGAAGACGTTGGTGTAAATGAGTTCATGGTTGACGCGCGACGCAACAACCTTGCCGGCTTCACTGGAGCGATCTTTGACAAGGATCTTCCATGCTAGACCGCCGTCCGTCGTCTTTTCAAGGCCGATGTTCCCGACACCGGCATATATGACCTTGTCACTGATAGGTAAACACGAACTTACATTCGATTGCGAGAGTCCTTGTGATATGTTCGTCCAGGTTTGACCTTCATCGCTCGTGCGCAGCACGCCGTATGGAGAGGACGCAGCGTAAAGATAATCTGGATGGTGGATGTCAACTGCCAGACAGGAAAGATATTGTGAGGGTGCGACGCTTCCCCAGAGACGCCAAGAATTGCCGCCCGTCTCGCTGATGTAGATATCGCATTGTTCAGGAGATTCTAATGCGATGAATATATAGAGCACACCGGAGCTTGCCGGAGAGATGAAGAGATTCCTCGAACCGCCATTTGGCAGTCCGCTTCCTATTGGTGTCCAGGAATCTCCAGCGTTCGTCGACTTGAGCCACTGATTTGAATTCGAGAACAGATAGACGATGTTCGAATCTCGAGGATCAAAGATGACGTTGTCATAATATACGGGGGTATCAAGATTGAGTTTCTCCCACGTTGCCCCGGTGTTGAAGGTTTTGAATACATTGCAGCCGTCGATAACGTCTCCACCAAAACTGATCATCTGGATTGCGAACATAATATGCGGGAAGGCCTTGTTGACCCATACCCTCGTGGGTCCCATCGTGGTGTCGATGCCCTCCACGGTTGTCCGCCAGTGTTCCCCTCCATCGGTTGACTGCGTTATTGTCTGTACATATGATCCGGCAAATCCCGAGCCATGGCTTACATACGCGAGCAAGTGGTTCGGGTTCAGTTCGTCCACAAAAGCAATTCTCCTTGTAGAGTCGGAATACTTCAGCGTCCAGGAATCACCGTAGTCTGTGCTCCTGTATATGCTCATTTCGCTTACCGCGAAGACCGCACCGGGAACCGACGCGGAGATCGCTAATCCGCATTCTCCATTCATTGGCCCGGTTGGAGGGGTGACACTCCGCCAGGCTTTTCCCCCGTCATCACTTCTGAACAAGGTTCCATCTCCGCTGGCGAACAGCCTCCCTGGTGACCATGGGTCGAATTTCAGGATAGTACTGTAGCCGGAACCAAATGGTCCGATGGACTGCCATTGCGCAAACAGCTCGTCCGCGTTAGTGAGCGCAAGAAAGAGCAATAGTTGAAATCGGAGAATCGTTTTCATATACCTACAGATCTCTTGTTCCCCGGGTGGGCCGGGCGAAAACTATCTCATCGCTGGGGACAATGTGGCTCTTCGCATGGAATCTGCGCGCACTTCCCTCTTGTCGACTCCAGAATTCTCTCCCACTTACCTTCTCATTGAACAGAACATCGCTCTCAACTCATGATCCATGGGCGCATTTTGCAGCGGATGGAATATTGCAGAGGGACAGCCTCGGATGAATGGAAAACAATACTGCACTTTCACGTCACTCTACGCAGTTCCCCGATGTTCAGTTAGCCAATAAAAGAAAGAAGCCCGAATCCAAAACAGATTCAGGCTTTTTCGTGCACCCACCAGGACTCGAACCTGGAACCCACTGATTAAGAGTCAGTTGCTCTACCAATTGAGCCATGGGTGCAGTCTATGACAGAATGTCAGCACTCGTGGAGTGAGACATCAGCATAATAATATAATCATGACAACTGATTTATGCAACCCCGGATGGGAAGACGATTGTCCAGAAGATGATTGTTCACGGCAATCGCCGCGCGCCACTTGGCAAAACGAGCACCCATGTGTAAGTATTCTTCCAGTCGGTCGCGCATCCCATCCAGGCCTCGGTTATCCTCTCGCCTGGCTGACCCGCCGGATCCTTTGCGCCTGTGTCAACCTTGATGCCGGGAAAGATTCCGGCATTGCTGATGACTTCAGTCGTTCCACTTCCAGTTTCTGATCTCGGGCATGTCTTGGCCGTGCTTGTCGATAAACTGCTTGTGCTCGATAAGCTTGTCCTGAACCATCCGCTT
>PMBF01000082.1 GCA_003152875.1 Ignavibacteriota bacterium | reverse complement strand
CCAGGAATTGATCTTCGAGGGAGCCCTTCATCGATGCGAGCTGCATCTGTGGTAGTTTTGCTGGTCCTGGCATTGTACTCCACTGCCGCTGCCCAGGAGGAGAAGGCCCGCTGGACGATCAGACTCGCCAGTGACTGGACCTATCCAGCCGACACCCTGCTGGAGATCCGCAGCGGGTTTCTGGTGGGCGCCTTTCACAGTCAGGAACAATGGCTGCCTCTCGACAGCATCGTGACTATCCATCGGAACGGAATCTGGAATCCCAATGTGAGGTATGCGGTCTTTGGTCTGGCGGGTGCAGCTGTCTCGGCCTTCATTCCTCAAATCAAAAAGGGGGATGGAACGTACCTTTTTCCCGATGAAGACGGGAGAACGATGGTGTCTATTGTCTTCCCCATCATTGGAGCCGTTGCTGGTATCCTCTGTGCGAAGCTTGTGACGGAGGAGGCAAACATCGATCTTTCGGACTATACCATTCTCGAGACTCGGGCAAAACTGGAGGAACTCATCAAGAATCAAAACGCCGAACGAGGGAATGGGTTCGATCGGTAAACCATACCGTCAGCTGCGACNNCCGATTCGACTGAAGGCATAAACCCGAAAATCAGCGACAAATAGAAGGGGATGCCGGCTTTTTTGCGTGGCCATGATATGAGTCGTCAAAAATGAGCGGCGTTCAAAGTAATCACCATTTGCAACCCGACCTGGCTTCCGGGAAATAGTGCGTTTGCATGATTAGCCCTGTGGGACTGATAGCGTCGCCAGGAAAACCTTGAACCGACAGGTGTCAAGAATGAACCGGCATTTGGTGTTAGTGCTCGTGGCGCTCGCCGCTGGCGTGGCAGCACCTGGCTGCGGCCATAAGAAATTCAGCTACCCGGAACATTCAATGGCGGCGACCGACGGCTCGTACGTCTCCCGCTTGGGCGAATTCAAAGTCTGGGGGCATGCAATCTCCGCGGAGTTCGGGACGGTGACCGTATCGGAAAATCGGCACAACAGCAATGCACGACTCATTCATCTTCCCGTGATACGAATCCACGCCCGTTCATCTCATCCCGGGGAACCCGTCTTTGGTCTTGCCGGGGGACCGGGGATGAGCAATATGAACTGGTCGCCCATCGATACGCTGCTTGCCGAGCATGATTTTGTGATGGTCGGCTACAGGGGCGTGGATGGCTTAACTGTGCTCGATTGTCCGGAGGTCACGGAGGCACTCAAGCAGGAAGAGGATCCACTGGCAGAGGAATCGCTCAGGCGGATCGGCAAGGCGTGGGAGGTGAGCGTCTATCGCTTGATGGCACAGGGGATCGACTGGGACGGCTACACGATGCCGCAGACCGTCGAAGATATCGAGGCCGTACGCAAAGCCCTGGGCTACCCGCGCATTGACCTCCTGAGCGAGAGCTACGGCACACGGCTGGCATACATCTACGGTCTCATGCATCCTGAGAGCATACACCGCTCGGTGATGATCGGCGTCAATCCCCCGGGTCACTTCACCTGGGATCCGCAATTGGTCGATGAGCAGCTGAACTACTATTCAAGGCTCTGGTCGAAAGATTCCATCATGGCTCGGGAATGCCCCGATCTTGCCTCATCGATGCGACGGGTCCTGCAGAATATGCCTCGCAAGTGGCTCTTCTTTTCGATCAGTCCAGGCAAAGTGAAGGTTGCAGCATTCGGGCTGCTATTTCATCGGAACACCGCGGCGATGGTCTTCGATGCTTTTGTGGCAGCGGAACACGGCGACGCGAGCGGCATTGCGTTGATGTCGCTCGCCTATGGCTTCATCATCCCTTCCATGTCCGTGTGGGGTGACCTTGCATCGAAAGCGTTGAGTGCGGACTTCGATTCCACGCGGGATTACGGCGCCGAGCCGGATCGGCCGGAAGCAATTCTGGGCTCGCCCATGAACAGGCTGCTATGGACCCCGCTAAGATACGGCCACGTGCCTGTGCAGATGATACCGAAGGAGCTCCGGACTCCGCAGCCGTCTGACGTGAACACGCTGCTGGTCAGCGGGAGCTTGGACTTTTCCACCCCGGCGGAAATCGCGACACGGGAATTACTACCCTTGCTACGTAACGGCAGACAGATCGTCCTCTCGGAATTCGGGCATGTGGGCGACGTCCGCTACCTTCGTCAGAATAGAATCGAAAGTCTTGTTTCGAATTATTTCGACACCGGGATCGCTGATACATCGGAAATCGAATACGTCCCCATGGATTTTCACGTAGGTTGGGGCTTCCCGAGGATAGCTAAGGTCGCGATGGGTGCGATTCTACTGCTGTGTATTGGTCTCATATCAGGAATGGTCTGGATATCCAAAAAGACACTATAAAGGCCTGGCGTCCCCAGGTTCCGCAACCCGCACTGCGCTTTCAACGTATTGATCCATGTACCCCCCTTTCAGACTGAGGAATCCCAATGCTTTCCCCCCCCCGGTTTCTGCTACTTCCCCTGATCCTGTTTCCCCTCACACTTTTTTCCCAGGGGGAGGAGTCTGCTGCTAACAGGTCGTTCAACCTCGGGGCGGACCAATATGGAATCTGCTTCGGCAATTCTGCACGCCATACAGGCCTTCGGTTCAACTGGAGCGACCAGAACCTCGAGGAGATCAACGGAATAAACGTCACGTTCTGGAAACCGGTGGAACCATTTACCGGCACCGTGAACGGGATCTCCATCGGGATTGCGGGTCCTGGCGCCGGGAATATCAATGGCATTGCGCTCGGGCTTGGCGCCGTAATCGGCGGAGAGAGTCTTAACGGCCTGTCGATAGGCGGCTTGGCCCTGGTGAGTGCAGGCGAGGCGACAGGTGTTTCCATCGCGGGCCTTGGATGCGTGAGCCAGGGTGGTATGACAGGCGTCTCCTTTGGATCGCTCGGATTGGTCGGAAAGCAGGGACTAACCGGCATCAATTTTGGCGGCCTTGGCGCGGTTTCAGACGGCGAGATCATCGGATTGAATTTTGGCGGTCTCGGCCTTGTAGGGAAGGGCGGTATTACCGGAATCAACTTTGGCGGCCTGGGTGCAATCTCAGATGGTGAAATAACCGGATTGAATATGGGCGGTCTCGGCCTTGTTGGGAAAGGCGGGGTCACCGGATTCAATTTCGGCGGCCTTGGAACCGTCTCGGATGGCCAGATTGAGGGGATAAATATCGGCGGTCTGGCCCTCGTGGGCAAGGAGGAGGTTCAAGGGATTAACCTCTCAGGATTGGCGATGGTGTCGGATGGGTCAGTAACGGGACTCAGTTTTTCCGGCCTCGCGCTTGTTGGAAACCAGGCCGTGACCGGTGTAGGAGTCGCCGGCCTGGCCATCGTGTCAGGGGGTGACATTACTGGGGTCAGTTCAACGATTGGCGAGATTCGGTCGGAGGGTTCAATCACCGGCGTGAGCTTTGCCGGATACCGGACCAAGGCGACGACAGTAACGGGCGTCCATCTGAGCGGCATAACCACCCAGGTGGATTACTCGGAAGGCATTATCGCGGGGCTCTACAACTGCGTCTACACGCAACAGACAGGGATCTCAATCGGTGTGTTTAATCGAGCTACGGTCTACAAGGGTTTGCAGATTGGCCTGCTGAACTACATAGAAAACAATCCCCCCTGGGCGCGATACCTACCCATTGTGAATGCGCATTTCTGAAGAGACCATCTCCAGCTGGGCGCCAGAGTCACTCTGTCCCTCACTCGGGGGTAAACCGGCACGTCGTCCGGAGCTTCTCCAGGCGTTGATTCCTGCGCAATCACTCCAGTCCCCACATGAATTTACCCAGCACCAGATCTGGCTCGATATTGGTGGGGAGCATGATCAGGGAAGGATGATGATCTGTCCCCTGATCGGGGAAGGATGCATCATCACTCGGCCCTCATGTAATCGACACTGGAACCGGTCCCCGAATGGTTTGAAGAACTACGCAATACCGCTCGGTGAGGCGCAGCAGGGTCTCGCGTTGCCCGTCTGAGATCGATCCGTCGAGCGTGAACCGGACGCGAATTGCCTTGAACCCCACCGGCGCCTCCTTTGAAACACCGAGTGTGCCTCGGAAATCGATGTCACCTTCCGCTTCGATCTCTGCTTGCTGAAGATCAACTCCCAGGGACGTTGCCACGGCACGAAGTGTGACTCCCAGGCACGCCACCAGTGCCTCAAGGAGCATATCCCCCGAACAGACCTGGATCCCGGCGCCCCCTGTTGCGGGATGAAGGCCGGCCTCAACCAGTTTCCTCCCCGTTTCCACATTGCAGGAGATGCCCTCACCGGCTTTCCCCTTCGCGTGCAGCGTTACCAGAGCGGACGCCGGATCGGACCTGTATTTGTCCTTCAACGGGGCCTGAATAGCTCGAAATTGCTGGGCATCCATGACGGTCTCGATGATGTGATCCCACAAATGTAGAGCCCGTGAGAGTGATTTTCAAGCAATGAATTCGATCTAATCCCGCGCCTCTTGACATGCAAGCATTTTATTGCATATATTATCCACCATGAATACCGACAGGGTCTTTAAAGCGCTCGCGAATCCGACACGAAGACGATTGCTGGATTCATTGCGGGCCCGCAATGGTGAAACGCTGGGAGGCCTGTGTGAGAACCTCGACATGACCCGACAGGCGGTTGCGCA
The DNA here is from genome assembly GCA_003152875.1 of Ignavibacteriota bacterium. Classification (GTDB taxonomy): domain Bacteria; phylum Bacteroidota; class Ignavibacteria; order UBA10030; family UBA6906; genus Fen-1262. Next base: position 5,879 of record PMBF01000082.1, on the reverse strand, counting down.
ACATCTTCGATGCCTGGAGGATGCGAATCTCGTAGCCACGATCTGGCAGGGCCGCGAAAAACTGCATTACCTCAACCCCGTGCCTATCCACGAAATCTACGATCGTTGGATCGCCAAATACGAACGGCAGCAATTGCAAGCACTGAGCGACATAAAACAACTCGCGGAGGGAGATTGACATGGAAAAGCCTCAATTCGTGTACGTCGTCTACATAGCGACGACCGAAGAGAAACTCTGGAACGCGCTCATCGACCCCCAGATGACCTCGAAGTACTGGCAGCACGAAAATGTCTCTGACTGGAAACCCGGATCCAGGTGGGAGCATCGTGAGGCCAACAAAGAGAGGACTCTGAAGCTGGTGGGTAAAGTCCTGGAGAGCTCACCACCGCGCCGGCTTGTGTGGACATGGGGAAACCCTGCTGACGAAGGCCGCGAGGAGAAACAATCACGAGTCACATTTGACCTTGAGCCAGTGCGTGGAGTGGTCCGTTTGACGGTGACGCACGATCTCCTCGAGCCCGGGTCCGCCATGCTTAAGGGTATCAGCGAAGGGTGGCCGAAGGTCCTCTCGAGTCTTAAATCCTTGTTGGAGTCAGGCCAGCCGCTCCCCAAGTTGTGGTAACACGCGCTTTCGCATTCGAGGATCTTGATGTTTCAGCGATCAATGTCACCATCTGTGGAGATCAGCCTGGCCTGAATTCCTTTAAGGGAGAGAAACCATGGAGAAGAAGGGGAGAGGAATCATGGAAGCAAAAAGTAGTTCCGTAACGGCTCAACAGAATCGGGAAATCATTGTCACGCGCCTTTTCGACGCACCGCGTGAGCTCGTGTTTAGGGCCTGGACCGACCCCCAGCACTTGATCCACTGGTGGGCGCCGAAAGGCTGCACGACTCCATTCTGTAAGGTGGACCTGCGGCCGGGGGGTAAATTCCATTATTGCATAAGATTGGACGACGGGCGCGACATCTGGGGGATAGGTATCTATCGCGAAATTGCAGCACCGGAGCGAATCGTCTACTCTGATTCGTTTGCAGATGCGGAAGGCCACCCGGTCCCGCCCACGCATTACGGCATGAGCGCTGGCCACCCCCATGAGAGCCTCGTGACGGTAGTCTTCGCCGAGCTCGAGGGTAAGACAAGGGTTACCCTTCATCATTCCATACCCGAACCGGTCGAGGAACGTGAAGCGACGGAGCAGGGCTGGAGCCAAATGTTGGATAGGCTTGTTGATCATCTGATGAGAGTTTCGGCGAATGCCGCACTCTCTCCAAAGCGGAGGTAAAGGAGGAAATCATGGCGACACCAAGTTTTGCGGTGAAATGGATGTCCTGGGAGCCACAACTGAAAAGCGTGCTTCGGATCTTGGCCGCAACCACGTTCATGATGGCCGGCACCATGAAGCTGTTTGGTTTCCCCGCCGGGATCGCGACGAAGGCGGGCACGGTTCAGTTGATGACACAGATCGGGCTTGCGGGGATTCTTGAGACGTTCGGGGGGGCCCTTCTGCTCCTCGGCCTTTTCACTCGTCCAGTCGCATTCCTGCTTGCCGGTGAAATGGCGGTGGCGTATTTTCAGGTGCACTTTCGCGTGAGTTTCTGGCCCACTATAAGCGGAGGAGTGCCGGCCATGCTCTATTGCTTCCTGTGGCTTTATCTGTCTGCTGCCGGGGCGGGGCCATGGAGCATAGACGCGATCCGGAGAAAGTGAACTCTTGGCACCCAACGAGACACCATGATTTGAGCAACTATTCTTGAAGTACGATACACAGGGGAGGAGAATCATGGCGCACAGGTGCAATACTGTGACGGAGACCGAGAAGGGGTGATTTGTCACAATACGGGTTTTCAAGGCGCCACGCGAGCTCGTGTTCGAGATGTGGAGATCGGGGGCTTGCAGAAGTCGGCGCGACCAGCTACCATGGCACAGCTGTTTCGCGGAATGTTATGCAAATCGTTCAATAACAGGAGGATGACATGACACCACTGCACTTGCTGTGGCTCCCGATCCTGCTGTCGGCCGTGATCGTGTTCCTCGTAAGCTCGATCGTTCATATGCTCTCGCCGTGGCACAAGGGCGACTACCCCAAGTTGCCGGAAGAGGACAAGGTGAGAAGCGCGCTCCGTCCTATTGCAATCCCGCCGGGCGACTACATGGTTCCACGACCCGCGACCAGAGAAGACATGCGCTCTCCGGATTTCCAGGCCAAGATGAAAGAAGGTCCCGTTTTGATGCTGACGGTATTTCCGAATGGCCCCGCAACAATGACGATGAACCTGATCCTCTGGTTCCTCTACCTTCTCGTGGTCGGACTGTTTGCCGCATACGTCGCAGGGCGTGCGCTGCCCCCCGGCGCGACCTTCCACCATGTTTTCCGGTTTGCGGGAGTCACGGCCTTTCTGGGATACACAGCAGCCCTCTGGCAAATGTCGATCTGGTACCGGCGCGCCTGGAGTACGACCATCAAGGCGACGGTAGACGGGTTGATCTATGCACTTCTGACTGCCTGGATGTTTGCGTGGCTGTGGCCGGCTTAGCGCCGCGGCTCGAAATTGTTCCACAATCGTGCCCTGTTCCACCGGGTTCGTGGGTGAAAAGAATCCTGCGAGTGCTCGGATTCTCAATGTTCATGAAAAGCAGTGGGTATGTAACTGATCCTCACTCTGGCAGCCGCAAAGCAAGCGAACCCCGCGCCGACGGTCAGCATGTTCACTGTCGGCACGTGGAGCGGGTATCAGGCGATATGTTATGCGGCTGGCGCGGACTATTTCTTCGAACAATCGAGCGAGCAGAACAGAATGATCTCGATGTTGGCAAAACTGGCGGCGAGAACCGCGGCCCGTCAAGGGATGTACCATTCTTCATAAGAGTCAATCATGAACAAGAAACTGGTGCTATGGACGGTGGTTGTGCTCTCCTGCGGCTACGGCGGCCATGCTCTGTTGCTCCGGGGTGGCACTCCCGCGCGCTGGTAGTGAACATCGGAGAGACGGTTGCGGCAAGTCTCTCCTCACCGGTGCTCAACACGATTGCCAACGATATGTCGAAGATGCAGGTCCTCACGACGGTCGATGAATCGGATATCGAGATGATCAGCATAGGCGAGACGTCGTCATTCCGTGTTGAGGCACACCCCGACCGGAAGTTTTCGGGGATCGTGTCCCAGATCCGTTTGGCTTCCGTCTCCAGCCAAAACATGATCAATTAGACAGTCGTGATCGATGTGGATAATAGCGACAAGACACTGATGGCTGGAATGACGGCGGATCTCACCGTAGGTGTCACCAGCGCTCACGATGTGCCGAGGGTCCCGAATCTCGCGCTCAGATTCCAGCCTCCGGCCGATCTCGTCGATTCCTCCAAGATCCAGCAATGCGCCAAACGTCCCTCTGGCGCAGGGGTGGATCGGGTGACACCTATGCCTCGGGGCCCGTGGCGATCAATAGTGGCCACTCGCTGATGGCTGGCCGCCGGGGGACAGGGTCCTGGCGGATGTTTCCGATAACCGGCCTTAACCGCTCTTACGACGGAGATGCTGAACTCAAGGATTCATAAGGAGGAATCATGAACACCAATGGTAAGATCCACCTTGCTCTTACGGTGATGGCGTCGCTTGTGCTGTCGTCCTGTGCATCGACGCAGCTTTCGCATACATGGCGAGATGCATCATATACGGCAGGACCGTTGAAAAAGATCCTGGTGGTAGCCGAGAGAACAAATCAACAGTGGAGACGGACCTGGGAAGACGGCTTCGCGGCAGCGTTGGCGAGCCACGGTGTCGATGTGACCCCATCGTATCGCCTCATCGCTGCAGCGCTTCCGGACACGGGTCTGGTCAATACCGTCGCGAGGGCACGGAACTTCGACGGGATACTCCTGGTCGGCAGAGTCTCTCGCACGACCACGGACAGGGTCACTGCCGGCATGGACATCGCTTCACCGGAATACCTCTCCCACCCATGGAGCGGGTGGAACTATACATATTTCGATCGCGACGATTATCCCGGCTATCCTGTCTTGGACAACGTTGCGAAAGATGAGATCAGGGTATGGGCCGTTCAGGGAGAGGGACAAATGGTTTGGACCGGGGTGTGTGAAGTGCTCGAGAGAGATGGGGACGAAGACGTCAGTGGCAGGATTATTTCTGTGATCGTGCCCCAACTTCTAAAACAGGGAGTAGTCGGTGAAGGGCTATGAGCAACCGCATCTGCATGGAAAAACGTTCTCACACTTCAACGAACCATGGAGAAAGATCGTGAACAGTGAAGGAATCGGAAAACCCATTCTTGAGATTCATCAGTTGACAAAAACGTTTGGAGAAGTGACGGCTGTCAATAGCCTCACGATCTCTCTGGCGTCCGGTGAGGCTTTCGGTTTGCTCGGGCCGAACGGAGCAGGCAAAACCACAGTCATCAAAATGTTGACAACGCTGCTTCCGCCAACCTCAGGCAGTGCGAGCATCGCAGGTTTTGACGTTGTCCACAAGGCCTCGACGGTCCGCCGCTTCATCGGCTACGTGCCGCAGCTACTTTCTGCAGATGGTGCTCTTACCGGTTATGAGAACCTCAAAGTATTTGCCAGACTGTATGACATCCCTCGAGCTGAATGTTCGTCGCGCATCAGTGACGCGCTGGAGTTCATGGGTTTGTCCGATGTGTCGGATGCGTTGGTGCGTACCTACTCAGGCGGGATGATACGACGTTTGGAGATCGCGCAGAGTATGCTTCATCGACCGCAGATACTATTCCTCGATGAGCCGACGGTTGGATTGGACCCGACGGCACGCCACGCTGTCTGGGANNTTCATGCATTTGGGCAGAGTTACTGCCATCGGCACCCCGGCTGAGTTGAAAGCCTCGATCGGCAACAACGGGGCAACACTGGACGATGTCTTCGAGCACTATACCGGCGGAACATTGAAGGAAGGAGAGAGCTACCGTGAAACTGCAAGAACACGACGCACGACTCGACGCTTCAGTTAGCGGGAGACGGGTGCCATTCGTGAGGCTTCCATCCGCAGTTGCGCAGTTCGTGACGAAGACGCTAACCATCGTTGGTCTTGAAGTGCGGAAACTGCGCCACGATTCGACCGAGCTGGTCACACGGGCCATTCAGCCTGCGCTCTGGCTCCTGATCTTTGGGGAAGTGTTCACGCAGGTCCGGGCAATCCCGACTGGGAATCTGCGGTATATAGACTTCATGGCCCCGGGCATTCTGGCACAGAGCGTTTTGTTCATCGCGATCTTCTACGGCATTGCGATCATTTGGGAACGCGACCTGGGGATCATTCACAAATTCCTCGTCAGTCCCACACCTCGCACCGCACTTGTATTGGGAAAGGCACTCTCTGCAGGCGTGCGCGGCCTGACACAAGCGATCATCATCTATATTCTGGCGCTGCTGCTCGGTGTTCAGGTGAACTGGGACCCGCTTGCGTTGCTCGGGGTTGTCCTTGCAGTTGTGTTGGGCGCCGCGTTGTTTTCCACCTTTTCTCTCATCATCGCATGTCTGGTCAAGACTCGTGAACGCTTTATGGGTGTTGGCCAAGTGTTGACGATGCCTCTCTTCTTTGCAAGTAATGCGATCTACCCCGTTGCGATCATGCCGGCATGGCTGCGGGCAATCGCCCATGTCAATCCACTAACCTACGAGGTCGATGCATTGAGAACATTGATGCTCAAGGGGCAGACAAGCTCGTTCGGCTTGGGTTTCGATTTCGGGGTCTTGCTTGCCACGACTTTCCTCTTGGTGATTGTCGGTGGACGGCTCTATCCCAATGTGGTGAGATGAAATCAGCTGAAGGGATTTCACAACAATGACTGAAGAAGGGAAGCAGAGGGGGACGATAGGGACTGCCCTCGTGCAGTATGTCGCAGGAAA
>PMBF01000039.1 GCA_003152875.1 Ignavibacteriota bacterium | reverse complement strand
CGACGGGGCTGACTCAATGGACCACCAACGGCGTCCCGGTCAAAGGGGCTTCTGTGTCGAGCATGTTTGTCCCGCCCCCAATGGTCGGCGATGGCAGGCAGGGGGCCCTCCTGAGCTGGGATGATTCAAGGAGCCTGTCAACCGGCCCCGACATTTACATGCAGCGGGTGGATAGCGCCGGTGTCTCCCGTTGGGACACCAATGGAGTTCCCATCAGCACGGCGGATGCCAACCAGCATGGATCAGTCCTGGCAAGCGACAGTGCGGGGGGAGCCTTTGTGTGCTGGACTGATTACCACACCGCTCCGAACACAGGCGTGTATGCCCAGCATGTGAATGCCTCAGGAGCCGTTCAGTGGACGGTCGACGGCGTTGTGGTCAACGATACCACGGACAACCAGCAGGATCCCGTGATCGTCAGCGACAGCGCCGGAACCGCCATCATTGCCTGGTCGGATAAGCGGAAAGGAACCGATGTTGACATCTATGCGCAAAGGATCGGTCCCTCGGGGAAAGTCCTCTGGGGATCTGCGGGTGTACCGCTCTGCACTGCCGCCGGAGACCAGTACGACCTCCATCTCACCAGGGACAGTCAGGGGGGTGCCTTGGCGGTCTGGACAGACGCCCGCGTCGCCGACCAGAACATCTTCGCCCAGCGGATAGATGGTTCCGGAAACGTTCGGTGGCTACCCAACGGCATCGCGATATCCAATGCTCCCGGCTCGCAGCAAGGGCCGTCTATCGCCGCTGAGCCGGGCGGAGGGGCGATCGTTGCATGGACAGACGGACGAAGCCTAAGCGACGACGTGTACGCGCAGAATGTGGACGGGACAGGAGCCCTCGGACTTTCCCCCATCCTGCTCCTGCCATCGAACGGTGCTGGGGTGAATGCCGACTCCGCAAGGCTGGTCTGGTTACGGGTGGCGCCGATTTCGAAACGCTACTGGCTCGATCTCGCCACAGATTCACTGTTTACCTTCCGAGCCAGCGACTCTACGCTGACAGACACCGCAAAGACAGTCAGGGGCCTCACCGGCAATCAGACATACTGGTGGCGGGTAAGGGGATTCGACTCCTTATGGGGTCCCTACAGCAGCGTCAGGAAGTTCGCCACAGTCACCACGGGGGTCCAGGAAAAGCAAGGACTTCCTACTCAATTCAGTCTCAGCCAGAATTATCCAAACCCGTTCAATCCATCCACCACCATCCGCTATGCCCTTCCCCGCAACGCCGCCGTCAGACTGACGGTCTATGATGCGCTCGGCCGGGAGGTTGCCCTTCTCGTAAACGGCCGGCAGGAGGCCGGCGGCCACGAGGTCGTCTTCCAGGCTTCCACGCTTGCCAGCGGGATGTATTTCTACCGTCTGCAGGCTGAGGGGTTCGTCCAGATCCGAAGCCTCGTCTTGCTCCGTTAAGGCTGGTCGGGCGATCTGTGAACCCGTATCTCGTGACCTTCAGTCTCACCGTGAAGCAGGACTATCCGGAGCTTTGGGGAGCACTCAAGCGTTCCCCCTACTGGCATTGTCTTGGCCACATCTGGATTGTCAGGTCCGACAAGACGTGCCAGCAGGTGTTCGGCGATCTGTCTCAGCACATGGATGGCGAAGACAGGCTGCTGGTGATACGCCTCAACCACGAAGCGCAATGGACGAACAACTTCCCCCAGGAATGCCAGGATTGGCTGACGAAAAACCTCTGACACTCACCACCGCTTCTAAGGTCCCCTGAGGCAGCGGGAGACTCTGCTGCTGCGAAAAACAGTATGAACCCCCGTGTACCGGATTGAGTGACTGTCGTGGGTTTGATACAGGATAAGCTTCATTGCCAGTTGCTTTTTTCGGGAATGAGTGCTACGCTGTCGTTTTCCCTCCTTGAGAAGAACCCTCGCGCGATGATAGGGAAAAGCGGTGTTTTCCGTCCATTTCAGGGCCCGTTCGCACACATTTGCCGCCGGAACAGGCGGGTGGAACGGGGGCCCCCGGCACCGGCCCTTTCCTTGACGTGTTCTTCCGGGCGGTTCAGGGAAGGGGATAGCGAACGTTGGACCATCGCGGCGTGTTGAATCTCTGAATGGAAAGGGTGAGGAGGAGAATCATGAATGAGATGCCTGTGCTGGAGAAAACTGCCGCGATGCATCATCAGGCAGCGGTGGCATATGGAATCCGCGAACTGGATATCACGCTCGTACGGGCCACCAACTACACCGATGACGGATATCCCATCAGGACGCGGGTGGGGATCATCAGGAGCAATACCCTGACCCAGATGGGCACGCTGGCCCGGGATCTGGTGAACTTTCCCTTCTTTGCCGGCGTGCCGGTCAACGTGCGGATGATTGATGAGGCGATAGAGCGCGTGCCCGTGGCCGTGATCCTGCGCCGCGCCGGAATCCCTGGAGTGAAGGCGATCGTCATGGTCGTCGGCGTTCAGTCGAATCAGTTCCCCCGGGCACAGGACATCGCTTCGTGGTTCCTCCCGCACGGCATCCCGGTCCTGATGGGTGGGTTTCATGTAAGCGGCATGCTGGCTATGATCGGCCTCACGCACGATCTCAGAGATGCGATGTCCCGCGGGATCACCCTCGTCGCCGGCGAAGTGGAAGGCGGGCGGCTGGCGGCTGTCGTGGAAGATGTCCTTGCAGGTGACCCGGAGCCCCTCTACAACTTCCTGAATCCGACTCCCGACCTCAAGACGTGTCCCACGCCGGCGCTTTCGCGGTCCGATCTGCGAGGGTTCGCGTCGCCCTATAGCACCATTGATACCGGGCGGGGCTGCGTGTTCACTTGCGACTTCTGCACCATCATCAATGTGCAGGGAAGAACCATGCGGTGGCGGAATCCCGAACAGGTGGTGGAGTTCGTCCGCGGGAGCTTCCACGATGCAGGCGTAACCCATTGCTTCTTCACCGACGATAACATCGCGCGAAATCCGCAATGGCGCGAACTGTTCGCCGGTCTTGAGCGGCTGCGCGAGGTAGAGCATATCCCGTTCACATTCATGATGCAGAGCGATCTTGCGGCCCGGAAGATTCCCCCCGGGGATTTCTTTGTCCGTGCCTCGCGGGCAGGATGCAACCAGGTCTTTTTCGGCGTCGAGAGCGTGAACCGTGAAAACCTCCGCTCTCAGGGGAAGTTCCAGAACCAGGTCGGCGAGTACCAGACCCTCACCGCCCACCTCCATTCCCTCGGAATAGCCACCCATGCCGGCTATATTCTCGGCCTCCCGTTTGATACGCCTGAGAGCATCACCCGCGATATCGCCGAGCTCCAGCGGATCGGCTTTGATTCCGCCTCGTTCTATATCCTGACCCCGCTTCCTGGATCCAAGGATCACCAGCGCTGGTGGATGGAGAAAAGGTGGATGGCCGAGGACCTGAACACCTACGACTCTGCCCACGTTGCCGTCGCGCCGGAACGCATGTCGACGAATGAGCTGGCTGAATCCTACAGGAAGGCATGGCGCCAGTTCTACTCCACCGCACACATGGTCAACGTTCTCACGGTCTGGCGTCACGATTGGTCATCGTACTGGAACCGGCTTTTCTTCTTCGCCGCATACCTGTACGCTTCGACCATCGAAGGCCTGCATCCCATGAACTGCGGGTTCTGGACCGTCCGGGACCGGCACGACCGCCGCCCGGGTCTTCCCCGCGAGGCATTCATGCCCTTCTGGTGGGGACGGCTCGGGGCTGCATCAGCAAAGCTGCGCGGGATTGTGAAGCTCTTCTTTCAGCTCGAGGAAGTCTGGATGCAGAGCCGGCCGAAAAGCAAGATCGAGGACGCTATCCAGGGGCAAATCGCGAAGACCAGGCAGGAGATCAGTGACTGGAGAGACCTCAAGGTCGGGGACCTCCTGGCACTGTACCGGAAGCTCCAGGATGATATGCCGGACATCAAAATACCCTCGGCTGCCAGCCTCTGGCTCAGAAAACGAAACCCGTTTGCCGGAGCGTATTCCAGAGCACACGTTCAGCGCGTCTGGCGGCACTGGTACCGGCATGTCTGGAATCCCCTGGTGTGGATCGAGGTCTGGTTGTTTGAAGCGACGAACGCACTTCGGTTCCTCACCTGTCTGCTCCTCGAAGGAAGATAGGAGCATGCCGTGACCGCAATTATATTCCGGGCCGGCAGGGGATCCCTCGGGTCCCGGGTCTGAGAATTGCGTCGGGCAACAACGAGCAGGAAATGCCAACAAGAAGACAAGCCGCCCTCGGCTTCATCCTCGCCACACTGCTCATCGATACCACCGGAATCGGGATTGTCATACCGGTTGTGCCGAAGCTCATTTCGGAGTTGATCCACGGCAACATCAGCGACGCCTCCCGCTACGGGGGGTGGCTGTTGTTTACCTACTCCGCAATGCAGTTCCTGTTTTCCCCGGTCATGGGAAACCTGAGCGACCACTTCGGACGGCGTCCGGTGCTGCTCGCCTCCCTTTTCGGGCTCGGGGTGAATTACCTCGTCCTCGCGCTCTCGCCGTCGATCGGATGGTTGTTTGTGGCCCGGCTCTTCTCGGGGTTTTTTGGCGCAAGCTTCACCACGGGAGGCGCCTACATTGCCGATATCAGCCCTCCGGAGAAGCGCGCTCAGAACTTCGGAATGATCGGCGTGGCCTTTGGCGTCGGATTCATCCTGGGCCCCGTTGTGGGAGGCCTCCTGGGTCAGTACGGGTCGCGCATTCCGTTCTTCGCGGCCTCAGGGCTCTCCCTCTTGAATTGCCTCTACGGCTTCTTTATCCTCCCTGAATCGCTGAAGAAGGAAAACCGCCGGCGATTCGAGTGGAAAGCATCCAATCCCATCGGCTCGCTTACCCGCCTGAGGAAGTACCCGGTCGTTGCCGGGTTGATAGAATCGCTCTTCTTCCTCTATATCGCCGCCTATGCGCTCCATAGTACCTGGACCTACTTCACCATGGAGCGGTTCGGCTGGGATTCGGCAATGGTAGGTCTCTCTCTCGGCGTGGTCGGTCTGATGACCGCGATCGTCCAGGGGGGATTGATCCGTGCTGTCATCCCGGCCATCGGACACAAGCGCTCCGCCTATCTCGGGTTGAGCCTCTACGGGGTGGGTTTCGTGCTCTTCGCATTCGCCAACCAGGGCTGGATGATGTTCGCGTTCCTCGTTCCATACTGCCTTGGCGGTATTGCCGGACCGGCCCTGCAGGGGATCATCTCGACCCAGGTCCCCGCCAACGAACAGGGGCAGCTTCAGGGAGCCCTCACGAGCTTGATGAGCGTCACCGCAATCATCTCGCCTCCTGTCATGACGAATCTCTTTGCCTACTTCACCGGAGAAAACACCCCTGTCTATTTTCCGGGAGCTCCCTTTCTAACAGGAGCTCTCCTCACTCTGGTCAGCATCGTGTTGGCCGTTCGCACACTCGCCTCCTACGAACACAATCCACACGCCAACCAGGAGCATCACAAGGAGGTGTCTCCGGAACCGGGCCGTTCTCTCTGAGGGGAGGTTTCTTACCTCTACCTGACGCAACAAACCGTCAGCCTGCCCGCCGAGCCGGGGGGGGAGGACAGGCTGCTGCTCCTCACCTGGAATTCCTCTCCGCCCGTTTCTCTCGCGGCTCGTGTTGCAGCTCGAGAGAGATGTCATCCCTTCCGCCCTCTGTGTCGGGACCTGCCATGAACACATCGAGACCCCCCGTCGTTTCATCATTGCTTGCCGCGCTGCTCTTCCTGTTGCCATAGTGCCTCAAGGGACAGGAGTCGGCGGTCAGTGCTCCGGACGAGCAGGTCGGGCAGGCGATTGAGATCAGCCCGCTTGCGTCGTTTCTCCACATCTATGCAGTTCAGTTTTTCCTCCGTCTCACTCCGCACGATGAGCTGATCGCGGGACTTGCGTTCATAGACATTCGCTATGACTCCGGCAGCACGCATTCACCCGCCTTGATAGCGAGGTACAGACTGTATCTCTGGAACAACCTTCACATTGAATATCAGGTCTGGCCGGCCTATGACTCTTTCTTCGAAAAAAACGAACAGAATCCGTGCCATACTACATTTCTTTCCGAACAGTTCAATTTGCAGGAGAAGATTTCTCGAGGCGTGTTTTTTCCCAGGCAGAGACGTTTCTCTTGAATTCGTTGTTCGTGATTTGTATACTGTCCTGCCGCTTTCGGAGAGAATCATTTTTCCCATACACCGCGGACCTTTCCTCCGGACTTCTCACTGTACGGACACAGTTTCCTTCATTGCTTTGAGGGTCCCTCACATGGAAGAGATTGATGGCCTCCTGATTCAACAGGATGACTCGTACATCCGGCTCCGCATTACCGGCAGCTCTCTGCAGCAAAAGCCGAAAACCTGTTCCATCCGGGTCGCGGACCTCTGTGATCAATACAACCGGCCCGGTCTTCTCATCGACGTTTCCAGCGACGGTTTCCGGGCGCATACGCTCTTCCAGTGGCACCTCAACGAATTCCTGTCGGCGTCCGGTGCCCGGCGCCCGCGTATCGCCCTCATCCATTCTGACACTGAATCGCCGGAAGCGGTGGATGGGTGGCCGGCATCACACGACCCGGGCAATAAGACCCGTCTGTTTGCTTCACTTGACGAAGCCGACCGCTGGCTCCGGTTCACCCGCGAAGAAGAACTCTGACCGCGTATGACGGGCACGGACCATTCCTGTGCCTGGCCCAGGTTGTCTCACCTCCGAAACGCCTTCCCCTCGTCGGCCCCTGGCGGCCGGTTCCGGTCTCACCCTCAAGTCCGGACGCCTGGATAAGACCCGGCTCTTATGACCGGACTGCCGATGAGACAGCGCGCCCCGCGGAAGGAGGCAGATCGTGGCACCCGCTCTGCTCAATGAATACGATACTCCCACCCGAGAACATTACCGCATTCTCCTGATGAGCTGGGCGGGATGGGTGTTCGATTTCTACGACCTTATCCTCTATACTTTTCTCCTGATCCCCATCGGTCTGGAGTTGCATCTCACCAGAGTCCAGTTGTCGTTCGTCCTGGGAGGATCGCTCGGAGCAACGGCCTTCGGCGGTGTGATCTTCGGCATTCTCTCCGACCGGTACGGACGCAAGGCGGTGCTTCAGTGGACTATCCTGACGTACAGCATCGGGACCTTCCTGAGCGGGCTCGCCCCCAACCTCCAGTTTCTGGTCGCATTCAGGATCATCACGGGCCTTGGCGTCGGCGGGGAATGGGCAACGGGACAAACGTACGTGGGGGAGACCTTTCCCGCTCACGTGCGGGGAAGGTACGGCGCGTTCATGCAGACCGGGGCCCCGGTGGGTGTTGCGCTGGCCTCGGTGGTCGGCGGGTTCATCGCTCCGCTCATCGGTTGGCGGGCCTCGTTCTTCGTTTCCGTGCTTCCTGCTGTTCTGGTGATCTTCATCAGGAAACGGCTCCCCGAATCGGATGTCTGGCTGGCGCGCGCAAAGCTGCATGCGGATAGTGGAGCGGAGCAGCCCTCACAACTTGACCAGCTCCTGGATAAAGTCCGGCTGCTCTTCTCTCAAGCCCATCGCCGGCTTTTCCTCCTTTCTCTGGTTCTGGCCACTCTTGATATGTCTGCGTATTGGTTCACCTACTCCTGGCTCCCGGGTTACCTGCAGGAGGAGAGACAGTTTTCCATTGCCAGGTCGGCTCTCTGGGTCCTGATGACCCAGGCCGGCGGGTTTCTTGGCTATTCCACATTTGGGTTCGTGGCAGACAGCCTGGGGAGACGGCCGGCATACTCCATCTACTCTGTTGTGATGGCGATGGGCCTGGTCATGATCACACTGCTGTGGAACCTGATCGCCGCGAATCCCGCGGTCATCTTGGGTTTTATGTTCCTGGTCGGATTCGGGACAGGGATGTTTGGCGGCTACGGACCTCTCTTCTCCGAGCTATTCCCCACGACCATCAGGAATACCGCAATGGGTTCCGCATTCAACCTCGCACGCGGAGTGCAGTTCCTGACGCCGGTGGCGATTGCCCTCATCGCACAGTCGTACGGACTGGCTGGAGGGATCTTCGTGGCGGCGCTGTTTGCCCTTCTCACGGGTGCCTGGATCTGGACCTTCCCCGAAACAAAGGGGCGGAAGCTCGTCTGATCGTCAATGGGTGAAATGTCACATTGACGACCCCGAGTCTGCTTACTGGGCACCTTGGGGATCATGGATAGGAAGGGGAGGGTGCTTGTCGCGATACCCCTCTCCGCCGCCGGAGTAGTAGGCTCTGCCGGAGACGGGTTTGCCTGAAAGATCCGAAATCTCCAGGATAATGTGGAAATCTCCCCATTTAAGCCGGGTTGGCAGGTCGCAGCACCGCACAGGACAAAGGGAATCTCCGAGGGAGGGAGAATGGTCGAGGAGACAATAATATTTCTCGCCACCCGCAAAATTAGGAATGAACCCCGCTTTTGTGTATATTCTGGAGTCAATTAAAAGTACACCGCTTGTATGCTCCTGTTGATGAACCGTACGCTCCTTCCAAGGTCGCACAGCCATCATTCAGAGAAACCTGGTGGCGTACGCCTTGCCCGGCGGCTGAGCCGGGTCTATATCAATAGATGAAGGGACGTGTTCCATGGAAAAAGGAACAGTCAAGTGGTTCAATGCAGCAAAGGGTTTTGGATTCATTGCCAGCGAATCCGGGACCGATGTGTTCGTACACTTCAATGCAATCTCCGCAAGCGGTTACAAGACCTTGAATGAGGGAGACAAGGTTCAGTTTGATGTCGAGAAAGGCCCCAAAGGACTGTCGGCGTCTAATGTTTCCGTCATCCAGTAACAGAGCACACGCTGCAACACGAACCCCGCTCACAAGGCGGGGTTTTTTTTGTCATCGAAGAATTCCGCCTGGCATGTGCGCCACCCTCGCCACCGTCTCAATGGCGATCGCTGCAATGGCGGCACCGTAATCCAGGTCGATGTTTGACATCGTATCCTGACTGTCGTGATAGCCGACCCGGTTGATATCATAGTTCTCCATGAACAGCACGACGGGAATCCCCGCATCCGAGAACACCTGTCCATCGGTGTTGAACAGCGAGCTCCGTGGATCGTTTGGCACACGCACCTCACCGCGCAAGCGGGGATGGAGAGCCAATGCAGGGATGGATGTCCCCTCAACACTCCGCTTTCCTCTGCTGCAATGACGTCTCGCACGACCTGCATTCCATGCTTCCGTCGACGCATTCCAGATCATCGCGGCACAATGCGCCTGGTAGGCCAGCCGGTACGACCGCCTGCCTTCGCCAGGTGAAATCTGAAATACGTCGCGGCCGGAATTCCGGTTGTGGGCAATCATATCCATGACATACATCCCCTCAACCCGAACCCCCGAAAGGTCGATCGACTTCCGCCCCGGCACGCGCATCCTGAGCGTACCCTCCACAAGCGATTGGGCCAGATGGCGGGCGCCCAGGCTGTCTGCCGGGAACTCCTCACCGGTGAGATGAATCAGCCATACGTCGCACTCCAGATTCCCCGCCCGGCTCAAATCCATGAAGACAGGGGCCCCGAGCATGAGCGCAGCCGTGGCGGAGTGATTGTCGTCCGCCCCCGCTGCCGCAATCCTGGCAAGGGTTCCTCCCCGCTCCTTGTAGTACAAGTCTTCCATATACGCCGTGTCATAGTGATCCGCCAGGATCACCGCGCGGCTCCGGTCCTTCCCGGGGATCATTACCAGAAGATTTCGTTCCCGTTGAGTGCCCGATTGACTGGCATGCCAGCCTTTCATCCAGGGATAGGCGAATTCGGTGCGCCAGCCAAATGGGATGTCGCCGGCGATCGCCTTCCCCTCCATCTTGCGGTCCTGTATAATCCGCGCGTAGTAGGAGAGCAGCCACGTCCCAAGAGCCTCAAGGTCGCGTTCCTTGTGACGGAGCAATGCCTTTGTCGGCGGATCATCCACACAATCGGCATTGTCCTTGTTTCTGTAGCGCCCTGTTGCCAGCCTCACGATAGTTCTCCAGTATGCCTCCTCGAACCGCCGGTTTGCTGTGTATCGGTACGTCATCGCTTGCTGAGGCAATGCCCGGCCATCCCCATTCTGAGGACCGATCATCCGGCGCAGTGTGTCGTACAACAGATAGCCGTACCGGTCAGGCGATTTCCAGGAAGAAATCTCCTCGAGGTACGTCTCAACGGTGCCGCCCCGTGGCAGCGTGAGAATGGATCCTGCGAGATTCCCCGGCAGGAACGGCAAGCCCAGATGCTTCTGTGTCTCGATGATTCTGCCTGCATTGAGCGCGACCGTATGACTGCGGTGACCATAGGCCTTCTCGAACCCCTTGCCAGCCGCTTCAAACTCCGGCCGGTGTAAAAACTCAGGCCAGAGCTCGATCGGTCCATCAGGACCACCGGTCCCGTAGGCGGTCAGATAGCCCGAAGGGGAATCATCGAGGAGCGTCGACGCGTGCGTCCTGGAGTGAACGAATGCCGCGAGGGGGAGATGCCAGAACACTTCGTGCCTGCCGACCATCATCGGTGCGGGAAAGAACCGGTAGCCGAATTGCCCTCCGCCATAGACCGTATTCGCTGCTCTTCGCATCTCCTTCGCCCCGGCACGCGGGCCATCCAGCAGAAGTTCATACCGGTCGGTCCAGATCTGGGCGCTCCTTGCCATCGGCTTGTTGTAGAGGTCGATGTCAACAGGAGTGGAACTGAACAAGACCCTCGCCATCCGGTCCTCTTTGCTCCCTGTTGCGAGGACGTCTTCATGTCGCTCGAGGCGTTCCCATCGGTGGGTCCTCCGGAATGTATTGCGCAACTTGTGCATTCCCGGGACAGCCTCCGGGGCATCCGGGTGCGGTTCATGCAGCCAGCCGGATTGCGGGATCCGGAGTCCCCGCGGCGCCTCGTGCCGTTCGCAAACTTTCAGCAGGGGGATTTGCATGGCCAGAGGGAGCCGGGATGCCAGCTTGAGATAGTTGGGCGCTCCCCAGAAGATCAGGCTGCCCGGGAATGGAAGGAGATGGAGACGCGCCGCAAGATATGCCTTTCGGACCTGCTCGGGCAATAACCCGAAGGGTCTGAACGTCAAGAGGTATCTGACCCCCTCGATGGATTCGTCCTTCGACATCAGATATGGCAGTGTCCATGCAGGCAACGGATCCTGCTTCCATCGCGGACAAACGGATTCACCCGAGCCGGGGAGGATGCGAAACCCGGCACGTCGGAGATCCTGGAGCTGCCCGGGAATTTCGCCGTATGCAGCGTGAAGAAGGCGCCGCATGAAATCCACTCCCATTTCGGCTGGCCGCTCCCTCCCCGGTGCATCATAAAAGCTCCTCCAGAACGCGCGGTCCGGCCCCTGTTCGCTGCCGCCAAAGAACGTCCAACGGACACGTCCTTTGTCATCCTGTGTGCGGGAGATGGCCAGGGGGAGAAGAAGGATGCATCGTTCGTGAGCCAGGATTCCCGGTAACGCGGCAAGTTCAGCGGGCCAATAGGGGTTCCCCTTGAGCATTGAGGGACTGATGCCTCTATCGGACTGATTGAGGTCAAGCCGTCGCATGGCATGCAGCACCTCTCGTGCGATGAGCCGAAGGCCGGGCAGTATTTCAACCTCCCGCTCATACTCGCTGATCATCCAGGCAAAAGGGTTGGCCGGGTCCCGGGGATATGGTACCTCACCCTCAACGGACCGGCGGCCCTTCCAATAAGGGCGCCAGCCAATGCGAGGCGGCGGCATGAGCTCCGAATACGCCGCGATGGGGAAACGCCCCTTTCCACGATGCCTGGGAAGGTCCATCAACAAAGAGTCCCAGCCCTGTCTGTTCATGAGGATCACTCCCTTCTCATAGTGCTGCATTCCGTGCGAACATAACGAACCGCGCGCTAAAAGACAACACCGGGGCATTCTGCGCCTGGGGGAATTCCGACCGAGCGGGCACCGTCACTCGCTTACGCGCTGCCTCGTCTTGCCTTTTTGTGTGGGAGGCGCTACTTTGAGCAAGAGCGCAAATACGCGAAGAGGAGTACAACATGGCCGACACGCTTTCTCATGCAACACAGGGGAGTTTGCTTTTGCTCTCTCCCTTCATTGCGCGAATTCGAAAGTTCGTCTGGTTGTGGGTTCTGATCGCTGCGGGGGCATTCCTCGGCGCACTTCCGGATCTCATCGGCGCCTACGGCAACCTGATCGAGCACGATCACTGGGCGCTCTACCGGAATGCTCATCAGGGGGAAATCAAAGAAGTCCTCCAGTATGTTCCCATGTACTGGCTCCACCTCCGCGTCGACGCTCAGTTGCACGGCCAGGGACGGAGGTGGTGGGTCTGGAATGAACGGTTCTGGGCCGAGATTGCACTCTGGATATTGAATATCCTGTTGATCTTCTGGTTCACGATGATCTTCAGGAACAACCGTATGAGAGCCGCCTCGCACCAGAGTGTGCCCCCCCCGGGGCGAGGGACAGCCGCGTCATCCTCCCAACCCGGTCCCTAGTCGACCTGCAGCGTTACCTCTCCCTGAGCCCCGGCGCCGACCGCTGCCATTGCGATGACACAGGCAATGCCGGCGGACGGTGCTATCCCGAGCGCCACCGCAGGCCAGTTGAACAGAGACATCACCCCTTCTTGAGGATACGTATGTGCAAACTCAGTACCACCTGCCCCTCTTGCCTCGACCCCGCCGCCTGACTTGATAACAATCCCTTAACATTCCGGTATCGCTTGCATCCTTCATTGTCCGTATATTGACTTCGTCACACTGAACCCGCCCCCCCACATTGAAAATCGCCATGAAGGCCGGAGCAAAACGTGAAGATGGAGAACCTCCCCGCGTGTTCCTGTCATTACCGGATGCGGAGGTCTGATGGGATGCCTCTGGTTGGTCGTTGTGCTGGCAGCAGCTAGCCCGATCGATTCCTCCGCTGTGCCTTTCCCCGGCGATTCTGCCTTTGCTGCGCTCGACTATTGTCATGCCGTCAGATCCTATGATTCTCTCCTTGTCGGTCCGGCCAATCGTCCGGAGACACTCTGGCGTCTTGCCCGCGTCTGTGTCTGTATCGCCGACACGATTTCTGATGGCGACGCATCGCCTCTCTACCACCGGGCGGAGGGATACGCGAGGGATTGTATCCGTCTCGATCCCCGTTGTTCCCAGGGATGGACGTGGCTCGCTGCGGCGCTCGGCAACATCGCCATGGACGAAGGTGCGCGAAGAAAGGTGGATCTCTGCCATGAAATCAAATGCGCGCTCGACAGCGCTACGGCCCTGAATCCTTCAGACGATGTCGCTTACTCCATTCTGGGATCGTTCTACCGCGCCCTCGGGAATGTTGGCTGGCTTGAGCACCGTCTTGCAGATGTGTTTCTGGGAGGCCTGCCTGAAGGAGGGTACCGGGAATCAGAGGGTGCCCTGGCCCGCGCAGTGCAACTGGCGCCGGGGGTCATCCGCCATCGCTATGAGCTCGGGCTGCTCTACCTGGATATGGGGAGGAAACATGAGGCCTTCTGTGCCTTTCAGACTGCCATCGCCCTCCACCCACTTCTGGCGGTCGATCGATCGACTCAAACCCGGGCGGCTGCAGCCCTGGAAAAGCTGAAATCCGATGGAGAGNNTACAACAAGCTGGCGCACTTTACGGACCTCGGTCTCCTGGAAACGAAATTCAAACGCGATAAGGCCGTCGAGGGCGACAGCAAGAGTGCCGCCACGGGACGTGCCGTCGCCCAGCTCGGACGGGAAGGGTGGGAGCTCGTCAACGGCTTCGGCGACATCCAGAAGATCCTCTACTTCAAACGCCGGAAACCTTAGCTATCCGCAACACCTTTGCTCCCCTAATGCTTCTTTTCCTGAGTTCGACCAGAGCCCGGTTGGCGTCTTCCAGCGCGAACTCTTCAACCTCCGGTCTGAGAGGTATCCTGGCCGCGAGTTCGAGAAATTCCCGCACATCGGACCGGCTGACGTTTGCCACACTCTTGACCTCCCGTTCGAGCCAGAGATGGCCGGCGTAATCCAGCCGCTGGAGCTCCTCCTTATCCCCCTCCTCCTTGCGGATGGCATTGATCACAAGCCTCCCCCCGGGCTCAAGGTTTTTCAGAGACTCAACGACGGGTCTCCATGCGGGAGTTGTGTCGATGATGCTGTGAAGTTTCTCCGGCGGCTCGTCTTCCACCCCGCCGGCCCACGAGGCACCGATCTCGCGGGCAAAAGCCCTCTCCCCGGCATCGCGCACGAACACAAAGACCTTCGATCTCTGATACCGGTGCAGAGCCATCTTCAGCACCAGGTGGCCTGAGGCTCCAAACCCCATCAAGCCGAGTGTCTGCCCGTCTTTGAGCCCCGTGAGCCTCAACGATCTGTAGCCGACCGCCCCGGCGCAGAGCAGGGGCGCCGCTTCAACATCTGAAAAGACTGACGGAATGGCATGAGCATAGTCCTCATGGATGGTCATGAACTCGGCATATCCGCCGTCAACATCCCTCCCAGTCGCCCTGAACTCAACACAGAGATTCTCGTTTCCTTCCAGGCAGAACTTGCATCTCCCGCATGCTGAGAATATCCAGGCGATGCCGACCCGGTCTCCGAGGGCAAACTTCTTTGCCTGGCTTCCTCTCTCAACTACCCTGCCCACTGCCTGATGTCCCGGAACGACCGGCAGGTGCGGCGGAGGGGTCCGTCCTTCAATCTCGTCCAGCTCCGTATGACAAACGGCACATGCCGAGACCTGTACGAGGATTTCCTGCACGGCGGGAACAGGGGTTGCCAGCTCGGTGAGCTCTAAGGGAGATGATGTCTCCTCGAGCCTGCCGAGTGTGCGAAGGAGCATTGCTCTCATCAGAGTACCCGCATGATTCGGACTGGCATCCTGCTCCCCCCAAGAGTGGGGGGGGGGAATCTCCCTCATTCCGTAGATGGGGCGATGCGTGGGATTTCCCCGTCGAATATCGCGGCTTCCAGCTTATGTCCCGGCGGCTGCCGGGGCAACCGCCTCCAGCCGTTCAGCCGCACTGAGCGCGGCGAGTTCCACTTCGCCCGCAAACAATGCGGTGCGCAGAAATGCCCTGGCAATCATCACCAGCTGTTGCACCACGAACAGGAAACCAAGCAAGAAACCCGAGCCTGTTCCGGTATGCCACTCTGCGGAAAGATAGAGAAGAAAGAGTCCGATGTTGACCAACAGGAAGAGATACTGTACGCCGAATGCGCCGGCGGCGCTCCTGAGGATGAACCGGAACGATGACCACAGGGCCTTCAGCATCGACCGGCCGTCATCCACCACGGTCAGGACCCGGGCGTAATCACCCACCATCACGACCACCACGAGCATGAATCCGGTCGCCAGTATGCCAATGGCCGCTATGAGGTTGCCCCTCGTTTCAGCCGTAACTGGAGAGGAGAGCAGCGCGTCAAGTCCCGCAAAGATGGTGATCATGATCCCGCCCACGGCGGCCAGAAGAAGACAGACCAGGAAAAACACCCGCAGGAACCTGCCGGCGAAATGGCCGCAGCCCCTGAGGAATCCGCGAAGGGAAAACTTCTGCCGGGAGGAAAGCAGCGACAGGATGCCGCCGGTGAGGATCACGTTGACAGCAAGGGAAAGGAGCGCCAGCGGCACGACCGCCCGCGCCAGGGCTCCAATGGCCTCGCCATGGCGATTCAGGAAATCCGACGCCAGCGTGGCATCGAAATCGGTAAACAGCGGGGCAAGCGATGAGACGGAATCCGTGCCCGCAACGAAAGCGCGGAACGCGGCCGCGATCACGGCGGCCATCAACAGATTGCAGACATACACGGCCGATCCAAGCTGAGGAATCCTGGCCGCCGCCACCACAGCGTTGATGAAGATCTTCAGAATGGGCTTCATGAGCTCTCCTGGTCAGATGATGGTGGCTGCGGCATGAAAAATGTTCTGGAGCCAGAACAGGACCTTGCAGAAGTACTTCCAGAGCATGCCCGTGGAAGGCTCGAAACTCTTGACGTTGTTCGTCACGTTGATATCCAGCGGGATCTTCATCCCCGGATCAACCGCTGCCCGGACGACGGTGGAGGTTCCCGTGTACCGGAACACCTTGACGCGTGCTTTCCCGTCCCACTGCTCCAGCAGCTCGCTCCCGTCGCTGAATCGAACCAGAACTTCGACGGGCAACTGCACCTCCCCGAGCCGGCTGACGGTGACCTCCGACCGGCGCGTCCCATGCACTTCTCCGCGGACATCCCGCAGCACCGTGCCGCTGTCGCTCTCCACATACCCCCGGTCGTCCTCAACCGGGGAAATCCGGATCGAGCTCAACTCGTAATCGCAGACTCCCGTGCCGTACAGGACCTGGTCGAAAAACCAGTTCCAGTCCTTCCCGAACTTCTCGCCTTGAGTTTTCGGCACGATGTCGTTGACCACGGCGATGAAGTCCCTGCCGCAGGGATGCCTGAAGCTCCATCGCCGGAAATAGGCCGTCATGACCGAATCCATCGTCTCCTCCCCGATGAGACCCTTCAGCGTTGCAAGGATGGTTGCCGTCTTAAAATAGGTCAATGATCCCCCTCCGGAGGGTAACTCCCACGCAAACGTGGCCGTGGGAGCCATACGCGGGTTGAGCATGCTGGTATAGCCGAATCGCGTATACTCAAAGTCGCCGAAATGAAATCCCAGGAGATGGACCGCGGAGGTCTTGGGCCCGTAGAAAGCATCCATGACCCTCGTTTCATAGTACGCGGTGAAGCCCTCATCCATCCATGCCTCTTCGAATTCGTTGCTGGCAACCATTCCATAGAAATACTGATGGATGAACTCATGGACCGTTGCAAGCTCAGGGTACCTCACCTGTTCAGGGATCAAAACGCTCGATACAGTGGTGAATAATGTCGGGTATTCCATGCCGCCGGCCGCAGCCGCGTAGCCCGGCGGGTCCACGATGGTCAGCTCCGGATACGGGTACCTGCCCACATGAGCGTCCATGTACTCCAGTGCCGCCTTGACGCACTGGACGTGCCGCCACGACTGGAACAGGCGTTCCGGCGGCATGAGGAGCCGGATGCGGAGGTCCCGCCAGGTGTCGTTCCGTTCCGCGAGCCTGGGCGATGCGACCCAGGCAAAGTCATGAACGTCTTCCGCCCGGTAGGTCAGCGTCGCCGTGCCGTTTGAGTTTTCCGTCTCATGGACACGTACCCCCGTGGCCCCCACCTTGAACCCCTGCGGGACGGTCATGTTCACGTCATACGTGCCGAAGTCAGCGTAGAACTCGGTCGCCGCGTGGAACTGATGACAGTTCCACGCGCCGCGGGCTGCATAGCGCATCCCCTTCGGCTCGAAGACGCCGAGCTTCGGAAACCACTGGGCGATCATGAAGAAGTCCTCGCTGTATCCGGTTCGCCTGGAGAGTCTGGGAAGCCTGGCCGTGAATCTGATGTCCATCCCGATGCTTTCCCCCGGCCCGACAGGCGATGGCAGCGGGACGTGCAGAACGGTCTGATCGGCCGCGTTACTGTCATCCGGACTGATGAAGTTCGCCAGCGGCCGCACCTCTGCACCGTCCTGGAGTCTGATCGACGTCACATCGATGTACCCCCATCCGCCGGTCTTCGATCCGTCATCCCTGACGAAGCGCCCCCCTGATTCCTTCATCGCTGTGGAATGCGTGTTCTTGAATGCATTCAGGTACAGATGGAACTGCAGGTCGCCGACCGGCTCAGTCGATGGATTCCGCCACGTAAGATGTTCTTCGCCCTCCAGCGTTTTGGCCTTCTCGTCCAGCCTCACATCGATCCTGTATGCAACAACACGATCGCTCAGGGGGGGCTGGAATTGCGCGGCAACAGGGGTGGAAGCACCGAGGATGGCAGTACAGAAGAGGAGAGGGATGCGCATGGAGTGGCCTTGACGGAGTGCCGGGGATATAGCCTAGGATCGCATGCTACGATGAGATGACCGCATATACAAGCCCCCGGGCAGGTAATCGTCGGACATACGGCCTCTCCCGGAACTGGCCGGTTCTCCGGACTTACCCTCACACCAGGGGCAAGGAGGTGAGACAGTTCGCCCTTCAGCGCACGGCATGGCCCCACCTTCCTCCCAGGCTCCGGAAACCGCGCCGTCCGTCCTCCGGCGTACCTCGTGAGAATACCTGCCGCCGCAATTACGGCGTGCTAAAGCCGATGACGCTGAAGTGGGAAAGAAGAATGCTGTTGCGGGATTCGACGCCGATGAACACCAGAGCGGATGAATGGGCCTTGACCAGGTCTTCGGCCCTGACCAGGATGGAGTGAGTCCCTTCGTCCAGGCCGACAGTATCCCAGTAGGTCCTGGCCGGTCCGACCTTGATCGATATTCTCGATGAGACCTCGACCGTGTCCAGACACCTTGCCGAGAAAACCACGTGCAGGCTGTCGTACGGGGAAAAGTCGAAGTAGCTGCCAACCCGCACGGATTCCCCCTTCACAAGGACCTGCTCATCCTCTCTAAATCCGCTGACAATGACAACCTTGTCTGTCCGTGACGGATGGGGTTCAATTGGCGAGGTGACCTGCCTGCCGCATCCCGCCGTCGCTGCAAGTACGGCACAGACGAGTACGATCCTTTTCATGGCTTTTTCCTTTCCATGAGTGGAGAGAAGGATGCCTGACCGCCCCCCGGCCGCATGGACCGATGATACCATCTGCCGGGGAGAAATTCAAGTGCGCAGTTGACCGGAGAAAGACACACACGAGAAACCAGACGCGAGATGGCAGGCAGGTGAAAGACGATTCTCAAGTGCAGACAGGGAGGGCCGTGGGACCCTGAAGTGCACCACCCATTGGGCGACGGAGTGCTATTCCCTGCCCCTCCCGGGGGCCCAAGCCCGGGCCGGTCCAGGCTGCATTTCCCGGTTTCTTCAACAGCTCTGGGGGGCAAGCACTTGACCGGCATGAAGAGGGAAGGGGGGATTACGCCGATTCCGTCAAGAAAGAAGCCTTTCCGTCGTATTCGACGGAAAGGCTTCGGGCTAATCTGAAATCGATGACTCTTACTTCACGTCGGGATGTCCGGCCTGCAGCCCACCGGACTTTTCGATCGCCCTGGTTCGCACTAGAGCAAGACCGAAGTCGGGCCTGTTGTTCTTTGCTACCTTGTTGAATAGCTCCTGGGCCTTTGCATTGTTACCTTTCTTTTCCAAGGCGAGCGCCCAGTGGAAGGTGTTCACGGTGTTGAGCGGATCACCCAAGCTGAAGTTGTTCAGGGCCTCGTCTGTGTTCCCCGCTTCGCTCTCCACTAATCCGATCAGCGTGTGGAAATCCTGCATCTCGTTCGGATCATTCCGCTTCTCAACATTGGGTTTTGCCTTCTCGATCTCAGCCCGCGCGGCGTCGAACTGGTGGTTGGCTGCGAGCGCGTATGCCCGGGCGGATTCAAATCTGTTCTTGAGGAGAGTGCGTTCATTGTCAGTGAGCTTTGCCGTCTTCAATGCATCGGCGGCCTTGTCGTAGTACTTCATAGCCTCTGCGGGCCTTCCGCTTTCAATAAGGGCCATCCCTGCCATAGAGTAGGATGTGACACTGGCAGGGCGCTCTTTCTCCATCGCAAACGCCTGTCTTTCTTCGAGGGCCTTCACGGCTTCATTGGTCTTACCTTCATGAAGGTATGACGTCGCAATCCACATCAGTCCCTCGATCTGCCCTGGAGTGGAATGCGCTGCTTCGATCCCCTTCTTGTAGTACTCCCGGGCCCGGGCGAAATCTCCCTTGAATGCGTAGTTATGTCCTATGCCGAAGTCAGAAGGGTAAAACGAAGGATCCAGCTTCAGGGCCATCGTATAATGCTGGATGGATTCATCATATTTGCCGACCGTCAGGAGCAGCTCGGCATAGGAATCGTGCGGATTCGGCTGGTCGGGGACAAGCGTAACGTACGTCTTGAGGGACTTCTCCGCCCCTTCGAGATCGCCGGTGTTGATCTGGGCGTACCCGAGGACATTGTAGGCCGGGGCGAAGTTCTTGTCGATCGCAATCGTTTTCGTTGCGTAGTCCAGAGCCTTCTTGGCATCATTCAGATTCAGCGTGGTATATGCCGCGATCAGCTGGACATGCTTGTCGGTGGGAAACATCGTCGCCAGTCGATCGGCAAGACTGATGGACTTTTCTGTCTCACCCTTTGCTAATGCCACCGTTGCATCGATAAACACCTGCTCCCCTTCGCTCACCTTGTCCCTCAGGCTGACGCCTTTCTCCCGGGCCTCCCTGGACTTGACAGGGTCAGTCTCAGCAAGGGATTTGTGGAGGTACGCCATCGCGAATCCGGGATCCTTCTGGATCGCCTGATCGAAGAGCGGCAGGGCCTTCTGATAATCGATGTTCTCGAAGCTGGTGAGTCCCTGCACGAAAAGCTGCCGGGCCTCCGGCGAGCTCGTCGTATACTGCATATCCTGGGCCAACATCGCAGTGCCCGATAGCATGAGAAGCAGGAAGAGCAGGGGGAGGAGCTTGAACGGGTGTTTTGCTACAAAGAGTTTCATGGATGGACCTCCGGGAAGATTGTGAGGGAAAGGGGATGCGAGAGTCGAAAGCCAGTCACGTGCACGTGTGATTGTCCCGCCTGCACGTACTGCACGATGCCGCTCTTCCGGCACCGGAAAGTCGGTTTTCGTCAATCGAATAAGCGTGAAAAGTGAACGGTAGTTGCTCAAACAGGGTATGCTGGTTGGGATCGAAGTCCGGGGTGGTCCCTCTCCGGGGAGAAACGGGCCCTGAGAATGTGCCATGACGTATACAACCTGTGTAACACCTTCGGGGTCTATTAGTTCCCCGTATTAGCAAATAATCACGGGAGATGTTACAATGCTCGCCCGATGTGAAATGTGCCCCAACGGCAACAGTTCGCGCATGATCATGAGGTTCCGCCGGTCAATTCGCCGTGCGAGGCATAGAGCCGACAGGGGCATTGACGACCCTGGCGCAGGCCGCTCATTTGATTATTCCCTGATTCCACGATACCTTGAAACCGTCACGCCTGACCCTTCCTGTTCCCCGGAAGTCCATCCTGCAACACGCCCAAGATTGAGGTAACTCCGGGAGAAGATTTGCCTGCCTCTCTCGTATGGCGCAATGAAGCAGTCCTGCTGTTGCCTTCCCAGTCATAAAGAGGAGCTTCCCGATGCCAGGCGCCGAGCACAGTGGAAAGCACGCCAGCCTCATCGCACTTTTTGAGTCAAGCGTCCAAAGGTTTGCCGGCAACGTCCTCCTCTGGGAAAAGAAGGGAGATGCCTACTGCGGGATGACATATGCTGAAACCCGCGACCTGGTCGAATTGTTTGCCGCCGGTTTACTCAGCCTGGGTCTCAAGGCCGGAGACCGGGTCGCCCTCCTGGCCGAGGGAAGAAACGACTGGGTGATCAGTGAGCTGGGCATCCTCTTCGCCGGCGCCGTCAATGTCCCGCTTTCGGTGAAACTTCAGGGTGGGAGCGAGCTCGGCTTTCGTCTTGAGCATTCGGAGTGCAGAATGGCGGTGGCATCCGCGGCACAGATGCCCAAATTGCGGCAGCTCCGGAACGAGCTGCCCCTGCTTGAGACGATCATCATGCTGGACCGGCTGGACTCATGCGATAAAGGCGAACTGCAGCTCGAAGACCTGTACGCAGCCGGAAGAGCGTACCTCCAGGGGCAACGCCCCGAGTTCGATGCACGGCGGGAAGCGGTGCGCGGAGCCGATCCGGCCACAATTTGCTATACTTCGGGAACTACCGCAGAGCCCAAGGGCGTCGTCCTCACGCACCGGAATTATGCGGCAAACGTCGAGCAGTCGTCAGCCATGTTCGACATACCGGAGTGGTACACCTCCCTCCTGATCCTTCCCTGGGATCATTGCTTTGCCCATACAGCTGGCATCTATACGCTCATGAGGAACGGCGCCAGCATGGCATCGGTGCAGATCGGGAAGTCTCCTCCGGAGACACTGAAGAACATCCCGCTCAACATCAGGGAATCCCGCCCGTCGTTCCTCCTGAGCGTTCCTGCCCTCGCCAGGAACTTCAAGAAGAGCATCGAAGCGGGGGTAAGGGCGAAAGGGCGCGTTGCGGCGGCTCTCTTCCGCGCCGGTTTGCGCGTTGCCTTCTTCTACAACGGCAACGGGTGGGACAGGGGTATAGGAGTGCTCTGCAAACCGCTGGTCGCCCTGTTTGACCTCATCCTCTTCAGGAAGATCCGTGAGAATTTCGGCGGCCGGCTGGAGTTCTTCGTCGGTGGTGGCGCGCTGCTGGATATCGAGCTGCAGAAATTCTTCGGCGCAATCGGGATTCCCATGCTGCAGGGATACGGACTCACGGAATCCGCGCCCGTGATCTCCGCCAACACCATGGCGAGGCACAAGTTCGGTTCATCGGGGTTGATCGTTCCGGACCTCACGGTCAGGATCTGTGATGAGCAGGGCATCGCGCTCCCGGCCGGGGTGCAGGGTGAGATCGTTGTGAAGGGAGAGAACGTCATGGCCGGCTACTGGAGGAATGAGCGGGCAACCGCTGAGGTGCTCCGGGAAGGCTGGCTGTACACGGGCGATCTCGGCTATGTCGATAGCGACGGCTTCCTGTTCGTGGTGGGGCGCACCAAAAGTCTCCTCATAGCCAACGACGGGGAGAAGTACAGTCCGGAGGGAATCGAAGAGACAGTCTCCGGCCACTCTGAGTATATCGATCAGTTGATGCTCTACAACGACCAATCACCCTTCACGGTGGGACTCCTGGTACCGAGGAGAGACGCGGTGATGGCCTGGATGAAAGCGCATGGCCATTCTCCTGACACAGCCGAAGGTCAGTGTGCGGCGCTCCGCCTGCTTTCTTCGGAGATCGATGCGTTCAGAAGTGGAGGTCGCCATGGGGGGCTGTTCCCGGAGCGCTGGCTCCCATCCTCCCTGGCAGTCCTTGCGGATGGCTTCACCGAGCAGAACGGATTGATGAACAGCACGTTAAAGATGGTCAGGGGAAGAATCGTGGAGTGCCATGCGAACCGGATCAGGGAGGCTTTTGGGGCAGATGGGAAAAATGTCTGCAACGCTCAGAACAGGAAAGCCATTCGGGCCATGGCGGAACCCGCAGGAACAGTGGTCCGATGAAGCGCCCGGTCTTCCTCACACTCACAGGTAGCTGAAGAGCGGGTTCTTGATCTTCCTCTTCACCCCGGCATACCACCTGCAGGCCGGATACAGCGCAAGGATGATGCTGATCCAGATGAGGTACACCGAATGCTGCAGGCTGCACGGGATCAAGCAGGTTGTGCAGCGCAATCATCGCAACACCGAATATCGTCACGACGGTCAAGAGATGGGAGGAATTCCTTGCAGGAGGCCAGGAGCGGGATTCCATCCCCGCTCTTCCCTTC
The DNA here is from genome assembly GCA_003152875.1 of Ignavibacteriota bacterium. Lineage (GTDB taxonomy): Bacteria > Bacteroidota > Ignavibacteria > UBA10030 > UBA6906 > Fen-1262. Next base: position 51,322 of record PMBF01000039.1, on the reverse strand, counting down.
GTCTTCCTCATTCCCCTCTCTCCCCGGTACCTGCCCGCGACTGAGGCAGTTCCGGAGCCCCGTTGCTTTCCTCCCCGGACGGTTGTATGTTGTCAGCGCCAGGTGCGGGTCTGGGTCATCGACCCACCCCCGCGAGGCCCGGTGGCCCCGCGTGAAGAGCCTCCATCTCTCCGCTACCCTCTGAAAAAGGACCCTCTCCATGATCATTCGACGACTCCTTGCTCTGCACATTGCGATCCCTGTCATTCTCTGGCTCCTGCCCGCAGGTGCCTTCACCCAGTGGAACCCGCTGAATCCCGTTGTTGCAGTCAGCCGGCAGCCTGACGGGGTGAAACTCACCATGCAATCGGGCATACTCAGGATTCAGGTTTGCAGCGACTCCATCGTGCATGTGGTTTTCGCGGCGGCCGATTCGCTGCCCCGCCATCCCGACAGTGTGATCGTGAAGACCGTGTGGCCTGCGGTTCCGTGGGATTTGCAATCGGCCAATGACACCATCACCCTTACCACCTCTTCCCTCAGGGTCCGGATAACCAGGAGCACTGGAGCTATTCTCTTCAGCACCGCGCGCGGGGTGAAACTGTTCGAGGAGAGCGGCCGCACGCTGACCCCCGTCGAAGTCAATGGCGAGAAGACATGTCACGCCGAGCTGTTCTCAAACCTCTGGGGGTCAACCGAATCGTTCTACGGACTCGGCCAGCATCAGGCCGGCGTCTGGAATTTCCGCGGCGAAGCGGTGGATATTTCCCAGGACAACACCAACATCAGCATCCCGTTCTTCCTGTCAAGCAACGGTTATGGCATCTACTGGAACAACCCCTCACGCAGCCGGTTCAACAACCGCTTTCTCAATGCGCTCTACCTGAGCTCTGAGGTCGCCGATGCCGTCGATTATTACTTCCTCTACGGCCCGGAATTCGACAGTATCATTGCGGGATACCGTGCGCTGACCGGCCAGGCTCCGCTGTTCGGACGGTGGGCCTACGGTTACTGGCAGTGCAAGAACCGCTACAAGACGCAGGAGGAAATCCTCGGGATCGCCCGGAAGTACCGGGAGCTGCGCATTCCTGTCGACAACATCGTCCAGGACTGGTTCTGGTGGAACACGATGGGGGAGCCGGTCTTCGATGCATCACGCTATCCCGATCCCCGGCAGATGGTTGAAGAACTGCACAAGGAACATGTTCATCTTATGATCTCCGTCTGGCCGTACTTCCGCGCGGGGACGAAGACCTACGAGGAGATGGACAGGCGGGGATTCTTCATCGACAAGATCAAGGCAGGCGGGTTTCATCCGGCCGGACAGGCGCTCTACGACCCGTTCAACCCGGAGGCACGGCGGTACTACTGGGGCCTGATGGATACCGCCCTGTTCAGAATCGGCGTCGATGCATGGTGGCTAGATACGACCGAGCCCGAGACCGAGGGGCGGGAAACGAACATCCTGGTCACCAACAGAGTCGGCATGGGCAGCGGGGCCCGCTATGCCAACCTGTTCCCCCTGATGACGACCATGGCCGTGTATCAGGGCCAACGGGCTGCAAGCGACCGGAAACGCGTGTTCATCCTTTCGCGCTCCGGATTCGCCGGGAGCCAGCGGAACGGAGCTGCCGTATGGTCCGGCGATGTCAACTGTGATTGGACATTTTACAGAAAACAGATCCCTGCGGGCTTGAACTATGCCGTCACCGGAATGCCGTACTGGACAACAGACATCGGCGGGTTCACGATCGGCAACCCCGATGACCCTGGGTACCGGGAATTGTTCATCCGGTGGTTTCAATTCGGCACCTTCAACCCGATCCTGCGCGTCCATGGAACGCGCACAAACGATCAGAATGAGCTCTGGTCCTACGGACCCGATGCCCGGAAGATCCTGACCGGGTTCGACCGGCTGCGGTACCGGATGCTTCCTTACATCTATTCCCTTGCCTGGATGATCACCAACAAGGCGTACACACCCATGCGGCCGCTGGTGATGGATTTCCGCACCGATGCCAGGGCCGCATCTATCGGGGATCAGTTCATGTTCGGACCCGCCTTCCTGGTGAATCCGGTGACCGAGCCGGGTGCCTCCATGCGAAGGCTCTACCTGCCTCCGGCACGATGGGTGGACTTCTGGAGCGGCAAGTCTCAGGAAGGGGGGAAGGGCATCAATGCGGATGCGCCGCTGGAACGCCTTCCGCTCTTTGTCCGCGCGGGCTCTGTTGTGCCCCTGGGGCCGGAAGTGCAGTGGTCCGGGGAAAAACCCGCGGACCCGCCTGGAGAAGCGATCGAGATCCGCGTCTACCGTGGCGCCGACGGCTCCTTCACACTCTATGAAGACGAGAACGACAACTACAATTATGAGAAAGGGGCATGGGCGACGATCCCGATCTGGTGGGATGACGCCCGAGGGGAGCTGACGATCGGCGACCGGAAAGGGAACTACCCCGGGATGCCGGAGAAGCGCTCATTCCGCGTAGTCCTGGTGGCCGAGAACCATGGCGCGGGGATCGAGCCGGAGGGCAAGCCTGACGCTGTCGTGCAGTACTCGGGTACAGCGATCACTGTGCCCATCGCTCCCGGCCGTCCGCGCCCGCGCTGAGAACGGTGGATGGATATATGACAAAGGACCGCCCGGCTCCGTCCGGGCGGTTCTGTAGCATGGGGAGGGCGGGACCACGCGGGGCGATTCCCTTCAGAGCGATGATCTGTGTTCTCGAAAAGCCTCGATCATCGCCATCAGGTTGCCAGTGGGGACGCCTGCCTGGACATTGTGGATTGCGTTGAAGACAAATCCTCCCCCCGGGCCGAACGTTTCTATCCTCTCCTGCACTTCCTTCCGGACATCGTCCGTCGAGCCGAAGGGGAGAGTCCGCTGAGTGTCTACTCCGCCTCCCCAGAATGTCAAGCTCTCGCCAAAACGGGCCTTCAGGTCCGAGGGTGCCATGTCCGCCGCCGAGCACTGCACCGGGTTCAGGATGTCAAACCCGCTCTCGATGAAATCGGGTATCAGCCTGAACACGGAGCCGCAGGAGTGGATGAACGACTTCCATTCCGTATGCCTGTGGATCCAGCCGTTCACTTCCCTGTGGAAAGGCTGATAGAGCTCGCGATACGTCTTCGGAGAGATGAACGGACCGCACTGGGTGCCGAAATCCGTTCCCGTGATGAAAACCGCGCAGACTCTCTCGCCTACCACGGAGTGGATACGCTCAAGGTTGCTGATGCCGATTTCGCATTGCTTCTCGAAGACTGCGTAGACGTACTCTCTGCGTGTCAGCGTGCTTACGTACCACTCTTCGATATCCCGGATGCCCCTGGGATGCTTGATCCACGGCACCGGCACGAGCGCGATATCGCCGAAAGCCGTACCGCCGAACGTCCCGATCACGGCCCTGTCGGTTTGCGTGAAAAGCCGCTCGGCCTCGTTTCGGAAGCGCTCCAGGTCCGCAGGCGAAACGGGCTGGAACTCCTGCAGGTTGTCTTCGACCTCAAGAGCCGCATCGTCTATGGGCTGCTGGCGGACCAGGGCGTCGAAGTAGAATCCNNGGGGGTGCCATCCGGCAGCATCCACGGCTGCCAGTCTTTGTTCTCGAAACCGAACATCGTTTCCCTGCCCCATAACCCGGCCACGTCGATGCCGATGGCGTCCATCAGGTCCGGCGCGATGTCCCCCAGCATCTGGTAGGGCTCCACCACTCTGACCGGCGTTCCCGGCGGGTCAAGGCCCAGGGCCTGGCGAAGCCGGTACACCATCCCCACGTGCATGCCGGTGACCGCGGTGCCGCCAAGATCGAATGGCACCATGTCCGGCTCACGATGGTTCAGTGACGCGATGACCCTCTCTCTGGACGTCATGGCCTTCTCTCCGGTGGATCCAGTATCCTTCTATGGCCTCAAGGGACTTTCCTTTGGTCTCAGGGATGTACGCCGCGACAAGAGCGAACAGTACGATGCAAAAGAACGCGTACACCCAGAACGGCAGTGCATGGTGGAACAGGGCGATGAGCGGTCCGCTTTTGTCGAGCATCGGGAAGGTCTGCGAGACCGCATAGTTGGCGACCCACATGCAGATGGTGGCGAACGCCATTGCCACACCCCTCATCCTCGTGGGAAAAATCTCCGACAGGAGGACCCATGTCACGGGCCCGACGGCAAGCGAGAAGGAGGCAATATAGCCGAGAATGATCGCCAGCAGCCATCCCTCGGTCCGGTTGAAGTACGTGGCGAGTCCCATGGCGGTCAGGCTCAGAAACATCCCCGCGGAGCCGATCAGCATGAGAGGCTTCCTGCCAAGCCTGTCCACGAGGGAGAATGAGATGATGGTGAAGAGCATGTTGCACGCGCCGATGATGATCGTCTGGAGCAGGGCGACGTCCGTCTGGGTCCCTTTGACGATCGATTTGAAGATCTCGGGGGCGTAGTACATGAAGACATTAATGCCGGTGACCTGCTGGAGCACCGCCAGCGCGATGCCGAGCAGGAACACGATCCTGAACGGCCTCGAAAGCAGGGATGCAATGCGCGACGACTCCTGCTTCACTGAGCCGGCGATCTCCCTGAGCTCGTCGCTCGCGTACGCGTCGCCGCCTACCTTGGCCAGGATCTTCCTGGCCTTCGCCGCGCCGGCGGCGCGGTTGGCGATCAGCCAGCGGGGGCTCTCCGGAATGAAGAACGAAGCGCAAAACAGCAGGAGGGCGGGGAACACCCCCGACCCGAACATCCATCGCCAGCCCATGGTCTGATTCCACTCTTCCGTTCCCTGGTTCGAGATCAGATAGTTTACGAAGTAGATGATGAGCATCCCCGAGATGATGGCGAACTGGTTCAGCGTCACCATCTTGCCGCGCATCCGCGGCGGAGTTACCTCCGCGATGTACATCGGCGAGATGATCGATGCCGCACCGACCCCGATGCCGCCCAGGATCCTGAAGATGACAAAGAACGCGAGCGTCGGCGCGCCCGATGTCCCCGCAGCACTTACCAGGAAGCAGACGGAGGCGAACAGGAGTCCCGATTTTCTCCCCAGCCGGTCGCTCAACCAGCCGGCGATCCCGGCACCGAAGGCGGCGCCGAGCAGGACGCATGAAGAGGCCCACCCCTCCATGGCCGGGGTCATGGTGAAGTGCTTGCTCATGTAGCCGATCGCGCCCGAGATGACGGCTGTGTCGTAACCGAACAACAGGCCGCCCAGGGCACCGACGGCGCATACGGAGTACAGGTAGAGTCTGTTCATGGTGTGCCGTTGCGTGGGAAAGATCGACGCCTGAACATGGGAGTGGAAGGACGGCGCTGAAGGCTTCGGGATGCCGAAGGCATGCTGCATCCAAGATAGGCAAGGAGGCTCAGAAGGGCAAGAGCGGGTGGACACCCCCCCTGTAACCACCGATGGCGCTCCCGGTCAGACGTTGAGGACCGGAAGCGCCACGCGGAGGGCGGAGGAGAAGACGCGTCTCAGGAGATGGGTGACACTATCTGTCTTCGCCCAGTGCCGCCTGCTGGACCCGGGCGGATACTTTGGCAAAGAGCTCATCAGGGGTGTCGCAGTTCACACAGTCCGTAAGTTGCTGCATCAGCATATCGTCATAGACGATGCTGGCCAGGGATGCCTTGTAGCGGATTGCCAGCGTGCGGCCGCTGACACTCAGCTTGCGGGCGGCTTTTTCAATCTTGGAGAAGTTCTGGTCGGGCCATTCCAGCTTCATCTGAATGACGTACGCAAGAGCCGATTCCACAACGCCGTCCGTGTTCGACGAGAGGCAGCGCGCGTAGTTGTCTTCGAGCACTGTCTGGTTGATAGCCGTATGGCTGGTGAAGTATGAAGCCCCGGCGTTTTCGGTACGGTCTCCGGCGGCCAGAGCCTGACCGACGAAAGCCCCCGCGAGCAACATTCCGGCGAGCACATATCTTTGCAGTTTCATGTCAACCTCCCTGGGGGTTTGTGTGTGGACTCGTTCAACGGGTGTTCTGATTCAGTGTACGCCCCCCCCCGCGGGGAAGATGTGATGGCCCGGTAAGCAGTTGTCATCAATTGTCACTCCGGTGAAAGGAACCAGTCAGCGCATCATGGTGGTTAAATCATAGAAGCCCGCGGCTGCAATGCCATAAACAGTCGCCGGACCCCTAACAAGGAAACCTCCCGTGATGGTCTTCCCCCCGGGACGCCGGACATCTGATCCCTTGCTCCATGCAGTAGCGAGCTCGGCCGTTGCGCTGGCCATCGGACTCCCCTTCCTCTTTGTCCTCACCAGGACGGCTCAATTCTATGGCTATGCCGACAACGGCTTCGGCTTCTGGCTGGCCACCCGCGCCCTTCCTGTGTGGGCCGTGGCGTCCGTCTCACTAGGTGCGATCACAGGATACTGGTCCTCGCGCCGGAAACGAAGCCTGGGCTCCGTCCTTGCCCGCTCCGGCCTCGCTGCGCTGCTTGGCGCTGCCGGCTTGACGACGATCGTGCTGGGAGCAACATCTCCCCTCAGAGAGGTGTATGGAAGAGAGGCAAGCCTCCAACCGGTCTCCCTGGGTCACTTTCTGTCGCGGCATCTCTTCGAAAAACCTTCAGGCCGCAAGCTCGATTTCGACCCGTGCATTTTGAATGAAGAAGGTTTGTACGGCCGGCCAGGGGATTGGAAGGCGCTGAACTATGTTTTCTGTGTCCCGGATAGCGGCAGGCTGAAGGACGAAGTCAGCAGGATCGATACCACCGTGCGTTTCGAGAGCATGCCGGGGATACCGCGGTGCGGACCCGGGAAAATTCTCTGTTTTGGCAATACCCGGCAGGGCAATGCGAAATCGGTGCTTCAGCGTCTCTCTCTGCTCCCCTATGTGCGCCGTATTCGGGGAGCCGCGAATGAGCAGAAAACTACGGATGCTCCCGGATGGTCCCGATGAATGGTCCGGCTTTTCCAAATCGGGAAGAAATCCCCGTTCCCACCCGTATTACACACTGCTCATGATGGGATTGGTTTAACCCCTGGCCGGTCTTCTGGCTCTCGTGGGAGCGGTGCTCCTCCGGCTTGAGACCGCTCCGGGAATGAATGCCCTGGCATTCGGCGTCCTTTCTCCCCTGACCGTCCTTGTATCCGTCGGATTCCAGGCCTGAGAAGGACCGGCGTCCTCCTATTCTCCCTCGGGTGAAACGCGGAACGTCCGGGCGCTGTTTACGGTTCTTAGTATTGTGGGGAAGAACCGTGAGGCTGGAACGACCTAGCGGGGGGAGGTACGATATGAACTTGCTGCAGGCCATGCTGACAGGCACATTTGCGTGCCTTACCCTGGCGATCATGTCCGGGTTTGTGTATATGATTGCGAAGGCGCGGTGTGATCGGCAGGCCGTCCCGACGGTAGCCTCCGCACGCCGTCCGGATTCCTATATGGAAGTATGGGAGTGCCCCCACTGCCACCGGCTCAGCCGGATCGCCCGCCAATGCAAATGGTGCATGAAGGACATGCCCCCCCGTCCCCGGCTTCTTACGGTTCCCGAAAAAGAGTACACCGGCCAGTTGTTGCTTCCCGGACCCGCCGTACGACGCAATCCCGCCGCCGACGAATCGTCATTGTGACGATACGCCCCTCTGAAGAGCCGGCCCAGCCTTGAAAACGTAAACCGCATCAGGAATGCCATTTGCAGGGGAAACTCCCTACCTTTCTCCTATGGCAATCGAGCTCCCCATCATGGCTGTCATTCCCGCACTCCGGCACACCCTCGCTGGGAGCATGTGCGCGGTCCTTTCCGCCCCTCCGGGCGCGGGAAAAACAACACGCGTGCCCCTCGCCCTCCTCGGAGAGCCGTGGATGCAGGGATTGAAAATCATCATGCTCGAGCCCCGCCGGCTCGCCGCCCGGCGTGCCGCCGAGTACATGGCTTCTCTTGCAGGCGAAAAGGTCGGTCAGTCGGTTGGATTTCGTATCAGGGGGGAGAGCAGGGTGAGCGAAGCGACTCGCCTGGAGGTGGTGACGGAAGGCGTGCTGACCCGGATGCTTCACACTTCCCCCGAGCTCCAGGGAACGGGCATCCTGATCTTTGATGAATTCCACGAGCGGAGCATCCACGCGGATCTGGGACTGGCGTTGGCCCTCGACGTGCAGTCGAATCTGCGTCCGGATCTTCGTATCCTCGTCATGTCTGCCACGTTGGACAGCAGGGGAGTGGCCGCTCTTTTGAACGAAGCGCCTGTCATCGAAAGCACCGGGCGCGCTTTTCCCGTAGACACCCGTTGGCTCGCTTCCGAAGGCCGCCTTGAAGTCCGGGTTCGCGATGCGGTCCGCCTCGCATTGGCAGATCATGAAGGAGATGCCCTGGTCTTCCTTCCCGGTCAGCGTGAAATCCGCCGCACGGAAGAATGCCTTCTCGACAGCGGACTCCCAGGTTCGGTGGCGATCCACCTCCTCTACGGGGAAGCCGCGTCCGATCGGCAGCAGGCGGCGCTCGCTCCCGCCGCGCCCGGCACACGCAAAGTCATACTCTCGACCAGTATAGCCGAGACAAGCCTGACCATCGAGGGGGTTCGAATCGTTGTCGATGCGGGGCTGGCCCGGGTTCCCCGGTTCGACCCTCGGCGGGGCATGGGAGGCCTCGTCACCGTTCCTGTGTCGCAGGCTTCGGCCGACCAACGGCGGGGACGAGCAGGGCGGGAGGGTCCCGGTTTTTGCTACCGCCTCTGGGCCGAAGATCAGGACCTCCCCCGCTACTCGTCACCGGAGATCCTCAATGCCGATCTGGCCCCGCTTGCTCTGGATCTGGCCCTGTGGGGAACCCCCGACGGGGCGGGACTCCGCTTCCAGGATCCTCCCCCTCCGGCGCATCTCGGCCGCGCCCGCGATCTGCTCGTCCAGCTGGGAGCCCTCGACCGGGCCGGAACGCTGACGTCACATGGCCGCGCATTGGCTCTCCTCCCGGTCCACCCGCGGCTTGCCCATATGGTCATGAAAGGAGTGGACCTCGGTCTCGGATCCGAGGCCTGTGATCTGGCTGCTATGTTGGAAGAACGGGATCTCCTGCACGGGAGACCCGACACGGACGTGGACCTGGCCTCACGATGGCAGGCTCTCAGGCAGGGAAGGGGGGATGGCGTTCGAGTGCGGATCCTGGCCGAGGCGCGGAGGCTCCGGTCCCTGTCAGGAGTCGGAGGGGAAAGAGGCAGCCCGGAGTCACTCGGAGTTCTTCTCGCGATGGCATACCCGGAGAGGGTGGCCCGCCGGCGGGGGGATGACGCCGGACATTATCAGATGGCGGGCGGCACAGGAGCAGTCCTGCCCGAATGGAGCGCGCTTGCCCGCGAGCGGTTCCTCGCCGTCGGGGAAGTGGACGGGGTCGGAACGGACGTCCGGATTTTCCTCGCCGCCCCGCTGTCCGAAGAGGAAATCCGCAAGACCTTTGCCGACAGACTGGAAGTCGTTGAAGAAGTGCGCTGGAGCAGTGTGGACGAGGCAGTGGTGGCGCGGAGACAGACCAGGCTTGGAGCGCTGCCTCTTGATGAACGGCCTGTCTCTTCCGCCTCAGACGCCGCCGGCGATGCCGGTGAGGCCGTGCGGGCGGCCATGATCGAAGGGATCCGCCAGCTGGGTCTGGAATCTCTCCCCTGGGAAAAGGAATCTCTGTCGCTGCGCGCCCGGAGCAACTGGCTCCTCTCGTCCGGGCTGGCCGGCGTTGGGTGGCCCGATCTCAGCGACCGGAGGCTGCAAGAAACGCTCGACGAGTGGCTCGCGCCCTTCCTGAATGGGATCACGCGCCGGATTCAGCTTGCACGCCTCGACATGCTGTCCGTGATTCGCTCCCGGTTCTCCCACCGGCAGCTTCTCGACCTGGACCGGCTTGCACCGGCGTTCCTGACCGTGCCCACCGGTTCGCGGATTCGACTCTCCTACGACACCGGCAAGCCGGTTCTGGCAGTCCGGCTGCAGGAAATGTTCGGACAGGTGGAGACTCCTTTGGCGGGAGGTATTCCGGTACTGATCCATCTCCTCTCGCCCGCCGGACGTCCGCTGGCAATCACACAGGACCTGCAGACGTTCTGGCGCAACGCGTATCCTGAGGTACGCAAGGAAATGAGGGGACGCTATCCGAAACATCCCTGGCCCGAGGATCCCCTCCACGCTATCCCTACCCGTCGCACGAGCAAGCCTGGAGCGCGCCGGTAGTCCAAATCATGTCAAACCTTCATTCCTTACCTCCCCATCCGCTCCAACAGTTCTCTCAGGGGTGAGACCTTCAAGGATTCAGAAATGAGGATGCTCAGCAGAGCGCCGGAGACACAGATTGCAATCTCCGGGATCAGGACTGGCGCGAAGCGGAAGACCTCCCGTATGGCGGGGATCGTGAGGGCCAATGTCAAGAACGCGAGGGCACCAGCAGTCACCCAAAAGAACGGCGGATTCGCTACACGAAGGGTTGACAGAACAGAGCGGGGCCATGCGCGATTCGTGAGAATGAGGCCGATATTGGAGAGTATCAGGGTCGTGAAGCTCAGGGCTCTGGCGGCCAGTTCGTTGAAGGCTGAGAGCGCCCATGCATATATTCCAAGCACCACCAGCAGCACAGTTAAACCCTGGAGCAAACTCGGCACGAGATTGCGCATGCCAAAGAGAGGCTCATCGAGTCTCCTGGGTGGCCGGTTCATAACATCACGGCCCTCCCGTTCGGCTTCAAAGACCAGCGAGCAGGCCGGGTCAATGATCAACTCGAGAAAAACGATGTGCACAGGCAAGAGGGCGAACGGCCAATTGAAGATGATCGGGAGAAGTGACATCCCCGCGATCGGGATATGCACCGAGAAAATGAACATCATCGCTTTCTTCAGGTTGTCATAGATCCGGCGTCCCATTCTTACAGCTCGCACGATGGACCCGAAATCGTCATCGAGCAACACCAGAGAGGCGGATTCTCTCGCAACGTCCGTTCCGCGACCCCCCATCGCGATTCCGATATGAGCGGATTTCAAGGCGGGAGCATCATTGACGCCGTCGCCCGTCATCGCGACCACCTCACCGTTGCTCTTCAGCGCCTCGACGAGCCGCAATTTCTGCTCGGGGACCATACGCGCAAAGATACTCACGGTGCGCACGCGCTCTGCGAGTTCCGCATCCTTCATCTCCTGAAGTTCACTTCCCGTGATACACTCCCCGGGGTTTCTCAGACGAATCTCTTGGGCAATACTCTTTGCCGTCCCGGGATAGTCCCCGGTGATCATGATGACCCGGATTCCCGCCTTGTAGCATTCTTCGACGGCATCCGCCACCTCCGGTCGAACCGGATCCATGAGACCGAGGAGCCCGACAAACTCGAACTCAAAATCATGTTGAACCGGTGGAAGCTCTCCCTGTCTGATGGATGCGCGTGCGATACCCAGAACTCTTCTTCCCCTGGAGGCGAGCAGATCAACCCCCTCTGTGATCGCTTTTCTCCCGGCCGCTGAGAGATGGCAAAGATCGGCCATCACCTCAGGCGCCCCTTTTGAGGCGACAACGTGATGATTCCCATCAGGAGAGCTCCACACCCGCGTCATCGCAAGCTGCTGCCTGGTGAGCGGGTATTCCTTCAGCAATGTCCAGTCTCTGTGAAGATGTTCGGTCTGGCCGAGCATGCGGTTCCCCAGGTCCTTCATGGCCTTTTCCATCGGATCGAACGGGTCAGTGGGGCTGGCCAGGATTGCGTATTCCACCACCGCGTGAAACTTCTCGGGAAGCACGGCGCCTCGTTCTTCGGCCACCAGGACCTCACCATCAACATACAGATCGTGTACCGACATCCGGTTCATGGTGAGCGTCCCTGTCTTATCCACACACAGTACGCTTGCAGACCCGAGCGTCTCAATTGCAGGGATACGCCTGGTGAGCACGCGATGGCGTGAGATGCGCCACGCACCGAGAGCCAGGAAAATGGTGAGGACGACCGGGAATTCCTCGGGCAGCATGGCCATCCCCAGTGTCAAGCCTGCGAGCAGTCCGTTCAACCAGTCACCTTTTGTCAGCCCTAACATGACCAGGACTGCAATGCACAATGCCGCACCCGCGAGAGCAAACACCTTGACCAGTTTTCCCGTTTGTTTCTGCAGCGGCGTGTTCTCGATGTCAAGCGTCAGGAGAGCCTTGCCGATCTTTCCAATTTCTGTCTGCACGCCAGTTCGAAGGACTTCTGCTATGCCCTGCCCCTGGACAATCATCGTTCCGGAGTAAACGAAAGGCAAATCCTCGCCGCCCGGCCGGCAAATCGCAGCGACGTCGCCGGTCTCCGTTTTGCGCACAGGGACGGATTCCCCTGTGAGGAGCGACTCGTCCGCCGAGAGGTTTGTGCTTGCACGAACAACAGCATCGGCCGGGACCCGATCGCCCTCGGAAAGAAGCACTACATCTCCCGTGACAACCTCCCGTCCCGGGATGCGTTTCTTTTCGCCCTCCCTGATCACCAGCGCGCGCGGGCTCGAAAGGTCGCGAAGGGCCTCTAATGCGCGCTCAGTCTTGCGTTCCTGGAAAAAGGTGATTCCGACAACTACGAAGACAAATCCCAGAAGCATCAATGCCTCTTCCAGATCGCCCAGGATGAGATACAGTGCCCCGCACGCAATGAGCAGGAGAAACATCGGCTCCCGTACGACCCCGACTGCTATTCCAAATCCCGAACGTCTTCGGCCAGTCGGTAGCTCATTGTATCCATCTCTTTCCAGTCGCTCGGCGGCCTCGCTATTTGAAAGACCCCGGATATCATTTCCATCAACGAATGTTGTCATGGCAGGGTCACCGTGTGTTGTGTGTTCATCATGACTACAGAAGATTTCCTGGATTCGAGCAGGCAAGAACGTCGGGATGACTGCCCACAAGGGAACCATGGCTTCGATCTCCCTCAACGCCGGGGCATGTTCATGGAACCCATGGACAAAGGTGTCTCTTCCAGGTCAAAAAGGAAGGGCGAAGATCAAATCAGCAGGGAACAAACGTACAGAGGAATATCGTGTGGGTGACACGAGGATCGGCCGGCCGCACTCTCGCGTCGAGCCCCGCGTACGTTAACAGGAAGAGCTAAACGCTGATGCATCGACGAAAGACATGATCCCGTTGGCAGGAGTCGGACGGCGGTGTGCCTCTTACCGGTCTCACGACGAGGCGCTCTTGTGACCAGTGCGGCTGATGCGACTCCGTGTGTATCCTCATCACCATGGAAATTGCCTTCATCAGCGGTACCGGCGGTTTGTTCCACTGCGACCCCGATGATGTCTCCGGAGAATGACAATGCCGGCGACGTCAACGCCACAATGATCGATACCATGATTGGGATTCGGATCGAACGCACCGTATTCTCTACGTTGGATGAAGGAGCGCAATTCACTGAAGGCCCCCGGCCTTCATCCTGAGTGGCAAATTGCATGCCATGGCGAATTGTCGGTTTTCTGGTTGGTTTTCCTCACACCGTGATCCCCTCATCCCCCACTTTCCCAGCCATGAGAAAGAATCAGGTCTCCTGTGTGACGGCCCCCCGGACGTCACAATCCATCCCATACCGGAGCACCGCGGAGGGCAGATCGTTTATTGCCCCAATTGCCGGCCGACCCATTCGATTCACGGCCCCGGGCCTAACGAACCCTGGATGTACAGTGCGGACACGTAGACTACGGGTGGACAACGCAGGCCATTTGACCTTTCCCGTGTCGCCCATCCTCCTTCTCTCGTCCGGGGCAGTCCGGGAGCGCGCCGGTAGCCTCCTCATGTCGGATCATCCCGCGGACACACAGTCGTTCCGTCCGTTCCTCATCCGGACCCCCGGCCGCTTCTCCGATTACTGCGGCTTCTGTTTCTCCAGCTCCAGCTTCTTCGCGTACCAATCGGCGGCTTCCTTCGTGGCGTCGCGCGACATTCCCGTCAGCCCTTCAACGGGGCCGAGCAGAATACCCTGAGCCGATATCACCATTCTCTTCGTCTCCAGGTTTTTTGCCTCCTCGCCATACCCCGTTGCCGCCACCTTCTGCTGGAGAGAGATATACCGCTTCTTGTCCTTGTCCAGCTCCGTCTGAAACTGTTTCCTGCGCCACTTGAGGTATTCGTTTTCCAGAGCAATGTGCTTCTCGGCTGATTTCAGAAGAAGTGCGTGTTCCGCTTTGGGCTCCCGATAGCTCATCTCCCCGGTGCTGATTTCCGGGATCTTATCCATCTCCTTCCTCGTCCACTCATCAATATCCTTGTGCTTATTCCAGCGGTCCTCCCCCATCTGTTGGTCCTTCCGGGACTCCTCCCCGATCTTCTGCATGTCCTTGCCGGTCTCGAGGCTGACCTTGGAATACTCCTGCATGAAGGCGGTGACGGAAGGCGGTTCGACGACCACCTTCCTTTGACCGAGACCCATCTGGTTGCTCAACTCCATGGCGTATTTTACTTTCTCCTCCTGGCTCATTGTCTCCATCTTCTTCTGGATCTCCTCGGCATTCGCCTTCGTTAAGGATCCCTTATCAGGCTCGACGAGCTTCATAGAGGTTTCTTCGAGCTGTTTCGTCAGCTCTTGTGCCTTGCCGACAATGGGCTGGTAGAACTTTTCCGGACTGCAATTCGTCGGATTGTCTTCACCGACTTTTTCGCAGCGAGCGAAAGCTTCCTTTGCGTCAACAGGAGGCGGGGGGACCTTGTCGTACAGTTCCACCATGTTCACCTTGATCATCTGCTGTGCGGAGGAACCGCAGGGGAGCAAAAGGACCAGGAGTGCCACGATTGTCCAGCGCATGATGCACCTCGGAGCTGTGTGTTGGGAGTGACCTTCAGGGATACGCCAGGGATGCGATGGTGTCAGTCCAATCATCTGTTTCAGCGAGGTGTTCGATTGTACCCCGGCATGTGAGGGCCCGGCGGTACTCTTCGTTCTCGTGCTCCTGCCCCGCCCATGCGGCACCTGCCGGGTGAGCCGGCTGCGAAAAGTGCTCGGCCCATTCTTTCCCCCCGTCTGACGGGGAAATCAGGACAGTTCCTTGACGCAGAGGAGGGCAGCCGCAACGTCGGGGTGCCGGCTGGTCCAGGCCAGATGAGTGAGCAGTGCGGCAACGCCGGAAAGGGCGCGGGGACGGATCCTGTGCCGGTGCTCCTCTCCGCGCAATCCCCGGTGGCCGAGCATGCCGTACACTTTGAACCCGAGGGATTGCATCTGCGGGGCTGTCCAGCCGGAGAGATGCTCCTGCAGGTCCCCCTCATGGCTGGCCTGGTGAAGGAACCCGTTCGGAGTGAACACAACGATCTTTCGCCGCGCCAACTTCCCCATCGACCTGATCAAGGCAAGGCCGTCCTCGGTGGAGAGATGCTCAATAAGGTCGAGAGCAACACAGCAGTCGAACTGCTTCGGCTGGAAGATTGTATCGATCGTTCTTACGTCGGCGCAGTGGTACTCTGTGTGCGTGTGGTTCTTCAGCGCGGCTTCAAGCAGGGGGGCGAACCCATCCACGGCGGTCGACTGCTCAATCCGGAGAAGAGAGGTGGGGGACAGGCCCCCGCATCCCAGGTCGAGCACGCTGCGGCACCCGGAAAGTTCACGGCGCATGGCGTTCAGGGTGAAGAAACGCATGACCTCCGGAAACGTCTCGCGGAAGAGTTTCAGGGCGGTGGTGGGCATGACCCCGGAGCAGGTGGTTGATAGAGTATGATGCTTCGGCTTTCGGACACGTCATGGATCCGGCCGAAAAGTTCCTCGGCCTGGCTCAGCGGTGCATCCCGGCCTCTCTCACCTCTCCTGACCCGGGGAGAAGGGGAGCGTTCGGGGGCGTGGGGGACCGGAAGAACATGTGAGCGATGCACGCTGATCCGCCTCAGCCCCGGTGCGCGGCCTGTTCCGGAAGCTGTTGCTAATCAATGACGCCGAGCGCTTTCAGGATCGCAATGGCGATGGGTTTGCGTTGATTGAAGATCGCCTCTCCATCCTCCTTGGCACGTTTCGTCGGGATGCAGGCGGCGAAAATGACGGCTCCGTCACCTCGCTCCACCCATCCGACATACCAGCCGACGGCACGGTTGGAATCCAGTGTGGCCATCCCGGTCTTGGCCCGGAGCGTCCAGCGATCGTTTGATTCCCCGATGAGGATTTCCTTCACGATGTCAATGGAACGGCGTGAAAACGGTACTGCGTCAGCGCGCAGTCTGAGGAGGAAGGCCACCTGTTCGTCGGGCGAGATGAGGAGCGATCTGCCCAGCCAGAACCGGTCGATGCCGCCCGAGATGTCCCGGTTCCCGTAGCCGAGCGTGTCGAGATAGTGCTGCATCCGCTCCGGCCCGACCCTGCGAGCCAGCTCCTGATAGTACGGCACAACGCTGAAGGCGATGGCGGAAGCCAGGTCGTGGTCCCGGTTCCAGGCCTCGACCGGGCGCCGCACGCTGTCCCAGGGAATCACAAAATGCTGGTCCCTGATTACCCCCGACTCGAGCCCGATCAGGGAGTTCGGAATCTTGAACGTCGATGCGGGAGAAAATTGGCGCGCACACAGTCCGGGATTGTGCCGGAGAGTCACATGCGTGCGGGTGTCATAGGCGACGAACGCCCCCTGAAACCTGCCGAAGAAGCGGCTCAAATCGGCGACACTGTCGGACTGAGCAGGGGAAAGGTGCGGAGCGAGAGCCAGCACGACTGCCGCTCGCAGGACTGCAGTCGAACACCTTAGGTTCACGAAGCCTCCAGCAACCGGTATATCTTCAGGGATTCACCTCACGATGCACCGTGCCGGGCGAAAAAGCCGGAGCACAGACGGCGATGTAGTCAGCTCCTCCTTCATAGGGAGAGCTGTACTTCACCCATTCCCCTTTGTGGGAAATGACCGCCTGACCGGCGTGGACATCGATGCTTCCGCCGCGGAACTCAACATGCAGCGTGCCGCGGAGGACGATGGTGTACTCTTCGAAGTCCGGCTTCTGCCCCGGTTCCACCCATCCCTCCGGACTCTGCATGCGGGCGACACTCACCTCTTCCGTGCCGGTGTTGACCCTGCCGACGAATTCTTCGATGGTCTTGGGTTTGCTCCCGGCCGCGTGGATGCGGGTGGCTGATCGTACATGTGTGGGTGTGAGCATGGGATTCTCAAGTGTGTGTTCGAATGTCCTTCAGTGCTCTGTTCAACACAGGGTCGAGGGGAAGGGCGAGAAGCTTCTCGTGGAATTCTTCCGGCGTCGTGAAAAGCAGGGCCTGCATCCCGACCGCTCTGGCCGCCTCCACATTCTCGCGGAGATCGTCGATAAAGAGACAATCGCCGGTCCGTACTTTGAGCTTCTCCAGCATGTCGTGATAGATCACCGGCGCAGGTTTCATGGCTCCGGCCTCGTACGAGAGCGTGACAGCATCGAACAGCGGGAAGACGTCCGTGGGGCGGATCACGTGTTCGTAATGGAGCGGGTTGGTGTTCGAAAGCAGCGCCACCGTGCAGTAAGGCTTGACCGCCCGCACCAGAGTGCGCGTGTAAGGAATGGGAATGAAGAAATCCGACCAGGCTGCGATGAACTCCTCGCGCGACATCCTGAGGCCGAGCTTCTCCATGAATGCGGGGATGAATGCATCCGTGTCCATCGAGCCGGACTCGTAGGCGATGACCAGCTCGCGGGTCCGTCCATGCCGCTCACGCAGCTCCTCGAATGAGCAGCCAGCATACCGGAGGACCTTTCGCCCGAAGATGCCCGTGTCGACGACAGAAAGCACGTTTCCGTAGTCAAAGATAAACACCGGAGTCATGCGGAGGTACTCCCGATCACCACCGGTTCCCGTTCCAGCCGTATCCCGAATTGCTCCTGCACGGCATCCTGGATCCTTCGCGCCAGGGAGAGAAGTTCGGCGGTTGTCGTGCCCCGGTTTACGAGCGCAAGAGAGTGGTTCTCCGAAATAGCGGCTCCGCCGTAACGATACCCCTTCGGGAACCCTGCGTGTTCCACGAGCCATGCTGCCGGCAGCTTCACCCCGGTGCCGGAGGGATACGAGGGGAGGCCGGCATGGCGCGCGCGAAGCCGGTCGGCGGCCTCGCACGAAACCACCGGGTTCGTGAAGAACGAACCCGCAGACTTTGTGTTGGGGTCGGAAGGGTCAAGGACCATCGATTTTTTCCGCCGCAGGGCGAGCACGCACTCCCTGACTGCCTGCAGGGCCGGCGCTCCCGGGGAGAGTGCTTCGAGATCCACGGTCGAGGCCACGTTCTTCTGGAGCTCGGGGTACCGGATCTGCGGGCGCCCGTCCTCCTGTAGCATAAAGGTGACGCCCGTTACGGCATACCGGCCGGCATCCTCAAGCTTGAACCTGCTCTGCCGGTAACCGAAGCGGCATTCGGCGTTGAGAAAGCTGCGGCTTTCGCCGGTCCGGATGTCGGTCGCGGCGACCGCCGCGATGGTCTGGGAGACCTCCTGACCGTATGCGCCCACATTCTGGATCGGTGTCGCCCCCACGGATCCGGGAATGCCCGACAGGCATTCCACACCGCTCAGTCCCTGCTCCACCGACAAGCGCACGAATTCGTCCCATGCTTCGCCGGCCGCAACAGTCAGACGTACCCCCCCGGGCGCGTCTTCCCGGCTCGTCCCCCGGGTCTCGAGCTTCAACACAAGTCCGTCAAAGCCCTCGTCGGCAATCACCAGATTGCTCCCCCCGCCCAGAATCAGCAAGGGAAGGCCCCGTTCGCGGGCATGCGCGATCCCGTCCCGCAGTTCGGCATCGGTCCGGCATGCGGCGAAGTACCGCGCCGCACCCCCGAGTCCCAGCGTGGTGTACGGGGCAAGGGGAAGAAATTCCTGAATGTGGGGGAGATGTCCATGCATCTGCAATCAGCCGGTTTTTGATCGCGAAAGATGGGGAGGCTTGAATCCTCTGTAGGTGTCAAACCGGGAGTTATAAAAGACAATGTTGAACGTCTTGTCACGCAGCGTCCCGCCCGACGGATAGAGATAGAATTCCTCGATCGCCGGGGTCACCCTGTTCACCGGTTTCCCCCGTTCCGTGTAGAAATGGAGGGTGTAGTAGCCGAGCGTGAAGGGTGCCGATTCCAGCTGCCGGTCGATATTGTCTTCGGTGAACAGATGCTGGTCCGTCATGGGGACCTGTGGACGTGATGGACGGACGCCTGTGCCGTCGGCATGATGACCGCCTGAAGGATATTCACGTGAGGTGGACGCGTGGCACAGAAGACCGCCAGATCGGCGATGTCTTCCGGTCGAAGCGGGGTCATGTTGGCATAGGTCCGCGATGCCCGCTCCGCATCTCCATGGAACCGGACCACGCTGAATTCGGTCTCCACCAGCCCCGGGTCGATGCTGGTGACCCTCACGGCTGTGCCCTGGAGGTCCATCTTCATCCCCTCGTTCAATGCGCGCTCGGCATGCTTGGTCGCGCAGTAGACATTCCCTGCGGGATACACCTGATGGCCGGCGATCGAGCCGATATTGATGACGTGCCCGCGGTTGCGTTCCACCATCCCCGGAAGTACGGTCCGGGTCACGTAGAGCAGCCCCTTGATGTTGGTGTCGATCATCTCCTCCCAGTCGGCCGGCTTGCCCTCCTGAAGCCTTTCGAGCCCCCGGCTTAATCCGGCGTTATTGACCAGGATGTCGATCTCCCGCCACTCGGCCGGCAGCGAGCCGAAAAACTTCTCTACCTCGGGCAGGCTCCGGACATCGAGCCGGCCGGTATGGACGCGAACCCCGTGCTTGGTGCGAAGGGTGCGTGCAAGCTCGTCGACCCGATCCTTGCGACGCGCAGAGAGAAGCAATGCCGCTCCCTGTTTTGCGAACTCTGTTGCGCATGCCGCGCCGATGCCTGCACTGGCACCCGTGATGCAGACAATGCTGCCGTTCAAGCCGGTCATGGTACTGGTTCGTTCGTGATGGGAATCCCTGATGCGGGATCAGGCTTGCCTCGCGCTTCTCTCCGGGGTGCTGCCGCCGGTTGCGCCGGCCCGGCTCCCCCTGCCCTCAAAGGTCCGCGAAATCCCGCGGGGGCGCCCTGCTTGCTCAATCAGGAGAGAGCACTGCGGCGGCAGCCGCAGGAGCAGCGCTATTCCGCGAGCGGGAACTCCGGTGCGATATCCACCGGGATGGCCGAGAGCCTGTCCAGCACGCGCTGCATGGGCGGACGGATCACCCCCATGCCGAGCATCCTTTTTGCCGCGCCGTAATCTCCGGTGGCCTGGACCGTCATGATCTCCCCCGTCAGTTTCCGAACGGCCCCCTTCATCTTCGCGATGTCTACACTGTAGGTGCCCGCCTGTTCGTCGTACACATAGGCGCCCTCGTCCGACAGGTAGTTGAACTGCATCGCCATTCCGCGGCTGTGAGCTTCGTTCGTGCCGAAGCGGACGGATCGGAAGACCCCGGTGAGGAACGTCACGTACATCTGCTGTTCCAGGGTCTTGTCCAGTGCGCCGGCATCGATCAGATACTGAAGCGCGAAGAGCCCCGAAATGTCGGCCTTCGCTTCCTCAAACGCAGAATAGAGCTCCTTCAATTCATGCCTCACGGTCGTCTTCCTGCCCGCCAGGGTGATGTTATGCGGGCCGAGTCCGTGCATGAGCTCATGGGCGAGGATGTGCGTGAAAAACGGGTCGAAGGCTACCAGCGGCTGCTGGGCAGGGGCCAGCACCACCCCCGCGATCGGTTTCAGGATCAGCGTGAACTTCGCCTCCTGAACGTTCTTCATCAGTACCCTTTTGCTCCCCTTTTCCTTGACGATGCGCTCGTCGTTGGGGAGATTGTACGCGGCCGCTTGGACGCCCGCCAGCGCCTCGCCGCCGATGGCGACTTCGTCGACCACGCGGACGGGAGCCAGTGCGCCCAGCTTCGGGTTGCGGAAGGCGGGATCAATCGGAAGGTGGTCCTCGATCTCCTGAAGCCTCCCCGCGAAATGCGCGAGTCTTGCAGTTTCCGCGTCATCCCGGAGGCTGATGTATGCCTCGAACGCCGCCTTGTAATTGAAAAGGCGGTCCATGTAGGATTCGTACGGGCCGATCGTCACATCGATCGGGCTGTCGAGATCCATCCACGCGAGGTCGGAATCGTAATAGTCATTGCTCAGGAAGGCGTCGGCGCGCTTTTCCAAAAAGGCCTTCAGGGAGGGATCATCGGTCAGCGACGCCGCTTCGCGGAGCAGGCCGGCCGCGGGTCCGAGGAGGTCGCGGTATTCGGTGCTGTAGGTAACGGCATACAGCTTCTTGGCCGAATCACGACGGATGACGTAGAAGAATCCGGTCGCCTTCTCCTTCTCGGAATTCGGAAGCTTCGCAGCCCACTCGGTGAACTCCTCCTTCCTCATGTCATCGGGGTAAAAGGTGGCCTGCGGCGGCCTCGGCGGAACCCCCTTCACGAAGGCCGAGTCGTGGTCCAGACCGGACCATGGACCCATGTTGATCCGGAAGTACCTCAGGGTTTCCCTTCCTTCAAGCGTGGTATCCGCTTCCAGTGCTTTCATGACCTCCATGGTGCCGCTCCACGTCTGCCGGAGATAGAGCGAATCCATGAGCCGGGCTGCGGCGATGAGCTTCTTCAGCGCAGCTTTGTTTCCCGCCGAAAGTCTTGAGGTGTCGGCCGTGATGACGGTCGGAGCGAACCGCTTGATGCTGGAAGCGAGCTGTGTGTCCATGGGTGTTTGCGTTGTGCATGCCGGAATGAAGAACAGTACTGCCACAAGAGTAATTCCTGCAAGGCGGGAGAGATTCATGGCATGGTCCTTTCCTGTATCCGCTCGACTCATTCCGGAAGCGCAGTGCCGAATGAGCAAAGGCATTCCCCCCCAATAAGAATCCCGGCGGCACTCGTACCCGCCGCTTCGTGCGGCTCATGGTCGAAGCGGTACCCGCCTTCTCAGGCAGGACAACGGCTCTCTTCTCCGCCTGGCCTCTTGCGGTTCCGGTCTGCTCCGGTACTCCCGCAATCCCCGTCCCGCCCCGCTCAGCCGCTGCGTCCCCTCCCGAGCTCCTTCTCCAGCTGCCGCATCACCTCGAGGACCGGGAGGTTGTGCTCGAGTGCGATCCGTTTGCACTCTTCGAATTCAGCCGTGATCACCTCGCGCCCGTCGCGGAGCACGGCCTTCGCCAGCACGGCGCCGAATGAGGTCGCCATGGTCAGGTTCCGCCGGGGAAGCTTCCTCCGTCCGGTCTCATGGATGCGAAGTCCGATGGTCGGGGTTTCGCGGAAGAGACACCCGGCCACCGCGTCGAGTCCGGAACGGTTGACGATCACGGAGACGATGATGCCGGGACGCCCCTTCTTCATGATGACGGGGATCAGGTATGCATCGTGGGCTCCGGCAGCCAGCAGCCGGTCGATGAGGTGAGGGTAGAGCTGCGGGTTCATGTCGTCGATGTTGGTTTCGACGCTCACCACCTCTTCCTCCTCCGTTTCCCCTTCCAGCTCTCCGATCACGGCACGCAGAAGGTTTGGGATCTCCCGGAATTCCTTTGTCCCGGCCCCGTAGCCGATCGCCTCCACGCGAATCCGCTCGTCCCGCAATACCCCGCGGGAAAGGGCCTTCACGATTGCCGCCCCCGTAGGGGTGGTCAGCTCATGGGGGATCGACGTCAGCACAACGGGATAGCCTTTCAGGATCTCAAGCACCGCCGGCGCGGGAGTCGGCATCACGCCGTGCTGCGTGGTGATGAGCCCGCCGCTGCCCAGCTTCACCGGGGAGGAGTACACCGCCTCGATCCCCAGAGTGTCGAGACACACGGCCGTGCCCACGATGTCCACGATGGAATCGAGAGCTCCCACCTCGTGAAAGTGGATATCTTCGGCGGTGGTGTTGTGAACCGCCGCCTCGGCCTCGGCGATGACCCTGAACACCTGCGTCGCCCGGTTGCGCACGCCTTCGCTCAGCTGGGCGTGCCCGATGATGTCGAGAATATCTTTCAGGTGGCGATGGTAGTGGGGCTGGTCGGTGACGACCACGTCGATGTGGACCGCGTCGATCGCGCTTCGCCGGACGTGCGTCATCTCCAGATGGAACCCCCCGAGAGGAAGCCTGCCCAGCTCGGTCTTCAGCGTCTCGAAGGGCATCCCGGCCCCCACCAGGGCAGCCATGGTCATGTCGCCGGCGATCCCGCCGACCGTGTCAAGCAGGGCAATCTTCATGGTGTTCCCGGTGAATGCAGGTAGGGGTCCAGGTGCTGGAGGAAACGCCCGGTTGCTCCTGTGTTCGTAACCACAAACTGCGCCGCGAGGTGCCCGGCTTCGATGCGCGCCCTGTCATCGGTGAGCAGCCTCTCCAGGACCGAGGCCATGGCCTGGCTCCCGTCGACCACGAACGCCCCGCCGCGCTCTGCAAGCTGGACCGCTTCCTGCGAATTCCTGTGGCGCGGCCCGAAGACCACCGGTATCCCGTACACCGCTGCTTCAATGACGTTGTGGACCCCCTGCCTGAAGCTCCCGCCCACATACGCCACGTGTCCCGCTGCATACAGCATCAGCAGGATGCCGATGCTGTCCACGATGATCACCGGCTCTCCGTTGTATTCGTTCAGTGCGGAAAACCGCAGGGACCGAACATCCCCGTTTACCCGGCGCTCAAGCTCCTCGAGGTGCTCTAGCGTTGGCTCGTGAGGGACGATCACCATGAGCGTATCCGGACCCCGCATCTCCAGGAACGCGGGAACGATCACCTCCTCGTCTTCGGGCCAGCTGCTCCCGATCACGATGACTTTTTTCCCTCGGGAGACCTGTTCGGGAAGCAGGTGGTGCTTGCGCGCCTCGGCGCTTCTCGTGCAGACCTGGTCAAAGCGCGTGTCCCCGATGGCCTCAATGTGCGTGCGCCCGAGCGAGAAGCGGCGAAACGCCTCAACGTCGGATTCCGATACGGTGAGGATCTCACGGATGCTGCTGTACAGGTGGTGGTGAAAATTCCGGATCACGGGGAGAAAACGGGGACTCGACTGTCTCATGGTCGCATTCGCGATCAGGATGGGAATCCCCCGCCGCTCCAGCTCCCAGATCATGTTCGGCCAGACGTCGTAGCGCACCAGGACGGCTGCGGTGGGGCGGACCAGGTCGAGAAACTTCCTCGCCCCGGGGTCGGTATCAAAGGGAAGATATGTGATCACATCGGCCAGCGCGTACTTGAGGGAATGGTCGTACCCTGAGGGCGAAAAGAAACTCGCGATGACCCGTACCCCCGGATCCCGGCGCTTGAGCTCGGCAATGATCGGTTTGGCCTGTTCGAATTCGCCCATCGAGGAGGCGTGGAACCAGACCCTCGGACCGGGGGGGACTCTCTGCATGCGGCCGGCGAGCTCTCCGAAGAGTCCTCGGCGCCCCTCGATGCCGCGGCGGACCTTGGACTTCACAAGCCCGAGAAAGCGCAGCACGAGCCAGAGGAGAGGAATGAAGAGAGTTGTATAGAGGAATTCCCAGAGCTGGCGCATACGGTTCAAGAACTCCGCCGGGTGACAGCGGCGGCCGGCGATGCCGCCTCCCACACCGACGATGCCGCGTCCACAACTGCCTCAGGGACGATCTCCGTCATGCAGCGGAAATGCCCCAGGGGACATTGCTCCCTGCCGATGTGCGTGCACGGACGGCAGGCAAGAGAAGGGTGCTCAACCACTCGGCTCGCCGCGCCCATCGGGAAGAAGCCGAACTGGCGAACGGTGGATCCGAACACGGCGACCACCGGACGTCCGCGCGCGGTCGCACAATGCATGAGACCGGTGTCGTTGGTGACGACAACACCGCACCGGTCCATGACGGCTGCGCTCTCGAGAAGAGAGGAGTGCCCGGCCAGGACTGCCGTCCGCGTCACCGGCGAGCGCCGGGCTATCGCCCTGGCGATGGAGCGGCATCGCTCGGCCTCGTCGTCCGCTCCGAAGAGCACAACGGAAGCATGCCGCCGCACCGCAAATAGCGCCGCAGCTTCCGCGAAGCGCTCCTCGGGCCACATCTTGGTGAAGTGCCTTGCGGACGGGCAGATCCCCAGGAGCGCCGTCTCTCCCTCGAGCCCCTCCGCCGCCAGGAGCTCCTGCGCTCGCTCAACGGCGGCCGCAGGCAGGAAGAGCTCCGGACCCCCGCCGTCTCCCGCCACGCCAAGGCCGCTGGCGGTTTCAAGATATCGTTCCGCCACACCGGGCGCCCCGCGGAACAGCCCGTAGAGGTTCACCTTGAAATGGATGAGCGCGAATCGCGCGATCTTACGCTTGTTCACACGGCGCACCGATCGTGCACCGGCGCAGAGAAAGCGGCTCCGCAGACTGTCGTGAATGTCGAGGATGACGTCGTACCTCTCCGCGCGGATGCGGCGGCGCAGGCGGACGAGGTCCTGAAATGCGCCTCCCTGCGGGAATGCAATGACACGGGTGACGTGCGGGTTCCACCGAACGAGGTCCGCGTATGCGTCCTTCACGAGGAAATCCATCTGCATGTCCGGAAACCGGTGCCGGAGTGCGCGGATCAGCGGGGAAGAGAGGACGATATCGCCGACGGAACTAAAGCGGATGATTAATGTTTTAATCGTAGGGTTCCTATCGACCGGCAGATCAATGGTACCAATTTCTGCAGGGAATTGCAACGCGCCGGATGGGGTGTCGACAACCGGCCATGCCGGTTTTTTTCACGGGGGGAGCAGGAAGGTCAATCCATGAACAAGCCACAAACGCTGGGCGAGCTGCGGGGGAGCGGCTATAAGGTCATCCCGGTGAAGGACGAGATCCGGCAGAACCTTATCCGGAAGATGCGGCAGAAGGAGACCCTGTTCCCCGGGATCATCGGCTACGAATACAGCGTGATTCCCGCACTGGTCAACGCCATACTTGCCAAGCACGACGTCATCCTGCTCGGACTGCGGGGACAGGCCAAATCCCGTATCGTGCGCCAGCTCTTCACGCTGCTCGACGAGGAGATCCCCGTCATCAAGGGGAGCGAGATCAACGACAACCCCTTCGCGCCCGTCAGCAAGTTCGCCGTGGACCTCGTCCGCGAGTGCGGTGAAAGCACCCCGATCGAATGGATCCACCGGAGCCGGCGCTACGGCGAGAAGCTGGCGACTCCGGATGTGACGATCGCCGATCTGATCGGCGACATCGATCCGATCAAGGCGGCATCCCAGCGCCTTCACTATGCCCACGAAGGAGCGATCCACTTCGGCATCGTCCCGCGGTGCAACCGGGGGATCTTCGCGATCAACGAGCTCCCGGACCTTCAGCCCAGGATCCAGGTCGGCCTCTTCAACATTCTGGAAGAGAAGGACATTCAGATCCGGGGGTTCAACATCCGGATTCCCCTCGACATCATGCTGGTCTTCACGGCGAACCCAGAGGACTACACGAACCGCGGAAATCTCATTACGCCGCTGAAGGACCGCATCGACTCTCAGATCCTGACTCACTATCCGCGCTCCCTCGAGGAGTCCATACGGATCACCGATCAGGAAGCCCAGATCAAGCGCGAGGGGAAAACGGTCTCCGTCCCCCGCTATTTCAAGGAGATCATCGAGCAGATCGCCTTCGAGGCGCGCAAAAGTGAATTCGTCGATCAGAAGTCGGGTGTCAGTGCGCGGCTGACGATCTCGGCCATGGAGAACCTGATCAGCAATGCCGAACGCAGGGCCATTCTCCTTGATGACGACGTCATCCTTCCGCGGATCTGCGACCTGCCGCATGTCCTCCCGGGACTCACCGGGAAGGTGGAGCTGGTCTTCGAAGGAGAGCAGGAGGGGTCGGTCAAAGTCAGCAAGGCGCTTGTCGGGAAGGCGGTGAGGGAAACCTTCAAACGCTACTTCCCGGACCCTCTGCGCAAGCGGCAGCGCGCCGCTCACGAAGGCGGCGGCGCATCACGCCAGCAGGGAAACGACGATCCTGAATACGGCCGCATCATCCAATGGTTCGAAGCGGGAAACAAAGTGGAGATCTCCGACGACATGCCGCGGGACGCCTATTTCAGGGAGCTCGACCGTGTCAAGGGCCTCCGTGAGCTGACCAGGAAACATATGCCTTCGGTCGATGAGAAGCTGGAACTCCCGTCGGTCATGGAGTTCGTGCTCGACGGTCTGCATCAGAATTCCAAGATCGCCAAGGATGAGGTGGACCATATGACGGCCTACAAGGACCTGGTCGGCAGCATTTTCACGGGCCAGGGGAAGCTCTACGAGGAAGATTGAGAGCGGGAGCAAAAGCGGGAGGATGATCCAAGTCCGTGAAATTCCAGTACTCCAAATGGCAGCCGTCCTCGTCGACGGATGAACAAAAGCTGCAGCAGATGCTGTCGCTCTTCAGCTATCTCGTGGTCCAAACCAGCGGTGACGTCCAGGAAGCCTTCGAGTGGCTCAAGCAGCTGGCGCAGGAATACGGCCTCTTCAATGAAGATATGTCGATGGAAGACCTCATCAAGAAACTGAAGGAGATGGGGATCATCGAGGATGCCGATTCGGGCTACCAGCTGACCCAGCGGGGTGTGCAGCGGGTCCGGCAGGATGCCCTGCGCGAGATTTTCACCTCCCTGAAGAAGGCCCCCGACGGGGCGCATGAGACCCCCTTTACCGGCAAGGGAGTCGACCGGCTCAGCGAGACGCGCAAATTCAGCTTCGGCGACCAGCCGACGAATATCGATCTGACCTCCACTCTCACCAACGCCTTCAAGCGCGACGGCATCGACGACTTTACGCTGAAGGAAGAGGACCTGGAAGTCTATGAAACGGAGTTCCAGACAAGCTGCGCCACCGTCCTCATGATCGACATCAGCCACAGCATGATTCTGTACGGGGAAGACCGCATCACACCCGCCAAACAGGTCGGCCTTGCGCTCTCAGAGCTCATCATGACCCGCTTCCCCAAGGACTTCCTGGCGCTCGTGGTCTTCGGCGACGAGGCGAAACTGGTCAGCATCAACGAGCTGCCTTTTCTGACCGTCGGCCCCTACCATACAAATACCAGGGCGGGTCTGCAGCTTGCGCGCAATCTGCTCCGCCGCCATCCCACTGCGAACAAACAGATCTTCATGGTCACCGACGGGAAACCCTCGGCCATCTTCGAGCCGAACGGCCGGCTCTACAAGAACTCCTTCGGACTCGATCCCAAAATCGTCAATAAGACCCTCGATGAGGCGGTAGCCTGCAGACGCGAGAAGATCACGATCACCACCTTCATGGTGGCGCGCGATCCCTACCTGATCAATTTTGTGGAGGAACTCACCAAGGCGAACCAGGGGCGGGCATACTACTCGTCGCTGAACAAGCTGGGGGAGTTTGTGTTCGTGGACTATATCCGCAACCGCCGGAAGAAATTCTCCAGCCAGTAACCCGGCAATATTGACATCCTGCTCCGCTCAAGAGAGACGGTCGGACCTTCGCCCGCACCCGCGGCAATCAGTTTGGCATCACGGTGCTCAACCCGGCGCGTACGACTGCGCTTCGAAGCTTGCCATCGGTGATCGAGGGATAGGGCCGAAAGGTCTTGCTCCCGCCGAACAGCGCCCAGTCAGTCCTGTCCTCCAGGGAGAAATCCTGCACGATCAGGTACGCCAGGGAGATTACTTGCGGTCGAGAGCCTCCCTGAGAACCTTACCGGTCCGCCCGGAAGGGAACTCTACTCCCAGGAGAGCCGACAGGGTGGGGGCAAGATCGGCCGGGCTCGCATCCTGATCATACACTCCCTGGCGGATTCCCACTCCCATCAGGATCAATGGCACGTGCGCATTGTAGTCGTACGGGTCGCCGTGTGACGTCCCGCTGTGCCCCCCTTCGAGATAGAAGGGCTTGAGCATGTAGAATACCTCGCCGCAGCGGTCGGGCCGGTAGCTGAGGCGAACCCTCTCGGTCAGCCCGGTCCCATCGGAACCGGAGAGGTCGAGAAGATTCCACGCGTGGGCGACCCCGGGTAGTTGACGAAGCTTTTCAGCCACGATCGCTGCCGCCCGGCTCAGACTAATGTTCTTTTTTTGAAGGGCCGTCCGTCTCAGGTACACATTGCGTTCGACAACTGCCTCCACCCATGAGGGGGCAGGTGGACGTCCGAAAACAGTTGTGAGTGATGCTTCAGCGGTATTTCTCACCAAGTCGCCGGGAATCCGGCCGGCGCTGGCCCCGGGGACGTGCGCCATCAGGTACTCGGGGATGGGTGAAACACCGTGGTCGCTTGTCAGGGCGATGATGCATCGCTGCAGGCCGACCGTGCTGTCGATGAAGGAGAAGAACTCTCCAAGCGTCCGGTCGACCGCGACCGCAATCTCGAGAATCTCACGGCTGTGCGGTCCGTAAGCATGCCCCACGTAGTCTGTGGTGGAGAATCCGATGCAGAGAAGGTCTGTCACACCCCGCTTTCCCAACCGCTCCCCCAGGACAGCCCGCCGGGCCGCCTCTGCCGGGAGCATGACACCGTAAGGGCTGGTCCAGAGTGCTGAGTAGTAGGACGATGTGAGGTGCGACCTGTCCGTACCGGTAATGCGGTGCGGGAATGTCCGTCCCAGCCCGTCCCGTGATTCTTCGTAGGGCGCATCGTCCTGGTCCATGCCGCTGAAGGCGGTCTCGGGTAGGGACTGGTTCCAGAGAGCGCCGAAGTATGAGTTGATCATCCCGGACCCGTTGAACTCCTTCAGCCATACCGGCAGTGCGTTCAGATAATATGTGGATGAAACGAACGCCGAGTCCGCCATCCAGTATACCCCGGTCGGCATGCGCCCCGCCATCAGGATGGCCGCCCTGTCCTTGTTGGCTATGGAGATGACGCGCGATTCGAACCCCGTGTGAAGCCGGAGCATGTCTCCGAATGTGGATGCTTCAAAGCGGGCAGGGGATCGCCCGTCCCCTTTTCCTCCCAGCAGGGAGACACTCTCGTCTTCCACACAGTAGACCGTACGCCCGAGTGCGCGGTCATACCAGTTGTTGGAAACGATGCCGTTTTCCGCACCGTACGATCCGCTCAGGATCACCGCGTGGCCCGGGCCGGTGTTGCACTGGGCGTGCTTGTAGACGGCGTTGGTAAATACGGCCCCCCGGTCCAGCAGCATGGCCAGCCCCCCCGTGAAGTGAGGGCGAAAGCGCGTCATGTATTCGTAGGGGAACTGGTCGAGACTGATGACGAGAACGAGATCGACAGAAGGGAGGGGCGCCGGAGCCGCCTGTGCAATCAGTGCGCAACTCAGCAAAGCCAGGAAAACCAGGCAGAGAGGCTTCATGCTTGTCCGTATGTGATGTTCTGAGAAGGAGAGCAACGTGACGGGATCGTATGATTACGGTTGTGCCTCATGCCGCTGCTCAGCGGCCCCCGGCAATTACAGGTTCGTGCCTGGGGAGACACAGCTCCGGGGTTGTCTGGAAGGCACGGGCAAAGATAGCGAGGAAGGGAGAGAAAAGGAATGCGATCCGGCAAATTTGTGAACACGCCGAACAGTTTGACCGAACGGTCTCCTCAAGGTCTGGCCGAACAGTGACCTCAAGGCCTGACCGAACAGTCTTACCGGACGGGTTGGCCCGAACAGGTTCGCCTGAGCGGCAGTCAGGAGCCGAAGGCGTTTCATTCATAATAATATCAGATTTACGGAGACGAGGGTGCCTCCCAGGGCCCGCCGGCTCCTTGCTATTGAGGGTCAATTTCTGCATTTTCATGTTCTGATAGAAGATTCGGCATGCTCCTCCTCATTCCCGCTATCGAAATCAAAGGTGGCCGCTGCGTCCAGATGGTCCGGGGCGAAGAGGGGTTCGTGTACTCCGACGACCCGGTTGAAATGGCCCGCCTCTGGCGTCAGGAGAACTCGAAGTCGCTTCATGTGACAGATGTCGACGGCGCCCTTACCGGACACCTCGTCAACACCGACGCAATCCGCCGGATAGTCGATACGGTGGATATTCCCATCGAATTGGGGGGAGGGTTGAGGTCATTTGAGGCCGTCAAGGACGCCTTTGACCTCGGAATGTACCGCGTGCTGATCGGAACGATGCTGATTGAGAACCCCGACGAGGCAAAACGGGTTCTGGACGTCTTCGGTCCCAGCAAGGTTGTGCTCGGAATCGACGCCATGGATGGGATCGTGGTGGTTCGGGGCATGGCGGAATCCTCCGGATTGACTGCCCTCACCGTGGCCCTGAATGCAAAGACCCTCGGATTCCGCCGCGTCGTCTACACGAACATCAGCACGGACGGCACTCTGAGAGGGGTCAACGTCAGTGTCCTGCGTGAGCTGGGGGAGAAAACCGGACTGCGGATCACGGCTTCAGGGGGAATCGGAGGCCTGGACGATCTGCTCCGGGTCCAGGAGCTGGAGCCGTTCGGGGTGGATTCGGTTGTGGTGGGGCGCGCGCTCTATGAAAACAAGTTTTCCTGCCAGGGGTTGTGGCGGCGGTGCGAGGCAGGACGATATCCATACACCGCGAAGGTTTGACGATGGGAAAGGTAGCAGTCCTGCTCGGGAGCACCTCGGACCAGGAGGCGATGCGGGGGTGCCTGGACTACCTGGCGCGATTCGGGATTCCTTATGAGGTGCGGATCCTCTCGGCCCACCGCCAGCCCGACGAGACGGCGGCATTTGTCAGGCAGTCTGAGCAGGAGGGCTTTTCCGTCATTATTGCAGCGGCCGGGATGGCGGCGCACCTGCCGGGCGTGGCCGCTTCCCACACGACCCTTCCGGTGATCGGCGTGCCGCTTGACGGTTCGCCGCTGCATGGTGTGGATGCCCTCTACTCCATTGTGCAGATGCCGGCCGGCATCCCCGTCGCTACGGTGGCCATCGGTGCAGCCGGCGCAAAGAATGCCGCAGTCCTCGCCGCGGAGATTCTTGCCCTCAACGACCCCCCTCTCAAGGAGAAGCTCCTGGCGTTCCGTCGGGGTGGCGCAAAATTCTGATTCCATGAAATTCCTTCTCATCGGGCATTTTTGCTTCGACGTGTTCCACCTGGCCGATGGCTCCGAACAGGAACGGCCGGGCGGCATCTATCATGCTGCGGCGATGCTCTCCACGCTCGCGGCCAGGAACGATGTCATGCTCCCGGTATGCGGCCTCGCGAAGGAAGACTTCACGCGTGTGTCGTCCCTGTTCGGGGCACTGCCCGGTGTGAGCCCGGATGCTCTCTTCAAGATCGACGCGCCGACCAACAGGGTGCACCTGTTCCCTGGGCGGGATGGGGCCGTCTGCTCCAGCGACATCGCTCCCCCGATCCCCTTCGAGAGACTCCGTCGCCACCTGGGTTCCGACGCGATCCTGGTGAACATGGAATCGGGGTTCGACATTGTCCTGGAGACTCTCGATCAGATCCGCATGGGCGCCCGGGATGACGGGACACCGATCCATTTTGATTACCACAATCTGACGCTGGGCGTCAATGAGCGCCACGAGCGCTACCGGCGCCCCCTCGAGGCCTGGCGGCGCTGGTCATTCATGATCGACACGGTACAGTTGAATGAGGAAGAGATCAGGGGACTCGACGCAGTTCCGGGAGGAGAGGAGCAGACGATTGGCCACCTGCTGACCCTCGGCGTCAAGGGAGTACTGCTCACCAGGGGAAGCCGGGGCGTTACCGCGTTCTGCGATGAGCACAAGCACGTGATCAGGACCGACATTCCGGCCGCCCCCCTTGCGCAGGCCACCGGGACGACCGGCGCCGGCGACATGTTCGGAGCGGCCTTTCTCTGCCAGTACAGGAAAACACGGAACATCGCCGTTGCGGCGGGAGAAGCCGCCGCCGCGGTGGCTGTAAGGCTCGGACAGCAATGAACGAATGGAGTGAGCTATGAATCTCGCACTGATTGGATACGGCAGGATGGGGCGAGAAGTGGAGCGCGTGGCAAAGGACCAGGGGATCACCATTGCGAAGATCTTCGACATCGACGTAAACGCCGAGGGAGCCGCCCTGACGCGCGAATCCCTGAAAGGCGTCGATGTGTGCATCGACTTCTCTTCACCCGAGGGAGTGCTCGACAATATCAGAGCCGTGGCTGCCTGCGGCAAGAACATCGTCGTGGGGACCACGGGCTGGTACGACGGACTGGAAGAAGTGCGGAAGCTCGTGAAGAAAAAGAATACCGGATTGCTGTACGCCTCGAATTTTTCGCTCGGCGTCAACCTGTTCATGCAGCTGGTCATGGATGCCTCCCGGCTCATGGAGCGGTACCCCCAGTACGACGCGGCGGTCACCGAGATCCACCACAACGGGAAAGCGGACAGCCCCAGCGGCACGGCGCTTTCCCTGGGCGCCGCCATCCTCCAATCGCTGCACCGGAAATCGGAGATGGTTTCTGAAACAGCCCATGGCCGGCTCAAGGAGCATCAACTGCACGTGACCTCGACGCGCGTCGGCCATGTCGCCGGCAAACACACCGTCATGTTCGATTCGGAAGCCGACACGATAGAGCTTGTCCATTCTGCAAAGAACCGGACGGGCTTCGCACTGGGGGCCGTCGTCGCCGCCGAATGGTTGAAAGGGAAAAAGGGAGTCTACACGATGCGAGATGTCCTCAAGCCGTAATCCCTGCGGGGATCACTCATAAGGAGGTCGGCAATTCACCCGTCTATGGAACGACAGCTACTCTTTCAGGGAACCGCAACGGCGATTGTGACGCCGTTCAAGAAGGACGGATCGGTGGACGAAACCGCGCTGCGCGAGTTTGTGGAGTTCCAGATCAAGGGAGGCATCGAGGCCCTTGTGCCTGCGGGCAGCACCGGCGAGGGCGCAACGCTGTCGGAAAGCGAACAGGCGTTCGTGATCGAGACAGTCGTTGATCAGACCAACGGACGAGTCCCGGTCATCGGGGGAGCAAGCAGCAACTCGACGTCCAGGGCGATCGCGCTCGCCAAACAGGTGAAGGAATGCCGGGCCGATGCGATCCTGTCGGTGGCGCCGTTCTACAACAAACCGACGCAGGAGGGGATCTACAGGCACTTCGGCGCCATCGCCGAGGCCGTGGACATGCCGATGATCGTCTACAATGTGCCGGGGCGCACCGCCTCCAACATCGAGCCGGCGACCGCCCTCCGGCTGGCACGCGACTTTTCCTCGGTGGCGGGAGTGAAAGAGGCGTCGGGCAGCCTGCCCCAGATCATGCAGATCATCAGGGACCGCCCTGAAGGGTTCGGCGTATGGTCGGGAGACGATAACCTCACGCTTCCGCTGATTGCGGCCGGAGCCGATGGCATCATCTCGGTGGTGTCCAACGAAGCGCCCGCCGAATTCTCATCGATGGTGCGTTATGCCCTGAAAGGAAAGATGCTCAAGGCGAGGGAGCTGCACTACCGCCTCCTGCCGCTCATGAACATCAACTTTATCGAGTCCAACCCGATTCCCGTCAAGGCTGCGCTGGCCATGATGGGTATGATCGAAGACCAGCTCCGCCTTCCGCTCGTCCCCCTCTCGGAAGCACACCGGGAGAAACTCGAACAGATCCTGACGGACCTCGAGCTGGTGAAGAAGTCGTAAGCATTCCACGAAGAGCACCATATGGTCCTGGAAAAGGAAATCGAGCGGCTCTACGAGACTGGACCTTCCGCGCTTGAGCGGCCCAAAGCGCTGAAGACCTTCAACGAATTCATCTTCTTTCTCGACCGGGGGGAGATCCGGGCCGCCGAGAATACTGATGGTCAGTGGCATGTCAACAGCTGGGTGAAAATGGGCATTCTTCTCGGGTTCCGTCTCGGGGCCATCGAGGACATGTCCATCAACCAGCGGTTCAGGTTTTTCGATAAAGATACATTCCCTCCAAAGAAGCTCACCCCCGAAGACGGCGTAAGGCTCGTCCCCGGCGGTTCCTCCATCCGTGAAGGCGCCTTCGTGGCCCACGGGGTCGTGTGCATGCCTCCGATGTTCATCAACGTGGGCGCATACGTCGACGAGGGGACCATGATCGACTCCCATGCCCTGGTGGGCTCATGCGCGCAGATCGGGAAGCATGTGCACCTGAGCGCCGCTTCCCAGATCGGGGGCGTGCTCGAACCCATCGGCGCCCTTCCCACAATCGTGGAGGACGATGTGTTCATTGGGGGAAACTGCGGGATCTACGAGGGGACCATCGTGAAGAGAGGTGCCGTGATCGCGGCGGGGGTCATCCTCACGGGAGGCACCGCGGTCTATGATACCGTCCGTTCCTCCATATACCGGAAGGACGGCCCGAATCCTCTGGTCATCCCCGAAAACGCAGTGGTCGTGCCCGGGAGCAGGCCGCTCGCAGGCGACTGGGCAGTATCCCACCACCTGTCAATCTCCACCCCCGTCATCATCAAGTACCGCGACGCCAGGACCGACGCAGCCACCACCCTGGAAGGGGCTCTTCGATGAGCCCCCGGAGGATCCTGATTGTGGGCAGCAACGGACTCCTGGGGCAGAAGGTGACGGAGCTCTTCGTCCGCGGGACCAACTACCAGATCATGCTCTCGTCCATCGAGCCGGCGTCCGTCTTCCCCGTCGCCGAGGCGCAGTACACCGTGGTGGACCTGACGGTCAAAAAGCAGGTGAAGCAGCTGGTCTCCTCGTTCGAGCCGGATGTGATCATCAACTGCGCCGCGATGACCAACGTGGATGCCTGTGAAACAGAGCGGGAGCTGGCGTGGAAGGTCAACGTGGGCGGCGTGGAGAACCTGATCGAAGCGGCACGACGCGCCGATACCCGCATCGTCCATGTGTCCAGCGACTATGTCTTCGACGGCAAGAACGGCCCGTACGCTGAAGAGGACCGCCCGGAACCGCTCAGCTACTACGGCAAGACCAAACTCGCGAGCGAGAATGCCCTCCGCACCGCGGGACTTCCCTGGTTTATCGCCCGCACCATGGTTCTCTACGGGTTCTCCCCCGGGGCGAAGGTGAACTTTGCCCTCTGGCTGCTGCAGAGCCTGGAGAAGGGGACCCAGGTAAAGGTCGTGGATGACCAGGAGGGGAACCCGACACTGGCCGACGACCTGGCGTACGGCCTCATGCGCGGCGTCGAGCTCGGCAAGACCGGGATCTACCACATCGCCGGCCGGGAGATCGTCAACAGATACGATTTCGCCGTCCGCCTCGCAAAAGCATTCGGGCTTGATATCGGCCTCATCACCCCCGTGAAGACCGCCGACCTCCACCAGCCTGCCCCGCGCCCGTTGAAATCGGGACTCATCACGCTGAAGGCGGAAACGGACCTCGGCATCACGCCGTCCACCATCGATGAAGGGCTCACCATTTTCAAGAGCCAGATCACCCGTACACTCCGCCGCCTCGGCGACAGCAATGCGGTGCCGGCGGCAAGAGGGAGCGGACGAAGAAGATGAGACACGCGACATGCTGGATCTGAAACTCATACGCGAACACACGGACCTGGTCAGGGAGGGAGTCCGGAAGAAGGGCGAAGATCCGGCGTCCGTTGATGAAGTCCTGCGCCTCGATGAACACCGGCGTGCACTCATCCAGGAGACCGAAGGTCTGAAGAGCCGCAAGAACACCGTCTCCCAGACGGTCGCCAGGATGAAGTCGAAGGGTGAGGACGCGCAGGCGGTGATCGATGAGATGCGTTCGGTCGCGGACCGGATTAAGGTCCTCGACGAGGAGCTGAAATCCGAGGAAGGCCGGCTCCGCTCGGTCCTGCTGGCCATCCCCAATATTCCTCATGAGTCGGTCCCCGCAGGCAAAAGTCCCGCGGACAATCAGGTGATTGCCTCCTGGGGGGAGCCTCCGGTCATCGATTTTCCCCCGAAACCTCACTGGGAGCTGTTGGAAAAGCTCCGCATCATCGATTTCCCCAGGGGCACGAAGGTCACAGGTGCGGGTTTTCCCTTCTTCGTGGGCAAAGGGGCACGGCTGGAGAGAGCGCTCATCAACTTTTTCCTCGATGAAGCCGCCGCCAACGGCTACATGGAGCTCATTCCCCCTCTTCTGGTCAACGAGGCGAGCGCCATGGGCACAGGCCAGCTCCCCGACAAGGAAGACCAGATGTACTCGGTCGATCGCGACCGCCTCTTTCTCATCCCAACCGCCGAGGTACCCGTCACAAATTTTTACCGCGACGAAATCCTCCCCGAAAACCTGCTCCCGGTCAATTTCTGCGCCTTTACCCCCTGTTTTCGGCGGGAAGCGGGTTCATACGGCAAGGATGTCAGGGGCCTCAACCGCGTCCATCAGTTCGACAAGGTGGAACTGGTCAAATTGGTGCGTCCGGAGCATTCCTATGAAGAGCTGGAAACCCTCCGCCGGGATGCCGAACAGCCGCTTCAGAAACTCGGACTGTACTATCATGTGTTGTTAATGTGTTCTGCCGATCTGGGGTTTACCCCCGCCAAGAAGTACGATATCGAGGTATGGTCGCTCGGACAGCAGAAATGGCTGGAAGTGTCGTCCGTCAGCAACTTCGAGGCGTTCCAGGCTCGACGGATGAACATCCGGTACCGTCCCGGGGGCGGGAAACCGGAAGTCGTCCATACGCTGAACGGCTCTGCTCTCGCCCTGCCGCGTATCATGGCGGCAGTCCTGGAGCAGTACCAGACGCCGGAAGGCAAGGTGATCGTACCGAAGGTGCTCCATCCCTATACAGGATTTGAGGTCATAGGCTGATCCATTGAAATCGCTGCTGCGTCTCATCCCGTTCCTTGCACGCTACAAGAGAACACTGCTGTGGGGCCTCACGACCGTGATGCTCAGCAACCTCTTTACGGTTGCTCAGCCCATGTTCGTCGGTCGTGCGATCGACGTCCTGAAAAAAGGACTCGAAACCCGGACCATTGACACCTCAGGGTTGCTCGGCCTCGCCGGATTGGTTGTGACGTTTTCACTGATCGCCGGCGCCTTCACGTTCCTCACCCGCCAGACGATTATCGTCGTTTCCCGCCACGTGGAGTTCGATCTCCGCAACGTCTTCCTTGAGCATCTCCAGCGGCTCTCCCTTTCGTATTTCCAGCGCACCCCCACGGGCGACCTGATGGCGCATGCCACCAACGATATCGGCGCCGTGAGGAACGCTCTGGGCCCCGGCATCATGTATCCCACGGATACCCTGATGACGCTCATCATGGTGCTCTGCGTGATGCTCTATCAGGACTGGCAGCTCACGCTGCTGGCGCTTCTCCCGCTCCCCTTTGTCTCGTACGCCGTCTATGCCCTGGGCAAGCTGGTGAACAAGAAGTTCGAGGAGCGCCAGCGGCAGTATTCCGAGCTGACCACGCGCGCCCAGGAGAACCTCTCCGGCATGCGCGTCATCAAAGCCTATGTCCGGGAGGAGTATGAAACGGGGCTCTTCCGCGCCATGAGCTGGGAGTACCTGAAGAAAAACCTCGTGCTCGCCCGCGTCCAGTCCATCATGTGGCCGCTGATGTTCCTGCTCATCGGTTTCTCCCTGATCATCACGCTGTACGTCGGCGGCTCGCAGGTCATCGAGGGCCGCCTGAGCATCGGGATGCTCACGGCGTTCTTCGGGTACCTGGTGATGCTCATCTGGCCCATGATCGCCTTCGGGTGGGTCGTCAACATCCTGCAGCAGGGCGCGGCCTCGATGGCGCGCCTGGCGAAGATCATCGACACGCCGCCGGAAATCGCCGACGGACCGGACGTCCGCACCGGCATCACTTCCATCCGGGGTGAAGTCGAGTTCCGGAACGTGGTGTTCCGCCATGCGGGAGCCGCGGACGCGGCGCTCGGAGGTATCTCCCTCCTGATCCCTGCGGGCACGACGCTCGCCGTCGTCGGCTATACAGGAGCCGGCAAAAGCACGTTGGTCAACCTGATCCCCCGCCTGTATGATGTGACCGGCGGCGAACTGCTGATCGACGGCATCAACGTGAAACATATCCCTCTGAGCGTGCTCAGAGCGCACATCGGCTATGTGCCGCAGGAGACGTTTCTCTATTCCGATACGGTCGCCGAGAACATCCAGTACGGAACCACAGGCGCGGACGATGGGCAGGTCCGCTGGGCCGCAGGAGTTGCGCAGATCGACAGGGAGGTCGCGACCTTTGCCCGCGGGTTCCAGACGATGGTCGGGGAGCGGGGGGTCACGCTCTCGGGAGGGCAGAAGCAGCGCACGAGCATCGCCCGCGCGGTCATCCGCCAGCCGAAGATCCTCATTCTCGACGATGCGCTCTCTTCTGTCGATACCTACACCGAGGAGGAGATCCTGAAACAGCTCCGCACGGTCATGCGCGGGCGGACAAGCATCATCATCAGCCACCGGATCTCCACCGTGAAAGATGCGGACAGGATTATCGTCCTGAACAACGGGACGATCGCTGAACAGGGCACCCATGACGAGCTGGTGGCGCTCGGGGGGATCTACGGCGAGCTGTACCGGAAACAGCTCTTGGAAGAACAGCTCGAGCATCTCTAGGCTGCCGGCTGAAGAACAGGGTCAACCAATGCATGAAGAAGAAATCCTGGGGAAAGCGTACGACGGCAGGCTGATGCGCAGGCTGCTCACCTACCTGCGTCCCTATAGGATCTACGTGGCGCTGGGTATCGTGCTGAGCATCGTGGTCTCGGCGATGGAAGCGGTCCGTCCGTACTTCGTCAAGATCGCCGTTGATCAGGACATCGCCCATCACGACAAGCACGGACTCCTGATGACCACCCTGGCCTTTCTCGGTCTCATGATGGTCCGGGCCGTGGTCCAGTACCTGAACACCTATCTCACACAGTGGATTGGCCAGCGGACGATCTTCGACCTGCGCATGCAGGTCTTCTCCCACCTCCAGCGCCTGGGCGCCCGGTTCTACGACCGGAACCCCATCGGCCGGCTGATCACGCGGGTCACCAACGACGTCGAGGTGCTCAACGAGATGTTCTCGTCCGGCATCGTCATGGTGTTCAGCGACGTCTTCACGATCATCGGCATCCTGTATTTCATGTTTTCCATGGACTGGCGCCTGGCGGGCCTGTCCCTCAGTGTCCTGCCGTTCCTCTTTTACGGCACGTTCCTCTTCCGGAGGAAAGCCCGCGGCGCGTACCGGGAAGTCCGAATCCAGATTGCCCGGATCAATGCGTTTATGCAGGAGCACATGACGGGGATGATGGTCGACCAGGTGTTCAACCGCGAGCGGAGGGCCTACGACGAATTCCTGCAGATCAACGCAGCACACCGCGACGCCAACATCAAGTCGATTTTCTACTATGCCCTGTTCTATCCCAGCGTCGATCTGATCGGCGCCGTGGCCGTGGGCATCATCATCTGGTACGCCGGGGTCCAATCGCTCTCGGGCGCGGTCACGATCGGAACGGTCATGGCCTTCCTCCAGTTCAACGAAATGTTCTGGCGCCCGATCCGCGATCTGTCCGAGAAATACAATATCATGCAGACCGCCATGGCATCGTCGGAACGGTTGTTCAAGCTCCTCGATGACCAGACCCTGATCCCGGATCCCGAACACCCGGTGGAGCTGCCGGCCCTCAGGGGAGATATCGAGTTCCGGAATGTCTGGTTTGCATACAACTACAATGCGAAGGAGCCGGAGAAGTCGGAGTGGGTGCTGAAAGACGTCTCGTTCACCATCAAGGCAGGGCAGACCGCGGCGTTCGTGGGGCACACCGGAGCGGGGAAGACCTCGGTCATCAGCCTGCTCACCCGCTTCTACGACGTCCAGCGCGGCGAGATCCTGATCGACGGGATCAACATCAAGAACCTCCGCCAGGCGGACCTCCGGAAACACATCGCGGTGGTCCTCCAGGATGTGTTCCTCTTCTCGGGCGATATCACCTCCAATATCGGCCTGGGCGATGCGACGATTTCCCCGGAGCGCATCCGTGCGGCTGCCCGCGTGGTGGGCGCCAACAGGTTCATCGAACGGCTCCCCGGTCAATACCTCGAGGTCGTCCGCGAGCGCGGCTCGACGCTCTCGGTGGGCCAGAAGCAGCTCATCTCCTTTGCCAGGGCGCTTGCCTACCATCCCAGGATCCTCGTGCTCGATGAGGCAACCTCAAGTGTCGATACGGAGACCGAACAGCTCATCCAGCAGGCCATCCGTAAGCTTCTGCAGGGGCGCACGTCCATTGTCATCGCGCACAGGCTCTCTACCATCCAATCGGCCGGCAAGATCATCGTCATGCATAAGGGCGAGATCCGCGAAATGGGCACCCACCAGGAACTGCTGGCGCTTGGGGGGATCTATTCGACACTGTATCAGCTCCAGTACAAGGACCAGGAAATGGAGGCCCGGAAGATCGGAAACCTGTCCGACTGAGACCGCCTGAATTACCACGGCAACGGCGGTAACGGGAACCGCTGCCCACAGGAC
Source organism: Ignavibacteriota bacterium (assembly GCA_003152875.1). Classification (GTDB taxonomy): domain Bacteria; phylum Bacteroidota; class Ignavibacteria; order UBA10030; family UBA6906; genus Fen-1262. Next base: position 10,276 of record PMBF01000039.1, on the reverse strand, counting down.
TCTTCTAGACTGGCAGAAGGATCCCACCCGTAAGGAATGATCGAGCCTCCGTTCGGTCCAGTAAGCGCAGGAGATCACGTCCAGAACGCTTCCGGGAGCACCCCTCACCCCCCCCGAAACCATGGAGACACCATGACGACCATCCCCCCGTCTCCGTCCAAGTTCATGACCCTCGAGCGGCATATCAGCGAGGGCGAACGCGCTCATCCGGGAGCCACCGGAGAATTCTCCGCCATCCTGCACAGCCTCTCCCTCGCCGCAAAGCTTGTCTGGCGCGAGGTCACGAAGGCGGGACTCGTCAACATCCTGGGCAAGACCGACCGGATGAACATCAGCGGCGATATCGTCAAGAAGCTTGACGAGTTTGCCGACATCACCATCTACAGGGCGATGGATCACGGCGGTCATCTCTGCGTGATGGCGTCCGAGGAAAACGAGGACCTGCTCCAGATCCCGGAAGAACACCCGCAGGGAAAGTACGTTCTGCTCTATGATCCACTGGACGGTTCGAGCAACATCGACGCCAACGTCACGATCGGCTCGATCTTCTCGATCTTCCGCCGCGTGACGGCTTCCGGCGCCGGGACGATGGAAGATGTGTTGCAGCCGGGCTCCCGGCAGGTGGCGGCGGGGTACGTGCTCTATGGCTCCAGCATGATGTTCGTCTACTGTTCCGGCCACGGGGTCCACGGGTTCACGCTCGATCCAACGGTCGGCGAGTTCCTTCTGTCCCATGAGAACATCCGGATCCCGGATCGGGGGAGCATCTACAGCGTCAATGAGGGGAACTATCGGCGGTGGGGGGAACAGGTGCGGCGCTATGTGGACTATCTGAAAGAAGAGGACAGGGCGACGGGGCGGCCGTATTCGCTGCGGTACATCGGATCGCTTGTCGCAGACGTGCACCGGACGCTGCTCTACGGCGGGATCTACTTCTACCCCCCCGACTCCAGGAACCCCAACGGCAAGCTCCGGCTGATGTACGAGAACAACCCCCTTGCCTTCATCGTGGAAAGCGCAGGCGGGGCCGCATCCGACGGACACGGGAGGACGCTCGATATCCAGCCCACCGCGTTGCATGAGCGGTCGCCCCTCTTCCTCGGAAGCAGGGAGGAGGTGAAGCTGGTGGAGGAGTTTCTCTCCGGCAGGCGGTAATGAGTCCTTCCATGACAGGTGTTATATCCCCGTACGTGTTCTCCCTCCATCCCCGGCCGGGACCAATGCTCCGCCTCGTCTCACCCGGTTGTGTTCGGATGGAATTGTGACCCGGCCATTCGTGCGAAGTGCCGCTCCCCGGACCTGCATCGTTCAAACACGTCGCTGTCGCTTGAGTGAAATGCGCAGAGATCCGCATACTTCCTTGGCCGCCCCCCCAGAAAATAACAGTGCATTTCTTCGAGCAGCCCTTTCTGCAGAAGCTCCAGCGAAAACATGAAATCTCCATTTCCTTCGAAGACGAGAAGGCCGCTGTATCCGATGCTCCGGAGCGTTTCGAAAATGGAAAGCCCGTCGTCACCCTGCTCGGCGAGGTGATAAGGATCGTATTCGAAGAAGAGAACCGGTCGCGCAGCCTCAAGCCAGGGCCGCGCGCCTCGAATGATCTTGCAGTCGAATCCGTCAGTGTCAATCTTGATCATTCCTGCGTTCTTGAATTGCGGGAACTTGTCGAGCACCTCCACCAGGGTCAGAAACCGGAGTGTTTCAGCGGCATCGGCTCGAAGCGCGACTTGCTTTGAACCCCCGTAGTTCGGAAGAAGCTCACCTGGAGAGGTCTGCGGGCAATCACTCAGCAATCCTTGATATGTCCATACGTCCGCGACCCCACTCATGTTCCTCTGAAGATACGCGTAGTATTCTGCATCACCCTCAATCGCGAGAATCGGGAAACGGGAGTTTTTCCTCAGGACGGCAACGGTGTCACCGACATTCGCGCCAATATCGATGAACAGAAGGCTCTTTTTGTGAGCATGAACCGCTTGCGCGATGCGCGCCAGATTGTCCGATCTCCCCGGGGCCGCCGCGTCATCGATCGGCAGTTTGTGCGAGAGCGGCAATCGCAATGCGATTCCCCCTATCTGATGCTCCACCGGCCAATCACGCACAACGAGAAGAAGTCTTCGCAGGAGGAACTTGGACTTCAGGACGAACCAGTCCCAACGGCTCATCCGGTCAAAGGAAGAGAGAGAGCGTTGAATCGAATTTACGATGCCTTGTGCTATGTGTAGCATGGCCTCGCTGCGTCGAAAGAGATCGTCCTTTGTCCGTGTTTCTCTGCCAGGCCTCCCGGTATGAAATCCGGACATTCCAGGGAAGCCAGCCGCCCTGTGTTGCAGAATTGTACGGAAGTGCGTTGATCCGCGGGGCCGCAGGTCTTGGAGGTCCGGAAAGGGAAGAGGAATGCCGGAATGTAGAGCCGGAGCTTGAGGAGCCCCACCACACGCCCTGCCGGTCTAGCGGCTCCTTCGGTGTGGGCCGCCCCTGAAGCTTTGCCACTGGTGCGGCTACTTCAGTTGGTCCAGCTTCGCCTGGGCCCTTCTTGCCGCACTGGTTCCGGGACTCGACTTGATCAGGTTGTCCAGGACCTTCCTCGCCTCATCCTTCTTGCCCAGCGCGGCATACGAATTCCCCAGCATCAGCATTGCGTCGTTCGCCTTGTCCGAGGAGGGGAACTCTATCACGCTCTGGAATTCCTGCGACGCCAGATCATACCGCTTCTGCGCGTAGTAGGATTCGCCGATCCAGTAGTGACAGTTGTCGGCCAGGTCGGGACCGATAGAGTTGTTGAGCAGGTCCTCGAACTGTTTGATCGCCCCTTTGAAGTCCCTTGCCCGAAATGCCTGCAAGGCGGCATCGTACGCGGCCTGTTTGCCGGATCCTTTCACCTGGCCGGAGGGCTGCGATGGCTGCTGACGGGCAGGCTCTTCGGGAGCGGGTGAGCGTTGCTGTTCGGCCCTTTGCGGCGCCGACCCCGCAATCCGCATCTCCAGCTCTCCTACCCTGGCGGTGAGAGACCTGTTCTCGGCCGCAAGCGCGCTGAGCTGGTCGCGCAAACGCCGGTTTTCGGCTTCGAGGCTGTCGACGGAAGTTGTATACGCCGGCGGCGCATTCAGGACAGCTTCGTTTTCCATTGTCATCTCCGCACTCCGGCCGCATCCGGCAATGGCGATGGCCGAGACGAGGACCGGGAGGCTGGAGATCGCAAAACGGAGAGAGGTCATGACCGGGAACTCCTTATGCGGGAAGTGAGGTACACTACAAAAGCCCAATGTATCAAGCGCCGGCAGGAATGTCAAGGATGGCGGAGAGCCGGGGAGACATGCGGGAGGCTGCCGGTGCGTTCCATGCTCTTGATTCTGTGGGCGATCCGGCGGCAGATCTCCAGAACGGCCTGGTCCGGGACGCCGTCGAAATGCCGGGATTGGAGCCGCATGTCGCAGATGTCGTTCACGTAGTCGACGACAACAAACTTCTTCTCCTTCGTAAATGCGATCTCCGTCGAAAAGAAATCCAGCTTGCACACATCGTGGATCTTGCGCGTCACCGCGCTGAGCGATAGCAGCCCGAAATTGTTGCGCTCGGCCGGCGAGATGAGGCCGTACCGGTGCGTCTCGTCATCCCACCAGCATGGGATGATGAGACCGTAGATATAGAAGACGCGGAACCATGCCTTGTGGGCATCCATGTCAATCGGACAGATCTTCTCCTGGAGCAGATACTTGTCGTTCTTGTGATGCTGCCGCGACTCGATCACGTCCTTCAAGGATTCGGCTCCCGTGATCACTCCGATACCGCCCCCCGTCGTGTTGGCCGGCTTGATGATGAACGGGCGTCCCAGCCGTGCCAGGTCGCTCAGCGTCAGCTCCACCTCCCGCCGCTTGTTGAACGGAGAGATGATCAGCGAGAATGGGACATCAATCCCCTTGGTCAGGAACTCAAGGTGCATCGTCGCCTTGTCGGTGGCGTGCACGACGGCCTCGGGAGGATTGATGAAGTATGCCGGAGTCTTGCGGAGGGTGCGGGAGACGACCAGGAAATGATCGTCGAAATCCCCTGCCCGGTCGAGGAAACAACCGAAGATGAGCTCGCCGCGCTGAATCCTGCGCACGGTCTCGTGCGTGTTGTGGTGCGAAATCGAATAGAACAGCAGCCCGTGCGAGTGCAATTGGGCTTCAAGGATCCGGATGAACTCCCGGTCGAATTCCCAATCCCAAGCCACGGCCATATGAAAGTACTCGGCCATCCTGCTTCCTGCCTGAGTGATCCGCAAAGGTTCACGATAGCCAAATCACGTCTGGATGTCAAGGCAAGGAGCAACAATGCCCGTTTGCTTGTTATTCATAGCATGAAGTACTATATTTTTCGTAATTGCGGAGATTTACCGTGGGTTGTGAAGTGAAAAATCATGGTCCGGCCTGGACTGCCACCGTATTTCTGGCCTTCTCCCTGCTGATTGGCGGTTGTTCGTCGGCACCGGATACCGCCGGCCAGGATCTGTCCCCCGCGGCTCAAAGGGTCCAGGAGGGAATGCGCGATCTGGCCCTTCAGCATTTCATTGACGGCTCGGTCTACGAGCTAAGGGGCGACAACGCGAGGGCCGTCCTGGAATACCAGGAGGCGCTGGGGTTCGAAAAGAACCACACGATATACTTCGCCCTGTCCCGCGCCTACGCGATGCTTGGAAAGAACATGCCGGCCATCGAGGCGGGCAGGGAAGCGGTGAGGCTGAAGCCCGGGAACCTGGAATACCAGCGGAACCTCGCAATGGTGTTCCTTGCTGCGATGCAGCCGGACTCGGCGCTCACGGTGTATGAAGAGATCGTCCGGCGCGACTCGTCCAACATTGAATCATGGTTCAACCTCGCCCGGCTCTATCAGGTGCGCTCCCCTCTGAAGGCCCTCGATCTTTACGAGCGTATCACGGAGCGGTTCGGTCCCGAGTGGGATGTCCTCATGCAGACGGCGGAACTGTGCAACAAACTGGGGAAGTTCGACAGCGCCTCCGAGGCGCTGCAAAAAATGTCCGGGATCGACCCGGCGAACCGCGAGCTCCGGCGCACACTCGGCCAGACCTACGTCCGGGCCGGGAAGTACGACAGCGCCCTTGCGGTGTTCTCCTCGCTTCGTGAAACCGACACGACAAGCCTGGATCTCCTCTCCGATATCGCCGGCGTGCATCTCCTGCGCCGGGAATACGCCGAGGCGGCTCGCCTGTTTGAACCGATCCTCGCGCGCGATACCGTCAACGTGGATACCAAACTGCACATCGGCGAACTGTACTTCAGCCAGAGCGAAAGAGACTCGACGGCGATTCCCTATGCGCGGGCGGTGTTTGACCGGATCCGGGTTCGCAAGCCCGAAGACTGGCGGGCATACTGGTTCCTCGGGGCGATCGCCTCGGTCGCCAGGGACGATTCCGGGTCGGTGCGGCATTTCCGGAAAGTCACCGAGCTCGCAAGCTGGAACGCCGACGGCTGGGTCTCCCTCTCAGGGGTGTTTCTGAACAAGAACAACTACAGCGAGGTCGTCCGCGTCCTGGAATCTGCCGTGATGATCCTGCCGGACGACTTCCGGGTGAACTTTTTTCTCGGCGTGGCGTACAACCGCCTCTCGCGGAACACTGATGCTGTTCGCGTCCTTGAACATGCCCGGTCGATCAATCCCAAGGACGTCGACCTGATAGCACAACTCGCTCTTGTCTACGAAGGGATCCGGCAGTACGGCGAATCGGATTCGCTCTACGAGGAAGCGCTCCGTCTCGATCCCGTCAATCACCTAGTGATGAACAACTACAGCTACAGCCTGGCGGAACGGGACCGTGACCTCGACCGGGCCTTCACCATGGCTAGAGCCGCGGTCAAAGCACAGCCCGAGAATGGAGCCTACCTCGACACGATCGGCTGGATCTGCTTCAGGCTGGGCCGCTTTTCAGAGGCGGCGACGTATGTGAAACAGGCTATCGCCAGGGGGGAGGCGAATGCCGTTGTCTACGAGCATCTGGGAGACATTTACTACAAGATGAACAACAAGGAAGGGGCGATCGAGCAATGGAAGCTGGCGCTGCATCTCGACAGCGGCAACTCCGCGCTGCGCGAGAAGATCTCCCGCGAGTCCTTCTGATGCCCGGGGGCCGCCGGCTTCTCCCGATCATTCCGCTTCTGGTTCTGGCGTCCTGCGCCCCCCGCACGGAAGGGGTGGCCCTGAACACCGACCTCACGCCCGTTGGTCTCCTCACCTCCCGTATCCGCGAGACCGACGCCCGGCTCCGGACGCTGAGCGGACACGGGAGCCTGAGCTTCGAGACCCCTTCCCAGAACGGTTCGGCCGGATTCGACCTGACCATGAAGAAACCGGATTCGCTCCTTGTCCAGCTTGAGGGCCCCTTCGGCATCGACGTGGGCACATTCTTCCTGAGCAGGAAGCGCTACGTGATGTACAACAGCCTCGAAAATGCCGTCTCGACGGGAAGCCCCGAATCAGGTTCCCTGCGGTCCATGTTGCCAATCGATCTCACCTATGATCAGATGTTCTCAGCCTTCACGGGGACATTCCCGCTGCCCGACAGGATCCCGCCCCTTTCGTACAGCATCGCCGGAGATCAGTTCCTTCTCCGGTATCCCTGCGGGGACGGTACCTGCTCGTACTGGATCGATCCCGACGCGCTGCTCGTGAGACGGTTAGAAATACTGGACGCGGGCGGCAGCATTATGCTGGAAAGCGAAACGTCCGGGATGATCGTGCAGGACGGGACAAGAATTCCCCGCCGTGTCTCGATCACGATGCCGCGGGAGGAGCGGCGTGTTGCGATCGCGTTCTCCTCGGCTTCCATCAACCCCGGCCGGGTGTCTTTTGACTTTACCGTTCCGCCCAACGCCAGGTCGATGGCGGCCCCCCGGTAAGGCGGAAAGCCAGGAACCAATGAACCCTCCCTCGTTCATGACTGGGTCATGCTGCAGGATCCTCGGTCTTCTGTGTATCCTTGTGCTCTGCCTCGTTCCCTCCCTTCATGCGCAGTCGCGCAGCGAGTTCTCCCGCCGGCAAAAAGAGCTTCAATCCATCCGCGATCAGATCCGGGAAATGGAAAGCCGGATCAAAGAACAGCAGAAGAAGGAAAAGGTGTCGCTCGACCTCCTCGATACCTACGACAGGAAAGCGGGCCTGGTGCGAAGCCTGATCTCCCGACTGCGCACCGAGGAGGCGGACCTGCAGCACCGGATCGATGCAAGCCGTTCGACCATCACTCAACTGGAGCGGCAGTACGGGTTTCTCAAGGACCAGTACGCGAGCTACGTGACTTCCATATACAAGGCAGGCCCGGTGCACGACACGGAGCTCCTTCTTTCGTCGAATTCCCTCAACCAGCTCTCCATCAGGAACGAATACCTGAAGCGATTCTCAGCCCAGCGCAAGCGTGACGCCGACACGATCGTGACCCGGAAACGCGACCTTGAGGAGGTCCAGGCGCGGCTTCAGGTACAATTGAGCGACCAGCACCGGCTCATCAGCGAGAAGGGAGACGAGGAACACCGCCTTGCCGCGCTGGCAAGCGAGCGCAGGACCATGGTGGCGAAAATCCAGAAGGACCGGAAGATGCTGCAGCGCTCGATCGAGCGCCAGTCGAAAGCCGCCAGGGACCTGGAAGGCATCATCGCGCGCCTGGTCGAGAACGAGAGGATCCGCAAGGAACGCAGCGCCGAATCATCGAAAGCGAACCGGCTGCCCCTGCCGCCGGCTATGACGGGGGATTTTGTGACACGGCGCGGGAGGCTGCGCTGGCCGGTGACCGAGGGAACCATCGTGGCTCATTTCGGCTCCCAGAAACACCCCACACTCAAGACCATCACACAGAATACCGGGATCGACATTGCGGTCAAGGCGGGCACCTCGGTCAACGCCGTGGCCGACGGCGAAGTGGCAACCATCTGGTGGCTTCCCGGCTACGGCAACCTCCTCATCCTGAATCACTACAGCGGCTACCGCACGGTGTACAGCCACCTCGCCGACATCAAGGTCGCCGAGGGACAAAAGGTGAAGGAAGGAGAAGAGATCGCGGAGAGCGGCGAGGCTGTGGACGGCCCAAGACTCCACTTCGAGGTGTGGAAGGACCGGGAAAACCAGAATCCGGAACTCTGGCTCATGAGACAATGACACGCTCACCGCTGGCCCTCAGCGCAGCTGTCGCAGTCCCTGTCGGTGTGCTCCTCTTCGCCGCATCGCCCCTCTTTGCCCCGCTCGAGGACCAGCTCACGCGCCTGAAATACCTCGCCCGCGGAGTCGAGCCCGCCGATTCGAATATCGTGCTCGTCTATGCCGACAACGAGGCGGTGAAGACTGTGGGCTGGCCGGTCAGGCGGAATTTCCAGGCGCTCCTGCTTCATGCCCTTGCCGACCTTCACCCCCGCGCCATCGGACTCGAGATCGTCTTCGACGATCCGAGGCCCGGGTATCACGAGTTCCCGGAATATGACACACTGCTCGCCGCCATGATCCGCAGGGCCGGCTGCGTGGTCCTTGCCTCCTATTTTGACCACGTGGACGAGGGAACGGGTCCTGCAGACTCCCTGCCTACGTCGATTTCGACGTATCCCCGCGTACGGGGAGACATTCCCCCCGGCCGGGGTTTGCACATGCCGCTCCCCGCCTTTGCAGGGGCCGCTGCCGGTATCGGTCATGTCAACTTCAGCAACGATGAGGCCACCGCCATTCCCGTTGTGGTGGCCGACGGCCGCACGGCCGTTCCGGCCTTCGCACTCGAGGTCCTCAGGGTGGCAACCGGAACCTCCCCCAACGACGTTCTCCTGCGTGACGGGCTGGTCCTGCTTGACCGCGAAGGGCGCGAGCGCCGGCTCCCCCTTTCCGGGCACGCCGCCGTACTCCTGAACTTTCCCGGACCGCTGCGCAGCTATGTCCGGTACCCCTTCCTTGAAGTCCTGAGATCGTACGATGCCCTCCGCCACGGGCAGCCTGGCACCGTTCCCGTGGAACTCCTGAAGAACAAGATCATTCTGGTCGGCCTCATTGCCGAGGGCCGGAGCGAATTCCGCCCCACCCCCTTCGACCCGCGCACCCCCACACTGGTTCACCATGCGACGCTCATCGATAATGCCCTGCACGACAGATTCCTCACCGCTGTGCCTCCCGCTGCCGCCGGACTGATCCTCCTTCTGGCCGCCATGGGCTGCGCCGTTGCCGTCCTGCTCCTCCCCAGGCCGTTTCACATTCTCGCCGCCTTCAGCATCGTGGCGATCGTCGTCATCGCGTCCTTCATCCTGTTCGCCCTTTCCGGCATCCTCCTCCCGGTGACAGGAGTTGTCCTGGCGGGGGCCGCCGTGACGGCGATCGTGCTGGCGGTCCGTTCCCGCGCGGAAGGAGTCCGGGTGGATGTGCTGACGGCGGAAAGGGACGCCGTGATGACCCAGCTCCATGACCGTGAGGCCAAGGTGGCGCTTCTCGAACGCGAACTGTTGGCCCGGCAAAACGACTCCGGCAAGGCGAGAGCGGATGGGCTGCTGGAGGAAATCCGGCGGTACAAGCAGGAGATCTATGCCCTTTCCACCAGGGCGCAGGACATGGAGCGCTTTGACCTGGTCGCGGATGATGAACAGGGCTCGGCGGAGACCTTCGAAGGAATTGTCTATGCACCCGTGGGACCCATGAAACAGGTGGTCGAGTTCGTCCGCAAGATCGCGCCGAGTGACGCGCCGGTGCTGATCCTGGGGGAAAGCGGAACGGGCAAGGAACTTGTGGCCCGCGCCATTCACGGGAAGAGCGGGCGGGCCCCGAAGGCTTTCATCGCCGTGAACTGTGGGGCTCTCGCGGAGACTCTCCTCGAAAGCGAGCTCTTCGGCCACGAGAAGGGGGCGTTCACGGGTGCGGTCAAGGATCGGATGGGAAGGTTTGAACTGGCGGACGGAGGGACAATTTTCCTGGATGAAATCGGCGAGGTGAGCGAGGCCTTTCAATTGAAGCTGCTGCGCGTTCTCCAGGAAGGGGAGTTCGAGAGGGTGGGGGGTTCGAAGACTGTCCGCGTGGACGTCCGCGTCGTCGCGGCAACGAACAAGGATCTCCGCGAAGAGGTTTCCCTGGGAGGGTTTCGCGAGGACCTGTACTACCGCCTCAACGTCCTTACCATCTCGCTGCCGCCCCTGCGCGACAGGCCGGGAGATGTGACTCTCCTGCTCCGCCATTTCCTGCAGCGCGAGGGCGGAGGGGTGACGGCCTCAAAAGGGGTCATCGAAATCCTGCAGTCCCATTCCTGGCCCGGCAATGTCAGGGAACT